>NZ_VOLS01000009.1 GCF_007954265.1 Colwellia sp. C1TZA3 | reverse complement strand
TTGGAAGAGAATAAGTCTGATAATGTAGGCATAGCGCTTGTATTTGGTTTATTTGTTTTTTGTGGTGATTAACATATTACCAGATATCAAGCGCTTACTCGTTAAACTTGTGGGGATTCCTCAGACTTTAGTCCGTCAACTGTTTAGCGGGCGATTAGCCTAATGGGACGCAAAACATTTGTTGTGAGTATTATTTTATCGGTTGGCCTTTAGCATTTATGTTGAGACGGTTAAATTTCATTTAACTTGATGGACTGAAGTCCAACCTACACATGGCCTACAGCTGATAACTTGTGTTTCCTGATAATCTCACGTTGACAGTTTCTTTGTAGGTCGGACTTTAGTCCGTCAACTTTTTAGCGGGCGATTAACCTAATAGGGCGCAAAATATTTGTTGCGAGTATTATTTTGTCGGTTGGGCTTTAGTAATTATGTTGAACCGGTTAAATTTCATTTAACTTGATGGACTGAAGTCCAACCTACACGGGGCCTACAGCTGATAACTTGTGTTGGCTGATAATCTCACGTTGACAGTTTCTTTGTAGGTCGGACTTTAGTCCGTCAACTTTTTAGCGGGCGATTAACCTAATAGGGCGCAAAATATTTGTTGCAAAAACTTTTTTGTCGGTTGGCCTTTAGTATTTATGTTGAACCGGTTAAATTTCATTTAACTTGATGGACTGAAGTCCAACCTAAACGGGGCCTACAGCTGATAACTTGTGTTGGCTGATAATCTCACGTTGACAGTTTTTTGTAGGTCGGACTTTAGTCCGTCAACTGTTTAGCGGACGATTAACCTAATGGGGCGCAAAATACTTGTTGCGAGTATTATTTTGTTGATCTGTATTTGTACCGAAAATGGTTAAATTTCATTTAACTTGATGGGCTGAAACCCAACCTACATTAAGTTTGTATTGGCCCATGTAAAGGCAACAGAGGGCCTGCGGGTAATTATGTTGCCTTGGTTATTTTTACAGTCAGTATTAATACCTATGCAGCTAACATAGGTATTGAATAATTAACCTTATAAATATTGCTTTATCACCCGCTAAGTCGCCAACTGTAAATCGCGTAATTTGGCAATTTTATCTCGTACTGACGCGGCTAATTCAAACTCTAAGTTTTGCGCATGATTAAACATGGTTGTTTCTAATTCTTTTACTTTGGCATCAATTTGTTTAGTTGTGTAGGTTTCATATTCTGAAGCCGGCTCGGCCGCTTTTAGTGCTGCTGCTGCCCGGGTTTTACCACCATCAAGGTCCATTACATCAGAAATATGACGTCTGACACCACGTGGGGTAATGTTGTTATCAAGATTGTATTGATGCTGTTTAACGCGACGCCGGTCGGTTTCATCAATCGCTTTGCGCATTGAGCCGGTGATGCGCCCAGCATAGAGAATCGCGCGGCCATTAATATTACGTGCCGCTCGCCCAATGGTTTGAATAAGTGAACGTTCTGAGCGCAAAAAGCCTTCTTTATCAGCATCAAGAATGGCCACTAGGGAAACTTCTGGCATATCTAAACCTTCACGCAGTAAGTTGATACCGACTAGCACATCAAATTTTCCTAAACGAAAATCTCGGATAATTTCTACCCGTTCAACGGTATCAACATCGGAATGTAAGTAACGAGCTTTAACTTGGTGTTCGTCTAAATAATCGGTTAAGTCTTCCGCCATACGTTTGGTTAATGTCGTTGCTAAAACTCTTTCATCAATCTTCACTCGTTTGCGAATTTCAGACAGCAGATCATCAACTTGTGTGTCAACTGGGCGAACTTCTATGATTGGGTCAAGCAGTCCAGTTGGTCGCACAACCTGTTCAGCAATTTCACCTGCTGACTTTTCAAGTTCATAGTTGCTTGGCGTTGCAGAAACATAAATGGTTTGCGGCGACAATGCTTCAAATTCTTCAAACTTCATTGGACGATTATCAAGCGCGGAAGGTAGTCTAAAGCCATATTCTACCAGGTTTTCTTTGCGTGAACGGTCACCTTTGTACATAGCGCCTATTTGCGGCACGGTAACGTGTGACTCGTCAATGATCAGCAAGCCATCGCTGGGCAAGTAATCAAATAATGTTGGTGGTGCCTCTCCCGGGCCACGACCCGATAAATAGCGCGAATAGTTTTCTATGCCTGAGCAGTAACCCAGCTCGGTCATCATCTCAATATCAAATTGAGTACGTTGTACTATGCGCTGTTCTTCAATCAGTTTGTTGTTTTCTTTAAGTTGAGTCGCTCTATCTTTTAATTCAATTTTTATTTTTTCAACCGCGGCTACTATTTTTTCACGTGGTGTTGCGTAATGAGTTTTAGGATAAATAGTGACGCGAGCAACCGTGCGATCAACAGCGCCGGTTAGTGGGTCAAATATGCTGATACGCTCAATTTCTTCATCAAATAACTCAATGCGCAAGGCCATGCGGTCTGATTCAGCCGGGAAAATATCAATAACATCACCACGCACACGATAAGTTGCGCGCTGAAATGCCATGTCATTACGTGCATATTGTAATTCAGCTAAGCGCCTTAAAATGTCACGCTGATTAATAATGTCGCCAACACTGATATGCAACATCATTTTCAAATAGGACTCGGGATCACCCAGACCATAAATTGCTGAAACAGAGGCGATAATAATGACGTCTTTTCGCTCTAATAGTGATTTGGTTGCTGATAAGCGCATTTGCTCAATATGTTCATTGATCGAGGCGTCTTTTTCGATAAAAGTATCGGTTGTTGGCACATAGGCTTCTGGTTGATAGTAGTCATAATAAGAAACAAAGTACTCTACGGCGTTATCAGGAAAGAAATCTTTCATTTCACCATATAATTGGGCTGCCAAGGTTTTATTTGGCGCTAACATCATGGTGGGCCGATTGAGCTTTTCAATAACATTGGCGATGGTATAGGTTTTACCTGAGCCGGTTACCCCTAATAATGTTTGATGTGCTAAACCTGAGTCAATACCATCGAGCAATTTTGCGATTGCCGTAGGTTGATCGCCACTAGGCGTATAATCTGAATGTATTTTCAACGCTTTCATTAAGTAATAACCTCTACCGTGACACGATCTTTTTCACATTGCTTGTTAAACAAACCATAAGAAATAGCCGCCATCACCACATTTCCAAGTAAAGCTCCTATAAAAAAGCCTTCTATACCAAACCATAAACTACCAATATAAGCTAACGGCACATAACAAATAAATAAACGAATAACACTTAACACCAGCGCAACTATAGGCCTGTGCAGTGCGTTAAATGATGAGTTTGTTAATATAATAACGCCTTGAAAGCCATAGCCTAACGGTAAAATCCAAATAAAAAGTTTAATAATATCGGCAACCGCTTGCTCTTTAGAAAACACGTCGGCAATAAACGGCGCAGCTAACACGAGTACAACATAAACAAGCACCTGAAAGCCTAAAACAAATTTAATTGAGGTTTTGTAGCCGTCTTCAACACGCTTCATGTTACCAGCACCAAGGTTTTGACTGATAAAGGGGGGTAAGGTCATCGACAGCGCTAACACCAACAAACAGGCAATAGATTCAATTCTTGATCCCACCCCAAAAGCAGCTACGGCTGATGCGCCATAATTGGCTACGATAGCGGTTAATACTGCGGAGGCAGCCGGTGTTAACATATTTGCGCCCGCAGCAGGCAAGCCAATATGCAAAATACCACGTGCCGAATAAATAAAGTCCTTAATAGTCATTAAGTGGCTGTGAATTAAACCGCGTTTAATCGCTAAAATATATAAAACATAGCCTAAACCAAATAGCCAAGATATTAAGGTAGCAATGGCAGCACCTTCAATACCCATAGCAGGTACGGGACCAAAACCAAAAATAAAAATAGGATCTAATACGGCATTTATTAAGCCGGCGCTACCCATAATTATACTAGGTGTTTTAGTATCGCCATTAGCACGCAAAATAGCGTTACCTATCATCGGACCGATTAAACAAATGCAACCTAAAAACCAGAGATCCATATATTGATGAATTAAAGGCAGCAGTGCTTCGCTAGCCCCTAAAAGTAAAAAAGTTTGGTCAATCAGCAAATAACCGATAACCGCAAGCATACCGACAATAATGGCTGACAAATATAATGCGCTGGTTGCTAGGTTTTTTGCCGACACTTTGTCACCTTTACCTAGCGCTTTTGCAATAACGGCTGACGTACCTATGCCTAAGCCTATAGTTAGACTGATCACGGTAAAGGTAATAGGAAAAGTAAAACTAATCGCAGCTAAGGGCTCTGTGCCCAATAACCCAACAAAAAAAGTGTCAACTAAATTAAAGGTCATCAATAAAATCAGGCCATAAATCATCGGCACAGTCATTGTTTTTAACGTTGGACCTACGGGATCTTCAAGTAAATTTATTTGGTGAATATTTTTAGTCTTAATCATTAATTTTTGAACGTAAGTGATAAGTCGAATACACCTGCTATTGTAAAAGATCGTGATCGGTCTCGCTACGTATATATTTTATTTCAGATAATAATGTAACAACTTGAAGAAAAAATAATATACCTGAAATAAAATAGACTATGCCGCTCTGTGCAGAAAACACCAAAAATGTATAAAACATCACTCTTGCACAAAAAACACACGAGCATGGACAAAAACACGACGATATCAGGATAACCACTTGTTATTAAATAACATTTAAACTTAGCTATATAAAACTATACTTGACTACAAGCCCCATTCTACCGTTTACCTTACGTAAACGTACACTTTAACTCACATAGTTATCCACAGATAAAGTGGATAACTCTGTTTTTAGTTGTCATTTTCAGTGCTGAGTGTTTATTCATCATAAAATGAAGGAATGTTATCAACAATGCCTGCAATTTGAGCAAACGAGCAATAAAATGATTTTTTTATAACTTTTGTGTTGACAGTATGACATGCGGCCTTTAGTATTCGGCCCCGTTAGCCACTAGCGGCTTTCAAAACAATTCCTCAATAGCTCAGTTGGTAGAGCAACGGACTGTTAATCCGTTTGTCCTTGGTTCAAGTCCAAGTTGAGGAGCCAAATTATTAAATAATGGCTATCAAGTAAATTGTTAGCGGTTGTAGTTAAAAATAGTAGAATAAAGAACAATTCCTCAATAGCTCAGTTGGTAGAGCAACGGACTGTTAATCCGTTTGTCCCTGGTTCAAGTCCAGGTTGAGGAGCCAAATGATTAAATAATGGCTGTCAATTTTATTGCTAGCGGTTATATTACAAAGAACAATTCCTCAATAGCTCAGTTGGTAGAGCAACGGACTGTTAATCCGTTTGTCCTTGGTTCAAGTCCAAGTTGAGGAGCCACATTAAGAAGCCTGCTTTTAAAGCAGGTTTTTTTTCGCCTTGAATTTGATGGACGAGCAATAGCTCAGTTGGTAAAGCAACGGACTGTGCTCTTGATAATAAACAAGCGTTTGTCCCTGGTGCAAGTCCAAGTTGAGGAGCCACATTAAGAAGCCTGCTTTTAAAGCAGGTTTTTTTTCGCCTTGAATTTGATGGACGAGCAATAGCGCAATAGCTCAGCTGGTAAAGCAACGGACTGTGCTCTTGATAATAAACAAGCGTTTGGCAATTTTTTGTAGGTCGGACTTTAGTCCGTCAACCGTTAAACGTGCAATTAACCCGATGAGAAAAATATGAATAGTCTTATTAACGCCATCTTATACCAATCCCATTAAGTTATTGCTCACTTGTACTGGTTAAAATAGCTCAAGGCTGTGTTGCTCTCAATCCCAATAGCCAGCTACTGCTCAATCGAGCGCCTTACCTTGAATTATTTTTCCTGCGCACAACAAGATCACAAACTTAATGGAACTGGTATAACTTATTTCATCATGGCATCGCGAGCGACTTTAAATTCACTACCTTCACGCCAATTTGGCCAGTCTTTTGTGTTACTTAACATATAGCCTGTTTCAAAGAAAACTTGCAGCTCTGCGATCATGCCCTGCCAGCCCCAATTTTCATTGTATTCGTCACAGGTTTGGTGATAACACTTAGCCACTAAAGCAGACACTTGTTCACCAATGGCTTTTTGCTCGGCGTTAAGCCAAGTAGAGCCACCACCAGCACTTAATGCCGGTACGCCTTTCTTTGCTAAGCTAAAGTGGTCTGAACGATAATAGTAGCCACGTTCAGGAGTTTGCTCTGGTGTTAAGGTTCTGTCTTGGCGTTTAGCGGCTTTTGCTAAATAATCTTCAAGTGCCGACTTACCAAAACCCACTACGGTTAAGTCTGTTTTTAAGCCTGAAATGTCTAAACTGTCCATGTTGATCAAACCGACCACTTTATTTAATGGCATGGTTGGGTGATTTGCAAAATAACGTGAGCCTAAACGCCCTTGCTCTTCCGCTGTTGCCGCCATAAAAGTGACCGAACGCTCAGGGACTTTGTCTAACATTTTATAGGCTTTAGCAATATGCATTAAACCCGCTGTACCTGTCGCGTTGTCATGTGCGCCATTAAAGAAAAGAGTTTTACCGTCAATAATGGTAGAGCCTAGGTGATCCCAATGTCCCATATAAATAACATGTTCATCAGGGCTCGTGCGACCTGGAATTGTAGCGATGACATTATTAGATACTGAAGCTGTAATAGTATTTTTAACTTTGATGTTAGCGCTTAGTTTAAGTGGCACAGCTTGAAATTCATTCGACAGAGCTTTGGCTTTTAAGGTATTAAAATCTAAACCAGCTTTCGCCATTAACTCGTTTGCTTTGTCTGTGCTGATCCACATTTCAACATCAACAACGGCTTCATTCACTTCTTTGGCCGGTAGATGGTATTGCGCGCCAGTCCAGCTGCTTTCGATAACATTCCAACCGTAACTAGCCGGTTTGGTTTCATGCACTATAATAGCGCCAGCAGCTCCTTGACGGGCTGCTTCTTCATATTTATAAGTCCAGCGCCCGTAATAGGTCATAGTATTGCCATCAAATAATGCGGGGTCTTGTGTGGCATAACCTGGATCGTTAACTAAAACGACAACAGTCTTTCCTTTCACATCAATATTTTTATAATCATTCCATTGATACTCTGGTGCGTTAATACCGTAACCAACGAAAACTAACTCAGAGTTTTCAAGGCTAATTTGTTCACGTGTTTGACGTGAACTAGCAACATAATTTTTAGGGAAATCAAAAGCTATATCGGCAATGGTTAAAGTGCCAACAGGCTCACTCACTATACTATTCATCGGTACAGCTTGAAGATAACTGTCGCCATTACCAGGCGCTAAACCTAGTTTTTCGAATCTTGAAATCAACATGTTGGTGGTTAATATTTCACCTTCAGTTGATGGTTCACGGCCAGCGAATTTATCTGACGATAATGTTTTAACATCAGCCTTTATCGCGTCAATATCAAACGACTGATAAGCTTCATCAAAATTATCATGAGCACAAGCGCTCATTGACAGTAATAAGGCGCCAGCACCTACAAGTATTTGCTGACGTTTTTCACGAATATAACTCAACTTAATTCTCCTAAAGTTTATTCACCACAGTTTAAAAGTCATAAAATTAATGGTGAATTTAAATTTTGTATTAGACTAACGGTATTCCTTACAAAACGCTAGAAACACCCAATAAATACAATGTGCTTGTTGCATTAGTCATTAAAAATCAAGCTACGTATTTCAGTTACTCAGCCATTATATCAAGCGAGTTAACTCGCTAATTAAATGTAGGAAAGGTAATTTTATTTAGCGGATATTCTGGTTGTGGCTATTTACCAGCCCAAAGTATTAACGTGCCGTAAATGCTGCTTAAACGCAGCTATTTTAAACACTGTTATAGAAAGGTTAAGTTGATCTGTTATTAGGTTTATAAAGACAGTGGCGAGGAACAATAAATTTGCGTAGTAATACCAATCCCATTAAGTTATTGCTCACTTGTACTAGTTAACACAGCCTTGAATTATTTTTCCTGCGCACAACAAGATCACAAACTTAATGGAACGGGTATAATACCAAGTTGATTAATAGGGAAATTAACGAATAGCCCAAAACTTAATCTCTTGCTCGGTCAAAAATTTTTCCGCCTGCGGTCCTTGCATTAAGGCTAATGTCGCTAATATTCCGGCTTGAATACATTGCGGCGCAACTACCGTAATAGAGCGCGGCGCTTGCACAACTGGCCAACCGGTTTTAGCATTTAAAATATGGCTATAACGTACGTTATCTTTGAATAAAAAGCGCTTTGCGTCACCGCTAGTGGCTAATGCCCCTTTTAACAAACTCACCACCATAGGCTTGCGTTCAATAAAACCTGGGTGCTCAATACCTACTTGCCATGGCACATTGGTTTTACGTGGTTTATTAGCGGCTAAATCTCCACCTAAGTTTACTAGTAGCGGCAATTGAGTAAATTCGTTGGCAATGATCATCGCTCTATCTACTGCGTATTCTTTACCAATACCGCCAAAGTCTAATGCCATATTGTCTGGCATGATTATTTGCTGTTCATCAAAAGCAATTTTATGCCAGCCGATGTTTTCTAAGCTTTTTTGTACCTCGGTATCATGAGGAATATTATCGCTACCATCAAATTGCCAAACTTGCCGTAATACCCCTGATGTGATGTCAAAGACACCATTGCTAAGTTGGTAACAGGTCTCAGCAAAGTTTAATAACAAATAGGTTTCTTGATCGATAGCTAACGCCTGACCGCCGCTATTATTTATAGCGGAACAAACACTGCTGGCTTGATAGCGCGAATATTTATCTTCAATACGCCAGACTTCATCAGCAACAAGCTTACCTAAAGTCAATGCAAGCTTGTTATTCTTGCTCACCACTAGTACTTCACAAGGGCTGGCCATGGCATGAAAACTAAGGCAATGACCGTCATCCGTTGCTGTTATTTCAACCTGTCTAACCGGCTTTTTCTTCAAGTGTTCTCCGTTTATTTGGCTATTTATATTCGGCCATGGCGTTGATTGCCTGCTTAGCGGTTGACGGACTGAAGTCCGAGCTAAAAAAATTGCTAAACGCTATATTAAAATGAATAGCTAACTTGGGCGATAATCGCATCTACACTTTCATATAAGTCAACTTCAGCTAGCGCACCCGGTGCTTGATGTCCTGAGTTTTTAGGGTCTTGTCGATAATACTCTAACCTAAAAGACAAATCATTACCGTCGCTAAGCTTCATACCGTACTTAAGTCCTAAGGTGTATGCCGTCATTTCTCCAATCCGATAATCGGCACTAGCAAACTTTGGGATTGAATTCGATTGAGCTAAGAAGGGTTGATAAAACTCCGCAGCACTTTGTTGATAAAGTCGAAAGTGAGGCTCGATATAGCTATTACGCGACAAGGGTATTCTTAACCTTGAATCAATAGTGTGAGAGTCTATTGCCCAGTCGTCCCACATATAACGATAAGAGATATCAATGACGTTTTGTTCAAAGTGGTATTTAGTTTGTGCAAATACACTTTGCTTTACACGACTGTCCGGCCGGTTTTCATAAAGGTAATCTTGCGCAATACCTTTGCTATTCACCAAACTTAACATTTTAAAAGGGTCGTTTAAATAACCATCAACTTTTGAGTAAGAGTAGTTAAACTGCGTGATCATGCGACGATTGATCACTTGTGTAAAACTCAGCATGATATCTGCAGTAGTTTTGTCGTCACTATCTGTTCTGCGCGTAGCATTAAAAGCGGCTTTACCTGCGCTATTTACTGTCTGATCTTCACCATCTTCATCGTCATATTCGTCATATTCGTCATATTCGTTATCATAAGCTAATGGCATTGATGCAAAGGCTAATGGAATACCACCTTCAGGCTCAAATCTGTCTTGAAAATAACTTAAACCTACTGAAAATGTTGAGTTTTTATTATTAAAGTCATACGCAAGGTTGCCATTAACGCCCAGTGATAGGTAATCATACTCTTTTGAAATATGAACACCTGCACTGCCAGTATAGTCCTCTGCTAACGGCTGAGTCCACTGGGCATTTAGCTGTACACGGGTATCTTTAAATGTGTCGTCTAATGGGGTTTCATTCGCTTGCGTTTGATAACTTCCTTTGCCTGAAGGTCGGGTAAATGTTTGCACATTCGGCTGTGCCGCTGCGCCGGTAGCCGAGGCACCGGTGAGTGAATCTATAGTTAATTTTAAATTCAACACTTCTTCATTTTCAAAAGTTTTTTGAGCGTTTATAACGGCTTCAGCAGCTGAAACACGATCGCTTTCACTATAATATAAAAATGCACTCTCAAAATCCCAAGAAGATTCTTGCTGTGCTTTTGCAGCCGTAGTCGAGTCGTCTGCTGCATTGGCGATCACAGGTAATGTGCCTAACAATGCTGAGGTGGCAATCGTCAATGCTGCCTTGATGTTTATGGGGGCCTTTTTATGATTTAATTGCATCCGCAGCCTCCACCACCGAAGCCTTTACCACCACTTGACGCTTCTTTGCTGAAATAGATATGATCATCAAGTGCAGAATCTATAGCTGAAGAGGTTAATGCCATCTCCTCCTTCGCTAATAAATCACGTTCCCATGGCTGTACGCCTAATGATGAACAGCCACTTACTAAGATGACAGCAGCTGATAATAGCGAAAGTCTCGCTATTTTCAGAGCTAAATTTGCCTTAAAGTCATTTTTTTTGAACTCAAATATTTTCATACATACACTCCCTATTTAATTGCTAATAGCGCGATTAATTGCGCTTCATAAAGTTTTACTTTGTTAGTAAAAAATCCCGTATGTGCTTGCTGTATTTCACCTTGTTTATCGATCAGTAAACTACTTGGCATACCTTGAATATTAAATTGTTGGGCAATATCGCCTTTAGGATCATAAATAACCAAGAAGTTTGCTGGATTTTCTAATAAAAATTCTTTTGCTAACGCTTTATCGGCATCAAGATTGACACTAATAACCACAAAACTCTGATCGCGGTATTTTTGCTGCATTTCGTTCATCCAAGGAAATGACTTACGACATGGCCCACACCAAGAAGCCCAAAAATCAAGATAGACCACTTTTCCTCGGTATTTGGCTAATGTTTGCTGTAACTGAGTTTCTGGTATCGACATCGCCTGAGCGTTATTAACCAGCAACACAGAGAGTAATAACGCCAATAGAGCAGAGACGTTAATTAATTTAGATAAAATTTTTAGCATAAATAGTAAGCTTCATTATTCTAGTTTTAAGATCCTAACTTTATTTTATTTTTCTTAAGAAATCCTTAAGGTTTAATAAAGATCTTGGATATAAATTTTCTTTAATCAGCAAAGTTACGTTATTATCGCCAATATATTTACTTATACTTTTTTATTGGAAGTTAAACCTTGATTGATATCACCCTACTGAGCTTATTTATCCCAACATTTTTTATTGTTAGTTTAACACCAGGTATGTGTATGACATTAGCCATGAGCTTAGGTATTACTATTGGGGTGAGAAAAACATTATGGATGATGTATGGTGAGTTACTAGGTGTTGCCACCGTAGCTGTTGCCTCTGTATTAGGTGTTGCGACAATAATGGCGAAATTCCCTCAACTATTTCAAGCGTTTAAAATAATAGGGGCATTATATTTATTATATATTGGTATTAATATGTGCCGAGCTAAAGGTAAGCTTTTAACTGATTCAAATCAACATCAACAAATCATTAAAAAGCGCAGCTTATTTCAACAAGGGTTTTTTACGGCAATAGCCAATCCAAAAGGTTGGGCATTTATGATTTCGTTACTACCACCTTTTATTAGTCAAGCGCTGCCACTGGCACCACAATTGAGCGTTTTAGTGGCGGTAATATTAGTATCAGAATTTGTCTGTATGACTATATATGCCACTGGTGGGAAAACTATCGGCAAGGTGTTAACCCAAAGAAATAACGTACAACTGCTTAACAAAATCTCCGGCTGCTTAATGATCTTAGTCGCTATTTGGTTAGCCATTAGCTGATGTTAATCGCATGAAGTCTTTGCACTTAAAACAATACAAAGTCCGTAATTCGAGTCAGTGTTTGCTGGTGAGTATTCGCTGGTGAGTGTTTAAAACTAATAACTTATCGGGGATAATTGTAGTGCAATAGCGCAATTTCATTAAATTATTGTCCACATCACTATTTTTTTTGCACAACAAGACTATAAACTTAATGAAGCTAAATAAAACTATAGACTTAATCAGCCTAAATGAAACTGACATAACTTTAGAGCGCTTAGCTTCGGTAACTCGCCACAGTTAACATTTTCGTATAGCTTTTGTTTTCAACTGTGGTGAAGGTTAACCATATGCGCCATGTCATTTGCTCGGCTGAACAACTACCTACTAGCACCTCTGCTTGAAACACTTGTTTACTCGCTATTTCACGACCAGATGTAGGATCTATTTTTAACTGAGCTATATCAATTCCCACTGGCTTTAAGTTATCTAAACCTTTGTTATTTATTTTATTTTTTGGAAAAACTTCTTCAATAAATAATGGGATTTTTCCCATATACATATTAACACCCTCAAGATAGCCACTGACGCTGATCAGTGCTTGTGTGCCTTGATAATTCACCACCATATTAAACGCCTGCTCAGCAACTATTCTATCGATATCAAATAGAACTTGAACTGCTCCTCCTGCTAAGTCGAATTGACATTGGCTTTGCTGAGCAATGCACTGGGCAGTACGCGTGTTTTGAACAGCCACTGTTGTATTAGCATGGTCTTGAGGACTACAGGCTATTAGTAGGATTACTAACAATGTTAATAAAATGTCTCGCGCTAATTTTTTAACTATATTCATTGAATGCTTTAAAAAGAAAGATATTCTTCGCTTATGATACACAAACCTTAATGATATTTATCACTTTTTTATAGGCTTTTATTTAACACGCCATAGCAGGTTTTCAACAAAGAGCACTGAGTTCACACTTGTTATGATCTTACACAAGATTAACCTCGTAATGTTAAGCAAATAAAGTGATGGTCAACAAAAAAATAACAACATGGGCTTAGTTATGATTAAAATTTCCATGGTGATTATTTTAGTTTCTAACAGAAAATACTCAGCCAGATATTTGCTAAATTTAACACAATATCTAGTGTTAAATAGTTTAAAAGGCGTATCATGTAGTTAGTTCTCTAGTGTTTGTTCAACGCATCGGCCAAATATTATCGAGCTGTCATCATTTACCTTTAATTTAACCGTATAAAGTTTAACTACACATTGATTCGCTCTTTTAGCTAAATTAGTCCACTTTAACTGGTCGCCTTTTGTTGGCAAAATAATTAATCAGTACTTGGTTATTAACTTATTGAACAATATTGCAGCGACAGAAATTTTTTGTTGATTTAAATCAAGCTTTGCAGTTGATTTATGGCATAGGCGAAAGGTAAAATCACATTGCTTTTGAAAAAACTCGTATTCGGGTGTGACATTTATCATGACTTCTCAGCATTTTTCATGAAAAAGTTTATTTTTTACAGAAAATTGCAAAATTTAACCTAGTAACGGAACAATAAAAATGACAACAACGCTTGAACATCCGTCATATAACTTCAATGTGGTGCGTCAATTCACCGTAATGACAGTTATTTGGGGGATCTTTGGTACTTCATTAGGTGTACTTATTGCTGCGCAATTAATTTGGCCTGCACTAAATTTTGAAACACCTTGGTTGACCTATTCTCGTCTTCGTCCACTGCATACCAATGTAGTAATTTTTGCTTTTGGCACCAGTGCACTCTTCGCTACTTCATATTATGTTGTTCAGCGCACCTGTAAATCAGTTTTATTTGGTGGCAAATTAGTCGCCTTTACCTTTTGGGGCTGGCAAGCTGTTATCGTGCTTGCAATTATCACTTTACCTATGGGTTATACTTCAAGTAAGGAGTATGCAGAGTTAGAGTGGCCGATTGATATTTTAATTGCGGTGGTCTGGATTAGTTACGCTATTGTGTTTTTCGGCACCTTAGTCAAACGTAAAACATCCCATATCTATGTTGCAAACTGGTTTTTTGGTGGTTTTATCCTCACTGTAGCCGTGTTGCACATCGGAAATAGCATGGTTATTCCCGTATCGATGTTTAAATCCTACTCAATATATTCTGGCGCTATCGACGCTATGATGCAGTGGTGGTACGGACACAATGCCGTAGGCTTCCTATTAACCGCTGGTTTCTTGGGTATGATGTATTATTTCGTACCAAAACAAGCTGAACGTCCAGTTTATTCTTACCGCTTATCCATTGTGCATTTTTGGGCCTTAATCTCATTGTACATTTGGGCAGGTCCTCACCACCTACATTATACGGCACTACCTGATTGGGCTCAGTCAGTTGGTATGGTGATGTCAATCGTATTATTCTTACCTTCTTGGGGTGGTATGATTAACGGTATTATGACGCTTTCTGGTGCGTGGCATAAACTTCGCTACGACCCTATTTTACGCTTCTTAATTGTTTCATTATCCTTTTACGGTATGTCTACCTTTGAAGGCCCCATGATGGCAATTAAATCGGTGAATGCGTTATCTCATTACACAGATTGGACTATAGGCCATGTACATTCTGGTGCTTTAGGTTGGGTTGCTATGGTAACCATTGGTGCTATGTACCACTTAATTCCTATATTATTTAATCAAGGTCGCATGTACAGCACTAGATTAATCAACGTGCATTTTTGGCTACACACCTCAGGTATTGTTTTATACATAGTAGCGATGTGGATTTCAGGTGTCATGCAAGGGTTAATGTGGAGAGCGGTTAACACTGATGGTACTTTAACTTATAGTTTTGTTGAAAGTCTAGTTGCTTCTAAACCGTTCTACTTTATGCGTTTTGTTGGTGGTGTATTGGTTGTTGCTGGTTTCTTATTAATGGCTTATAACATGTACAAAACAGTTTATGCTAAAGACAATAGTCTTAAGCCAATTGAAGTAACTTAAGGGGCCGACAATGAAAAATAAACATGAAAAATTTGAAAAAAATGTTGGCTTGTTCGCTATTTTCACTATTTTTGCGATCAGCATTGGTGGTTTAGTTGAAATTACACCGTTGTTTTTTCAAAAAGCGACTACAACACCCGTTGATAACCTAAGACCTTACACCGCTTTAGAGATGGAAGGTCGCGATATTTATATTCGTGAAGGTTGCAATGTTTGTCACAGTCAAATGATCCGCCCTTTCCGTGCTGAAACAGAGCGTTACGGTCACTACTCTGTTGCCGGTGAAGGCGTTTGGGAACATCCATTTTTATGGGGTTCTAAGCGAACAGGTCCTGATTTAGCCCGTGTTGGTGGTCGTTATAGCGACGATTGGCATCTTGCGCATTTACTTGACCCTCGTTCAGTTGTACCTGAGTCAAATATGCCTTCGTTTAAATGGTTAGCTGAAAATAAGCTTGACGGTGAATTAACTGAAAAGAAGTTGTCAACATTCAACTTCTTAACCCGTAATCGTAGCCATAAAGACGAGCAAGGTAATGCTATTCCGCTTTACTCTGAAACTGAGCTTGCTAATGCAAAAACCTCAGTTGAAGGTAAAACAGAAATGACGGCATTAATTGCCTATCTACAGTCTCTAGGTCATGCGTTGAAATGATAACTATAGACTACGGCACGCTCAGGGGGCTAGTGGCCCTATTAATATTGGCATTATTTATTGTTATTGTGGTTTGGTCATATTCAAAAAAACGCAAATCAGCTTTTGATGAAGCGGCAAATTCAATTTTTGAAGAAGATACTGAAACTGAATTAAAGCACTCTGACAAAAATAAAAAACAGGAGACTAATAACAATGTCTAGCTTCTGGAGTATTTGGATTACCGTTCTTACCTTAGGTACATTAGTGGGTTGTTATCTACTATTGAACTATTGCTTAAAGAACTTTGCAGGCGTTGAAGAAGGTGAGCCTACGGGCCATGTCTTCGACGGCATTGAAGAATTGAACAACCCATTACCAAAATGGTGGAGTACCTTCTTCTTATTAACCATTATCTGGGGTTTTGGCTATTTACTGCTTTATCCAGGTTTAGGTAACTTTCAAGGTCTATTAGGTTGGAAGAGCTCTAACCAAGGTATTTTGAATTTATCAGAATCAAAGGCAAGTGTCGCTAATGCTAAAGCAGCGGGCCTGTTAGTACAGTATGATCGTGAAGTTGCTGCCGCAGAAGAGAAATATGGCCCTATTTTTGAAGCCTATGCAGAGCGTAAAATTATTGATTTAGCAACCGCTAATGATGATGAAGCAAACTCTGCACGTAAAGTGGGCCAACGGTTATATTTACAAAACTGTTCACAGTGCCATGGCTCTGATGCACGTGGTGCTACCGGTTTTCCTAATTTAGCTGATAAAGATTGGTTATATGGTGGCTCACCTGAGATGATCAAAGCTACCCTTATCCATGGCCGTAAGGCAAATGGCATGATAGCTTGGAGTGCAGCATTAGGCGGTGAACAAGGTGTTAAAGAAGTTACTGCATATGTCCTGAGCTTAAGTGGTCGTGAAGTTGACACAAAAGCAGCAGAAGCGGGTAAAGTTAAATTTGCCATGTGTGCGGCTTGTCACGGTAGCGAAGGCAAAGGTAGTGATGCAATGGGTATTGCATTAGGTGCACCTAACTTAACGGATAACATTTGGTTATATGGTGGTTCACAGCGTGCTGTTGAAATGTCAATTGCTAATGGCCGTGCGGGTGTAATGCCAGCTTGGGATAAAATCCTAGGTGAACAAAAAATTCATGTTATCAGTGCTTATATTTATAGCTTATCGCAAGATTAGTAGCTAAAAATAGCCTAAAATACAAAGCCTTGGCACTTTAATATGCTAAGGCTTTTTTATTTAAACAAGAATTATAGTTTACTAAATGAGCGCTTTTTTAATAGTTACCACTTAAGAATAGTCGTATAATATTCACTCTTTCAGCAAAGAAGAAATTTTCATGAAAACATCTTGGTACCGAGAGCCTTGGGCATGGTTTGTATTTATATTGCCTTTTACCGTAGTAGTTGCCGGCATTGCTACGTTTATTATTGCCAATACTAATCCTGACACCCTTGTTGTTGGTGATTATTATAAAAAAGGCAAAGCGATTAATCTTGAATTAGGTAAAATTAAACAAGCACAAAAACTCGGCATGAGTTTTGGTTTAAAACTAGTTGACGATCAGCTTATTATTCGCCCAACGGGTATTGAAAAAGAATTTCCTTTACTCAATGTCAATTTTTATCACCCAACCTTAGCGGATAGAGATTTCTCTTTAGTGTTAACACCTAATGGCAACGGTAATTTTACCCATCTCTTTGAAGCTGATGAAAATGTTGCAGGTAAATGGCAGGTAACTATTACCCCGTTTGAAAACCATTGGAAAATTCAAGCTGTGATCACCTTGCCTCAATCTGATTTCATTGCGATAGCACCGGACACCGCCCAAGCAAATTAATGAGCCCAAATTAATGAGCATAGATTAATGAGCATAGATTGTTTTCATTGCGGTGAGCCCGTACCCAATGGCATTAATTTAACCACAAGTATTGAAAATATTAACCAACCTATGTGCTGCATAGGTTGCCAAGCTGTGGCACAAACTATTGTCGACAACCATTTAACTGACTATTACCGTTTTCGCAGTGCACCAGCAAAAAAAGGTGAAGTATTAGTACCTGAACAACTGCGACGCAATGAAATTCTTGATGATGAAAGCTTACAAAATGAGTTTGCTTATTATCATGATGGTTTTAAAGAAACCATCTTAACCGTCGAAGGTATAAGTTGCTCAGCATGTGCTTGGTTAATAGAAATGCAAATCAACAAACTCGACGGTATTAATAAAATTAATGTTAACGCCACGACACAAAGAGCGACAGTACAATGGCAGGAAGACCAAGTAAAACTCAGTGAAATACTGAGTTTAATTGATAAAATTGGCTATCACGCCCTACCCTTTAAAGCCAGTACAGCTGAAAAAGCTAATAAAAAACAAGCAAAAAACTTTATTAAACGCTTAGGCATTTCAGGCATCTTAATGATGCAAGTGATGATGATCGCGTTTGGTTTGTACTTTGGTGCTTTTGCCGATATGACTGAGTACAATGTCCAATATTTACGTTGGGCCAGCCTTTTCTTAACCCTACCCATTGTTAGCTATGGCGCTTTTCCGTTTTACAAAAGTGCTTTTTTTGCCTTGAAGGCACGACAACTTTCAATGGATGTACCGGTATCTATTGCTATCAGCTTAGCTTTTCTTGCTAGTACTTGGGCAACATTTACCCAACAAGGTGAAGTATATTTTGAGTCTGTTTCCATGTTTACCTTTTTATTATTGATTGGTAAATTTCTGGAGTTTAGGGCCCGTAGTCGCGCTGCTGACATCTCGGCAAATTTATTGAAACTCATGCCGATGACCGCCACTAAAATTGAACAGGGTATCGAACGTTTTGTCTCAGCAGCGCATTTAAAAACAGATGATATTATTTTAATAAAACCGGGGGAAACTATACCCGCAGATTGTGAAATAATAACAGGCACTAGCCAAATTAATGAAGCGATGATCTCTGGTGAGCAACTGCCATTGCATAAAACAGTGTTAGATAACCTTTATGCCGGTACCATAAATGGTGATGGTAACTTAACAGCAAAAGTTAACCACAGTAACCAAGAGTCTTTTTTAAGCCAATTAATTCGCTTAAGCGAAAGTGCCCAAAGCCATAAACCTAAACTGGCGCAATTATCAGATAAAATTGCCCAGTATTTTGTTGCTCTCATCTTAGTTGTGGCCATTGCTACCGCAATATATTGGTCTCAACATCAACCAGCAGAAGCATTTTGGATCACCTTATCTGTTTTGGTAGTTACTTGCCCTTGTGCTTTGTCATTAGCAACACCGACGGCATTAACTTGTGCAACCACTCGACTTAATCGTGAAGGGATCATGATTAAATCAGCACATGTGCTGGAAACTATGCCTGAAATTGAGGCTATGGCCTTTGATAAAACCGGCACCTTAACCACTGGTGAATTTACCGTTACCGAGGTAAAAACTTATGGCGTATTTGCAGATAAGAACACTCCAGATGGGCAACAACAAGTGTTGGCTATTGCGGCGGCTTTAGAGGCACATTCTGCCCACCCACTAGCAAAAGCCTTTAGCCCGTTTCGTGATTTTAGCCAAACAACAACTCAAGTGGTGGTTGCACCAGGTGCAGGTATTTCGGGTCAAGTTAATAACCAGCATTACAGAATTGGTAAAAATTCATGGCTACTCAGTAATAATGACAACACCGCACACAGTGCGCAATGTGTCTTAATGCAAGGCGATAACTTAGTTGCTGAATTTTATTTACATGATGGTTTGCGCGAAGATGCTAAAGCATTGATTGATTTTTTACATCATGAAAATATTATCACAGTGATGTTATCTGGCGATCATCAACAAGGCTGTAATAAATTACAAGCAAAGCTACAACTTAACAGCGTACAAGCAGACTTATCTGCACAAGACAAAGTTAATGCGATTAAGTTGCAGCAAACCTTGCATGCAGTAGCCATGATAGGTGATGGCGTAAACGATACCCCAGTATTGGGTGCGGCGCATTTGTCGATTGCCATGGGCAGTGGTACTGATATTGCTAAAAGTGGTGCCGATGTGATATTACTGAACAATAAACTCAAAGGTGTGCAAACACTTAGGCAGGTATCGTTACGTACTGCGCGAATTATAAAGCAAAATTACCTTTGGGCTTTTAGTTATAATGCCATTGTATTACCGCTAGCAGTTATGGGTTATATCGCGCCCTATATGGCAGTAATCGGCATGTCAGCCAGTTCAATACTAGTGGTAAGTAATTCTTTAAGGCTATTAAAAAAATGAGTGTGATATACGTATTAATTCCCATTGCTATTTTACTGACCGCTATTGGTATTTATCTCTTTTTTTGGGCGGTAAAAACCGAGCAATTTGATGATTTAGAAAAGCAAGGTATGAGTATTTTATTTGAAGATGATAATGATAAAAGCCCTATTGATAAAAGTAACAATACCGCGCCAACAAATGATCAGATAGACGACAACGATGTGCCACAAGAGCAAGTCAATAAACAGATAAAAAATAAGCTATGAGTCTTGATTTTTTCTCCGCATTTGTCATTGGACTATTAGGCTCAGGGCATTGTATAGTGATGTGTGGCGGTATCAGCACTATGCTTACTACGGCGATTGCTGATACCTCGCGTCATAAAAAATATGCGATTATATTAGCCTATAACTTTGGTCGTATCGCCTCTTATAGTCTTATTGGCGCTCTTGTTGCATTCACCAGCTCAATGGCTACCAAGAATATTGGTCTGCCGGTTTCGCTGTTAAAAACTATCGCTGGTATTTTTCTGATTTTATTAGGTTTGTATTTAGGCCAGTGGCTTATGTGGTTAAGTCGTGTCGAACATTTAGGCAAAAATATTTGGCGTTACATATCACCGCATACTAAGAAATTTATTCCTATTAAAAATGTGCAAAGTGCTTTCGCTTTAGGCGCACTTTGGGGCTGGTTACCTTGTGGTTTGGTATATTCTACACTGACTTGGGCATTGGCGAGTGCTGATGCTCTTAATGGTGCCTTGATTATGTTTTTCTTTGGACTTGGCACCTTACCTGCCTTACTTTCAGTATCGCTAGGTACAATAAGTGTTAAAGCATTATTGAGTCATACACTATTTAGAAAGACGGCAGCCAGCCTAGTGATTTCATACGGCATCTATACTATACTAATTTTATATATATAACCTACCTGATATGGACATTATTATGGAAAAAATCATGGAAACATCATGAAAAATTTTAAAGGATATTATGAGTTATAAATCATGCACTGTTCATCAACATATTCACTGCCAAAACTGTAGCCTTAGTGAACTATGCTTACCTTTTTCTCTTAATGATAAAGAGTTAGAAACTTTAGATAATATTATCGATCGTAAGCTACCGATCCATAAAGGTGAGCAAATATTTAATGACGGTCAACCCATGCATGCGCTCTACGCCATCCGTTCAGGCACATTTAAGACCTACACTATTAATAAACACGGCGAAGAACAAATTACTGGCTTTCATTTAGCGGGTGATTTACTTGGCTTTGATGCTATTGCTGATGGTGAGCACCCAAGTTTCGCTAAAGCACTAGAGACCTCAATGGTTTGTGAGATCCCTTATAATACGCTTGATAATTTATCAAACAACATGCCAAAATTAAAGAAACAAATTTTGCGTATGATGAGTACTGAAATTCGTGAAGATCAGGAAATGCTAACACTGCTTAACCGTAAAAATGCTGAACAGCGATTAGCAACATTTATCAGTACCTTAAGTATTCGTTATCATGCCCGTGGCTTATCTGCATCTGAGTTTCGTTTATCGATGACCCGCAGTGATATTGGTAATTATATTGGTTTAACAGTTGAAACCATTAGCCGCTTGCTTAACCGCTTTCATAAAAATGGTTTAATTGCAGTTGATGGTAAGTTAATTACTATTCTAAGTTTTGATAAATTAAACGAATGCGCTGCACTTTAACGTAGAGCTACACTTACTTTTCTACATTGCCTTATTAACGTATTTCACGCTATGCTTAGTGTGAAGTATTATTTTTCATCGCCGACAGCATAATAATTTGATTTAAAACAACTATTACTGCTTCAAAGTAGACTATTGTTATAACACCAGTAGACAATTGATAAAGGAATTAGCTATGGAAAAGTATCAAAAAATACTCGCGATTGTTGACCCAACAACAGAAGAGCAAAAAGCGGTAAACCGAGCCATAGAGTTAGCGCGTAAAACTGGCGCTAGCATTACCGCATTTTTAACCATTTACGATTTTTCTTATGAAATGACCACCATGCTATCAAGTGATGAGCGTGAAGCCATGCGCCAGTCGGTTATTAATAATCGCACACAATGGCTAGAGTCTTTACTCGCAGAGCTTGACTTAACTGGAATTTCTATCGATTGTCGGGTTATTTGGCATAACCGTCCTTTTGAGCAAATTATTGCTCAGGTACTCGATAATGGTTATGACATTGTCATTAAGGGTACTCATCAACACGATAAATTTAAATCTGTCATATTTACCCCTACCGATTGGCATATTCTGCGTAAATGCCCTTGTCCTGTTTTGCTCGTGAAAGAGCATTTGTGGCCTGATAACGGCAATATACTTGCCGCGTTAAACATTGGCAGCGAAGAAGAAGAGCATAAAGCGCTTAACGAAAAAATTACAACAGAAGCTAAACAGCTGACCCAAGTCATGAAAGCAAATTTGCATCTAGTGAATTCATTCCCAGGTACACCCGTTAATATAGCGATAGAAATACCAGAGTTTAATGCCAGTGATTATAATCGCTTGATGTTAAAACATCATCAAAAAGCGATGTTAGCACATGCAACTGCCTTTAATATTGCGCCGGAAAACACCCACATTAAAGAGGGTTTACCAGAGGATATTATTCAAAGCATAGCCACTGAATTAGATGCCGAATTAGTCATTCTTGGTACTATTGGCCGTACTGGTTTGTCGGCAGCACTGATTGGCAACACCGCAGAGCATGTGATTGATAGACTTAATTGTGACGTATTAGCATTAAAACCCGATGGTTATATTTCACCACTTGATGTTGATTAGTCTCGACCAAGTATGCTCTTGCCTATCACTTATACCAGTTCCATTAAATTTGTGATCTTGTTGTGCGCAGGAAAAATAACTCAAGGTAAGACGCTCGATTGAGCAATAGCTGGCTATTGGGATTGAGAGCAACACAGCCTTGAGCTATTTTAACCAGTACAAGTGAGCAATAACTTAATGGGATTGGTATTATACCAGTTCCATTAAATTTGTGATCTTGTTGTGCGCAGGAAAAATAACTCAAGGTAAGGCGCTCGATTGAGCAATAGCTGGCTATTGGGATTGAGAGCAACACAGCCTTGAGCTATTTTAACCAGTACAAGTGAGCAATAACTTAATGGGATTGGTATTAATAGCGTATACCCGCTCCACTTAAAGGTGCAGGTTTGTGCAAGTCGAGAAAGGGTTAGGTACCAGGCATGGATTGAAGAGAATAGTTATACCAGTTCCATTAAGTTTGTGATCTTGTTGTGCGCAGGAAAAATAATTCAAGGTAAGGCGCTCGATTGAGCAATAGCTGGCTATTGGGAGTGAGAGCAACACAGCCTTGAGCTATTTTAACTAGTACAAGTGAGCAATAACTTAATGGGACTGGTATTATTATCTTCGTATCGCGCCTTGAGCTGATTTCCTAGCTTAGCTCTGAAACTGCATCTTGAAGTGAAACGGGTATATTGATAAAGAATGGGACAAATGCTGTATTTTATAGATAATTCAGCAGCTATTTTTTAACCGCTATACCCTTTTGATTTGTTTATTAATCGGTTGAATATAACCGATTAAGTAAGGCTTACTTATTATATAACGCGAAGTAATGTTGATTATGGCGGATCATATCGGTTAATTCCAACACATAATCTATACCGCGCTCAGAATAACGTACTAATCCTGTGGCAAGAATTTCTGGCGCTAGCGGCTGGTTTTGCTCGCGTAATTGGCCTCTAATCGATCTAAATACCGCGTAGGCACCATTAGTATTAATGTTGTGCAAATAGCGTGCGACACCTAAACTAATAGAACTATAGGCGGCGACTTCGTGTTTAGCACCGGTATTGCGGCTACCTGGTACCATGCCGCAACCTTCCCTATAACACCACACGCCAAAAAAGTTTAAACCTATTCGAGCAAAACGGGAGGTTCCCCAAGCAGATTCATTGGCTGCTTGTACTAAAACAAGTGCTAGTGGAATAATGTCAATTTTAAGCTGTAATTCATACAACTGCCTTAACAACGAGAATTTTTTACTGACTTTATATTTTTTGCTCAAACTGCTGACTAAAGTGTGTTCTTCCTTACTAAAAGGTTGTTCTAAGGTCAATTGCGCAATTAAGCGCTCCACTTCAGTGCGCAAAGTCAGTATTTTTTTATTTTCAACCTCTACTGCCGGTTTAATAAAAGCAAAGAAACGACGTTTTTTCTCTTTTACATCACGAATTTTAGCAAAGTCAGGTAAATTGACCTTGTGTAACGGTTGCTCAACTGTCTTAATAACCTTAATGATTTTTTTAGCTTTCTTGGCTTTTTTGGGTGTTACCGACTCTTCTTCCGGCATACTTTGCGGCAAAGGTAAGAAGGTAAACGGTGCAATTAAACCCAAAACCAGTATCACTAAAAAGATAAAGCCTAAAAAATTTTGCTGATTGAATTTCGTCAAGCTAATGGCTCCTTGTGCAATTATGTTGAGTCTGGCTTACTAAAAAAATCTGGTAAATCAGGCCGAGAAGGTGTCATTTATTGTCTTAGTTTGATCAGCTGATGTTTGCACCTGTAAACCAAATATTTCTCGATATAAAATTCCCTTTACGTTGTAAAACAACGGCACGATGTAGGCTAAACAGAATAGAAAAAATGCAATAGCAATAAAGCTCAACTCAGATTCACCCGCTATTACAACAGGTAAAGCGGATATCAAGACAGCCAAAGCTAATATCAAGTAGATAGCAAAAATTTTGAACCATTGAAAACGTGTGGCTTGAATACTGACCGAAATTGCCTTTATGGGCGACATGTTCTTTTCTACCACCAAAGGCAAGGCAAGTGACAGTGCAACCGCTAAAAATATGCCGGGCAAATAAAATAATGTTAAGCCAATGGTAACCAAGGTTGAGGTTAATAAGGCACTAACCGCAACCCAGCTGCCTCGTTTTAAAAAGCCAAAAACTAATTTCGGTCGTGTTTTTAAACCAACTGAATGGAAAATCCCCATCATTTCAACACCAACAATAAAAGGATAAACCACTAATGTAACGATAATATTAAGTAAAGTGGCTGACTTTTGATCTTGAATGGCTACTTCAATACCGCCCAACTGACTACTCACTAACATTGAAACCAACATACCTATCATTAAACAAGTAAACAGCCCCAAATTAATCGCCATGCGCGACTTTAAGGTTATTTGCCAACCTTCTTTCAATATAGTTGCTACATCAAGTGTATATTCACCTTTTATAGCTTCTTCGACACTACCACCAACGTTTTCAACAGGAAGTTTTTCCACAAAAATATTACCTAATGAGTAAGCGTATACCAACGCTTGTCTTAATTGCCGCCAGTATATCGTAATTAACCACTGTCTGTGAATAAGCAAAGAAAAGTTATTAACCTTGAGCCTATCTAGTTCACCAAGGTTAAAGGGTAACCCAGCCAACTTGACCACCTAAATAGCAATTAATAGGTAAGCATTACACTTCAAAACTGATTTACTGATAAAAGTATTTAAGCCTTATAAAAGGCTAAGAGTTGTTTTTAATGTTCATCAACAAGGTTTTAAAATAGTGAGCACCTTTTTTCTCAGCTAAGGCGATATTATTGTCTGGAATTGCCTCAGGGTTTTTATAAACGCTGAGCACTTTCGCCATGCTTTGTTCACGAATTAAATGCAAGGTAGGATAAGGAGAGCGGTTAGTAAAGTTGCTCGCATCATCATAGTCAGCCTCGGCAAAGCAATATTCTGGGTGAAAGGTGGCTACTTGAAATATGCCTTCAAAGTTATGTTCAACAATAATATCATTGGCGTAATCAACTAAATCTAAAAAGCGATTAAAGTCTCTAAATCCTTGATTATAGATCAATAAACTCGTCTCTATTTTAGGATTATCATGCAAGTAGTGACATTGTGATAAAAATTCAACTAAGGCTGACTTTAGCTGTTCTTTATCACTAGTGAAATAATGAATAGTTTGGTTAACAAACTCTTTTTTTGCGAACGGACAAAAATTTAGCCCAATAATCACTTGCTCTAGCCATTGTTTGGTTTGGTCAATTTCATCTATTGTGCTCATAACAACTTACTCAATATTTTACTTATTCACTTGCTGGTCTTGATTTACTCACCTGCAATTACTCTTACTCAACAACCGCTAGGCTATTAGCTGTTGTCACTTTGTTGCAGTTGCCACATTTTGTAGTAATGGCCTTTTTTAACTAATAAGCCTTGGTGTGTGCCCTGCTCAACAATTTCACCTTGTTGCATAACAATAATATTATCCGCATCTACTATCGTGGATAATCGATGAGCAATCACTAAACTGGTTCTATGTTCGGCAACTTCTTTAATGGCGCTTAATATTGCTTGTTCTGATTGGCTATCAAGTGAAGAAGTTGCTTCGTCAAACACCAAAATACGAGGATTTTTCAAAATAGTACGAGCAATAGCGACACGTTGTTTTTCACCGCCCGAAAGTTTTAAACCGCGCTCTCCTACCATCGACTTCGCACCATCGGGTAATCTACTGACAAAGTCAGATAAATGCGCCAATTTAAAGGCCTTATTAACCATTTCTTCACTGGCTTCAGGTGCACCATAATTAACATTGGCAAAAAGTGTATCGTTAAACAACACGGTATCTTGTGGCACAATACCAATATTTTTTCTCAGTGAATGCTGGGTTACTTGACGTATATTTTGCCCGTCAACAGTTATTTTGCCATTGTCACAATCATAAAACCTAAACAGCAACTTAACTAAGGTAGATTTCCCTGAGCCACTTTCACCCACTACCGCAACCTTTTGTCCTGATTTAATAGTAAATGATATGTTTTTAATAATAGGTCGTTTTACATCATAGGCAAACGATACCTCTTCAAATTTAATTTCCGCATCAGATAGGTTTAAGATCTTCGCATCATCATTGTCTTCTACTTTTGGCTGCTTTTGCATCAGATCAAACATATGCTCAATGTTGGCAAGTGAGCCTCTAATTTCGCGATAAACAAAACCTAAAAAGTTCAGTGGAATAAAAAGCTGCATCATAAAAGCGTTGATCAGCACAAAATCACCTAAGGTCATATTTCCATAAGTGACTTCGTATGCCGCTAGTGCCAACATGCCAGTCATCGAAAAGGATATAATAAGGGCTTGACCACCGTTTAAGGCAAATAAAGATAAACGATTCTTCATTTTCGCCTGTTCCCAAGTCGCTAATTGGCTGTCGTATGCTTTTGCTTCAAAATCTTCGTTAGTAAAGTATTTAACCGTTTCATAATTAAGTAAACTGTCGATAGCACGAGTGTTACTTGATGAATCTGCCTTGTTGGCTTCGCGTATAAAGCGTGTACGCCAATCTGTCGCATAAACAGAGTAAACCACATAAAACACGATAGAAGATAGGGTAATTAGCGCAAACCAAATGCCATAATTGAAAAACAAAATACCCACCACCATAATAATTTCAATTAAGGTAGGAATAATGTTGAACACCATAAAGCGCATTAAAAAATTAATACCTGAGGTGCCACGGTCAATATCACGCGATAAACCACCGGTTTGGCGATTTAAATGAAAGTCTAAATCTAATTTATGTAGGTGCTGAAAAACTTTTAAGCCAATTCTGCGGATCGCCCGTTCTGTTACTCGGCCAAATAAAGTATCGCGAATTTCTGCGAATATAACCGTGGTTAATCTTACTAATCCATAAGCACCCACTAGCGCAAAGGGTACTAAATAAACCTGGTTTTCTTTTTGGTTATCTAAAATATCGACAATGTCTTTAAGAATAAAAGGTAAATAAACACTGGCAACTTTCGTTAGTACTAAGCACGCTAAAGCTAAAAATATACGGGCTTTAAATTCAAATAAATAGGGTAATAAAAGTTTAACCACACGCCAATTAAAGGTGGTGACTTCATGATCGGGTTGATGAGAGGATCTACGCATAATTGCTAGTAATTTCCAATTGAATTTCAGTTCAAAAGTAACTGTTTTGATGGCGAGTATATTAACATCGATTCTGTACGAATATCTGAAAAACCTGACTTTTGAATTAACATTTTATTGCCAATGAACTTTGTCAGTAGTTGTGCTAACGTGAAGCTATTCTACTAACGGGGTAACTCGCCATTATGTTTACCTTAATTAACAATGTCATTGATCGTTGTTTTTTCACGCTTACTTTTATATTAGGTGTACAGCTGCCTGAATTTATGCAGCAATATCAACAGCGTCTCGCTGGCCACCTAGCTGAAGCTAGCTCACAATTAGCACAATTTGAGCTCATCGCTCAGCAACACTTTGATGGTAACCTAATAACCATGATCACACGTTACAAAGACAATACTGAAGCGTCTATTATCAGCACAGGTGAGTTGATTGAACGATTGTCAGTGCGTGTTGACTACTTAGCAAGTCATTTAGCGCAAATTTCTCAAGCAGACTATCTCCATAGCATGTATCAATTGATTTGGCATTTAGATCAAGAAATTGCTCGCGGTACTGCTGAGCATTTTTCCATGGCCATTCCGCTTGAGTTAAACGCGATTGCTACTGGTGGCACACTGGCGATTGGTGTTTTGTTATTGAAGGAGTTAACCGTATTCAGCGTTAAGCGCACTTTAAAAGCAAAGAAGACCACGCTGACTTAAGGCATGATTAAAAAGTAACTTTCTTTTTTGAACGCAATAAAAAAAGTTGCCGAAGCAACTTTTTCTATACGATACTGATGCAAAACTGACTTGCTAACTTATTCGCCGTTACCGTTTTCAACACGACTTTTAAGTTTTTGACCTGGGCGAAACGTTACCACTTTACGTGCTGAAATTGGAATATCTTCACCCGTTTTAGGGTTACGTCCAGGACGTTCACTTTTTACTCGAAGGTCAAAGTTCCCAAAACCAGACAGTTTCACTTGCTCGCCTGCTTCGAGTGTTTCACGAACTTCTTCGAAAAACACTTCAACCATATCTTTTGCGTCGCGCTTACTCAGCCCAACTTTTTCAAATAAATGTTCTGCTACTTCTGCTTTTGTTAGCGCCATTATTCAATCCCTCAGAGATGCATTTAGTTCAGTTTTCAAGGTGTCAACCACACGGTTAACCACGTCAGTGATATCCTTTTCTGCTAAGGTTTTACTATTGTCTTGCAATATCATTGCTATTGCTAAGCTCTTAAAACCAGAGTCAATACCATTACCTCGGTATACATCGAACAAGTTTAGATCAACTAAATAATTTCCGCCAACCTTTTCAATAAGTTGTAGTACTTTATTTGCACTAACTTGCTCTTCAATCACCACAGCAATATCACGTCTATTGGCCGGATAGCGAGATATGTCGCGCGATTGCGGTATATTCTGTGTACGAATTTCAGACAATAAAAGTTCAAAAACTAATGTCCGACCATTAAGACCTAATTTCCGTTCTAATTCAGGATGTAAGGCTCCAACATGGCCAACTAATACACCGTTATGGTGAATAGCAGCAGTTTGTCCTGGGTGTAAAGCGTCAACTTCAGCCTTTGAAAACACAAAAGCATTTTCGTTGCTTGTTAAACCGAGTAACGCTTCAACGTCAGATTTAATATCATAAAAATCTGTTGCTGCTTTTTCAATATCCCAATGCTCTTCACTGCGTTGACCACTTAACACACCGGCGATCATATTATCTTGACGAACGCCATTTTCAGCACTTTCATCCGGAATAAAGCGCAAGCCGGTCTCAAATAAACGTACACGGTTTTGTTGACGATTTTGATTATAGACAACGGATTGCAATAAACCTGTCCATAAACTCACGCGCATTTCTGACATTTCAGATGAAATAGGATGTGGCAAGGTCATGGTTGCCTGACCAGGATGAAGCTGCGCTTGTACTTTTGGATCAACAAAACTATAAGTAATCGCTTCTTGATAGCCACGGTTGACTAAAACATGGCGTAACTTGCTTAACGGTAACTGTGCTTCTTTTTGCTCGCACATTGCTAAGGTTGCTTTTGGTGAAACATTGGGGATATTGTTGTAACCAAAAATGCGGGCTACTTCCTCAATTAAGTCAACTTCAATGCTGATATCAAAACGATATGCCGGTACGACAACCGTCCAAACTTTAGCTTGATCTGCACCCTTTTTTGCCACAGTAAAACCTAGCCGAGTTAATATTTCGCTAACCTTGGTATCATTTATATGATGACCAATACGACCATCGAGTTTTGCACGGCGTAGTGTCACTGTTCGCTCAACAGGAATATTTTCTTTTGACGTGGCTTCAACAATTGGACCGGCTTCACCACCAACAATCTCAAGTAAAAGCTTAGTCGCACGTTCCATAGCATCACGCTGTAGTTCAGGGTCAATGCCACGTTCATAACGATGTGACGCGTCAGTATGCAAACCATATTGACGGGCTTTACCTAAAATAGCTAAAGGTGCAAAGAAAGCACTCTCTAAAAAAATGTTTGTTGATTCACTCGTAACGCCTGAAGCTAAACCACCAAAAATACCCGCCATAGCAAGTGCTTTTTCCTGGTCTGCAATGACTAGGGTTTGCGTAGATAGACTGACTTCATTGCCATCTAACAGGATTAGCTTCTCGCCTTCATTGGCGTAACGTACGTTTATACCGCCATCGATTGCCGATAAGTCAAAGGCATGCATCGGGTGGCCTTGCTCTAACAAGATATAGTTGGTCACATCAACCACAGGATCTATTGAACGTGTACCACAACGGCGGAGTTTTTCTACCATCCATAAAGGCGTTTGGGCCTTAATGTTGATGTTTTTAATCACTCGTCCTAGGTAACGCGGACAAGCTTTTTCAGCTGACAACGTAATTGCAACGGTATCGTCAATGGTTGGTGTAACAGCTGTAATTTCAGGCTCGGTCACACTTAGGCTATTTAATACACCGACTTCGCGTGCAAGACCTTTTAAGCCAAGACAGTCACCACGATTTGCCGTTAAGTCAACATCAATAGTGACATCGTTTAAGTCTAAATACTCGCGCACACACATGCCAATCGGTGCATCGTTGGCTAATTCCATGATGCCAGCAGATGGGCCATCGGCTTTATCAGCTAAGCCGATTTCTGATTCACTACACAACATACCGTTTGATGCTACGCCACGAAGTTTTGCTGCTTTAATTTCAAAGTTACCCGGTAAAACTGCACCAACGGTGGCAACGGCAACTTTTAAGCCTAAACGACAGTTTTTAGCACCACAAACAATATCGGCAAGTTCACCATCATTGTAATCGGCTCCACTCTCGCCACTGAGACGGACTTTTGTTACTTGTAATTTATCAGCATCAGGATGCGGACCACATTCAACCACTTCACCGATTAACACACCCGTAAATTCACCTGCAACAGCTTCTATGGCGTCAACTTCAAGGCCAGCCATGGTAATTTGATGAGCTAATTCATCTGAAGATATAGCAGGATTTACCCACTCACGTAACCAAGATTCACTAAATTTCATTATATGGCTTTCCTACTTGAACTGTTTTAAGAAGCGAAGATCATTTTCAAAAAATGAACGTAAATCATTTACGCCGTAACGTAACATGGTTAAACGTTCAACCCCCATACCAAAGGCAAAACCGGTATAAACTTCAGGATCAATGCCAACACTGCGCAGTACATTGGGATGTACCATGCCACAGCCTAATACTTCTAGCCATTTGCCATTTTTACCCATAATATCAACTTCTGCAGAAGGCTCAGTAAAGGGGAAATATGACGGGCGAAAGCGAATTTCTACTTCTTCTTCAAAAAAGTGATGTAAAAAGTCATGTAAAACACCTTTTAAATGCGTAAAACTGACATCTTTATCAACCATTAGCCCTTCTACTTGATGAAACATAGGTGTATGGGTTTGATCATAATCATTACGATACACTTTACCCGGAGAGATAATACGCAGCGGTGGTTGTTCTTTTTCCATGGTACGTATTTGCACGCCAGAGGTCTGCGTACGCAGCACTAACTTAGGATTAAAATAAAAAGTATCGTGGTCTTGACGAGCCGGATGATGCTCTGGAATATTTAAGGCGTCAAAATTATGAAAGTCGTCTTCAACTTCTGGCCCTTGTTTTACTGAAAAGCCTAAGTCGCCAAAAAAACTCTCGATACGCTCTATAGTGCGAGTAACTGGGTGTAAGCCGCCTAACTCGTCGCCACGGCCAGGTAATGTTACGTCAATAGATTCCGCAGCAAGTTGTTGCTTAATAACTTGTGCACGTAGTAATTCACCACGTGCAGTTAACAACTGTTGGACTTGCTGTTTAGCGATGTTAATCACTTGACCCGCTTTGGGCTTCTCTTCTTTTGGCAACTTACTCAGACCTTTCATTTGTTCAGTGAACAAACCTTTCTTGCCTAAGAAGTTAACGCGAACTTGGTCAAGTTCTGCAGGATCAGTCGCCGCAGCAATTGCTTGTTCTGCCTGCAATATAATATCGTCTAAATTCATGAGTTCCTCTAAAGCGTGTTTAAAGCGCCAATAGTTTTTTAGTAGCAAAATATAGGGCATTAACATCGGCCTAATATTGGCCTTTAGCTAGACTTTTTCGATTAATAAAATGATAGATAATTTTACACAAAAAATGATGGATAAAGTAGAGTAAATCTACATTTTCCGAGAAAAAACAGTGCTATTTAACTTTTACTTTTATAAAAGTAACTGATTTTAACCATAATGGCATTTAGAATTAAAAATAAACTAGCTGAGGATATGAGGAAAAGGCTTTTTATGGCCTTTTCCTCTGACAGATTAAATAGTTAGTGCTTAAAGGTTATAACCCACTTCGTCATGCTCAGTTATGTCTAAGCCGGTAATTTCTTGCTCTTTAGATACCCGTAATCCCTGAGTCATTAATGCCACCAGTTTAAACAATAGGTAAGAGACAACTGCGGTATAAAGAATAGTCGCACCAATACCAATGAGTTGCACGGTGACCTGCCCTATCATGGTACTAATACCTTCAGCGTAACCAAAACCACTAAAGGCTCCTAGCTCAGTTGAGGCAAAAATACCTGCAAGTAAAGTGCCTAAAATACCGCCAATGCCATGCACAGGAAACACGTCTAATGAATCATCAATTTTCAGTTTATGTTTAATATAAACTGTTGAATAAAAACAAACAATACCCGCTGAAACACCAATAATTAAAGCGCCGCCTGGTCCAACAAAACCTGATGCGGGTGTTATAGTACCTAAGCCTGCAACCATACCAGTTACTGCACCAAGCACACTGGCTTTACCAAATTTTTTCCACTCGATAGCAGCCCAAGTAAGCGCCCCGGCTGAAGCTGACAAATGAGTCACTAACATCGCCATTGCCGCATCACCATTCGCAGCTAAAGCACTTCCACCATTAAAACCAAACCAGCCAACCCACAACATACCAGCACCTGTTACTGTCATGGTGAGGTTATGCGGTAACATCGGGGTTTTTGGAAAACCATGACGAGGACCCAACACTAACGCTGCCACAAGTGCCGCAACACCTGCGGTGATATGAACCACAATACCACCGGCAAAATCGTAAACGCCCATTTGTGCAAGCCAACCACCACCCCAAACCCAATGAGTAACAGGTGCATAAACCACTAACAGCCATAACCCTGAAAACAGCAATACCGCAGAAAACTTCATTCTTTCGGCGTAAGCACCGATAATTAGCGCCGGTGTGATCACCGCAAAAGTCATTTGAAACAGCATAAATAGGCTTTCAGGAATGTCACCTGCAAGTGTTTCCTTAGTCATACCTACCATAAGCACTTTACTAAAATCGCCAATCCATGCATTACCTTCGCCAAAAGCTAAACTGTAACCGACGATAAACCATAAAATGGATGAAACACCGGCAATGGCAAAACATTGCATTAAAATTGATAAAATATTTTTTCGGCGCACTAAGCCGCCATAAAACAAAGCTAAACCCGGTAAGGTCATCAATAATACTAGTGCTGTGGCGGTTAATATCCATGCGGTATTAGCACCGTTAAGTGTTGCTTCTTCAGCAAAACTCGGTAAAGAAAAAGTTAAAGCGAAAAGTGTGATAATTATTTTATTCATTTTTACATCCACTATTTAAATCTTTTTAGGCTTTATGCTGAACAGCCCATTTTATTTTTATTGTTCGATAAAGCTTGATCAAATAGCGTCATCATCTACTTCACCGGTACGAATACGAGTGATGTTTTCAATATTAGTGACAAATATTTTGCCATCTCCTATTTTTCCGGTTTGAGCGGAGCTAACGATGGTGTCAACAACACGCTCAGCAAAGTCATCCTTAACTGCAATTTCAAATTTTATTTTAGGCAGGAAATCAACCGAATATTCAGCGCCACGATAAAGTTCGGTATGGCCTTTTTGGCGGCCAAATCCTTTCACTTCAGTAACGGTCATACCGTCAATACCAATTTCACTTAGCGCTTCACGGACATCATCCATTTTGAAGGGTTTAATAATTGCTGTTACTAATTTCATTCGATCACCTTTAGTGCATTCACGGTCAATTTAAGTTTGAATCTTATTATTTTAACAATACTAAGCACCATTTATACCCAAAATAAAAAAGCCATTAAATACATATATTTAAGTTTAAAATCTCCCTTTACTAATAATCAAAAAGCACCAAGTTAGTGCACAAAACATCATCAAAGAGCGATATTGGTGCAACGCCCTAACTATGCATCAAAAAAGGGCAACAATTATATTTGGGGGGATAAACAAGTTTTAAGAGACAGCTGTCATTTAAATAACTATCAGCTTTCAGTTAAAAGAAACAACGATCGGTTTTCTTTTCGGTTGGGCTTTTGTGTATCAAGTAATGTGTTCGCTTAGCGGTTGACGGACTGAAGTCCGACCTACAAAAAAAAATCACCAAACTTTATGTTGCCACCCGTAGGCCCGATGTAGGTTGGACTTTAGTCCATCAGGTTAAATGAAATTTAACTATTTTTGGCATAAATGCCAACCTAAAAAATAATACTCGCTTTAGATGATTGTTAACCCAGCACATTAATCGCTCGCTTAGCGGTTGACGGACTGAAGTCCGACCTACAAAAAAAATCACCAAACTTTATATTGCCACCCGTAGGCCCGATTTAGGTTGGACTTTAGTCCATCAGGTTAAATGAAATTTAACTATTTTCGGCATAAATGCCAACCTAAAAATAATACTCGCTTTAGATGATTGTTAACCCAGCACATTAATCGCTCGCTTAGCGGTTGACGGACTGAAGTCCGACCTACAAAAAAAATCACCAAACTTTATATTGCCACCCGTAGGCCCGATGTAGGTTGGACTTTAGTCCATCAGGTTAAATGAAATTTAACTATTTTCGGCATAAATGCCAACCTAAAAAATAATACTCGCTTTAGATGATTGTTAACCCAGCACATTAATCGCTCGCTTAGCGGTTGACGGACTGAAGTCCGACCTACAAAAACAACTGCCCAACGCTATATTATTATCAGTAAAAGCAATGTTGGATAAAATTACTAATTTTATCTCTAACGATTTAAAAAGGCCTGAGCATAGCTGCTCTTTCACATCCATGTGATCGCAGCATACGGCTCGTCCTGAGCATAAAAAAGCCCCGCTATTGCGAGGCTATGTAAAGCTAAAATGAAAGCTAAACGTTAGTCAATCAGTTGATATTCATCACGTAAAACATCAATAATCTCTTGTTTAGGATTTTGCGATAAGACAATGCTTTTACCCGTGATTTTTTCAGCGATCGCGATGTAGGTTGCTGATACTGCCATTAATACATCTGCTGGTAACTCATTGTCACGGGCAAGTGCTTCACGCTCAATCATACGGTCTTTATTCAAAAGAATATCGGCATCAGGGAAGTGCTTAAGTAATAACTGACGGAAACCCTCTTTAGAGTTTTCAACAATATTACCTGCGCGATACTGCTCGCCGTCCCAAATGCGTGATGAGTCCGGTGTACCTACTTCATCCATATAAATAAGCTTATCATTACCGTTACGATCTTTGACATAGCCAAACTCAAATTTGGTATCAACAAAAATCTGATCAAGTTTAGCTAACGCTATTGAAATAACGTCAAAACCTTCAGTTAAAAACTTTTCATACTGGGCTATATCACCAACTGATTTAAAATTAAAAGCGGCGAAATTATCTACAATATTTTTGCGAGTTACATTAACATCATCTACTGCAGGCACGCCAGGTATGCCTTGTAAAATACCTTTAGTTGATGGCGTTTGTAACAATTGTGGCAACTTACTGTCTTTTTTAAGATCATCTATTAGCGCTATACCACAAAATTCGCGTTCGCCTTTAGCATACGAACGCCACATGGAACCGGTAATATATTGGCGACATATAGCTTCAATCATCACAGGTTTGGCTTTTTGCACAATCCAAACAAACGGATGCGGTATATCAAGAATATGGCTGTCGGCTAACCCTTGCTGTTTAAATAACTTAAACCAATGATTAGAAATGGCATTTAATGCTGCGCCTTTGCCGGGTACGCCTTTCATGCCACCCTCACCGCGCCAAATGCAGTCAAATGCTGAAATGCGGTCACTGATCACCATGATCGCTAATGGCGTATCTTGTGCAACATCATAATTTTTCTCTCGAATTAAGCGACGACTGTCGATGTCAGTTAACCAATAGACAGAACGTACTTTGCCACTATGAACAGCAACATCTGTACGAATAGGCAAATCATTATTTACCGCTAAAATTTGATCAGCAAGACTCATAATAAGACCTTTAATTCCTATAATTAAATTAAACTTTTAAATAAACAGGCTTGATTTCTATTGGATAAACCCGCTTAGTTAACGGTTCATTTTAGTGACTTTTTTATGCTAAATTTTCAGTCAATTTTTTCACATCGTCGCTCCTTGACATCCTGTCACCGCTACATTACTTACACGGATGTAAGTACTTAGGTTTTGTCTGGAACTAAAAACCTGACCGTACATCCTGTACATAAAAGAAAAGGACGCCTAGGGCGTCCTTTTCTCAGAGCTAATTTCTCAAACTATACTAAAGAAGCTTGCGCTTTTTCAACTAAGAATGTGAAAGCTGCTTTGTCGTATACTGCAATGTCAGCTAGGATCTTACGATCGATTTCAATAGAAGCCTTTTTAAGGCCATTAATGAAACGGCTGTAAGATAAACCATTTTGACGAGCTGCTGCGTTAATACGAGCAATCCAAAGTTGACGGAATTGACGCTTACGTTGACGACGGTCACGGTATGCGTATTGGCCAGCTTTAGTTACAGCTTGGTAAGCAACACGATAAACGCGACTACGAGCACCGTAGTAACCTTTAGCTTGCTTTAGAACCTTCTTGTGACGTGCACGCGCTTGTACACCACGTTTTACTCTTGCCATTTTCTATTTCTCCTATTAACCGTGACGTAAAAGTTTTTTAACTGACTTGATGTCAGCAGCCGAAATCATGCATTTCGCACGAAGATGGCGCTTAACTTTAGTACGGCGTTTAGTCAAAATATGACGAAGACCGGCTTGTTTAAATTTATAGCCTGTGGCTGTCTGTTTAAAGCGCTTTGCAGCACCTTTATTGGTTTTCATTTTAGGCATGTTAATAACTCCGCATTGTTATGCCAAATATAAAGTAAACTAGGCGAAAGTTTCTCAGCGCTTAGCAATTAAGCCAAGATGTCGAACTCTGCTTGTAGGCCTTGTTTACCAGCTTAAAGATAATAGCGGTGAGCTAGGTATTTCGAAAAACACTTAGCTACTTGCAAACCGGGTATTATCTATTTTTTAGGGGCTAGGACCATCACCATTTGACGCCCTTCCGCTCTACGAGGGAAAAACTCAACTACGGTCAATTCTTCTAAATCTTTTTTAACACGAGATAGAATTTCAAGACCAAGCTCTTGGTGGGCCATTTCACGGCCACGGAAACGTAATGTTACCTTGACCTTGTCGCCGCCTTCTAAAAAGCGCTTCAGGTTGCGTAGTTTTACCTGATAATCGCCTTCATCTGTACCAGGACGGAATTTTATTTCCTTAACCTGTATTTGTTTCTGGTTTTTACGTTGCTCTTTCTGCTCTTTAGCCTTTTCATAGATAAACTTACCGTAATCCATAACTCGGCAAACCGGAGGTTTTGCTGTTGGGCTGATTTCTACAAGATCTACACCTGCGTCCTCCGCTTGGTCCATTGCTTCATCAAATGAAACTATGCCACCTGGTTCGCCGTCATATTTAATTAAACGAACTTCATTGCCTAGAATACCTGTGATTAACTCATTTAAACGATGCGCCGGCTCTTTTTGCCCGCCACGTTGTCCACCTTTAATAGCCATGTTCCTCCAAAGAACGTTGTGACCAAGTAAGCGCTAGTATTAGCTTACTTGGGTAAAATAATAATGTTACGTGTTCGTTTTGCAAAGTGCTTAAAGACGAGTTTTCACTTCATCTGATAATTTAGCAATAAAGTCGTCAACCAACATTGTTCCTAAATCTTCACCACTTCGCGTTCGTACCGCAATTTCGCCAGTTTCCATTTCTTTATCACCGACGACTAACAAATACGGAACACGCTTTAAAGTGTGCTCGCGGATTTTAAAGCCTATCTTCTCATTTCTCAAGTCTAGTTTTGCTCTAAATCCACTTTCTTTTAGTTTTTTTACAACTTTTTCACAATATTGACCTTGTTTATCGGTAATATTCATCACAGTTGCTTGAATTGGCGATAACCACGTTGGAAATTTTCCAGAATACTCTTCGATCAAAATACCAATAAAACGCTCAAGTGAACCTAAAATAGCACGATGGATCATCACTGGAACGTATTTTTCGTTGTTTTCACCAACATAAGTTGCACCTAAACGCTCTGGCAGTGCAAAATCGAGTTGCACAGTACCACATTGCCAAGCACGTCCCAAACAATCCATTAAGGTAAATTCAATTTTAGGGCCATAAAAAGCCCCTTCACCAGGTAAATACTCAAAAGCAATATCACTATCAGTTAATGCTTTTGCTAAACCGGCTTCCGCTTTATCCCAAATCTCATCACTACCAATGCGACTTTCAGGTCGAGTTGATAGCTTAACGATTATATCTTCAAAACCAAATGAGCTATATACGTCGTAAACCATTTCAATACACTTGGTCACTTCGGCTTGCACTTGCGATTCCATGCAAAAAATATGTGCGTCGTCTTGGGTAAAACCACGAACACGCATTAGGCCATGTAAAGAACCAGAAGGTTCGTTACGATGACAACAGCCAAACTCGGCAATACGCAAAGGTAAATCACGGTAAGACTTCAACCCTTGATTAAATATCTGTACGTGCCCTGGACAGTTCATAGGTTTTATGGCGTATTCGCGCTTTTCCGATTCAGTGGTAAACATGCCATCAGCATATTTATCCCAATGACCTGACTTTTCCCAAAGACTACGATCCATCATCATCGGTGCTTTAACTTCGTCGTAATCATATTCGCGTAATTTTTCACGAATAAACTTTTCTAACTCTGTATAGATAGTCCAGCCATCGTTATGCCAAAACACCATACCTGGTGCTTCCTCTTGCCAATGGAATAAATCTAAGGTTTTACCAATTTTACGGTGATCGCGCTTTTCAGCTTCGGCTAAACGAACAATATAGGCTTTAAGTTGTTTTTTATCAGCCCATGCGGTGCCGTAAATACGTTGCAACATTTTATTGTCAGAATTACCACGCCAATAAGCACCCGCTACCTTCATTAATTTAAAATGATGGCAATGGCGCATACTAGGAACATGAGGACCACGACACATATCGATATATTCTTGATGGTGATATAAAGCAGGTGTGTCTGTTTTCTCGATATTTTCATCAAGAATTTGTAATTTGTAGCTTTCATCACGTTCAGTAAAGGCATCGTAAGCGTCTTGCCATGAACCTGTTTTCTTAACCACTTCATAGCCAGTACGGGCTAATTCAGTCATACGTTTTTCAAGTTTGACTAAATCGTCTTCAGTAATTGATTCTTCAAGGTCAATATCATAATAAAAACCATTATCAATCGTTGGACCAATCGCCATTTTAACATTCGGATATAACTGCTTAATAGCATGCCCTAATAAATGCGCACAAGAGTGACGAATGATCTCAAGACCTTCGGCATCTTTACTGGTAATAAGTTGTAGCGCTGCATCTTCGGTAATTAATTCACAGGCGTCGACTAACTCACCGTTAATGCGACCAGCAATCGTGGCTTTTGCTAAACCAGGACCGATATCTAAGGCGACAGCCATTACAGAAACGGCTTGTTCAAAAGTGCGTTGACTACCATCGGGAAGCGTAATAACAGGCATGTATTTTCCTTTGTTCAGTGGTGGCACATACGAAGTGTCACTTGATTTAAATTATTTTGGCAATTAAATTAATTGTTAATATTGTCTTTTCAGTCATTAACGTTTGGGTATCTCGTTACTTAAGCGTTAATAACCAGCAATAAAATTTCGCCGTAGAGTAACCGAAAATAAATTTCAAGTACAGCGTTGGCGCTATTATTAAGCGTAAAAAGTAAGTTTATGTTACTCAGTTTTATTATTAAAATGTTATCTATATGTTATTTATATTGTATGCATTAATTACACTAGTAATATGGTACTTCTTTTTAGGCCCCCTACGTTACCTAGCCATAATATTATAGTTCAAAACCTATAACGGCTTGATAAAACAAACCAGTGTGGATATGATGGCATCCCAATTAAGTTACTCATATGTATAATAATGTAATCATATGAAAAAATATAAAAAATGTAACCTAATGTTAACGTTAATCTAAAATATTGTGGCAGTAATATTCCAGATTGTAGCGGCTTGATGATGATGGAATATTAAAGTATGAATAAATCTACCGCTAAATATTGGCAAACGACCGCGCTTTTAACTATATTATTTTTTATTATTGTTTATATATTTTTTATTTCAATTTTATCTAAAGAAATAAGTACTCTTCATCACAGCCAACCCGATATTGCTTATGAATTACCCCAACATCAGTTAACTGATGTTGATGGCTATCTAAGTCATATTTTACTTATTGATAACTTAGCCAGAAACAATAAGCAAAAGCTGGTTGTTAAAGTAACAAAAAAAGCTGATAACTGGTTAGTCACGCCATTAAACTTCATTATATTTAATATTATATTAGCTGTACTTTATCCTTCCTTAGCACTGCTTGTAGTTGGTTTTATTGCTGGCTTTTTAATTTTGAATTATCAGAACAGTAAATTAAAAGATATTTGTCTTATTACTGATGGCATAGCAGACACCTTTGGTCAAAAACAGTCATACAAACCAGAATATTCTGTATTAGCTAATCTAAATTATGCTTTAGAAAACATCGCACGATATACCAAGCAATATAAAATTGATACTGAACAAAGTGCCTTTTGTGACGCATTGACGAAGTTAACTAATCGCCACACTTTTCTTCAACATATTGAAGAGCAATTAACACAGAGCGAAAAAATAAAGAGTGGGCTATTATTTATTGACCTTGATGGTTTCAAACAAGTTAATGACTCGTTTGGTCATTCATTTGGTGATGAAGTACTGATCCAAGTTGCCGAGCGATTAAACTCTCTTGTGCGCAGTAATAAACTAAACTTTAGCCCATCAAGTAACCGTATTGAAAAAAACTTAGCTCGACTGGGCGGTGATGAATTTACCATTTTTCTTTTTGATATAGAAAATTCAGAGTGTGCTATTAATATTGCGAAATATGTCTTATCAGAGCTAGAGCGTGAATTTATTTTAGGCAATAAAACTATTAAAATTAGCGCTAGTATCGGTATTGCTATGTACCCTGAGAGTGCAAGTAAACCTAATACACTAGTACAATTAGCTGATGTAGCGATGTACCGTGCTAAAAAAGATGGCCGAGGAGTTTATCGCATATATTCTCCTGAAATGGGCAGCCAATTAAGACGCTATCATTATTTATTAGAAGAAATGAGACAAGCCTTATCCAACCACAGCTTCTTTTTAACCTTCCAACCTATCATTCATGTTGAGGGTTGTGTGATCAGTTATTTTGAAGCACTTGTGCGATGGCAACACCCAGTGGAAGGTGTTATTTCACCTACAGAGTTCATTCCGATTGCTGAGGAGTCTAACCAAATATTACCACTAGGTGATTGGATATTAAATGAAGCCTGCCGTCAGATGTTTGCTTGGTATAACGCCGGGATGAAAAAAACTAAAATATCGGTTAATGTCTCCGTTATTCAACTTAAGCATCGTCCGCTCTATCAATGGATTATGGATACACTGGCAAAAACTGGCCTGCCACCTTCATCATTAATGCTTGAAATTACCGAGTCTTGCTTCCTTGATATATCAGATGAAATTATCACAGAATTAGAGAAACTTCGTCAAGAAGGTGTTTTTATTGCCATTGATGATTTTGGTACAGGTTTTAGTTCATTAGCAATATTGGCAACATTGCCTGTCGATATTTTAAAAATTGATAAAATGTTTGTTAATGAAGCAACCAGCAGTACTAAGTATAAGAAAATACTGAAATCAATCATCGATATGGCCTACCAACTTGATTTAAAAATAGTAGCTGAAGGCATAGAAGATGTTATACAGCTAGAATTATTAAAGTCTTTAGGGGTTAAATACATTCAAGGATTTTTAATTAGTCATCCTGAAAATTCAACCATTGTTGGCAATAAAGTATTAAATCAAGGTATAAATCATCTTGCACATAACGGTGCTGGTGTATGGCAACCCAATCCATCAAAAATAATTAAACTAATGAACTAGTGTTATACCCATCTCACTAATTTTCTGATTATTTCTACTGATTAAAAAAGCCAGTTACGGCGTTATACCAAGTTGATTAATTACCTGCTCATTTTTAAGGGTTAAAATGAATAACTACAGCGTTATAAAATTTATAAGGTGAATAACTACTGACTAAATTTTATGCCTTGTATTTATCCATTTTTCCTCATGAAAAAGGTGATCACTTAATTAATCAAATTGGTATTATTAAAATAAATGCTTTGTATTTTTATTTGGTTCCCCCCTGCGTATAAAGTAGAACAGATAATTAATGAAACCGGTATTATTAATCACATTATTGCACTAACACAGTTTATGCCCGCAATGCTTTACAATAAGGAATAGCTGTTTGCATCAAGTTTCTAACCCTACCCGTATATCTTTGTTGGTTACTCATTTAACAAGCTTGAACTACCCCTTACTCATTTCCTTACTGCTATTAAGCCATAATGTTCAAGCAAATGCTTTGTCGTCATGGAAAGTTTGGCAGCAAAATAGTGACTTAAGTGTGCTTTATCGCGCTAGTCAATATAACGATGTCATTGAAATTAAGGCACAAGCTAAGGTTAACTCAAGCTTGGCGGGTTTTATTTATTTTATTGAAGATTTTAAGCTGGCTCCTCACTGGCTTGACAATGTGGAGTCAGCTAAATGCATTAGCCAAATTTCAAGTGAAGAAAATGTATTTATTACTCGATTTAAAGGCTTATGGCCAATTTCAGCACGTGAAATAGTGGCCCATTCTCGTTATTGGCAAAACGAGGATCTATCAGTTGAAATTGCCGTTAAAGATGCCGGTGATACCATAGAAAAAAACCAAAATGTGATACGTATGAAGGTACTCAGCGCCCATTGGACGATAGTGCCGCTGGACAACAAACGCATAGCAATAACCTACCAGTTTATGGTTGACCCTAAAGGTAATGTTCCACTATGGTTAACCAAACCCATCACACTTAACGGCATTTGGACCACACTACATAATATCCAACGCCAATTACCTAAAAGTAAGTGGCAACAACAAGTTAAGAGTAATATTCAAGAAATACAGTCACAATAAGACTTTTTAACGCCGTATAACTCAAACTCAAGCATGAAATACTAAACTGCACTTTTAGTCTTATTACGGTTGAATTTAATCACCAAACTATGGCCTGTTAGTCTTGATGACTCAAACAACAATAGCGCACTAAAGCTTTTATTTATAACTATTGAGCATTGATAGTGCCATCGCTTCAGCCACTTTAATACCGTCAATACCCGCAGATAAAATACCACCAGCATAACCTGCCCCTTCACCTGCTGGATATAACCCTTTGCTGTTGATACTTTCAAAACTGTCTTTATCACGGGTAATACTGATTGGCGACGAGGTACGTGTTTCAACAGCGGTTAGTGTTGCATCAGCCATCGAAAAGCCTTTGATTTTACGTTCAAATGCCGGTAATGCTTCACGAATAGCTTCAGTAGCGTAAGCAGGTAAAATTTTACTCAAGTCACAATATTTAACCCCAGGTTTATAAGATGGCGCTACAACACCATGCTCACCACTTTTTCGTCCAGCAAGAAAGTCACCCACTAATTGCACGGGTGCATCATAGTTTTCGCCACCCAATTTAAAGGCTTCCTCTTCTAACCGACGTTGAAACTCAATACCCGCAAGCACATTGTCTTTACTGCCATTTTCGTCATAATCTTCGGGTGAAATCCCCACAACAATAGCGCTATTTGCATTACGTTCATGGCGTGAATATTGGCTCATGCCATTAGTGACTAAACGTCCTGGTTCTGATGCCGCTGCGACGACTGTACCGCCTGGGCACATACAAAAGCTGTAAACTGAACGGCCATTTTTACAATGATGAACAAGTTTATAATCCGCCGCACCTAAAATAGGGTTGCCAGCGTTTTTGCCAAACCGGGCATCGTCAATCACTGATTGTTCATGCTCAATTCTAAAACCAACAGAAAATGGCTTAGCTTTTATAAAAACACCTTTTTCATACAACATAGTAAAAGTATCACGTGCACTATGGCCAATAGCCAAAGCGATGTGTTTTGTGTTTATGACTTCACCTGTCGATAAAGTTAAACCGGTAACTTGCCGGTTTCCGTTGTTATCTTCTGTTTCAGTAAAATGAATGTCATCTACACGTTGCTCAAAACGCACTTCGCCGCCAAGACGGTGAATCTCTGCCCGCATTTGTTCAACCATGGTGACCAATTTAAAAGTACCAATATGTGGCTTACTGACGTATAGAATTTCACTCGGCGCACCGGCGTCAACAAACTCATGTAATACTTTGCGACTATAGTGCTTCGGGTCTTTAACTTGGCTCCAGAGTTTGCCGTCAGAAAATGTACCAGCACCACCTTCACCAAATTGCACATTGGACTCAGTATTAAGAATTTTTTTCCGCCAAAAGCCAAAAGTGTCTTTAGTACGCTGGCGTACTTCTTTACCGCGCTCTAAAATAATAGGTTTAAAACCCATTTGTGCTAACAGTAAACCTGCAAATAAACCACAAGGTCCCATACCAATAACTACTGGGCGCTCAGTTAAATGTTCGGGTGCTTGGCCAACAAACTTATAACTTGTATCAGGGCTAAGTTTAATATTTTGATCATTTACATGCTCAGCAATAAGCTGTTCATTTTTTGTTGTTTCTACATCTAAGGTATACATCAAAATGATGTTACTCTTTTTACGTGCATCGTAACCACGTTTAAAGATTGAAAAACGGGTAAGCTGCTCAGCGGTGATTTTTAATGTTGCAAGAATAACTTGCTCTAATTCTTCCGGTTGATGGTTTAGTGGTAATTTGACGTTAGTTAAACGCAACATATCGTGTATCCAAAGCGAGACTAGGGTAAAAATTGGCGCTATTTTACCTGATAGTACTAGCGATACCAAATACAAAGCTAAAACAATAATTGAATTTGTTTATAAGCTAGGTATGATCCGACCTTTCATAGTAACAATGCTAGTCGATCTGATAGCTCAATAAGATAAAATAAGCGAAATAAAATGGCATTTGTAGTTACTGATAATTGTATTCAATGTAAATACACTGATTGTGTCGCAGTTTGCCCTGTTGATGCTTTTCATCAAGGACCTAATTTTTTAGTCATTAATCCTGACTCATGCATTGATTGTGACTTGTGCCCCGTTGAATGTCCTGTCGGCGCTATTTATCAAGAAAGTGATGTACCTGAAGATCAAAAAGACTTTATTGAGCTAAACGCTGAATTGGCAAAAATATGGCCCGTGATCAGCGAAGTTATTCCTGCGCCTGTTGATGCCGAGCAATGGGATGGTGTACCCAATAAGATTAATAATCTAATCACTGAGGTTGACTAATTTCACGCATAAAATAACCAACACCTTTGTGCCAAATTTTATCTAAACAATGTTTTGACCTACAGTGAAAAGTATTTTGGGCTATATTTAACCTTCATATACTCGCACTTTAACTAAAAGTGTTCATACTAAAAAGTACCCGTCCTCAAGCTTAAAATCTAGGAGCCATTATGCCCCATGATATTAAAGAACAACGTATTGAATGCCCACATTGCGGCCACTCTATTCGTCTGGATTTAGACACTAGTGCAGGTGATCAAGATTATTATGAAGAGTGCCCGGCTTGTTGTATGGAGATGCATTTAAATTTACATATTGACGAGTATCGTCAAAAGATTCTATTGGGTGTTGGTAGCGATAATGAACAGTTTTTTTAAACATTCGCTTGGTTAAAATTTATAGTTAGCTAACTTGACTATTACCCTAGCTACTTTACCCCAGCTAAATATTAAGCCAATTTGATTAAATAAGTGATCACCTTTTTTATGAGGAAAAATTAATAAATATAAGGTATAAAATTAAGTCAGTAGTTATTTTACTTATAAACTTTATACCGTCGTAGTTTTTCATTTTAACCATCAAAAGTGAACAGGTAATTAACCAACTTAGTGTAATTAACCAACAGCTAGCCAGAGCGCTAGCTGTACTTTAGGTGAATACTAGCAAGTCACATTTACATATAAAAAATAACAAATAATCACGTAAAACTAATGCTAGCTTAACTTCATACGTTCAATTGTTTCGACAATTGTTATGGTTTGCTGATCAATTTCAATATTAACTTTATCGCCAATCACTGCATTTTGTAAATTGGTGCGCGCCAAGGTTTCAGGTATCAGATAGACCGAAAACAGCTCCCCTACTTCAGCCCCTAGCGTTAAACTAATGCCATTAATACTGATAAAGCCTTTGGCAAATACATACTTTTTATATTCAGGCGCTAAGGTAAAACTTAAACTACAGTTGTCCTGACTATCGATACGCTTAGCCAAAACAGCTTGAGTATGCACATGACCACTGAGCATATGACCACCAATTTCATCACCAATTTTTAATGAGCGCTCAACATTGACTTGTGTGCCCAATTTAATATCCGCCAGGTTAGACACCCGTAAGGTTTCATCAATAACATCAAAACTTATAAAACTACTGTCTTTACTTAAGTGGCCAAACTCAACAGCCGTTAAACAAACACCATTTATCGCCACACTGGCACCAACTTCAAGGTTAGCTATTAGCGCGCTTTCTAAGGCGATTTTTAATCTTATCGCATTATTTTTACTCATTATCGCAATTACTTCAGCTTGTGATTGCACTATACCGGTAAACATATATCATCCAACAAATATTCTACTTTTTGCTATCTTAGCAAGAATAACCTAATGATATAATTGCTTTGATGAACATTACTCGTTTTTTTTCCAATAGTAAAAATTTAATGAAATTGGCTTACCCCATTTTAATCGCCCAATTGATCCAAAATTTAATGGGTTTTGCCGACACTGTCATGGCCGGTCGTGTTAGTGCTACTGATATGGCCGCTGTTGCAGTAGCCAGCAGTGTTTGGTTACCCTTGATTTTGGCTATATCAGGCCTTGTGATGGCACTGGCGAGTATTATTTCGCAATTATCGGGTGCCAAACAGTTTGACCAAGTTGCAAAAGCCAGTTATCAAACCGCTTGGATAGCAGTTTTTCTCTCCATTATCATCATTATTATCTACTACATCGCAACTCCGATATTAATCGACGCTATTTCAATGGAGCCTAAGCTTAAGCAGTTGATGTTTGACTATTTAGGTTACATTGTTTGGGGTGGTCCAGGGTATTGCTTATATTTAGTCTTACGTAATTATTCAGAAGGTTTATCTTTTACTCGCCCAACGATGATCATCAGCATATTAGGCTTGTTAATTAACATACCCGCCAACTATATTTTTATTTATGGTGAGTTTGGTATGCCGGCACTCGGTGGTGCGGGTTGTGGTATTGCCACAGCCATTGTTTATTGGGTGATGTTCTTTGGCATGCTTGCCTATGCTTATTTTTCAAAACACCTAAAACACGCGCCATTGTTTACCAAATTCTATTGGCCACAATGGTCAGAAATTAAAACTATCTTAGCTTTAGGTACACCTATAGCATTTTCATTACTGTTTGAAGTAAGCTTATTTGCCGCCGTAGCCATAATACTTGTGCCCTTTGGCGCTAATGTTGTTGCAAGCCACCAAATTGCCATTAACTTTTCTGGTTTAGTTTTTATGGTGCCTTTAAGTTTAGCGATGGCAGTGACGATAAAAGTGGGTTTTGAAGTCGGCAATAAAAACTTTGAAAAAGCCAAGGAACTCTGCCGATATTCGGTTATTTTGGGACTGGTTATTGCGGTAGCAACCGCAGCTATTACCTTATTATTTAGCAGACAAATTGCCGCGATCTACAGCATAGACACAGAAGTACTTGAACTTGCTGCTAGCTTAATGTTTTTAGCGGCTTTATTTCAATTCTCTGATGCCATACAAGTTATTTCAGCAGGTGCACTGCGTGGCTATAAAGACACCAAATCGATTTTGTATATCACCTTCTTTTCCTACTGGGTTGTAGGTTTATCTTTTGGTTCAATACTAGGCCTAACCGATTGGATAGCACCAGCATCCGGTCCTTATGGCTTTTGGATAGGTTTTATTTCTGGCTTAACCGTGGCGGCAGTATTACTGGCTTGGCGTTTAAAAGTGGTACAGAATCGCTTTGATCAACAAGCAGCACTGGAAAGTTAACAAGTTAACACACAGTTTTAATTTATTATTTTAGGTTTTTATTACGCCATTTGTCGATTAAATAAGCAAGCACAACACCCACTGCTGAATTAATCAGCAGTTGCATCAAGTTTTAGATAAAACTGCTTGCACTTGCTAAAACAGATCGCTAACATAGCGCTTCGTTGAGTCACTCAACAATTTTACTTAGAAGTAAAGCTCGCTTAGCTCAGTTGGTTAGAGTACTTGCATGACATGCAAGGTGTCACTGGTTCGAGTCCAGTAGCGAGCACCACATTAGGGTTCATTAAAACCCCAAAAGAACCCGAAAAGCCTTTAAGTAAGCTTCTCGGGTTTTTTTATGTTTTGAGCTATGTCATACCATGTTTGACATAGCTCAACTTTCATCTACTAACAGTAACAATGGATTAATAAATGCATACGCTATCTCAGTTGAAATCTGGCAAACTCATGGGTATTCAGCGTTTAAAACTCTCTGAAAACTTAAGCTCATTTCCATTAGAGATTTTGTCATTAGCCGATAGTTTAGAAGTGCTAGATTTATCTAACAATCAATTAACGTCACTACCCAGCGTGTTAATTAAGCTAAAAAAACTTAAAATAATTTTTGCTTCCAACAACCGCTTTCAAGTATTACCTGAAGTACTTGGGCGCTGTGAAAACCTAGAAATGGTCGGCTTTAAATCAAACCAAATTAATCAGGTACCTGCTAACGCGCTACCGACTAAATTACGTTGGCTGATTTTAACAGATAATTGCCTTGAGACTTTGCCTGACTCTTTAGGTGAGCGGCCAAAGCTACAAAAATTAGCATTAGCAGGTAATAAGTTAACCAAACTGCCGTTAACACTAGCACAGTCAAATAACCTTGAATTAGTGCGTATATCAGCGAACAGTCTGACTGAATGCCCAGAGCAATTGCTAAGGTTACCTAAACTCGCATGGTTTGCTTTTTCCGGTAATCCATTTAGTCGTACTAACCTTAATATTGCCTCAGTTCCGTCGGTGCCAGCAGCAAGTTTTACCTTACATAATATACTGGGACAAGGCGCTTCAGGGGTTATTTCAGGCGCAACGTGGACTGATAATCCATTAGCATTGCCAGATAAGGTTGCCGTTAAAGTTTTTAAAGGCAAAGTAACCAGTGATGGTTACCCTGAAGACGAGTTACAAGCCTGTTTAAAAGCCGGCGATCATCCAAACCTTGTTCGCTCTTTAGCACAAGTGAACGAGGAAGGCTATTTAGCGTTAATCATGAGCTTAATACCGGCTAATTTTAACAACTTGGGCTTACCACCAAGCTTTAAAAGCTGCACCCGTGATACTTTTCCTGCCGACTTTACCTTAAGCATTAGTCAAATTGATAAAATAGTACGGCAAATGGAAGACGTGTTTGAACATTTGCATGCAAATCAAGTGTGTCATGGTGATTTATACGCACATAACACCCTGTTTGATGAAAACGCTAATATTATTTTTGGCGATTTTGGCGCCGCTACTATGTACCACATGCTAACTAGCGAGCAACAAACATTAATCCAGCAAATTGAACGTCGTGCACTTTATTGTTTGATTGAAGATTTATTAAGTATTTGTCATAGACAAGAGCAAGACAGCCCGAAATTTAAAATTATCAAGCAGAAAATTCATTAATACCAGTTTGGTATAAGTTTATTTACAACTAGTCTTGTCGTTTGTCAATTACCTCTATTATTTACTGAGTCTTAGTGCTGATATACTTCCCTTGTCTGAGCCAAGAAAATAGATAGTCAAATGACTAATTTGAACTAATACCAATCCCATTAAGTTATTGCTCACTTGTACTAGTTAAAATACAAAGCCAGCTAATTACTCTAGTCAGTAGCTTTAACTATATTTTTTCATTTTATAACCTGCAATTTTAACCAAATTAATGAGATACTAGGTGCTCTTGTTATACTTAAATTAAAGCTGCACATATACCCTTTATGAATTACACCTCAATTGACGAATTAAAAAACGCTTGGGTCTTTAAGCATAAAAGCTTACCCATTAGTGATAGTGACAAAACAAAAATTAAGCCTATGGTAAGTACTCGAGCCAAAGTACTTTGGGATGGCGCTATTAGTAAGCAGGTTGATCATCCAGACTTTTTTAAAAAAGGTGATTGGCCAGAAAACTCTGCATCCTGGCTTGATACTGGTAAATGGGAAAACATTTGGGATAGTGAAGAATGTTTATTACCTGAAATCGTTTTAGCGCACCTAAAGTGGGATAATAATACCGTAGTTTATTATTGTAATTCGCGAGATAATGTTATTGAAACCACTTGGGCAGTATTTCAACGTTGCTGGAAAAACTTTCTTTTTATGGATGATGGGGCAATCTTAATTGGTAAAAAACGCCATGAAGCGGTGCAATTTCTTTCAACCGGTTATTTTAAGATTGGTCAAAAGCCTAGTTAGTTCAAACACGGTGGCACTTAGCCCCTTCAATACTATAACCACTTGCTAAAGAGCATTGCCGGTAACTTAGTGCTGTGATGTTGACTTGCTCATTTTTAATATTCGCCATCCATTCTAATCTGTTTTGTATGGCTGTTATTATTTGACTAATAATCAGCTACAGAGCCGTTTAATAACCACCTGATAAGCTCAGAGCTCTTTAACTTTAGAGCTTTTAAAGTGATATAGATTAGAAAAGATAGCTTATCACCACCTTTTACTTAATTAAGTCTCTTTCAACTCTTCTTCACCAGATAATAACACCGCGAACCAACTGCCTTCTGCAGAGTTTTCTAAGGCAATTTTAATAACCATGGTCAAGGGTACTGACAACAACATGCCAACAGTGCCTAGCAACCAACCCCAAAAAATTAATGAAATAAATACCACTAAGGTTGATAGCCCAAGGCCACGACCCAAGTAACGCGGTTCAACCACATTACCCATTACCGTATTAATGGTTAAATAGCCTAAGCCGATAAAACCTGCCGCCGCAGGCCCTAATTGCAGAACCGCTAACGACATGGCCGGTACGGCAGCAATAATTGAGCCAATATTGGGAATGTAGTTCAGTAAAAAAGCCAACACGCCCCACAGTAAGAAAAAGTCTAAACCAAATGCCCACAACATAACTGAAACAATGATACCCGTAGCAATACTGACCAAGGTTTTAATCGCAATATAATTATTTACTGAGGATAGAAATCGGTCAATTTGCTTTATACGCGCTTGCGGATCATCAAGGGCTAAATGTAATTTTTGAGGTACCGATGACGCTTCAAACAACATAAAAATAACCGTAATAATGATTAAAAACAAGTTAGCCATAACGCCGCCCAAACCACTGAGCATATTAGCTGCTAGCCCCATTGCGGCCGCGGGATCAAAGTATTCAATCAATAATTCTGACGATATTGCTATGTTGTAATCATCAAGTTGCTGGGTTAGCCAAATAAATTGTTCTTGAAGTTGCGCGCGATAAACGGGAATAAGTTGTGATAACTCATTTAAAGAGTTACCAACAAGCCCAGCCAGTGACAGCGCAATAGAAACAAAAATGCCAATAACAAAGATAACCGCTATCGGCTTAGGAATTTTATAGCGCGCTGCCATAACCACTAGCGGATTGCAAATAATGGCAATAAACGCTGATAATAAAAAGGGTACTAATAGTGTCGCAGCGGTTTTTATTCCCGCTAACACAATAAATAACGCCGCAGTCACTAATAAAAACTTCACCGCGCCTTCAGACTTGCCTTGTAAACCCATTTATTCAACCCAATTTATTTCTAATTTAATGTAAGTGCTTAAAACTATAAGCGATTCTATAGCATGCCCGCTAGTGTTAAAAGCGATATAGTTTTTCTAGCGTAAAAAATCACATTGTGCGTCGGATCAAGGTAACACTCGACAGTTTAAGTAAGCGCCAACAACTGAGCATGCCAATTAAGCCAACAAAAAAGGCGCCAGCGCCAATGCCCACTAACCAATATTGAAAGTGAAAACTGCCTGACATGTTAAAGACTTGACTTTGTAATATATACACGGCTATTTCCATACCAACACTTGCCATTAGTCCGGCAATAGCACCTAGTGCTACAAACTCATATAACACGCTATTACGCAGTAAACTGCCTTTAGCGCCTAAGGTTCTTAATATCGCTAGTTCACGCTCTCTTTCTTCCATACTAGCTTGTACTTGTGCTATTAAGACTAAACTACCGGCAAGTACCACCAAAATTAAGATCAACTGAATCGCCACCGTCACTTGCTCAATAATACTATTGAGCTGCGCCATAATGGCAGCAAAGTCCATTACCGTAATGGTAGGGAAATTTGCTAAAAAGCCATAAACCAAGTCTCGGTCCTCATCTGATATCGACCAAGCCGAAATTGATGTCGTTGGAAATTGCTCAAGAACACTTTGGTTAAAAACCATAATGAAGTTTAACTGCCGGCTTTGCCAATTCACTTGACGAATACTGGTCACTGGCACGGTAAATTCATCTGAACCGAGTGTGAAGGTCAGATCGTCACCTAATTTAACCGCCAAGCGTTCCGCTATATTGCTCTCAATTGACACTTGAGGTTTTTCGTCACTAACTTGCCACCACTGCCCAGCAATAATTTCATTTTCATCAGGTAACTCAGTACGCCAAGTTAAGCCAAGTTCACGGCCCATGCCTTGACGACTCTTTTGCTGCTTGGTTTTCTTACTGTCTTGTTTTTTATTGCTGTCAGTTTTTTCAGCGTTTTGTGTTTCGCTATCATTATCATCTTTATCAACAGTCTTTACACCGTTTATCGCGGATAAACGACCACGGTAGATATGGTAGAAACCTTGATTAGCAATGTTATTTTCTTCAACAAAGGTTGTTAAAGGCTGAATTTGATCTTGAGTGATATTGATTAGGTAATGATTGGGTGTATCATCAGGAAACTGTTGTTCCCACTCTGATAATATTGAGCTTTTCATTACCGTAATTAGTAACAACAGCATTATAGCGATAGTAAAACTGACCAGTTGCACACTGTTTTCACTGGCTCGACGTTTTAAGTTCGCTAAGGCCAAATGCCAAGACTTTCCAGCCTTAGTACCGACACTGCGACCTGCGCTCATTAGGCCGCGTCCAAACAACAACAAAATAAATGAGACAACAACACCACCCACTAACAACGCACCGCTCATCACCAAATCTTGACTGAAAATAAACAGTAATAAAAACAATGCCAATAATGGTGGTAACTGGTGCCAGCCAAAGCGCGCAACTTTTTCTTGGCTAAAACCACGAATAACATTTAATGGTGAGCTTTTTACTAAAGTCATGATCGGATGAATAGCAAAAGCAATGGCGCACAATAAGCCGGTAAATATTGCGGTTAGAAATGGCACAAATGTCAGCGGTGCATCAGCCAATGATAAATAGCTCGCAATGGCATTAGCGCCCAGTAACATCAAACCATAACCCGTCACTAATCCTGCGGCGATACTTAAGCAACTCAATAAAGCCCAATGCAGACAATAAAGTTTCCTCACATGTGAAATTGACGCACCCAGGGCTTTAAATATCGACACGTTAGGCTGATGACGCTGACCATAACGACGACTCGCCACAGCGACTGCAACAGCGGCTAAGACAATACCTAGCATGCTCGCTAGTGATAGAAATTTCTCTGCGGTGTCTAATATTCTTGATAAGCGATTTTGTGCGGCTTTAGCATCATACCAACGTTGTGACTCATTAATTTGTGGTTTGATCCATGTTTCAAAGCTTTCAATAGCCTCGGTTTCACCAGCAAACAAGTACTTGTAGGTAATACGACTGCCTGGCTGAATAAGCTCGGTTTTCGGCATATCAGCAATATTTAAAATAACCGTTGGCCCAGCAATAAAAGCGCGGTATGAACGGTCAGGAATATCAGTAACAATACCGGCAATAATGAGTGGCGCAACACCTATTTCAATCACCTCGCCAATTTTAACGTCCAAGCGACTTAGCACACTGGGCTCAACCCAAACTGTGCCTGGTTTAGGTGCATTGGCAACAATACTGGCAATTTGCGTTAGCGAGGTTTTAATTTTAAGTTCACCGCGCAAAGGATAAGTATCAGATACTGCATCAAGTTCACTGAGCAACATATTGTCGCCAGCAAATGCCATTGATTCAGTTTCAATTTTTTGGGCATATTGTAGTGCTAAGGTCTGACTTTTCTCGATGATACTCTTATCGACTTCTGACGACATACGCAATACACGATCGGCGCCTATAGTATTGGTGCTATTAGCCACTATGGCATGCTTAATTTGGCCAGAAAATCCGGTCAGTGAAAATACCGTCGCAACGGCAAGCACGATAGCGATAAATATAATGGTCAGTTCACCACGGCGAAGCTCATGATGTAATAAGCGTAGTGATTGCGTAAACCACATGGTTGATGCTTTTTGTTTAACAATACTCATCGTTAACCTACTTGTGAAACTGAAGTTTTGCTTTTAAGATCATGATGCGTTGTAGTTTGACTATCAGGCTGATTTTCTTCTGTGTTTGCTAATGTGGCTTCAGCCATCGGCTCAGTTAAAGCACCACTGTCCATCTCAACTTGGCGCTGACACCTTGCCGCCAATTTAGCATCGTGGGTAACCAAGACTAAAGTGGTGCCCTCTTTAACATTCAAATCAAATATTAAGTCAATAATATATTGACCAGTTTTACTGTCTAGATTGCCTGTAGGTTCATCAGCGAATAAAACATCTGGCTTAGCAATGAATGCGCGCGCAATAGCTACCCGCTGTTGTTCACCGCCGGAAAGCTGAGAAGGGTAATGCTGAATTCGGTCAGCCAAGCCCACTTGGGTCAGTAAAGCTTCGCCACGTGCTTGCGCATCAGGCATATTGGCTAACTCGGCGGGCAACATTACATTTTCAAGCGCAGTTAAGCTGTTAATTAATAAAAATTGTTGAAAAATAAAACCCACATGCTGCGCGCGAACTTGGCTGCGCTGCTCTTCATTAAATTGGTGTAAGGGTTGGTTTTTAAGATACACTTGTCCGGAACTTGGTAAATCTAAACCCGCTAAAATCGATAATAATGTCGTTTTACCGGAGCCAGACGGACCAACAATGGCAATTGATTCGCCCGCGGCAATAGTTAAATTAAGTGGTTGAAGCAAAACTAGTGTTTTATCTTCAACTTGCACTGATTTAGTTAGGTCTTTAACGCTTAGCATACTCTCGGAATTTACATGCATGAAAAATTATCCACTCTTTATATTATTTATTAGCTTATTTTTTATCACTGCAGCCAATGCTGCACAAAACACACAGGTTAATACGGCTGATAACAGCATTAGTATCACACCAACCCGTAACATTTTACTATTAGGTGATAGTATCAGCGCAAGTTATGGGATGAAACCCACCCAAGGCTGGGTACACTTACTTAATCAAAAACTGATTAAAAAGAAACAAGCTTACACAATAATAAATGCCAGTGTTAGTGGTGAAACGACAAGTGGCGGATTATCTCGGCTAGCAGGCATTTTGACGAATGAAAAAATTGACCATTTATTAATTGAATTAGGCGGCAATGACGGTTTACGTGGTTATTCACCTAAAATAATTAAAAATAATTTGTTACAAATGGTCAAGTTAGCGCAAGATAAAAACATAAGAGTTTCAATGATTAAGATAAAAATAACGCCAAATTATGGGCAAAGATACAATAATATGTTTGAGCAAGTTTTTACAGATGTCGCCAAAGCTCGCAATATAACCTTACTGCCCTTTTTTATGGAAGCCGTCGCAACCAATAAAGCGCTTATGCAAGCAGACGGTATTCACCCTAATGCGCAAGCACAGCCAATAATCGCTGACTATGTTGAACAGCAACTTAATGAAATAATGACACTGGAGCCTTAATTTAACATGGAATTTATTTGGATCGGTTTTGCTTTTACTTGTGGTTTATTAACCAAACTACTCGCTCTACCACCTTCAATTGGCTATTTAGCAGCTGGATTTATTTTACTCTTTTTAGGCTATGAAGCCGATGGTATGGTCAATGTATTAGCAGATATCGGCATTACCTTGATGCTATTTACCATTGGACTCAAGCTCAATATCAAAGACTTACTCAAGCCAGAAGTTTGGTTTGGTAGCTTAAGCCACAGTGTTTTATGGTTATTGATTGGACTTGTACTGTTAAAAACCATCGCCCTTATCACTATGCCTTTTGTTAGTAGCTTAAGTCTCACTACATCAGCATTAATCGTATTTTCGTTAAGTTTTAGTAGCACGGTGTGTGTTGTTAAACTCATGCAAGAGCACGGTGAAATGCGCACCCGCCATGGTAAACTGGCGATAGGTGTTTTAGTAATGCAGGACGTGATTGCTGTCATATTTCTTGTCGTTGCCACGGGTGAACTACCCAGCCCTTGGGCTGGCTTGTTACTGCTTTTCATGCCATTAAAACCTTATATTAACAAAGCCATTAGTAAAGCAGGTCATGGCGAACTTATTCCATTAATGGGCTTTTTTATCGCTTTCGGTGCTTATGAGTTATTTGAGTTGGTTCAAATCAAGGGCGACTTAGGCGCACTTCTAGCGGGTATGTATTTGGCTTCTCATAGCAAAGCCAGTGAAATAAATAAGTCATTACTCAGTTTTAAAGATTTATTTTTGATTGGTTTTTTCTTATCGATCGGTTTCACTGCCTTGCCCACGCTAGAAATGCTCGCTATAGCGTCAGTATTAACCTTGTTACTACCGGTTAAATTCCTGCTGTTTTTCTTTATTTTGGTTAAGCTTAATCTGCGCGGTAGAACGGCATTTTTGTCGGCGTTAGCGTTAAGTAATTATAGTGAATTTGGCCTTATTATTGCGGCACTTAGCACTGAAGCAGGCTGGCTCTCTGCTGAGTGGCTAGTGATATTGTCATTAGCGGTCGCATTATCCTTTATTATTACTAATGTACTTTATAACTTTTCCCATGAATACTTTGCTAATAATAAAGAAAAATTTAAACGCTTTGAAAGTAAAAAACGTTTAGTCGAAGACGATTTTGTTCAGCCTTTCGAAGCACCTATTGCGATTATTGGCATGGGCCGTGTTGGCATCGGTGCTTATAGAGCCCTGAGTGCTCAGATAGACAATCAAGTTTGGGGCTTAGACACCGATGTAGACAAAGTAAAATGGTTAAATGAAATCGGTATTCACACCTATTTAGGTGATGCTGAAGACGCTGACTTTTGGGAAAACATTGATCTGAGTAAGATTGAATTAACACTGTTAGCAATGCCTTCTGTGCTAGATATTAAGAATATAACTGCACAAATAAGGCGTACTAATTATCAGGGTAAAATCGCTGCTATTGCGCGTTATGATGATGAACTCATTACCATTGAAAGCTTTGGCGTAGATAAAGTATTCAACTTCTATAACGAGGCCGGCGTAGGTTTTGCTGAAGAAAGTATGAGTTTAATTAAGCAAGCGTAATTACACTAAATATGCGGCTCATAAGTGAATTAACTTATTGGGTCGCATAGCCAATAAATTATATTGTTGATTAAAATTCAATAAGCTTAACTATTCAAATTCAAGGAGTATAATTGCTCCTTATACCAGTTCCATTAAGTTTGTGATCTTGTTGTGCGCAGGAAAAATAATTCAAGGTAAGGCGCTCGATTGAGCAATAGCTGGCTATTGGGAGTGAGAGCAACACAGCCTTGAGCTATTTTAACTAGTACAAGTGAGCAATAACTTAATGGGATTGGTATAACTACTGACTAAATTTTATGCCTTGTATTTATCCATTTTTCCTCATGAAAAAGGTGGTCACTTAATTAATGTAATTGGTATAAGAACAAAACTCCACAGCATGTAGTAAATCCTTTTACGTCGATGTTTTATTATTTTTTATAGGGAGGAAAGCATAAAAAAGGAATGGGTAGCGACTTGAGATATTTAAGAGCAACAGATCAACTGATCTTTTACTTCTCCTGCCGTCCTCCTTCTTTTCTTCCTGTAAATTATTTTACTGTTTGTTATTTTTACAGGGAGGAAAGCATAAGAAAGGAACGAGTAATGATTTGAGACATTCAAGCTCAACTGATCCTTTACTTCTCCTACCGTCTTCCTTTTTTTCTTCCTGTGAATTATCTTACTGTTTGTTATTTTTACAGGGGGGAAAGCATAAGAAATGAACGAGTAGCGACTTGAAAGTATTTAGATTTGCTGTATTCATACCAAGTTAGTCAGTTGCTTTATTTAATTAAAAATAAGCAGGTAATTAATCAACTTGGTATAAGCTATGATTCAATGTGAATAAACACTGGAAATTTAAACTCATAACATTAGCACCGGCCACTTGATATTGGTTAGTTAATAAATTTTAGGCATAAAAAAACCGACATAAGTCGGTTATTTTATTTCACTTTTAACACTGTTTATTTGACTAAAAGTAAAATAATTAGTGGCATCCCTAAGGGGATTCGAACCCCTGTTACCGCCGTGAAAGGGCGGTGTCCTAGGCCTCTAGACGATAGGGACACTAAAACAATATGATAACCGTTAAATAACGACTTCATGTTTTGTATCTGATTATTAAATATTATAAAAAACATTTATTAATCTAAGTTAATGGTGGCATCCCTAAGGGGATTCGAACCCCTGTTACCGCCGTGAAAGGGCGGTGTCCTAGGCCTCTAGACGATAGGGACACATAAATACCAAAGAACACTTAATTATAATGTTACTGTAAAAAGCTCTAGCCTAGTGAACTTATAGTAACGCTACATATTCTATAGTATGTGTCAAAAAAACACTTACCAGTAAACTTGTCTAACTAAAAATGAGTGGCATCCCTAAGGGGATTCGAACCCCTGTTACCGCCGTGAAAGGGCGGTGTCCTAGGCCTCTAGACGATAGGGACACATTATAAACTCGAAACACTTAGTATAATAAAACCGTAAAAAGCTCTAGCCTAGTGAACTTATGATTTACATTATATATTTCTTGTTTGTGTCATAAAACACGAACTCATTTTCTTTTTTACTTCCGTAGAAGTCTTCCGAAGAAGTGGCATCCCTAAGGGGATTCGAACCCCTGTTACCGCCGTGAAAGGGCGGTGTCCTAGGCCTCTAGACGATAAGGACACTAAAACGATAAAACAAAATATAGTTACTTTGTTTCTGTAGTCCGACAGCCTCGCGGCATATCCAACTACATTATCTTTTTAATTACTTTTCACTTGCGGTATCAGCACAGGTGAATAATAAAAATATTGGTGGAGCTATGCGGGATCGAACCGCAGACCTCTTCACTGCCAGCGAAGCGCTCTCCCAGCTGAGCTATAGCCCCACTATCGAATCAAAATAAGTGGCCTAATACTTATTCTAATTCTTTGCCCAACAAGCAATCTAGTTACTCGTTGAAAGCGAGGCGCATTCTAAGCAGCGACCAAGATACTGTCAACCCTTATTTTAGATATTAGGTCATTTTTCTGAAAGATTTTATCTAACTGACTATTTATAGTACAAGTTGACTAATTTTTACCTTGTTAACTATTTGCACAGTCCATATTTTATTGATTCACTGGTGTTGAAATAACAGCGCTATTATTGCTAATAACTTCAGCTAAAAATATACTCAAAAAATAGTTTTATCTCGCTAAAAGCGTTATAAACTATAGCGAGTTGCTTTATTTATCGTAAATAAAGCGTTATGGTTAACTATCAATTGAAAAAAATAATAGTGATATGCAGCTAAAAAAACTCAATGTTGTTGCCATTGGCGGTGGTCACGGTCTAGGACGTGTGCTTTCTACCCTGTCCTTTTTAGGAAATCAACTTACCGGTATTGTCACCACGACTGATAATGGTGGCTCCACTGGCCGTTTAAGAAAACGCAGTAGTTCAATCGCTTGGGGCGACTTACGCAATTGCCTTACCCAACTAGTTGATGAAAAATCAGTCGGCAGCCAATTGTTCGATTTTCGTTTCGATGGCAATGATGAGCTTGGTGGTCATAACCTCGGTAACTTAATCCTTTATGGTTTAGGAGAAATACACTCACGCCCGCTTGAGTCTATTAAACTGGTTCGACGGTTATTAAGAGTTAAAACACCCGTATTACCTATGTCTGAAACCCCAACAGATCTAATGGCTTTCTATCCAAAAGGTCGCTGTCGTATCGGTGAAGTATCAGTTGACAATATGTCAATGATGCCAAAAAGCTTAATGTTAGCGCCATTAGTTAAAACATTGCCAAGTTGTGTGGAGGCGATATTAAATGCTGATTTAATTATTTTAGGCCCTGGCAGCTTTCTAACCAGTGTGGTGCCGCCGTTACTGGTACGTGATATTAGTAATGCCTTAAATCAAACCAATGCTCATCGCGTGTTCATTGATAATATTGTCGCTGAAAATAGCCCTGCTGCCGCTTTGTCATTAGATGAAAAGTTAGCTTGGATTGAAGAAAACGTCGGTTGTCTGCCGATTGATAGCGCGATATGTCACGATGTTAGCGTCACTTCAACACGTATAGATGTTTGTCATCATGAACTAAGTAGTGACACCGTTAGTCATTTTCATAGCCGCGACAAGTTAATTTCGGCATTAAATGCATGTATTTCAAAAGCAAATAGCAAAATTAAAATAGAACAACCCGCTGTAGTTAACGCTAATTAACACCTATTAAAATAAATAATCCACCTCTCTAAGGGGATATTCATCTCCTATAGCGCTTTTATACCAATCCCATTAAGTTATTGCTCACTTGTACTAGTTAAAATAGCGCAAGGCTGTGTTGCTCTCAATCCCAATAGCCAGCTATTGCTCAATCGAGCGCCTTACCTTGAATTATTTTTCCTGCGCACAACAAGATCACAAACTTAATGGAACTGGTATTATACCAATCCCATTAAGTTATTGCTCACTTGTACTAGTTAAAATAGCTCAAGGCTGTGTTGCTCTCAATCCCAATAGCCAGCTATTGCTCAATCGAGCGCCTTACCTTGAATTATTTTTCCTGCGCACAACAAGATCACAAACTTAATGGAACTGGTATTACTTCTCCTTGTGTTCTTCCTGTGAATTATTTTATTATTTTTACAGGAAGGAAAATGAGAAAAGAATGAGTAAAGACTTAAAATTTTTAGGTTTGTTGTATATTTAAAACCAAAAAGCCAACGATTATCTCGTTGGCTTTTTGTTAACTTTAAAGTTTTTGAACTTTTTATTATTTATGATTCTCATCTTGACTAATGCGGCTGGCAACAGCGCCCATTTGATCTTTATATTTTGCATCTTCACGTTTGTTGTAAGGACGTTCAGCACTTGACGACATAGTTTCAAAGTTAAGTGCGGCAATTTTCATTTTTGGGCGCAATGCCAAGGGTAGTTTGCCACTGTTATAAAACTCCAACACTATTTGACCTGACCAACCGGGATCAATTCTATGAGCGGTAACATGCACCATCAGGCCTAAACGTGCTAATGATGAACGACCATCTAACCAGCCAACGATATTGTCTGGTAGTGTTACAGACTCATAAGTAACCGCTAATGCCAACTCTCCTGGATGTAAAAAAAACGCTTCACCATCAGAAATATAAATTTCCTCGCTCATCACAGCATTCATCGCTTTTTGCATTTCATCTTTTGGTCCGCTTAAGTCGATATAAGGTGCGGTGTGGTCTTGAAAAACCCGAAATTCGTTGCCTAAGCGAATGTCAACACTAACCCCAGAGATCATACTACTATCTGGTGCTGGCGAGATGCCGATTTGTCCTTGGCGAAGGCTTTCTTCTATATCTTTGTCACTTAATCTCATGATTATTCTTCTTAAACTCAGTTGTTATACCAATGTAAGTTAATCAATTCAGCGCTTAGCGAAAATAATTTCAATTGGTGTTATGTCGACGAAAAGAACGTTGTATTCTTTTGCCTCTTAAAATAATTTCGGTTTTATTTGCTTTCTTTAACCAGTACTTTTGCGGTTGTTGGGCTGCGCATATCTAGTTGATAATATAATTGCGCCGCAACTTTGCGCGCTATATTACGATACAGCAGAGCAACTTCTCCAGTGCTATTTTCATTTATTGCACAACGTCCACTATCAGCGTCTTCTCGAATACGAATATCGAGGGGGAGTTGTCCGAGTAATTGTGTTTTTGCCTCGTTAGCGATGCGCTTGCCACCACCATCGCCAAATAAATGTGATTGATGACCACAATTTTCACACTGGTGATAGCTCATGTTTTCAATAATACCGAGCACAGGCAGCTTTACTTGCTCAAACATCGCCATACCTTTAATGGCATCAGCTAAGGCAATATCTTGCGGCGTAGTAATCACCACAGCGCCTGCTACCGGTACTTGCTGCGCTAACGTTAATTGGATATCACCGGTACCCGGTGGCATATCAACAATCAAGTAGTCTAAATCAGGCCAGTCAGTTTCATTCAGTAATTGCGAAAAAGCACGACTAGCCATCGGGCCTCGCCACACCGTAGCACTAGCATCATCAACTAAAAAGCCAATTGACATAGCACTCAAGCCATTAGCCTCAAGTGGCGTAATTAATTTACCATCATTTGAGCTCGGTTTTGCGCCTTTTAAGCCCAACATGGTCGGTACAGACGGACCGTAAATATCTGCATCTAGAATGCCAACATTACACCCTTCGGCAATTAGGCCATAGGCTAAGTTAACCGCGGTGGTTGATTTACCCACACCGCCTTTACCGGAAGCAACTGCAATAATATTTTTGATGCCTTTAATGCTGTGTTCTCTAACCGGCTCAACATGATATTCAACATCAAAATTGACCGGTTGCTGCATTAGTTCCGTCAATTGCTCAGCAATATCATGCAGCTCACCGTCACATGGAAACGGCAGGGACATTTTGATTAGGATAGTTTTTTTAGCCATCACCTTTTTAGCCATAACTATGGTAACAGCCTGAGCAATAACAAGCGGTCCTTGAGGGAAAATATCAGAGCGATAAGCATCAAGAAAAACATTAATAGCCTTTTGGCTTTCGACACTGACTACATTTTTAGAAAAGAAATTTGATAACATGATTAAAACGCATTTTTATCTAGCCTTTATGACATAAAGGCGATAATTCTTAATGAAAAGTAACGACAAATTCTGTACCATTCCCTGCATAATTACCACCAATAATATGTAAACTTTATATGTCGTTATCAAAGTCGTCTGTGCAATCTGCAGAGAAGCGTAAAATTTTAGTTACTTGTGCCCTTCCTTATGCCAATGGTTCTATTCATTTAGGCCATTTATTAGAACATATTCAAACTGATATCTGGGTTCGTTTCCAGCGTATGCGAGGTCATGAAACTTACTTTGTTTGTGCTGACGATGCTCACGGCACGCCTATTATGTTAAAATCACAAGAGCTTGGTGTAACGCCTGAAGAGTTAATCGCTGGTGTTCGTGAAGAACATATGGCAGATTTCGCCGACTTTCATATCAGCTATGATAATTATCATTCAACGCACACTGATGAAAATAAAGCCTTTGCTGAAGAAATTTATAACCGTTTAGATGCAAATGGTCATATAAAAACGCGGGTTATTTCACAGTTATATGATCCAGAAAAAGGTATGTTCTTACCTGATCGTTTTGTTAAGGGCACCTGCCCTAAATGTAAAAGTGAAGATCAAAACGGTGACAGTTGTGATAACTGTGGTGAAACCTATTCCCCCATGGATGTCTTAAACCCTCGTTCAGTGGTTTCTGGCGCCACACCAGTATTACGTGACTCAGAGCATTATTTCTTTGACCTGCCAGCTTTTGGCGACATGTTACAAGCATGGACGCGCAGTGGCGCACTACAAGAAGAAATGGCTAATAAGTTAGCTGAATGGTTTGAACAAGGCTTAAAACAATGGGATATCAGTCGTGATGCGCCCTACTTTGGTTTTGAAATTCCTAACGCGCCCGGTAAATACTTCTACGTCTGGTTAGACGCACCTATTGGCTACATGGGCAGTTTTAAAAATCTTTGTGACCGAACGGGTATCGACTTTGATACTTTTTGGCAATTGGACTCAGAAGCCGAGCTTTATCATTTTATTGGTAAAGACATCATCTATTTTCATAGTTTATTCTGGCCAGCCATGCTTGAAGGTGCCGGTTATAGAAAACCAACCTCAGTTTATGCCCATGGTTTTGTTACCGTCAATGGCGCGAAAATGTCTAAATCAAAAGGCACTTTTATCAAAGGCCGCACTTATTTAGACCATTTAAACCCTGAATACTTACGTTATTACTACGCCGCAAAGCTAACTCACCGTATTGATGATTTAGATTTAAACCTTGAAGACTTTGCCCAACGCGTAAATTCAGATCTGGTTGGTAAAGTGGTTAATATCGCGTCACGTTGTGCCAGTTTTATTACCAAACGCTTTGACGGCATGCTGTCAGAAAACATTGATAACCCAGCCTTAGCTGACGAAGTGATGGCCGCTGGTGATAGTATTGCTTCGCATTACGAGTCTCGAGATTTTGCTCGTGGTATGCGTGAAATCATGGCACTGGCTGATAAAGTGAATGAATACATCGCCATTAAAGAACCCTGGCAGCTAGTTAAAGACGAAACTAAACAGAAAGAAGTACAAGACATTTGTTCGCTTGGCATTAATATGTTCCGTATTTTAATGATTTACTTAAAGCCAGTGCTACCGGTTTTAGCTGACAGTACCGCCGCATTCTTAAATGACGAACTGGTTTGGCAAGGACATAAAACGCTATTAACCAGCCATAAAATTAATAAGTTCAAAGCTTTATTACAACGTGTTGATATGGATAAAGTTAATGCGATGACTGATGCGTCAAAAGACAATTTAACCGTAACAACTGAAGCAGCTGAGCCGAAAAAAGATAAAAAATCAGAAAAGAAAAAATCAGCACCAGAAAAAGCACTAACCGGTGAGCCATTAATAGATGATCCTATTTCACCTGAAATTCAATTTGATGATTTCGCGAAAATAGACTTACGTATTGTAAAGATAGTGAATGCTGAACACCTTGAAAAAGCCGATAAATTACTGCGTTTAACCTTATCGTTGGATGATCAAGAAGGTGGTGAAAAACGCCAAGTGTTCGCTGGAATAAAATCCGCCTATCAACCTGAAGATTTAATTGGCAAGCTCACAGTGATGGTAGCTAACTTAGCGCCACGCAAAATGCGCTTTGGTATGTCAGAAGGTATGGTTTTAGCCGCAGGTCCCGGTGGTAAAGACTTGTGGATACTTAACCCTGATGACGGTGCACAACCTGGTATGCGCGTTAAATAGTCAGTAACAACACATTAACCTGTGTCTAGCTCTTAAAATAACAGCAATAATTAAGGCAAACCTTGAATATATAACTAGGGTTTGCCTTTTTAATATTTTGTATCGTAACTCCCTATTGTGCGAATTAAGCATCAATCAAAATAATTACAACCCAATATGACAACATTTAAGCTCAGTAAAATTTCTTTATCTAGCCAAATTATGATTGCCATGGCAACTGGGCTCATCATAGGTAGCTTTGGCGTAGCCTTATATTCAATGGTAAATCATCTTGCTGATGCCTTTGTTATGTTATTGCAAATGACTGCGCTGCCTTATATTGCACTGTCACTTATGGTCGGCATTGGCGGCTTGTCTGCCGGCAAAGCCAAATCGGCGCTTAAAAGCAGCATAATAGTGGTGATATTGCTAATAGCACTGATGTTGTGCTTTATATTAATGGCGCCGTTATCATTTCCTAATTGGCAGTCTGCCGAATTTTATAGCGCTAATACCATTAAAGTTAGTCAAGAGTTTAATCTTGTTGAATTATTTATTCCGTCTAACCCTTTTAATGCCTTCGCTAATGCGGTGATCCCTTCCGTGGTGTTTTTTAGTGTCTTTATTGGCGTTGGCTTAATGCCAATTAAAAATAAACGTCAAACCCTAGCGGTGCTAGGTAACTTAAAACAATCAGTCAGTAATATTAGTCATCTAGTGATGCGTTTTGCCCCCGTTGGTGTCTTTTGTATTGGTTGGCGCGCGGCAGCAACACTTGATGCCTCACAACTCGATGGCTTGATGATCTATGTTGCCAGTGCCTTAGTATTGGCACTTTTACTGTGTTTTGTGGTATTTCCTGCCCTGCTTGCGACCATTACTCCTTTTGGTTACCGTGCCATTTTAAAAGCGTCAAGAGAGGCCATGATCACGGCATTTGCCACCGGCAGTTTTTTTGTTGTTATACCGATCATTGTTGAAAAAACCAAACAGTTAATTGCCTCACAATACCCTGACACCGATAATGTTGATAAAGTCCCTGATGTCATCGTACCTATTAGTTATAGTTTACCAGTGGGCGGTAAACTGTTATCGCTGTTGTTTGTTTTGTTTGCCGCATGGTTCTCTGGTGCTTACATAAGCTTTGAAGATTATGTAAAGTTGGTGGTGATGGGTATTCCACAATTGTTTGGTACCAGCACCTTAGCCATGCAAAATCTTTTAGAGTTATTCAACGTTTCTCATTCAATGTTTGATTTCTTTATTGTTGCTGAAAACTTAGTTGTCGGTCGTTTATCGGCATTACTTTCAGTGACCTTTGCCAGCTGTTTACCTTTACTGGTTGCGACAAGTATGGCCAAGGCTTTTCGTATCAAGAAAAAGGCCTTAATTAGAAATTTAGCCATTATTCCCCTGTTGTCAGTCTTTGCCTTTATCGGCTTAAAATTTACTTTTAGCTCAATTAGTTATCAGTACCAAGGCTATGCTAAGTTTATAAAACGTGACTTTCTGATGGAAAGCGTACACAGCAAATATTTGGATAATGTCCATGAAAACAGCGACACGGTTCAGCCCTTTGTTGGCGTACTTACGCGCATAAAGCAACGTGGTTTTATCCGTGTTGGCTATTTTCGCGACGACTTGCCTTATTCATTTCACAACAACAATGGCAAACTCGTTGGCTTTGATATTGAAATAATGAACCAACTCGCCATTGACTTAAATGTTAGCCTTGAGTTCGTGAAGGTATTTCGCCATCAGGCAGAAGCATTATTAAGCTCAGGTTATCTAGACATCACTACAGGTGTGCCCGTTATTCCAGATAACATGATGAGGTTTACCTTGACCATGCCTTACAGCGAGCAAAACCTGGCTATTATCGTTAAAGATAAAAGGCGTGCAGAATTTACTCACTGGGATAAAATTTTACAGCGAGATGATCTTATTTTAGGTATTCCTGAAAGTTTTTATTATGAAAAAGCCATTGCGAAAACGTTTACCCATGGTAAGGCTTGGGAGATATCAACACCGCGGTTATTCTTTAAGCCCGAATTTTCCCATATTGATGCTATGCTTTTTGGCGCAGCGGCGTCATCTGCTTGGACGCTGCTCAAGCCAAGCTATACTGTGGTAGTGCCTAAACCTGAGTTAGCGCCACTTTATATGGCCTTCCCGATTAATAAAAATGATCACAGCTTTGAACTATTTATGCGTAATTGGATCTCAATGAAACAGCAAAGTAAAACCATTGATAAACTATTCAATTATTGGATTAAAGGCGAGATGAGTTTAGTGAAATAGCGACGTTCAGCTTTGACATCAACGTCAAGATAAATAAATACTGGTTTAAAAAATGATTAAAAAACATAAAATAGCACCAAAGTTACTTAAATACACAACTAGCATCACCATACTGCTGACCTTACTAACTTCGGCTTGTGCACAAATAAATAATGTATCAACAAACTTAGATCCCAAAAACTTCAAAAATTATTTTTCTCCAACAACAGTAAAAATAGTGGCAAGTGAGAAAGAGTTTACCGGTCAATATAAGTTTTTGGGTTTGGTTGAAGGTGAGTCTTGCCAAGAGAAAGCCTACCATGCTGCCCCCAATGAAATTGATGCCCGCACCGAAGCACGTCGCAAAGCTTATCAACTTGAGGCAAATGCCATCATTTTTAGCCAGTGTGTGATGATCAAAGCAGATGAAGCCGCAAAATATTGTCTTGCCTCTGCCGTTTGCTATGGCCGTGCCTATAAGGTTGAGCAAGATAAAAAATGACTAATAGCGTTAATTTAAATGTTATTGGCACTATCAACTCGCCTTATAAGCAAAAGTTTGCCATTCCTAGACAACCAGGTATTGTTACCGCAGCTCAAGGACAATTACGTCTAACGGGTTCAGCCAATAATGCTGAGTTAGTCAGGGGCTTAGAGCAATTTAGTCATATTTGGTTATTGTTTATTTTTCATGGTACGCAAGCCCAAGGTTGGAAGCCCTTGGTACGTCCGCCACGTTTAGGCGGCAATAAAAAACTTGGCGTATTTGCCACCAGGTCAACATTTAGGCCTAACCCTATTGGCATGTCGGTGGTTAAACTTGACCAAATAGAACTATGCTCTACAAGACAAGGTTTTACAGAGCCAGGCAGCACTGGCCAGCATGGTACTGGACAAAAGAGTTCACAGGTAATTTTACATATAAGTGAATTAGATTTACTTGATGGCACGCCAATCGTCGATATTAAACCTTACATACCTTATGCTGACATTATCGAAAGTGCCCATGGTGGCTATGCTCAAGAACAACCCAGCAGCAATATTAAAGTGATATTTTCCAGCGCAGCATTACTAGCCTTAGCCAACTGTAACCAGCATTACCCAACACTACAAAGCCTGATCGAACAAGTGTTAAGCCAAGACCCTAGACCCGCCTATAAACAGCAAAGCATCGACGATAAAATCTATGGCATGAGCTTGTATAATTTTAATATCAATTGGCAAATGCTCGATAATGCAACATTTAACGTGATAGCTATCGACGATAATGTTAATCAGTAGTTTTTGTCAGTACTTTGCTATTTCCCATGGTGTTATGCTTCCAAGGCGGCCTACTTATAGAGTTCTGCGAAGAAAGGAAAGCCTTTATCATGCTTTGACATACCTGTGATGATAACATTACTGACAATCGGGGCTGAGCTTTGTCTGCAACAAAAAAACACGCCCTCGTCGACGCATTTAGTTGCACAAGTGCTCTAAAAATAGGATATCTGAGAGAGACCTAAACATAGTAAAGGCAGTTAAAAAAACAGCCTTTACTTTTATCCCTTATTTTATCATTCTACAAAAAAACAATATTATTTTTGTTTAACGACCTTACCTGCTTTCATCACAAAATCGACATCAAGGAGTTCATTAATATCGTTTAATGGACTAGCATGCATAGCAATAATATCAGCCACTTTACCCACTTCTAGTGTACCTAAGGTTTCTGATTTACCAATTAAGTCGGCGCCATTGATGGTCGCAGAAACTAAAATATCTTGTGGAGCCATCCCCGCGGCAAACATTAATTGTGCTTCTCGGCCATTATAACCGTGTTTTGAAACGCCACTGTCTGTACCGTAAGCTATTTTTACACCCGCTTTATATGAACGTTTGAAGTTTTCAATCATGTCACCGCCAACACGAATAGCTTTAACGCGAATCGCTGGCGACATAAAGTCAGTGGTTTTCGCCATATCAACGACGGTATCACCGGCCATTAATGTGGGTACTAAATAAGCACCACTTTTTTTAAAGAGTTTAATACTCTCTTTGTCGGCATAACTGCCATGCTCGATACTGTCAACACCGGCGCGTAATGCCGCGTTAATACCAGCAGCCGCATGTGCATGACTCGCCACTTTACGGCCAAGCGAGTGCGCCGTATCAACCACTTCTTTTAACTCATCATCAGCCATTTGCTGACCCGTGCCGGTATTCGTATCTGATAACACACCACCAGTAGAAGTGATTTTAATAACATCAGCACCAAACTTAATGGCGTGACGAGTTGCTCGTCGGCAATCATAAGGGCCATCACAAATTGTTTTTGCAGTATGTAGTGCCATTAAATCAGGCGCCATGCCATCAACATCACCGTGCCCACCGGTCACCGCCACGCTACTGCCAGCAGCAATAATCGTTGGCCCCGTTATCCAACCACGTTTGACACCATCGCGCAGTGCATACATTTGTTCAGCACTGCTGCCTAAATCACGTACGGTGGTAAAGCCAGCCATTAAGGTTTTGTTCGCAAAATAGGCACTTTTCATTAATATATCTGCATCAGATAGATTAACCATTTCACTATCGTTATTGGGGCCAAGTTCACCTTGTAAATGTACGTGCATATCCATCAGACCTGCCATAACAAAACTTGATGATAAATCAATTAATTTTGCGTCTTTGGCAAAGCGACTTATATCAACAAAACCAGGTTTAAGCTCAGTGACTTTACCATCACTTATCACTAAGGTTTGTTGCTTAAGCGGCGCCTTGTTGGCAGTAACTAATAACTCGCCTGCATGAATAACGGTAGTTTCCGCCAATGCTGACTGTGACAACGCGGTACTGACGAGTAACGCTATGGTTGTTAACGATGATTTTAATGTAAACATGTTCTAGACCTTATTGTTATTTGATGACCTGAATGTATTATCTATACCCAATCCACTTCAAGATGCAGTTTCAGAGCTAAGCTAGAAGTGGAACGGGTATAAATTGCACTAAATTAATAATTTACCATAACAGTGTGGCAAAAAAATATAATATGAATTCGATAAACGGAAAGTTTATTCAGTTCAGTAACCGTTATAAGGACGTACTAATGCCGTAGAGCCATGGATGGCTAGGAACGACCATGTGATCGCAGCATTGCCGACATGGATTTCGGTACTTAGTTTTTGTCGGGAACAAAAAAACTGACCGCTCGTCGACGTGCATGGATGCACTAATGCCTAGAAAGACAGCATGTCTGAGAAAGGCCTGAGCATCGCTGCTCTTTCACATCGACGTACAGGGATGTACTAATGCCGTGGAGCCATGGATGGCTAGGAACGGTCATGTGATCGCAGCATACCGCTCATCCTGAGCATAAAAAAACCGACTTGAAGCCGGTTTTTTTGAATATATTTTGCTAATGACATTACTTATACCAATTTGATTAATTAAGTGATCTACTTTTTCATGAGGAAAAATGGATAAATACAAGGCATAAAATTTAGTCAGTAGTTATTCTACTTATAAATTTTATAACGCTGTAGTTATTCATTTTAACCATTAAAAATGAGCAGGTAATTAATCAACTTAGTATTAGTGGTGATGACCGCCAGCGCCGTGGGCGTGACCATGCTCAATTTCTTCAGCTGTTGCTTCACGAACGTCAACAACGTTTAAATCAAAGGTTAATACTTGGCCCGCTAGTGGCGGATTAATATCAACGGTCACCATAAATTTGCCGGCTTTAACAACTGTCACTTGGCGTTGACCATCGTCCGTGTTAACCACCGCTGTCATACCCGCTTTCCATTTAGCACTGGGTGAAGGTAAACCTTGCATATGTTTTACTGGCACACGTTGAATGGCGTCTTCTTTACGCTCACCATAAGCATCTTCAGGCTGGAGGGTTGCCGAAAAATTATCACCAATTTCCTTACCTGTTAAAGCGTTTTCTACACCAACTAGCATATTTTTGTAACCGTGTAAGTAGGCTAGTGGTTCGTTAGCATATGAATTTTCTATTTCTACACCCGCTTCATTTTTAAGTATGTAGTGAAATTGAACAACGCTTTTATCAGTAATTTTCATTTTATTTCCAAACAGGTATTTAACATTAAGCTGCCATCATAAAATGGCAGAAAATTATGCGTGAGTCTTTGCCCAAGAGTTTAACAAAATAGTTATACCAATTGAATTAATGAATTGAGCACTGAGCGATAATTGTTGTAATTGGTATGTTATACCAATCCCATTAAGTTATTGCTCACTTGTACTAGTTAAAATAGCTCAAGGCTGTGTTGCTATCAATCCCAATAGCCAGCTATTGCTCAATCGAGCGCCTTACCTTGAGTTATTTTTCCTGCGCACAACAAGATCACAAACTTAATGTAATTGGTATTATCTACGCCAAAGTCTAGTTTTCACTGGGCTTTTAGATACTAAAAAGCAGTCCCTAAGGGACTGCTCAGTATTAATAGTAATCGGTAGTTAGCTCTCACTCAGGGGCATTTAACGACCTACTTTACCTTTGACAAGTGGCTCAAACGCAAGCACGCTAAATTGCCCCTGGCTTTCATCTTTACCATTATTGAGTGGTGGCGAACGGTGAAGTTCATTAACAGTAAAGTAAATTTTATTATCAGCGCCATAACTGAAGCCATCAGGCCACACAAGACGCTCATCTTTAAATAACACCTCGTAATCGCCACTGGGTTTAACCACACCGATAGCGCCATTTGTAATATCAGTTACATAAACATTGCCACCGCCATCGACAATAATGCCATCAGAAATGGGCTTAGTGCCATAGCGCTCTACTTTTTGTTCAAGCGCTTTACTGGATAGATCTTCATTTATAATTGCGCTGGTAGCAACACGGTATACTGAAGTACCCGACATAGAGCCAAAGTATAACCAATTTTCATTTGGCTCAAGGGTAATTGGGTTTACCCCTAAACGCGCAGCTTGTCCCCCCATTTTCATCGTGCGACTTTCAATAATTATGTCGATATTCTCGGCAGTAGTATAATGGCTGTCTTGCAGTATTCTTCGCGCTGCGCCTGTTTTAATATTTACAGTAATAATCGCGGCTTGGCTACCTTGTGCAGTATCTGCTATATAGATATATCCATTTTTGTTATCAACGGCTAAGTCGTTTAAAAACGAGGTATCTGTAATCGTTGGCTTTGCTAAATAAATGATTTTATGAAGCTGCTCGTTAATAGTATCCCAACCGACTAATCGTCCAGCATAATCCGGGCCTGACGTATCTAACATCCATAAAACACCGTCGGCTGATACATTAATGCCTAATACATCGTAAAAACCTTTACCGTTTTTATAAGCATACGCCCACCCTTCATTAGGGTAAGGCTTGGTAGTGCCATCACTTAAAAGCTCCATAATTTTTTGCTTTTGCCCGTAAAAACCATGTATCGACAAAAATTTTCTGCCTAATGGCGTAATAGCAATGTTGCCTGGAGGGTGTTGTGCATCGAATGTAGCTACTGTGGTTAGTTTGTTATTATTAGCCGATGTCGTCACTGCACTTAGTAATGCTATGCTGTAAGCTACGGCTAAAATTAATTTTATCATTATTTTTTTTCCTTTTTATGAAGATGTCGACCTTAGCAGTGTTCACCATATTTTTCGTCTTTTACTTTTTATTTAAAGAGCAAATTAACAATAAAATTTTCTGCGTTTTTACAAATTAATTTGAGTTTAACTAAAGGTTTAAATACTGGCAATACTGAAAATAAAACAGCTGCCCACTAGCTGGTCTAACCTGTTGATACTTCATCAATAACAAGGTAGTTTAATAACAACTCACTCGCCAAAGTCACTTTTATGCTCAAATTACATTACTTAAATGGTTATATTCAAAATATATATCTCGCTGAGTACCCAGATAAGCTGCTATTGCTTGATGGTTGCTGCCGAGCTGATGTCGATATTTTAGAAGATTTTATCGTTAACCAACTTAAACGTTCGATGTCGGATCTTGCCTTAATTGTCGTTACGCATATGCACCCAGATCACGCAGGAGCAGCAAATCTATTACGTAAAAAATACGGCTGTAAAATAGCGGCTGCAAATGTGCCAGGACAATGGTATTCAGGAATTGACGGTAAATTAATGCACTTAACTGATATGTTATTGACGTTGTGGGTTGCGGGTCGCCAGAAAAAAGCGAAAAAGTTTATTTATTACTCAAGCTCGCTGACACCAGATTATTATCTTATTGATCAGGCGGCTTTACCTGGTTTTGAAGACTGGCAAGTTCATTTTACCCAAGGTCATACTGACCGAGATATATCTTTGCATCATCAAGGTACTGAGCAAATTTATGTTGCCGATTTAATGGTTAAAGTCAGGGGTAAACTTATTCCACCCTATCCGGTTTTTTACCCTGATCGCTATCAAAAATCATTGATGAAAATTAAGGCTTTGGAGGTTGAATCTATACTTTTAGCGCATGGTGCGAAAGTTCAATTAACTGAACAGCAATGGCAACAGTTGCTAGCACTAGCGCCAACTCAACCTGTTACACATTGGCGTTCAGTAAAAACAAAACTCAAACGGGTGTTATACCAATCTCATTAATTACCTGCTCATTTTTAATGGTTAAAATGAATAACTACAGTGTTATAAAATTTATAAGGTGAATAACTACTGACTAAATTTTATGCCTTGTATTTATCCATTTTTCCTCATGAAAAAGGTGATCACTTAATTAATCAAATTGGTATTATTAGGTAACCAGAACTCTGGTTAAGTAGGTTTGACTTTCTAGCTTTGGTAAATCCAAGCTAAAAATGATTTTGACTCATTTACATTAGTAAATGAAATCAGTTTTGTACCGTTTTTATCAGTCACTGCGACATTATTTTTGTTAACAGAAATTGATCGAACGGGTGAGGCGATCGAATAGATCGTACCTTGGTATGTATAAGACATAATAAACTCTTTTAAAGTGCGTTTAAACGCATGAACAAAAGCTATATTATTGTATAGTGGAACTTTTTTATTTGAAAAAATAACTACTTTTTGCGATAAAAAACTCGAAGAATCAGACAATAATTTAAGCTTAATAAATTAAGTGATGACTAACTGTGAAAGGGAAAGACAAAACGCGATTTTATAAACAATCGGTTAAATAGACTAGATGTGAATAATTAACCTTTGGAATATATCTTTAACAATTGATAAAGTAAACCTTTATTTTAAACTTTATGTTATTAATTTTTATAGTGAATGATGTTAACCACACCACGTTAGCCCACACAGCAGAATATTAACTTAAAGGGATACTATAAAACATTCGCTGGCTGCGCTCAGAATAAAAATCGGTAAGCGCTCAACAGCACTAATCCCCTATAAATTAACATTATTCATTAAATCTGTTTAATGCCATCGCTAAGTTATGAGTGGCTTTCATGGCGCGAGTACTTAACTTAGTAACTGAAATAAAACCATGCATGCAGTCATCGTAATGTTCGTGATAGGTTTTTATACCAGCAGCCTTAAGTCGTTCTGCATAAGCAATACCGTCATCCCTGAGCGGATCATATCCTAAAGTTAATATATAACTTGCTGGTGACTCACTAATATCTTTTGTTTGCAGAGGGCTAACTAATGCCAAAGTCACTTCATCTGGGGCATTGACATAATGACTGATAAAGTAATCCATCAAATCACGGGTTAACATTAAATCCTTATTGAATTTTTGGTAAGAGCCGCTCAAACCTTGCATATCTACTATCGGGTATATTAAAAATTGAAATGACGGTTTTACTTTAGCCTGCGCTGGTAGCTGTGTTTGCAGTGCATTCAACCCAATTAAACCCGCAAGATATCCGCCTGCACTATCACCGCCAACACCTATGTATTTGGGGTTAATATTAAGTGTTTCAGTATGGTCATTAATATAATTCCACGCATCAATGGCATCACAAATAGGGGTGGGGAATTTATATTCTGGCGATAACCGGTAATCTACAGAAATAATAGTCATCTGGCCGTACTTGGCTAAATATCGGCAGAATCGATCATGGCTATTAATGCTACCAATAACGCAGCCACCACCATGAAAATATACCAGAGTTTTTTTAAGCTTTTTACTGGTGGGATAATAACAACGAATTTTTATGCTTGTGTTGCCGCGGTTATGGGTACTAACCGGGATATTTAAATCAACAACTCGATACATTGCAATTTTTTTAAGACCAAGTAACCGGTCTAGCATTAAAAATACAGCTCTAAATATTTTGGGTGCTAGCTTATGCAGGGCTGGCATAAATGCCAAAAGTTTAGCTGCCATTAATTGCTTGGCCTCTAACTGCTTGCTCTGTAGTTGCGGGTTTTTCGACGGCATGAATTGCTGGTTGGTGTTGTGCATTGTAAAGCGCCTTTTTATTATTGCTTAGCAGGATTAACCACAAGCTTTATTGGCTTAAAAACTTCACCATTAAGCCATTTATCTAACTAGGTAAACTTTACCTAGTTAGTGTAATAAACGCTCGTTAATAAAACCGGTATTTTAGTCATGAAACCGCCTGTAATCTATTCATTAAAACGATGCAGTATCGATGTGTTCCATCTGTGGCTCTTGCATTTCATCAACCCATCGCTGCCAGGTATATGGCCATAAAATGGGGTCGCCATCGGCATCTAAATACCAGCTTTGACAACCCCCCACCCAGCTTGTGCCTTTTAATCCTTCTTTTACATAAGCATTAAACTCGTCAATGGCCTCTTGCTTAGCTTCAAACTCATCAAATTCATCATCACGCCATTTATTGATCATTTTAATGACGTAATCTGTTTGAACTTCGCTCATGGCGATAACAGAAAAGTTACCAATAGGCGTATTTGGCCCTAGCATTAAAAAGAAGTTAGGGTAGCCGGCTAGCATCATTGACCGGTATGCTTTTATTTTATGCTGCCAAGCAGTGTCGATATGTAAATTGTTACGGCCGATTAGATTCATTGGCCGCATAAAGTTAAAGGCATTAAAGCCCGTCGAAAACACTAAAACGTCTACATCATGATGTTTACCGTCTTTAGTAATAATGCCTGTTTCAGTAATTCGCTCAATACCATCAGTCACTAATTCAGCATTAGGTTGTTGAATACCCTTATAAAAACTTGTATTGATAATTACGCGCTTGCAGCCTACTTGATAATTAGGTCGTAATTTATCTCGTAATACTTTGTCTTTTACACTTAATATTAAGTTAGCACGACATAAAAAATTCAGTAAATGTTTCTGTATAAAGTGCCCGGTGACGGCTTTGGTAAAAATATGCTCTAAAAAAAATTTCCCCGCATTACGGTGCATTTTTGTAATAACGGGAAAACGAGTCATAAGTTTTCGCATGGTGATTGAAAACTTAAAATCGGGCAGATGCATTAACCATTGTGGTGTACGCTGAAAAACAGAGACTTTAGCACCAGTTTTAATCAGTTCAGGGATAGCTTGCGCCGCAGTTGAGCCAGTACCAATGACACCAACACGAGTCGCGTTAGATATATTGACCTTGTGATCCCACTGAGCGGTATGAAACTTAGCGCCTTTGAAGTTTTCTATACCGGGAATATCTGGAAATTTAGGATGGTGCAATATACCGGTTGCACAGACAATAAAATCAGCGACATAAGTATTATTTTTACTGCTTTTAACCGTCCATTTACCTTTATTATAGTTTGCATCGGTAACTTCTTCGTTAAAGCGTATGTCACGTTTCACATCATACTTGTCAGCTACGTGCTCAAAATACTGCTTTATTTCTGGTCCGCGGGCAAAAAAACGGCTCCAATTTGGATTAGCTTCAAATGAATAGGTATACATATGAGCCGGCACATCGCAAGCGGCGCCGGGATAAGTATTTTCACGCCATGTGCCGCCCACAGCGTCTTTTTTCTCTAAAACAATAATGTCAGTAATACCGGCTTGACGCAGCTTGATGGTCATTAAAATGCCGGTCATGCCTGCTCCAACGATGACAACCGACGGATTTCGTTTTACTTGGGTCATGAGGCATCTCAATTATTGTTATAGTTATGGATATGGTTATTTCTGCTTGATACTACTACTTTAGCTTTAATAACCATACAGTTTTAAGCACCAATATAGCGATAACACTCTGCTAACTCACTAACACCAAGTCCGCTTTGTTTCTTCACTTCTATTTGCACATCAATGCGTTTTTTTAAGGCATCAACATGGCTTATAACACCGATCATTTTGCCACTGGCGTTTAATGAATCAAGTGCTGTTAGTGCTATTTCTAAGGTGTCGTTATCCAAGGTGCCAAAACCTTCATCAAGAAATAGCGAATCAATGCTGGTTTTTGCGCTGACCAAATCTGATAAAGCCAGAGCTAACGCTAAACTGACTAAAAAGCTTTCGCCCCCCGATAAGGTTTTAGTGTCACGGACACTATCTGCTTGCCAAGTATCAAGCACTTCTAGTGCTAAGTTGTCTGATTGTTGGCGTTGTAATTGGTAACGACCATGCAAGCGATTAAGCTGCTGGTTGGCTAAATAAACCAGATGAGAAAGCGTTAAGCCTTGGGCGAAACGTCTGAATTTTGCGCCATCAGCCGCGCCAATTAAACCGTTCAGGTGAGCAAGGTCATCAAGTTCATTTTGTTGCTTAAGCATTTCATCAAGTAATGTTTGTTGTTCATTACGCTGTTGTTGGTCTTGGCTGATTTGTTGGCTTAATTGTCCTTGGCGTATTTGTAATTGTTTCAAGGTGTTAGCACAAATAACTGCCTTATCATCAAACTCAGCAACATCTAAGTGATCGTCTATTGCTACGGTTGCAGTGAACATTAAATCTTTCGATAGTAGCTCATTATTGCAAGCCGCATTTTCACCCGCGTGAATATTGGCAACCAGTTGCTTGGTCTGCTCTTGCAAGTGTTTTTTATCTTCACCAAGTTGCGATAACTGTTGTTGCACTTGCTGCAATTGTGCCTTGGCTTGTTGAGTTTGTTGCTCAATAGTTAACTGTATTGCTTTTAAGGTATTACGCTGTTCTGGTGTTAACAATGCCGCTTTAAAGTCGTCTTCAGTGTCAAAATTACTACCGGCTAATTGGCTTTGCCAAGTTTGCGCCGCCGCTTGTTGTTGCGGCATTAAACGGCTGATCGCGTCGACATTGCCGTTGAGCTTACCAGCAATGTTTTGTTGGAAATTTTTCTGCTCATTAACACTATTTTGCAACTTAACAAGCACTTGTTCTTGCGCTTGTTGCTGTTGCTTTAATTGTTGACGGACTTGTTGCACATCTTGCGCGGCAAATAATCTTTTGCGCTGCGCTTTAGTGTCATTATGCTGTTTTTCTAGCGAGGTTAAATCCGCTTTTATGCTTAATTCAGACCCGCTGAGTTGTTCAATTTTACTTTGTATTACCGCAAGTTGTTGTTGCACTTGTTGCAGTTGTTCATTGTCAGTCGCCACAGCACACAGGGCCGTTTGATAAGCATGACTTTGTTGCTCAAGTTCATTTATCCAGCTTTGTTGCAATTGCACAAGCTCAACAAACTCGTTAGCCGTAATAGCACTTTGAGCTGTGTCAGTATCCGCTGGATTAAAAACAGCAAAGCATTCTGGCATGACCACCTGACACTTTTGCATAAACAGGGTTAATTTTTGCCACTCTTGCGCTATTTGTGCAAGCTTATCGATAAGGTTTTGCTTGTTTTGCACGACTTGTTGTTGCAGCTGATTTAACTGTACGGTTTTGCTTTGGCTCTGGTTAACTAAGTTCACCAACTGCTTTTCTTGTCTTGAAACTAATTCCCCTTGTTGTTGCTGATCCTGTTTTAATTGCTGTAATTGATTATTAGCATTATTTAACTGCTCAAAATGTTGTCGACGTGCTTGCATGTCTGCTGTTATTTGCTCAAATGCGGATAATTCAACATCAATTTTTAATAACTCTTTTTGCGCTAACCACTGCTGGGTTAAATGCTGCTGCTCTTGTTGTTTTATTACTTGGTTTTCAATAACTAAGTTAAGTTTTTCTTTTAGTCTGTCTTGCTCTGAAGATAAATTTTTACCTTGCAGTTCAAGTTGCTCCAACTCAATATTTAGTTGTTTTAAACGCTGCTGATATTCGCTTTCAATTGCATTATTTTCACTCAGGGCCTGATAATCAGCAATGGCCGGATGTTGCTCTGAGCCACATAATGGGCAAGCTTCATCGGCTTGTAAGTTTGCTCTATGCGCACTTAGCGACATAATAGTTTTTTGTTGATCCACAATTAACTGCACGTCAATCAAGGCAGTTTTTTGCCGCTTATACTGTGCACGCAAAGGCGTTAACTGCTCAGCTAAGCTCTCTAATTGTTGATTGTCTGCTTTAAGTGTTTTATCAATATCATCTAATTCAACGCTTAGCGTCTGGTAGCGTTGGGCATTATGTAATGCTTGCGCTTGCTCATTAATGGTCGATTGCATGCCATACAAATGCTGACTGAGTGCTTGCTCATTTTGACACTGGTATTGCTGTAACAGCTGGGTTACTTGGTGTTCTTTCGCACTAAACCTTGCTTGTTGTTGTTTACATTCAGCTTCAAGTTCAACTAATTGTTCTTGCTCTTTAGTGAGTTCATTAGCTAATAAATTAGCTTGTTTTTGCAAGCTTGCGTCTTGCGTGATCAGCTCAAAGCTCAGCTGCTTTTCATTCACCATCTGGGCAATAATATTACGCCATAACGGCAGATGTTCAGGCAATGTCGCCAAATGCCCTTGTTGCTGAATAGTGACTTGTGCCTTGGTAATTTTGTCTAGCTGTAATTGCTTTTGTGCGGCTAATTGTGCGCTTTGCTCTGTCGCTTGCATTAGCGCTTCGCTAGCGGCATTTGCTCGTGCGGTTTGTTGGTTTTTCTGCTCGGACAACTGAGAAATTTTGCTATCAAGTGGCAACACTTGTTCAACAATTAACTGCTCAGTTTCATCTTGCTGAGCAACAAATTTTTTATGAGATAACAAAAACTCTGTCAGTGATTGCTCAGCATTATCAACTTTAGTTTTACTGTCTTTAACATCAATCTCAAGTAATTTAGCTTGTTCATCAAGCTCAACAAGTTGTTGATTAACATAATTTAGCTGTTGATACTCAGCCCGTAAATTTTCAGCAGGCTCTGACAAAGCTAACGCCTGCAACTCTGTGACATGATCATGTTGCTTTTGTTGTGCTGATGCTTGTTGTTGCTCGGCAAGGTGCTTTTGTTTATTGGCATTTTGTACATTCATCAACCAGCTACGAATCTGCTGCCAATGGGCTATTTGTGCTTCAAAGGGTTGCTGCTGTGCCGTCACCTTGTTTAGCTCAGTACTAATTTGCTGTTGTTGCTCAGCGCTTAATAATTGCATGCCGGTGCTTTTAGCTTGCAATAACTTTAACTCGTTACTGGCCTCTTTATGTTGTTCAAATACCGCTTTAGAAATATCGCCATAAATTTCACTGCCGGTTAACTCTTCTAATAAATCGGCACGTTCATTCGCGGGTGCATTTAAAAAGGCGGCAAACTCCCCTTGCGATAGCATCATAGATTTTCTGAATCGAGAAAAATCCAAACCCGTTAAGCGCGCTATTTCCGTGCGAATATCGGAGACTTTCGTGGCGATAACTTCGGCTTCACCAACGCTTATATCACGGTCACTACTCACCACGCCTGTAGCCACTATTTTGGCTAATTCAGCGGTCGGTTTTTGTAAATTACCTTCAACACTATTTTTGGCTCGGCGTTGACTCCAAAATGCTCGATAGGCTTGCCCTTTAACTTCAAATTCAACTTCAGCTAAACAACTCGCGGTATGACGGGTCATTAACTGGTTTTGTTTATCTGAAATGGTTAGCCTTGGGGTTTGATGATATAACGCCAAACACATGGCATCGAGTATGGTGGTTTTACCTGCGCCGGTGGGGCCAATAATGGCAAAAAGCGCACTAGTGTCAAAGGGTGACTGAGTAAAATCAATTTTCCAGTGACCTTTTAATGAATTTATATTTTCAAAGCGTAGCGACAATATTTTCATTATTTTTGCTCCACTTTGATAGTTGAGCGGCTATCAGCTTCGCTGTGCTCTGAAGGGGATGGTTTTGTTGAGCTGGCAAGTTGCGTTTGTTCGGCAATATTATGGTACAAACTATTCAAGCGGGTTTTACGTTCTTGCTGCTCGTCACTTTCCCACAGCTCCAGCGCCATGCGCGCGTCAAACACTTCCTGCACACTTAATTCACTTAAGGTGACTTTCTTCTCATGACTGGGCATTTGTTGGCGCGATTTTTTGCTACGCCTGACTAATAACACTTCCACCGGCAATTCTTTTACTATTTGTTCAATTCGTGCGCTTAAGTCTTGTAAGTACTCTGCGCTTTCAATTTCGATATCGAGCCATATTTTTTCTTGGGCTGCCGTTTTATTATCCGCGACTTTTGACTCTGTACTTGTTGATGCTTCATTTTTCAACTCGATACTTTTCGACTCAACAACAGCAGCAATGTCTGCAGATAGTGTTTCTAAATGTGTTTTTACCATTGCCAAAGCTTGAAAGCATGGCACGTTAGATAGTTCTATCTTGCTAAGCTCGCCATTTTTAAATTCTGCAATAACAATACTTTTTTGGGTGTTAGCTTCATCAAAACTTAATGCAATAGGTGAGCCGCTATAACGAATATTCTCGCTCTTGGTCACTTTTTGTGGCCGATGGATATGGCCTAAAGCTATGTAGTCGGCCGCTGGAAATTCACTGGCGGGAAATGCTTCTAAGGTGCCAATATAAATATCACGCACAGACTCACTAGTTGATGCACCTATGGTCGTTAAATGCCCGGTGGCAATAATGGGCAATCGTGTATCTTCATTTTGATCCGCGTGCGATAAGGTCTGTGCTTGTGAAAATAAAGTTTGGTAATGGCCGGTAATAGCTTGCTGCAGTGAACGTTGTTTTTCACTGGCTGATTGCCCAGCGTAACTTTTAACAATATCGCGCGGCCGAATAAATGGAATAGCGCAGATCACCGCTTGTTGTTCTGTTTTAAGACTATTGAGCACAAATACTTGCTCGGCCATATTATCGCTGACCGCAGAAATAACCCGTGTTGATAGTTGCTGCAGTATTTTTTGCGACTCTGTAAGCATGGCAACTGAGTCATGATTGCCAGCTAATACCACTAATTGGCAATGTGTTTGATGCAACTTCGCGATAAAATCAAAATACATTTCGCGGGCGTAACTCGGTGGCGTACCGGTATCAAAAATATCACCTGCGACAATAATGGCGTCAATCTGCTGGCTTAGAGACTGCTCAATTAACCAAGTTAAGAATTGCTGATGTTCACGTGCTCGACTTTTGCCATAAAAATGTTGGCCTAAGTGCCAGTCGGAAGTGTGAATAATTCGCATAATATAGTGCACGCCAAAGTCATAAAAACCAAAGTAATTATTCTACCCACTCTCTACCCAGCTTGCTACTAACCAGTAGAAAAACCTTTAAAAAATACCATCATAAAATAATTCACAGGGAGAAAAGCAGGAGGACTACAGGAGGTAAAGCACGGCAAAGCTAAGCTTCAAATTTTTTTTAACTTACTGACAGCTGACAGCTAAAAACTTGTCTTTAAACGTCCCTAAATCTCTCCTCATTCCTTTCTCATGCTTTCCTTCCTGTAAAAAAAATAAAATAACAGCATAATTCACAGGGAGAAAAGCAGGAGGACTGCAGGAGGTAAAACACAGCAAAACCGAGCTTTAAACTTCTTTTAACTTACTGCCAGCTGACAGCTAAAAACTTGTCTTTAAACGTCCCTAAATCTCTCCTCATTCCTTTTTCATGCTTTCCTCACTGTAAAAAAAATAAAATAACAACATAATCCACAAGGAGAAAAGCAGGAGGACTGCAGGAGGTAAAACACAGCAAAACCGAGCTTTAAACTTCTTTTAACTTACTGTCAGCTGACAGCTAAAAACTTGTCTTTGAACGTCCCTAAATCTCTCCTCATTCCTTTCTCATGCTTTCCTCACTGTAAAAAAAATAAAATAACAACATAATCCACAAGGAGAAAAGCAGGAGGACTACAGGAGGTAAAGCACGGTAAAACCAAGCTTCAAACTTCTTTTAACTTACTGACAGCTGACAGCTAAAAACTTGTCTTTAAACGTCCCTAAATCTCTCCTCATTCCTTTTTCATGCTTTCCTCCCTGTAAAAAAGTAATAAAATCAAATGAAAACTTTCTCAATGTGGCGAATTAAATTACTCAACTATACTTATACCCGCTCCACTTCAAGGTGCAGGTTTCAGCAAGTTGAGAAAGGGTTAGGTACCAGGCATGGATTGAAGAGAATAGTTATTCTATTGTCGAAATCCATAACGCCGGAGATGGCCCTTTATCGGCTTGCCCATAGGGAGCTAAGCTAGAAAACCAGTCCAGCGTTGCATACATGGATGTATGTACTTAGGTTTTGTCTGGAACAAAAAACCTGTGCACTACTTGATAAGGTTCCTACATGGATGTAGGACATTAGGGTAACGCAGGAGCAGTTACCGAGAATAACCATTATCTTCGTATCGCGCCTTGATCTGATTTCCTAGCTTAACTCTGAAACTGCATCTTGAAGTGGAACGGGTATATACCACCGTCAAGGTTGTCCTTGTTCGATATTAATACAATAAATAACAAAGGAAAATATCATGGAAAATCAGATTGTTTGGGTTGATATTCCCGTTATAGATTTGTCCCGCGCTATTGAGTTTTATAGCGCAATACTAAAAGGTAAGGTGAAAAAGGAAGAATTTGAGCATTTCACCGTTGGCATATTGCCCCATGCCCAAACCAATGTTTCAGGCTGCCTAGTACCCTCAGCGCCTGAACAAATATTCACTTCTGGCCCACTGATTTATTTTAATGTTAATGGCCGACTTGACGATGCGATTAAGCAATCAGAAATCCATGGTGGCCGACTAGTTGAAGAAAAAATATCAATTGGCGGACATGGCTTTCGCGCCATTATTCATGACTCAGAAGGTAATCGTATTGCGCTACATAGCAATACGCCGTAAGTTTTTGCAAGCACAAACCTTGCTCAGATCAATAGGTCAAACTTGAGTCCGTCAACCGTTAAGCGAGCGATTAATGCAATGGGCCAACACGTACCTGCAGCTGGTATTATTTTATTAATCAGTCTTTATGCAAAAAAATGTTAAATATGAGTAATACCAGTTCCATTAAGTTTGTGATCTTGTTGTGCGCAGGAAAAATAACTCAAGGTAAGGCGCTCGATTGAGCAATAGCTGGCTATTGGGATTGAGAGCAACACAGCCTTGAGCTATTTTAACTAGTACAAGTGAGCAATAAGGTATAACCCCGTTAATTTCATCTGGGACGACAGCAATTAACTACAGCAGAGTTATTTCTAAAGAACAACCTTATATGTTCAAGCCTTATAGGGTTAATTGTTATTACTCTGGATAACCAGTTATTTTTTTAATATTTTGATAAATCGGTTTTAATTGCCGATACATTTTTTGATAGACCTGCTGATATAATTTGTTATAAAGCGTTACATTCGCCTGATTAGGAAAAAAGCTCTGCTCGATGCGTGTCATGGCTTCAGTGGCTTGTTGATAATTGTCAAAGTAGCCTTGCCCGACAGCGGCATTAATTGCCGCGCCCAAACCTGAGGTTTCAAAGGTATGTGGTCGGTGTGCAGGTAAATTAAAAATGTCAGCGGTAAGTTGTAAAGCCGCATCAGATTGCGAGCCACCGCCTGAAACAATTAAACGTGTTATTTTGCGTTTCTGACGTTTTTCTAAACTTTCTTTACCTTCTCTGAGTGCATACGCTAAGCCTTCTAAAATTGAGCGATAAATATGGGCGCGGGTATGGACATCACCAAAACCAATAATCGCGCCTTTAGCCTCAAGGTTTTTTAGCCCTGGCGACCAATAAGGTTGCAACATTAGTCCCATAGAACCCGGCGGCACTTGCGCGACTAATTGATCAAATAAACTCTCAGCACTAACCCCTAAAGTTTGCGCTTTATCTATTTCATTTTGACCAAATTCTTGCTTAAACCAATTCACCATCCAAAAGCCACGATAGATCATCACTTCACTATTAAAGTTATCGGGAATGGCTGAAGGATAAGGTGGGATAAAAGCTTGCGGTTCAACATAGTTAGGGTTATTGGTATTAATAGTTGCCGTTGTGCCATAACTTAAACTGGCGGTATTTGGGTTAATACAACCTGAGCCAAGCACCTCACAGGCTTTATCAGACGCTGAAGCAATTAAGCTTGTGCCTAACTTTATGCCGGTATGAGCCGCAGCTTCAGCGGTAATCTCACCAAGCACTTCACCCGGTTTAACTAAATTCGGTAACATTGACTGTTTCACCGGTAAAGCATGCCATTTCCAGTCCCACGCTTTCGCCCAATTTTGTTTTTTATAATCAAAGGGCAAATAACCGACAATACTGCCCACCGAGTCTTTAAATTGATCGGTTAATTTGTGGGTTAAAAAACCTGACAATAATAAGAATTTATCGGTATTTTGCCAAACCTCAGGTTCATGTTGTTCAAGCCAATTTGCTTGCGATTTACGACGAAAATAGTCAACGACTTTACCCTGACCTATCAAGGTAAAAGCTATACGCCAATACCAAGGCATGGCCTTGTTTTTTTTGCATAAGCGTTGATCCAGCCACAAAATAGCCGGACGTAAGGCTTGGCCATTCTTGTCCAAATTAATCACAGTGCCACGTTGCGTGGTTACCGTGACAGCAGTCACTTTTTCACGATAGCCATTGTCAATAACCTCGCTTTGTTGCCAAAGTTGCTGACAACACTGGCCTAGCATTTGCCAAAAGTAATCAGCATTTTGCTCGGCCCAGCCAGGTTTTTTAGAAAAATACGCTTGCAGTTCAATACGGCTTTTAGCCACTAAATTGCCCTGTAGATCAAATAATAAAGCACGCACACTTTGCGTGCCGTTATCTATGCTTAAAATCAAATCACTTGTCTGGTCTCTCATACTCTTTGTCGCGCTACTTTGTGTCATATCTTCACTTATATCCGTGCAATTTTACGATTCGGCAAACTATACGAATTTTGCCATAATGCTAAATATCGACTAATTTCTTGCTGCCATTTTAATTCGCTCCACGATAAATAAGGCGAACACTGCGCTTTAACCTGCGGTAATAGTTCACGTGCACCTTGTGGTAGCACATTACCCAGTCGGGTTCGTCGCAAGAGTAAATCATCAAGGTGATGTACTTGTTCAAATCGCGCCGACCAAATTAACTCTGACCACAAGTGCCTGCTATAACGTATCGATTTACAGTCATTTTTTTCACTGGCATGGACAAACGCAGTACTAAACTCACCATAGCAGGCCAGTATTTGCTGCCCAATATCGTCATTAAAGGGCAATTCAAGTTCGCTGACGGCTTGAGATAATATAGATTGCTGACACACAGCGCCTAATACCAATCCCATTAAGTTATTGCTCACTTGTACTAGTTAAAATAGCTCAAGGCTGTGTTGCTCTCACTCCCAATAGCCAGCTATTGCTCAATCGAGCGCCTTACCTTGAGTTATTTTTCCTGCGCACAACAAGATCACAAACTTAATGGAACTGGTATAACGTAGGCCGCCATGCACCATTTTAGAAGAACGGCTCGAACTACCCCAAGCAAAATCTTTTTGCTCTAGCAGCAACACCTTTAGCCCCATTTGACAGGCTAATTTTAAAATACCTGCGCCGGTAATGCCGCCGCCAATAATCACCATATCCCAACAAGCCGTATGGTTAATATCGCTAATACGTTGCTCACGTGTCATCCGGACATTTTTTGCCAATGTTAAGTCGTCAGCTTTAAGCTTAACGTTATCGGCGCTAGCCTTATTTTTATAATAGAAAATACCGATGAAAAATAAACTTAAAGTACTGCGCGCTGAACGAGACTGGACACAAGCACAACTTGCAGAGGCATTAGAGGTTTCTCGCCAAACTATCAATGCCATCGAAAAAGGCAAGTTTGATCCCAGTTTGCCACTCGCTTTTAAAGCAGCAAGGCTATTTAAATTGAGCATTGAAGACATTTTTCAAGATCAAGGGTAATTAATCAAATTGGTATAAATCATTATCTCGATATAACTAATAAAAAACCTAATCACTTGATTAGGTTTTTATCGTAAGAGCTCAAATCAGCGCTGATATTTATTGCACAGCACATCAGAATATCAATACCTCTACTAAACATAACTATCTCACTTTGCAAAGATAATCACTCAACGTTGATTATTTCAATACTTTGGTTATTTATAAGTGAAATAATTAACTCGGTCCTGAACTTGCTGGCTAGCTTGCTTCATTTCAACACTTTGCTCATTTGATTGATTAACTAACTTAGCGTTGTCTTCGACTAATGATTGAATTTCATGCATGTTTTTACTTAAATCTAAAACTACCACACTCTGCTCTTCTGCTGCGGTAGCTATTTGATGTGATTGGTCATTAACTAAATCAACTTTTATTTGAATTTGCTCAACTAAACCATTACTTTCACTCACTTTTTCTTGTAGCGACTTAGCCGTATCTGAACTATCAACCATTTGTTTAACTGCCTGGTCTCCCGCTTGAGTCAAGTTGCCTAATAAACTTTCAATTTCATTTACTGACACTTGAGAACGTTGTGCTAATCCTCGCACTTCGTCAGCTACAACAGCGAAACCTCGGCCTTGTTCGCCTGCTCGTGCAGCTTCAATAGCGGCATTTAAGGCTAACAAATTGGTTTGATCAGAAATACCTCTGATCACTTCAAGAATTTTCTCAATATGAGTTGTCTCTGATTTTAATTGCTGCACAACATTAGCAGACACATTAAGCGAGGCAATTAGCGAACTAATTTCTTGAACTGATTCATTAGAAGAAAGTAAACCTTGCACCGTTAGTGTTTGTATTTCTGAAGCAAAAACAGCTGACTCCGTGGTGCTTTTGGCAATGCTGTCGCTAGTTAATGACATTTCTTCAATAGCAGTTGCCACTAAATTAGTATTATCTGTAATGGAATCAGAACTCGTTAACATTGCCTGATTTAATTGCAATATATTGTTACTATTGTTGTTAACTAACTTACCCGACTCACTAATCGCTATAATGGTTTCTTGTAGACTACTAATAGTATTATTTAGCGCTTCAGCAAGCGCTAAAACTTCGTCATGACTATTGACTGTCGCTTGTTGTTGCAAAGAGCCTTTAGCTAACTGCTCAGCAGTATCTCGAACATTTCTGATGCCAGTACTTATTCTATTAGCAATTAGAAAACTTAAAATGAGTGAAACAATTATTGCAAATATAATTCCGCTATAAAAAATAATACCATTAGATGCAATATTTTTAATAATTGAATTTCTAGTCTTATCGGCTGATAAATCAACTTGTTGCTTAAATTCAGTTAAGAAAGCAATTAAATCGTTATATGAGCCCATAAATGCTTTAAATACAAGCGGTGGCGCCTTGTTATCTGAAGAGTCTTTCATTGCTGAAACAAACAAAGTCGCTTTATTTTGAAAGTCTATACTAAGTTTTTTCAACTGTTCTAGCTCATTATTACTGCCCGAAATGTTACTTGCCATCTTATTAAGTAATTTGGGCGTTAGCACCTTGTTATTTTGAATGGTTTTTAAATAACCCGCGGTTTGATTATTGAGTGCCAGCAGATAGCTGATTTGTAATCCACGTACATTGAGCATAGTGTCAATTTGTATTTCTTTAACACGTTCAAACTGTGATGATTTTATATAGTTTTGTTGGTAAAAACTTTCAAAATTATCAGCGATTAAATTGCTATTTGAGCGAATAATTAAAATAACAATAGTAAACAAAACAATAATTACAACAGCCATAAGCTGTAACTTACGTAAGATATTAAATGACATAACTTCTTATTCCCCTTCATACTTAAGAAGTTAATATAACTCAATATAAAGTAATTAAAAGATATTTATATGCTCAATTTAGCTTTATATTTTAACTAAAAAAAATTTTAATTAAAAGTCAGTAAAAAGCATGAGCAAAGCCAGATGAAAGGGTAAAAGATTGGATCAATTGAAGTAGTAAAACCGTAGACCAAAAAAAATCATCTGAGCTCAGCAAAACTATCAATACCGCACATTGAAAGTTTTACTTAACCATTCACTTCTCTTAGGTTGTTCGCCGGTTCAATAATAAACTCTCAGTGTTATGACTGATAATACAAAGCTGAGACTAGCTCGTTAATTGATGATTGTATGCATATTAACATGAGCTTATTAACAGAAACTTATGAGATAAAAAAGCTTCCGTATCATAAAAAATAAACCTTTGGCTAAATAAACCCTCATTAGCCTACAGTTTACCCAAACCGTCAGTTAATATTTTTTTTGCTTGTCGGCCTTGTTCTGTGTCCAAGTAGCTTTGCGCTGTAGCAATAAAGTTACTGATCATTTCAGGCTTTAACCCTAAAGCTTCAAATTGCTTTTTAACATTATTAATTGATTTTAACGAATCACTGTATTGCGATGCTTGTTCAAGTAATCCACCTAAGCCTTCGCTAGCACCGGAGTTAAGTTTATTAATATCAGGCATTTGGCTGATCAGCCCTTCAACACCAGGTACTGAGTTAGCCAATTGGCTAAATTGCTCAGTTGAGACATTATTTTTGACATAATTTAAAATAGCCCCCATACCGCCAGAGGCTTGGCTTGTATTAACAGCTAATGAGCTAGTTAGCATATCAACTAAACCATCAGTACCTTGCTCAGCGGGAGTATTTACCTCCACACTTTGCTCAGGTGTATTACCTAATCCAACAAGATTTTTTAAGCTTTCAAACCAGCTTGTTTCTTGCGCGATAGCCGAACTACTTAAGGTTGAAATAGTTAAAAGTACAATGAGTTTTTTCATGTCAGATATCCATTTTATGTAGCAGTTAATCATGAGTTAAAAATAATTATACAACATAAAACAGCACTGTATGTACCGCTTTATTATTACCACGCTATAACAACTAAAATAATAGCTAAAACTGGCCAGATGTGGATACATTCAACCGCTACTTGAAGAGAACAAGTTAAGCGTTTCAAAGCACTTACAGTCACAGTCAAAGCAAAGGTCAAAGTCTAATATTAAGAAAGGCTAATTGGTTATACCAATTTGATTAATTAAGTGAGCTATTTTTCATGTGGAAAAATAGCTAAATTTTATAACGCCATAGTTGTTAATTTTAACCATTAAAAATGAACAGGTAATTAATCAACTTGCTATTACATATATCTTATGATGAAACCTGTCACTACTGGGTTTAAAGAGGTTTATATCATGTTCATTATTTTTCTAATAAATCACAATAGCTAACAGTAACTTTGCGTAGATAGATGTAATACCAGTTCCATTAAGTTTGTGATCTTGTTGTGCGCAGGAAAAATAACTCAAGGTAAGGCGCTCGATTGAGCAATAGCTGGCTATTGGGAGTGAGAGCAACACAGCCTTGAGCTATTTTAACTAGTACAAGTGAGCAATAACTTAATGGGATTGGTATAAGTACTTAGCTTATATAGGAAGCTATGCTGCGCCTAAATCACTTAATTGCCACTGAAACGCACACCTTAAGATGGTTTGGGTATATAATAGCCGCAAGTACGGTAAAAATAAGTCGAAATATGAGTCAAGAAAACGAACAATTACATAATCCTTTGCATGGATTAAAATTAGACACGCTACTAAACGAATTAGTAAGCCACTATGGCTTTGATATTTTGGCTGAGTATACGCGAATTAATTGCTTTAAAAGTAATCCAAGCATAGCTTCAAGCTTAAAGTTTTTGCGTAAAACTGAGTGGGCAAGAGAAAAGCTTGAACGTTTTTATCTCTATGATTATAAAAACTTACCAGAAGCCGGTGAAGATGAGTTCGAAACACCACCGCGCCAACGAGTTATTGCGTTACATATTAAAACTAAAAAACCCAAAGTATTGGTTCGGGGTGAAGCGATTATACCGCTAAGCAAAGATAGTTTTAAAGAGACTCATCGCTCTAAACCTGAACATAAAAAAGCCTATAAGCCTGAGCATAAGCGCGAAAGCAGCCGCCCTAGTGTTAATGATAAATTAAGTCATAACCCTAGCGAAAGTAGTTCAAGTAGTAGTTCAAATAAAGGCTCAAATGAGAACAAGCCATTTGACCCTTATTCTGATGCGCCTAGATAACCATCATATTTTTATGAGCTTAAAAAAGCCCTAAATAACCTCTGCTATTTAGGGCTTTTTTGTATTTATTAACTTAAAATCTCAGGCTTAAAGCTTAAATCGTGCTACTGAATCAGTTAGCGAACCCGCCAATTTATTTACATCATCGCTGCGATTCGATAAATCTTGTGATTCTGCCGCATTATGGGTTGCTGCTTCGGCCGCTGCATTCATCGTGACTTCAATATCTTGACTAAAACCCAGTTGTTCATTCGACGCAACACTAATGCTTTTACTCATTTCATCAATGGTTTGCAGTGCCGTGTCTATTTGTTTGATGCCATGGCTTAACTCTTGGCTTTTAGAAGCACATTCAGTCGCCTGACTTTGCCCTTGAAAAATCGCTACTTCTGCTGTTTTTGTTTCTTTTTGTAGTGAATTAATCATCTTTTGAATTTCAGCTGTTGATGCCTGTGTACGAGACGCTAGTGATCTTACCTCATCTGCTACAACGGCAAAACCTCGACCGTGTTCACCTGCTCTTGCTGCCTCAATTGCCGCATTTAATGCCAGTAAATTAGTTTGATCAGCAATACTACCAATGGTATCTAAAATGCCACCAATGCTATCGCTGTGCTTACTTAAACGTGCCATTACTGCAACTGAGTCACTTAAACTGGTTGACAATAGATCAATGCGGTTACTGTTATCGTCGGCAATAGTGTGTACTTCAAAACTGTGCTTTGAAGCTTCTGAAACGTTGTTAGCCGTCAAGTTTGCTTGGTCTGTAACACTTGATGAACTGAGAAACATTTTTTCAGCAATTTGTTTGGCCTCATTCACTCGGGTAATTTGTGCTGATGTAGATTGGGCAATACGGTGGCTTTGCTCACTAGTCACTTTTGCTGATTTATCTAGTGAATAGGCATTCTGACTAATATTTTTCAGCAATGAAGTTAAATCATCACTCAGTTTATTGATATTATTAAATAAATCACCAAATTCATCTTGGTTCTTAATGGTCAATCTTTGCGTTAAATCGCCCTGCGCAATCAGTGCTAATGATTTATTGGCCGTCGCTAAAGGACCTAACATCGCCCGAGTAGTGGCCACGGCAATAAAAGCGGCTAAAATAACAAAGATCAGTGCCATATATATTGCTAGGTTTACTCCGGTGGCGACTTTTGCTTTTGTTGTTAGCTGCAATTCATCAAAGCGAGCTTCCGCAAGTGATAACAGCAAGGTTAATTGCTGATAGGTCGCATTAAAGCTCTCTACCGAAAGGTTGTAGGTGTTATTTGCATTAATATAATCGTCAAGGGCTTGTTGTTTATCTTGATATAATTTGCCTGGTTCAACCAATAGATTATTTAAAATAGCAAACTCAATAGCAAACTCTTCAACTAAGGACTTGTCATCAATACCATCGAATAACTGCAGTAGAAAGTCGTAGTTATTAGTCACGTTGGCAATTAAAAAGCTTACATCCTCTTTGTGTTGAGCTAAAACATCAAGCTCAGAAACTTGCTTTAAACCTGACATAGTGTCTTTTAGCGTAAACAGCATATCGTCTATTCGTGCGCCAGTACCAATAATCTCTGCGAGTAACTGACCATTATCAGGGAGTTCAAGTAATTCAAGATCAAGCATTTTGTTACTGGCTTGATTGCGACTTTCAATAAATAATTGAAAATTAATCATAAAATTTTCATTAGCTGAGGCGACATTTTTTTTCGCCAAATAAAATTTTTCACTTTGGCTGACGTAGTCTTGATAATGATTTTCGGCCTGCTTTAAGGCTTGTAACATTTTAGGTTGGTCCGTTACTTTACTGCGTAAAACCGTAACAGCAGATTGAAATTGTTGATTTAAATTCGCGTATGCTTGCTCACTTTTAAGCAAGTTAGCGCTGTCTTGTTGGGTGAAGCCTAAAGCGCCTACTTTTATCATATTAAGTAATTTGATTTGTAAGGCACTACTTTGCTTTTGTACCGGAACAGCTAATAACTCAACATTACTGTTGGCCTTGCTGATTTGTGTTAATGAATTATAAAAAAAAAGGCTTCCTGCAACTAATAAAATTCCTATTGTGCTAAACCCCATTATTATTTTTTGTTTTATTGTTAATGGTAGGTTGTACATATATACCTCTAGCGTTAGTGATTTTTTATACTCAGGTAATTAACCGGTAACCACTTAAATTAATACTCGATTATAAATCGCTAAAACCAAATGTAAATAGTGGTCAAACCAGTAAAGACTAAAAAAACTATGATTTATTATGCCGCTAAAACTTATTTTTTAGCAATTTTTATCTTAATAATTAAAGACTAAGTTAAAGCATACACTAATCTAGCGCTTTAAAAAGCTGAACTGTATTATCTGACATTAAATCTAATTCAGCCGACATACTTTTAGTTAAGTGATTGCTATGCCAAAAGCCTTATACCAATTACATTAAGTTATTGCTCACTTGTACTAGTTAAAATAGCTCAAGGCTGTGTTGCTCTCACTCCCAATAGCCAGCTATTGCTCAATCGAGCGCCTTACCTTGAATTATTTTTCCTGCGCACAACAAGATCACAAACTTAATGGAACTGGTATTATACCAATTACATTAAATTTGTGATCTAATGGTAGTTATGAAATATATTACTAAAAAACAATTATCTGAGAAATTGGAGCTTATTAATTTAAAGGCACTTATTGCTCAAGAAACCAATGGCAGAATGAGAATTCGCCTATTAGCTTTATTGCACATTAAGGATGGAGCTGACAGAACTCAAGCTGCCAAACATGTAAAAGTAAGCAGG
>NZ_VOLS01000099.1 GCF_007954265.1 Colwellia sp. C1TZA3 | reverse complement strand
CGCAGGAAAAATAATTCAAGGTAAGGCGCTCGATTGAGCAATAGCTGGCTATTGGGAGTGAGAGCAACACAGCATTGAGCTATTTTAACTAGTACAAGTGAGCAATAACTTAATGGGATTGGTATTAATGGGTATTGGTTTAAGCAGTGCAGTCATCACCCCAGTAAAACCCCTTCATTAAAAAAATTTTTATTAAACTCATTGCCTTGTTCATCGAGGATATAGGCGCAAAACAAACCACAAAGCTATAACTGATCGGCACCTCACCGATAGGGTAAAGCACTTCACCTTTGGACACTGGACGCAATTGACAGCACTTTTTAAAGACTTGCCATGTGTCATCCGAAAACGGGCTGTAATCGTTGACTTTTTGACGTAGAAATTCAAAAGCAGCGTCCATGAATAACTCATTTTTTTTTGCATAATAGCCAACTAAAAGGCCTTTAGATAGTCGAATTCACTACTGTTATTGAAAATAACTCACCGAGAAAATAACAGCTAATATTTCAATATTAGAGAAGATGCTTCTGTAGTCAGTTTAACAGGCATGACATAGCCATATAATGTAAAAATCAATCAACTTAGCTTATCGATAAAAAATTGCCAGTAATAAAGTGATACAAGATTAGGCAATGTTAATGAAAGATATAAAGTTAGTGCAGAAATATTTACCGTTTGGGGTTATGTAGACAGTTACTACAGTAAACCTTCACTTTCTGCTGGGCTTTACTTAAAACGAGGTAAAGCATTTTTAAAAACAGCGATAACACAAGTTAATGACTTTTTAGCGCAAGATGTTACCGAGTTTAAACAACAATATCGGCATTCAAGCTTAGGATGACTTAAAGTAACGCACCCATAGCATTAGATTAAGCTCTAATTATTGCTCAGTCGCTGCTCCTTTACATCCGTATTAGCGCAGCATACCGCACATCCGGCACATAAAAAAGGAAGTTTAACAACTTACTTTTTTATTTTTTCATAGTGAAAACGCTAAAAGTTCAACGTAATTTATAGTCTTTTTGTTAAATAAACAGCGGAGGAAATAGCGCTATTAAAAATTTAACCATGAGCCAAATTACTGTTATGATGTCGCTGATATTTAACAGAGATACTAGAGTATAGTTTTGGAAATAATTGCAGTTATCGCGGTTTTATTTTTAGCTTGGCTAATTTGGCAGCTTCGGCAGGCTAAGCACTTCACCCAATTTAAACGTCAAATAATACAAGAGCTAAAACCAAAAGTTATTGCCAATATTATTGAGGAAATGGCCGAAACGCGTTCAGAGCTACACCCCAATACTACCGCCCATCAAACAGCAACAATTAGTTATTGGAGCGCTTCTGCCGGCAGAGTATTGCAAGCGGCATTAATGCGAGAAATCATTAATCAGCAATGGTTAAAAGAAACAGGTAATTTGCGTAACAGTCAGCATTTATTTCATGTTGAACAAGATAAACTACACCGCTAGCTTATACTAGTAACCGTAGGCTCTATGTAGATTGGACTTTGGTCCATCAGCTTTTAAATATCAGCGGGCAGTAAAATAGTGATTAGCTGTCGGTTAAAAGAGATAGCTGACCGTTTTAAGTTTACTTGTCTGTTTGGCTTTTGATCATCACGTTATGTACTCGCTTACCGGTTGACGGACTGAAGTCCGACCTACAAAAAAATCATTCAAATATACATATCACCCGTAGGCCCTTTGTAAAATAACCCAACACCACATTATCACCTATAGGCCTTATTTAGGCTGTACTTTAGTCCATCAGTTTTTAAATATCAGTCAAGCAAGGCTTTATTGATCACCCACAAAAAAAGAGCGTATTCGCTCTTTTTTTCACTAACCCTTAGTAAGTTTTATCATTAACTTTGGACAACCGCTAATTCAGTGCAATAACTAACTGAACAACATTAATCAAGCTTTGCAAACTGTAGATCCCAAACACCATGGCCCAAGTCTTGGCCACGATTTTCAAACTTGGTTAACGGACGAGAATCTGGGCGTGGTACGTAATTACTGTTGACTGATAAGTTTTTAAAGCCGGGCGAAGATATCATATCTTCTAACATACATTCAGCGTAATTTTCCCAGTCAGTTGCCATGTGGAACACACCACCAACTTTCAGTTTTTGACGAATAGCTTCAACAAAACTTGCTTGTACGATACGGCGTTTGTGATGCTTCTTCTTATGCCAAGGATCAGGGAAAAATAATTGTACGGTTGTTAACGACTCAATAGGAATACAATCGGCTAAAACCTCGATAGCATCGTGCTCGTACACTTTTAGGTTATTAACACCCTCTTCTTGGGCTAAGCCAATACAAGCGCCAACACCTGGACGGTGCACTTCAACACCAATAAAGTTGAGCTCTGGAGCATTTTTAGCCATTTCAACTAAAGATTTACCCATGCCAAAACCAATTTCGAGCACAATAGGCTTGTCATTACCAAACAAAAGTTTAGGGTCAATCAATCCATCTTGATGTTTCAATCCCATCGTATCCCAAAACTGCTCTAACGCTTTTGCTTGGCCATTAGTGAGGCGGCCTTCGCGCTTAACAAAGCTACGTACTTTTCTAATGTACTTGCCTTCTTGTTCTGCTTGTTCAACGGTTTTGTGGCTTCTGTCTATCATAATGCTATCTATTATTTAATTGCGTCATCAAAATTGGGGGCGTATATTATCCTTGTTTAATGACTAAAATTCAATCATCGCATAATGCCTATCAAGATCTAATTTTACGCCCGTAAAGTTATTTAACCTTAGCTCGGGTTAATGTCGTTTTTTAAGGACTACTCTGCCCACCAAACGTCGTATAATGGGCCAACAGTTACTGAGCTTGCGCCGTTATCCGTTAACCACTTTTCTACTAATTGGCGATGTGCTTCAGTACATTTACCCAGCTTTTGAGTACAGATTAAACCATGCCACAAAGTATCACCTTCACCGCCAAAACCTAAGCCGTTCGGATCAATGGTTTCATCGAAAAATTTAGTTAAAAATGCATCAACTGTTTCATTGTCAGCGCCGTCATCTAGTTGCCAAGCAATATCAAAACCTAGTTCTTGGTACTCATCAACACGTAATTTTTTACGTAAACGATCACTACGATTTTTTGCATCTATTTTCATCTTTTATTCCTTACGGTTCGGTTTAAGCCAAACACTAAATTAACTAACTGCGAGAGGATAGTGGCAATAGAAATTTTTGCAATGAAAATTTCAGCTTTATTCGCTACACTGTCGCCAATATGACAAATAAAACTACTATATCAGCCAAATCTGCGCAACAATTTAGCGACCAAGTATTATCATGGTTTCAGTTGCAAGGCAGAAAACACTTGCCGTGGCAGCAAGACAAAACCCCTTATCGAGTTTGGATTTCAGAAATTATGCTGCAGCAAACGCAAGTAGCAACAGTGATCCCATACTATTTAAGATTTATGGAAAGCTTTCCTAACATTATTGATTTAGCTAATGCCGATGAAGATAGCGTGCTACATCACTGGACCGGGCTTGGCTACTATGCACGAGCACGAAACTTACACAAAACAGCAAAAACTATTCGTGACAACTACCAAGGAAATTTTCCTGAAAATATTGACCAAGTCATTGCACTTCCCGGTATCGGCCGCTCTACTGCCGGTGCAGTATTAAGCTTAGCTTTAAACAAACATCACGCCATTTTAGACGGCAATGTAAAACGGGTTTTAGCGCGCTGCTATAAAGTACAAGGTCATACTGGCCAAGCTATTTATGAAAAAACCTTATGGCCCATTACCGATGCATTAACACCAAAAATTGGCGTGGCGCAGTTTAACCAAGCCATGATGGATTTAGGCGCCATGGTTTGCACACGTTCTAAGCCCAAGTGTGACATTTGTCCGCTAAAAAGCAGTTGTTTAGCTCAGGCTAGCGATGAACAAGCAAATTACCCACAAAAGAAACCAAAAAAAACCATACCAGAAAAACATACTATTATGGTGATACCACGTGTTGCTCAGCAAGTGTTGATGGAAAAACGTCCTCCCGCAGGAATTTGGGGCGGCTTATGGTGCTTTTTAGAGTTATCAGACCTCGACCAGCTACCGCATTTATTAGCCGAGTTAAACCTAAAGCAAACGGCAACATTTGCCTTAGATAAGTTTCGCCATACCTTTAGCCACTTTCATCTCGACATAGAAGCCATTGTGATAGATTGTGAAATGTTACCCGCAAAAGAAATTAGCGAAAATAGCACATTGCAATGGTACAATTTAGCTACAGTCGCATCAGTTGGTTTAGCCGCATCGACACAAAAATTAATTAAACAGCTTGAACAACTTCCTGTTTAATTTATATATAAATTTATTCATCCCTTAGACAAAAAGAGACCTTATTATGAGCCGTACCGTTTTTTGCCAAAACTTACAAAAAGAAGCCGAAGGCCTTGGCTTTCAACTTTACCCGGGCGAAGTAGGCAAACGTATTTTTGATAACATTTGTAAAGAAGCTTGGGGACACTGGCAAAAAAAGCAAACCATGCTAATTAACGAAAAGAAAATGAATATGATGAATCCTGATGACCGCGCATTTTTAGAATCAGCCATGGTCGACTATCTCTTTGAGGGTAAAGAGCCTGAAATCGAAGGCTACACACCAGAAAAGAAATAAATAAACTAAAAAGGGGATAAATTAAAATATATCCCCTTTTCTTTGTTCTGTGTTTATTTAAAAGTATTACTGATAAATTTTTTAATGACAGCTTTCGTCACAATGTTAATTGTTAAAGCCACTCTTGATGTGTTTTTTTGATTTACTTCTTATATTTTTTGATTTACTTCCTAATAATCCTCTAGCCTATTTTACCCGCCTATATTAATAAATAACTTTTTTATCGCACCTAAACAACATTTATCCTGATTGCGACTAACACGGTATAAATAAATTAATGACAATATTACCAGTTAGAAATAGAAGAATTAAGCCAAAACTGCTCCATAAAAGCACAATCCGTTGAAAAAAACGGCAAACAAACATTTATTTAAAAAAAAGGGTTGACGGGATAAACGAAAAACAGTTTAATACGCCCCGTCTTCAAGGCACAGCCAAGAAGACAATGTACAGAGCAATCATTATGATTGTTAATGTGCCTCGATAGCTCAGTCGGTAGAGCAGAGGATTGAAAATCCTCGTGTCCCTGGTTCGATTCCGGGTCGAGGCACCATTTTTACTTTAGTGAAGAGTAGAGTCAACAACTTGTGTAGTTGACTCGGTGCCAAGATAGTTAGTTCAATGTAATATAATTATCGCACACGTTTTCGTGTGCCGACTTAGCTCAGTTGGTAGAGCAACTGACTTGTAATCAGTAGGTCGCCAGTTCGACTCCGGCAGTCGGCACCATTCATAACGAAGCCTCAACAGTAATGTTGAGGCTTTTTTATTGCCTAAAATAAACTAACACTGATTGAATCAGAGATTACGTACACCACACAAATTCAACTCCGGCAGTCAGCACTGTTCTTCGTAGCAAGCATCAAGCCCTAACCTCAATCATTCTGTGTCTTATACGTGATTTAACCCTAACGTATTAAGAGTCTCAACTATGCCACCCATGATAGCTACAAACGATAATGATATGAAAATTGGTACCTTTCTGGTTTATTAAAATACCCATTTATTAAATAAAGTGAGTCCAGATAGGCGTTATCTATTTAAACTTGCCTAGTCTCAACTATGCGAGTCTCAACTAGAGTCTCAACTATGCCATCCATGATAGCTACAAACGATAATGATATGAAGATTGGTACCTTTCTGGTTTATTAAAATACCCATTTATTAAATAAAGTGAGTCCAGGTAGGCGTTGTCTATTTAAACTTGCCAAGCCCTTGAATTTTAGCCAAGTTGAATCCGTCACGCTAAAATGACATCAGTCAAAGGCCGATTAATAAAGAGGGTTATGCGCTATTCAAAAACGCTTGAGCATTGGCTAATCCGTGTGTTCGTTGCAACCCCACATGCTTACTAAATTCACTTAAGTGCTCTGCTGTACCGGCGGCTCCAGTGAAGACACATTCAAAATTAGTCGTCAGCTTTAACCAACTTTTATCACTCATGTGAAGTCTTGCGAGGATCTTTGCTGTTTTAGGGTTAATAACACC
>NZ_VOLS01000098.1 GCF_007954265.1 Colwellia sp. C1TZA3 | reverse complement strand
TAGTTAAAATAGCTCAAGGCTGTGTTGCTCTCAATCCCAATAGCCAGCTATTGCTCAATCGAGCGCCTTACCTTGAGTTATTTTTCCTGCGCACAACAAGATCACAAACTTAATGGAACTGGTATTATATAAATGATGACTAATTTTACGCAACACCAATCATAATTTACATTTAATTAATAAGTTTTACATTATGTTAATAATCACGCAAAATAAACTGATAGCAATTTAAATCATGAATTAGCCATCATTGAGCGACATTCAGTCATAAATAAAAGCTAAGTTCTAGCTATTAATAAAAACAAGGACATGTATGAAGGGACAAATTAAAAACATGCGTTTAATATTGGTTATTTTATTTAGCTCACTATTTTTACAAGCATGTGGTGGTTCAAGTGATACCACACCAACATTCACCATTAGTTCATCAATTTCATCGGTCGCATTTAACCATGAATTTTTACAAGCAGAAACTAATACTATTGTCCTTGATGTAACCTTTGATGGTGGTGGGTTATTACTCGGTTTCGCCCCTACTGCAAAGCCTGTAGGCTGGTTAAACTATCGTATTACCAACCTAACAGCAACCTCTGCAACTATTCATATTGATGTAGTTAACGCTAATAGCATCCCAGCTGATCTTTACGGTACAACCTTAAGATTATCCAGTGGCGATACGGCAACAACAAACTTAGCCCATACCGATATAAATGTTTCATTACTGGTTTGGCAGGCCCTTACCTATGATGATACTTATGGTGTTGACACTATTGCCTCAAAAACACTTACACTGAGCTCGAGCACAGATAACTTAACCTTAGCAAGCTCAGTGCCTTGGCTCAGCCTTGAAAAAAGCTTTTTTGATGGTGTAACAACCATTACCGCCACCCCTAATGTTAGTAACTTTAGCGTAGCAGGATTTTATCCAGCGACCATCGATATCACCAGTCCACTAGGCACAACAAAGTATCCGGTTGAATTGAGCTTAGACAACATTCATTTATTTGCTGACAGAGCAAGCGTTGCCTTAGCACAAACGGCTAATATTAGTAACAGCCAAACTACCCTTAAAATTAATTCAAATAGTATTTTGCCTTGGGGCTGGCAAGCAACGACTGAAGCGGCGTGGTTAACCCTAGCGCCTAACGCTGACACTAATGAATTAACCTTGATTGCCGACAGTACGGCCTTAGCGAATAACGCAACAACCCTTGCCAAAATCACCCTTAGTGGCAATGCACAAACCACCGCCACTGCAGAAACTATTCAAGTAAGCTTTTATAAATCTGACTTGCTCAGTGAAAATAATGCTCTAGAAATTCTGGTTAATACTGATGGCGTGGTGACTAACCCTTTACTGCCGCAGTATTATGTTGCCACCAACAATGAGCTACGCAGCTATCACCTTTATACTAATGAATTATTATCCACAACCGTTATAGCGCCGGCAGATACTTTACTAGAGCAGCTGATTATTCACCCAGATGCTAGCATGATGTTAGCGAAAGCGGTCGAAACTACCTTTATTGATGAAAACACCAGTGAAACCATCATCCATAGATATCAAATCAAGCTCAGTGACATGAGTTTTATTGAGTTAAACGACTTTGATATTACTAATGAACCCATGAAGTTTATCCGCCTTGATGGTCGCTACTTTGTTGCAACCGCCGTTTTAGAGTTTACCGATGAAAACCTAATACGTGTCGGTTTCGACGGGCCCAACGCCTTTTTTGCTCGAGCGTTTAATGTCGCCGAGAAAAATCAAACCCTGTTCGCCTTAGACATAAGCACTAGCGATGATTTAATGTCAATAAAGCGTTTAAATGTCAATGTGAATGATTTTGGTCGTAACCCCATCACCACAAAAATAAGCCACAGTTACCGGCCTGAACTATTAGCTGAAAACGAGCAAATTAACGACTTCTATGTTACCGCTGATGAGCAAAATATCTATGCGATTAGCCCAACAAGTGAATGGATAAGTTTTGACGGCACAACATTTATCGACAATGGTGTGCTAAATAGCGATGAAACCATCACCAATTTAGCCCTTGCGCATAGTGCTAATGATCGCCCTCACTATGTTAGATTTGACTCAGAAGTTGGTTTTAAAGTCGACGTCTATAACGAGCAACAAACCATTGCTAACACTATCGAGCTAGGTTCAAATCAACCAGCCAAAATGTTAATTGCCAATGGTGATAGCCGTGCGGTTATAACATCAACGAGTGCTGATAGCATAGATGTCATCACCTTAAGCCAATTTTCAAGCTCGGTTGAAACACTCGCCTTTAGCACAACTTTTGGCGATAGCGCCATAACACAACAAACACTGACACTGTCGAATGTTTCCAAAGATTGGCAAGCAACGGCCAGTGCACCTTGGCTGATACTAGCACCGCAGAGTGATGAAAATGGTGAGAGAATATTAATTGATATCGATCGCAGTTTAATCACAGATTGGGGTTTAATGACCGCTAGTATTTCAATATACGATCCGGCGAGTGGCACCACCCAAGTGATTACAGTTGAACTGGCTATTGATGCCATAAGATTAAGTAGTAACTACCCGTCTCTGGCTTTTAATAGTTTAGCCACCGAGCAAACATTAGTGCATACCCTCGATATTTTAACCAACAGCGAAACTAATATTGCTTGGCAAGCCAGTACCGATGTTAGCTGGTTATCGTTATCAACTGACAGCACTAATAACACACTAACTATCACCGGCACACCCGCCAATATAGCCACTAACGGCGTCCATAATGCAGTAATAACCTTATCGGCTACTACCGCCGACACCGCGTTATTGGGCCGTATTAATGTTACCTTCAATAAAGGCGCAGATGATGCCAATGATGTCGATGTTAGTAATATTAGCTTTAATACCTCAGGCCTTGTGCTAGATCCCATGCGACCTTACGTTTATATTGCTCAAGGCGATACACTCAGTACCTACCATGTTATTTCTGGCGCGTTAATTAACAGCACAAGGTCACCATTAGTCGACGTCGATTTAACCAACTTAGTGATCCACCCTGATGGCTCAATGCTGTTAGCGTCAAGTAGCGAAACTTATTTAGATGAAGATGGGCTTGAACAAAGTCGAATTAATCATTATCAATTTGACTTAAACAACTATCAATTTAGCCAAATAAACACTGGCAACGTCAGCATAGAGTACCGCCCGCTGATGATAAAAATAATCGCTGGAATACCCCTTGTTATCACACAAACGCTTGAATATGCCGACCTAAACTTAGTGCGACAATATTGGGATCAAGAAAATGCATTTTTTGTTGCAACCATTGCCCAAGCTAACAGTACTAATACATTTATGACCTATAAGCAAGCAACCATCTCGCTTGCACGCTATGCGCTAAGTTATAATGCCTATGCCAGTGAAACGATTTCAGTAACGAACGAACCCGCTTATACCAATGCAGCCTTTACTGACTTATCCAACTTTGCTTTGAGTCATAACGCTAATACGATTTATAGCGCTAATAATACCAGCGAATGGGCAAGTTTTGACGGCGCTATCTACACAGACAACGGCCTACTTCAAGGCAATACTAATGTACAAAGCTTTAACACCGCCACAGATACCGGTAACAACAGTTACTTCTACCGTTTTGATCCAACCTTGGGCATGACTTATAGTAAATATAACGCGGCTCAAGTAGAGCTTTGGTCAGAGGTTGTAGCGGGCGGTAGCGCTGAAAGTTACTTATTGCCCGCTTACCAACGAGTGCTGATTTATGATGCAGAAACATCGACCTTAAAGTTACGCTCTCACCAGTAATTGTAAGCTAAAACATAGTGCTTACCTTTACTGGCCAGATAAAAAATAAGTAAATAAGCAAATAAAAAAAGACTAAAAAACGCTAGCCTAACCGTGTATTTTTCGCTTTGAAGGCATTAGTTACTGCACACTTCTAAGCGCAACTAATCACTAAAACTTGACATAGTTGATGATATTTACAAGGTGAATTGCTCTTAGAAGCTGTGTGTAAAATAGTAGCATCGAATTATTATGCGCAGTATTAATACCAATCCCATTAAATCATTGCTCATTTGTGCTGGTTAAAATACACCATGTCAGCGTTGCTCTGATATATTTTTCCTACGCACAACAAGATCACAAAATTAATGGGATTGGTATAAATTAAGAGACATTTTACGCCAGAACTTAATCTACAGAACCTTATTTCGCTGATATTGTCTAATCATGTCAGTTCAAAATAGTTTTCACAGCAGTTGGCCACGAAACCCACTATTTCTTTACACTAATGACGACAACTGTTCTGACAAAGGGTAAACAAGTGTGATTACGTTAAAAAGTTAATGAGTGAGATAAATTAAAAAATATTAACGATGAAACTCAGTGCTAGGTTTTATAACCTCGGTTAAAGTGATTTTTCAATCATTCTCCCTGGTTATCTACATGCGCCTGAAGATTATTAACTAATAAGGACTGTCGACTGACTTTCCATCCGAGGAATCCCAAAAAGCGCCTTTCTTTAACAGGCCATGTTGGCATTCTTTAGAATATGCTTTTTGTAATAGTGTATTAACGGCGCCACTTACTGCAAAAAAATCTGGTAATAGTTTATCAATAATAACCTGATCTCCAGAGCTTTTTGCATTGAGCATAATTTTGGCCAATTCATAACTTTTCTTGTATGCGGTATTAAGCTCATCATACATTAAGACATTGACACTATCGGTAACCTCACGCAAAAATAGTCCAGCTGGCTCATTTTCTGACTCAAATTGTACGATCCTAATATTAGCGTTCGACATATACAAAGAAGAATGAACTTTTCTAACCCACTCTATATAGTCAACCATTGCCTTGTAAAGGTGGCCATGGACAAAAGTATTCCAAACAGTTTCTTGATTTATAAATTCGATAAAAGTTGCAAGCCCTAATGGCTTGCTGATGTAATAACCCTGTACATGTTCACAACCAATACCCATTAGATACCCTATTATGTCAGGGTCTTCCACACCCTCTGCCACAGAGTCCATATTAAGCTGGTGCGCGAGTTTAATACTATGATCCAGAAGTGTCAGGCCATCAGGTGTGGACATCGCATCACTGGTAATGCTGTAATCTATTTTTAAAGTGGTAAATGGCAAATTCCTTAATTGCTCAAAAGTAGCATAGCCAGTACCGTAATCATCAATCGCAAGTCCAATATGATTTGCTTTCAGTTCAGCGATTTGTAGCAAGCCAGTATTGCTAAAAGACAAAACAGAGTTCTCGGTTAGTTCGAGCTTTATTTTAGAACGATCGACACCAGAATAGTCAATAATATTCAATAATGTTGGAATGAATGTATCGTCGCTCAGATCTTTGGCTGAGATATTTAACGATGAAACTATCGTATTATCTACCTGAAGTATCTTTTTTTGATCATCCAAGAAATGAGCTATCATGGCCTTGGTTATTTCGGTTATAAAGCCAGTTTCTTCCGCAAAAGGGATGAATTTTGCAGCGGGGATCAGATCGCCATTAGCTTTCTGCCATCGGATAAGCGCTTCAGCCCCGTCAATTTTTCCGGTTCTTAATGAAAGAATAGGCTGATAATGAAAAAGAAACTCATCATTTTTTAAGGCGTTTGATAAATCTTCTACGGTTAACTTCTGTCCATTCATTTGCTTATCCTTGCTATCTAATGTTTCTGGTGAGGCTCTAGAAAAAGTAGATTCTGGCCATTCAACACTTCACATTGGTTGTAATTTCAACATCTATAACTCTGCCTAGAGTCAACGTACTTTGCAATTGTTTTATTCGTGAAAGTGCTGATCAACTATGCCACCCATGATCAACTATGCCACCCATGATAACGCCGAGCCATAATTGCAAGTAACTTACGGGTATTTATAGCTTATTAAAATATCCACCGATGAAGTAAATTGCGGTTATCTTCGGGCTTACCGCTCATATTAGTAAAACCCTTGAATTTGAGCCAAGTTAAAACCGTTATCACGATCAACTATGCCACCCATGATCAAGCCACGATCAACTATGCCACCCATGATAACGCCAAGCCATAATTGTAAGTAACTTACGGGTATTTATAGCTTATTAAAATATCCACTCATAAAGTAAATTGCGGTTATCTTCGGGCTTACCGCTCATATTGGTAAAACCCTTGAATTTGAGCCAAGTTAAAGCCGTTATTATAAAATAACATCAAGTCACTCACTGTTTAACTGTGACGTTATGCGCT
>NZ_VOLS01000097.1 GCF_007954265.1 Colwellia sp. C1TZA3 | reverse complement strand
TAGTTAAAATAGCTCAAGGCTGTGTTGCTCTCAATCCCAATAGCCAGCTATTGCTCAATCGAGCGCCTTACCTTGAGTTATTTTTCCTGCGCACAACAAGATCACAAACTTAATGGAACTGGTATTAGATAATCTTTGGCAGCTGGAAATGTCTGCTAGCGCACAGTGCTGAATTTTTATAAAGCTTACACTTGCTCATTGGTGTTATTAGTCACGATTCTATAACCCAATATTATTTTTTTCTGTAACTGAGATGAAAAATGCAATTAAAAGAGAAGCAAGAGATCACCAACCAGCTGTTAGATGGACTGCCCAAGCCGCTACAAAAAACTATTCTAGCGCAATGTGACATAGTTAATTTAACCTTTGGCGATATATTGGTTGAGCAGGGCAAAAGTAGCCGTTATGTTTTCTATCCATTAACAGGGGTTATTTCACTGGTGAGATCAGGCACAAAGCATCCGCCGCTTGAATTGTATATTATTGGTAATGAAGGTATGTTGGGTGTCACTAATATTTTAGGCGTAAATTCAGCACCTGAACGTGCTGTTGTACAAGGCTCAGGAACTGCCTTACGACTATCTATTGAACAATTTCAATATCAATTAAAGCACTATCCCCGATTGTTAAAAAAACTCAATGACTACCTTTATATATTATTAGTGCAATGTTCTAAGTCATTGGTTTGTATGAGATTTCATCAAATTGAACCTCGTCTCGCTCGTTGGTTGCTAATGATCGATGATAGGGCGCATGCTAATCCTGTCTATCTTACTCATCAATTACTTGCTGATATGCTAGGAGTGCGTAGAAGTGGAATTACCGTTGCCGCTGGCGCATTACAGGATAAAAAGTTGATTAGCTATACTCGAGGGAATATCGATATTGTTGATCGTAAAGGTTTAGAGTTACAAGCGTGTGAGTGTTATCAGCTTATGAAAGCTGATTATGTTGATATGTTTAATTAGAACATCCTTGTCATTATCGAATAAAGTCAATTCAACGGTAAATAATACCAGTTCCATTAAGTTTGTGATCTTGTTGTGCGCAGGAAAAATAATTCAAGGTAAGGCGCTCGATTGAGCAATAGCTGGCTATTGGGATTGAGAGCAACACAGCCTTGAGCTATTTTAACTAGTACAAGTGAGCAATAACTTAATGGGATTGGTATAAGTACACTTTGAAAATTTTTACAAAAAATTAAGAATATAAAGGAAAGTTATGCGTTATCACCAATTAAGTGAAGTATTTGGACACCTAGTAACATTAAATATCGCAACGGTAGCGTTTTATGAGAGAAGTCTTAAAGTGACAAAGCAAGAGCGTGCTAAGATGTTTTTACATTATTTAATAGAAAAGCAAAAAGTTAGAAACGAATATTTAATGGCCTCATTGGTAGATGGACCGATTAAAATATTTGAAATGTGGTTTGATGATAAAATTGACCTACAGCTACTATTTTATATAGAAAATTTAACTCTAGACCCCAGTGCGAACAGTGACGAAATATTAATAATACTGTTGGAAGTAAATGAAAAAATAGAAATGTGGTTAAAATCAGTTTCACCATTGATAATAAATAGCGATGCCAAAGAATATATTCAGGATTTAATAAATTATTTGCATCAAAAAAACCAGAAAATAATACATGGTGTCCAAAGAATGGATGACTTATAACAATATTTTCTTCATTCTTAAGCTCAAATTTTTAGCAATATTCCAGCAGAGTAACAAGCTAAGTTACTCTACTATTTCAGCCTATTGGGCATCTTCATTAACTACTTCTTTTTTCAGTTCATAAATTTACTTAATGTAAGTTTAATATTGCTGTAAATTAATCAAATAAGATCTGGCTTTTTCAATGTGTGGTAGCGCACATTCAGGTAAAAATAATGCTGCTATCATCTGCTTTTTAATAGTAGGCGGGCACTAAATTTTTTGGATGGGTTCAATGAAATCTAGCCAGTTCACATAAGGAATTTATCAGCGACGATGATGCCAAGCTTGCAGCTAAACTATATGTTTTGATAGCTAAAAACCACAATAAATCAAGATATTATAGAGTTATTTCAAAATATAACTAAAGACTAAGTGAATTCACTTATTAACCACTAAGGAGCTTAATGTGACGATACCTGTCGGCCAAAACTTTATCAAAGGCCATTTTTTAGTAAACCAAAGTAGTGAAATCTTTATGGTTCAAAAACCGCTACCACTGAGTAAATCCTAAGCAAGCTTTGCCATAGCAAATAATTGGAAGACTGCGCAGCGTCGTTCAAAGTTCTAACCAGACCACCTGCAGTACATATGTGTTGTGGAGCCTGCAGTAGTATCCATCATAAGTTTTTTTTGATACGTTAATACGAAGTTAAAATCACGGAGAAATGATGAAGTATAATGACTTGTTTTGGAGAGTAAATTATGACCTTATGGCTTAATGCAGGCATCATCTTTACCTTTTTGGCAATTATTCTTATTTTATTTAAGTGGGGGAATGTACGCTGTGTTGGCGTTACGCCGGTGAAAACATTTACCTTTATTGCTATTTTATTTACTTCAGGCTTAGATGTTGGCCTGATTATGTTTCCACTGACTGAGTTTGCAGGCTATGCAGACATAAAAACAAACCCTGAGTATGCGTTTGCAAACCCGATAGCCATTGAATTTGCTTATTGGGGCTTTCTGATCTGGGGTTTTTACTTTGTTACGTGCTTTTATTTTTGTGTAATAGAGCCTAAGGTCCAGTTTTTCGAAATTCCTTGGGTCAAGGTAATCAATAACACGGTTATTATTGGTACTTGTGCATTTACTGCCTTCTTATTACTCTCCAACCTGCCTTGGTATTTACCTACCATTGGCGATGGTGAGTCAATTGTGCCCACCTTTTATTTAATTGTACTGGCCGCCATTTGCTTTGCTGTGTATTCAAGCACTGACATTAAATATGTGCGCGTTTTGAGTATCTCCACCACTTGGTTATTTATGGCGTTGATTGGCTTTATGTGGCTTGGCGCATTTATGGGCACTGATAGTCAAGTGTCAGCATTTACCGATAATTTGGCGCTGATAGGTGGTTACTTTGGTAATCTTAATGATTTTGTATTGCCGTTAAATGACTACCATGAGTTTTATTTATTTTGGTGGTTTGCATGGAGTATTATGATCGGTCAATTTACCTCACGTTTTGTTGGTGGTTTAAAAACCTATCAGGTATTGGGGGGCTATGTTGATTTTTCCTTCCATTCCGATCGCGGTTTGGTTTAGCGTACTTTACCAGTACCACGAAGCAGATATTCCGACAACGGGGTTAAAAAACTTTGCGATGGCATTTGTGGGTATCGTGTTCGTGATTAATTCAGTTGATTCACTTATTCGCTTGTATACAGATAATTTAAATATAACCGTTAAGCGTTTAGGTAAATTTAATTATATTGCTTTAAATGTTGTTGCTCTTTCATTATTAACCCTCTTATTTCAACTGGAATTTTTACAAATTCAATGGGTAGGTGCATTAGTGATAGGACTGTTCTTTGGTTGCACTACATATATTGCTTACAGTAAATTTAAAACAGTAAGCAATATAGATAGTTCGCCTAAAGAAAATAAAATTGATTACACAAAAATTAAAAAAACGAGCTAAACATTAACCAAGTAATTAATCATGACAATATAAAAAGCATTATCTGGAGTTGAACGGCAACGCTTAATTTTTTCAATGCCTGTATTAGCTTATTGGTCGACGACAATTGCGAACGTATCTGATTATGGCCTAATGGGATAGTCACTTTACTCAATAAAGGCTAATTTTTTAGCAGCAAGTTTCGTGTGAAACGATTTGACTGTTTTATATTTGAGAGCAATATAAAACAGTCAAAAACTATCTTTCTTCGAGCCGAGACAAAAATTTAATCGATAAATGAGTTTTATTTATGACTTCAAATAAAAAAAGTGACGAAATCAAAAAGTTAGATTCGTTAAAACACACTAAAGACGATGCTGTGGGGGAGAACGAGAAGGTTTTGGCACTTAGGATTTTTCACTTAATTGAGCGGATAATATTGATTATTGTCGTTGTGATGACGTCGGGAGCTGTTGCCTTTGAGCTCCAAACAATTTATGTCGCACAAACGATAATTTTAGCCGACATATTATTAATGTTTCTTTATCTCGAAGTCATCGGCATGGTGGCGGTATTCTACTCAGATCCGCGTTCGGCGTTTGTTTACCCGATTTTCATTGCTATCACTGCAATCGCTCGATTAATTGTTCTGCAAGGTAAAGAAATGGCGCCTGAAAATATTCTATACGAGGCAATAGCTATATTGATTCTTTCCATTGCTGCCATTGTAATTATCAAAATGCGTAATGACTGACAATTTTTAGGAAGTGTTGCGCAGGGAATGAATCACGAAGTTTAAGCTAGACTAGAGTCAGAGTGTTAAACAGTTTAAGTTTTGAATGAGTTATCAGCCTTGAAAAACTAGCGGTTACTGGCTCAGTACACTGTTGTATTTATCTGTTTGCTATGAAGTATAGATTTTTTTAACCAGTACAAGCGGTTGCCGGTAATTAATTGAGAGATAACGATACCAATAAATATAACATTTTGATGCCTTAATTTATGAATAGTAAACATGGAGTATTTAAATGAAACGGACAGAAAATACAAAACCAGGCTTATTACTTGCTTTGACGCCTGTCGTGTTAACGCTGCTTATTCTTGGGACGCAAATCTTTTACTTTGGCGTTTTTGAACCACACATTCCTCTTGCCATTGGCTTAGCCATTACAAGTATCGTTGGAATTAAGCTTGGGCTGAAATGGAAAGAGATAGAGAAAGGCATTTTTCACGTTATTCACGTTGCTTTGCCTTCGGTCTCTGTTTTAATAACGGTCGGTATGCTCATCGGAGTTTGGATTGCCAGCGGTACAGTACCCAGTATTATTTATTTTGGATTAAAGGTACTTTCACCCGAAATATTTCTAGCTGCTGGTATGGTGATTTGCGCCTTAGTGTCTCTTTCTCTTGGCACTAGCTGGGCGAGTGTAGGTACTGTTGGTTTGGCTTTAATGGGCATTGGAGAAGGCTTTGATATTCCTGCATATTGGACAGCTGGTGCTGTAGTGTCAGGCGCATTTTTTGGTGATAAAATTTCACCACTTTCCGACACAACTAATTTGGCCCCTGCGGTCACTGGAACCAACGTTTTTTCCCATATAAAAAATATGATGGCAACGACTATTCCAGCCATGCTGATCGCCCTCATCATATATCTGCTGGTTGGATTTTTTGTCATCGACACCCAGAGCATTTCATTTGAAAAAATTCATGCTATCACCGATGCCTTAGATGAAAATTTTTATATTTCAGCATGGGTATTATTACCAGCTTTGATTGTGATGGGTTTAGCTATAAATAAATGTCCCCCTATGCCATCACTATTCGCTGGCGTTGTAGCGGGCGGCGCAACAGCAATGATTGTTCAAGGCGAGAGTTTGCAATCAATTTTCGACTTTGCCAACAATGGCTATTCAATAAATACCGGTATTGGAGAAATTGACAGTCTGTTAAATCGTGGTGGTATTCAATCAATGATGTGGACAATATCCTTGATATTGATTGCTCTGGGCTTTGGCGGTGCACTAGAGAAAACAGGTTGTTTGAAATCGATTATTAATGCCATTATGAGTAAGGTCAGTAGTTTTGCTGGTACCCAAACCGCTGCCATTGGAACGGCGTTTGCAACTAACCTAGTAGCGGGTGACCCTTACTTATCGATTGCTTTACCGGGAAGAATGTACTCACCGGTTTATCGTGGTATGGGCTATTCAACATTGAATTTATCACGCGGAATTGAAGAAGGTGGAACACTAATGTCGCCTTTAATTCCATGGAACGCGGGTGGTGCTTTTGTTATTTCAGCTCTCGGTCTTGGCATTGCTGATGGCAATATAGAAAATCTTTTGTATATCCCCCTTGCGTTTGCTTGCTGGACTGCCCCCGTGATTGGAATTTTCTATGCTTTTACTGGGTTATTCTCGCCAAAAGCAACAGATGAAGAAAAAGAACATTGGGAATCCTCTGGTGAAGCGATAGCTGAATTTAATTCTGATGGTACACCAAAAGTTGAAGATACTGAGAAAGAGGATGCAGACGACGAGTCAGAAAAAAGTGAGTCACCACCATAGCTTATTTTTTAGGAGCCGGATAAATTCACCGATTCCTCTACTACATTGAAATATATAGTACAGCGACAAAGTGACTTAGCTTTCATGATTAGGCCTAAAAGAAAAAAAGTTTAAAGTAATTAAACTTTCTCTCCTCATCAATTGGGGTAAAAGCCAAAATGTTGTATGAGGAAGTTGGGGCATTATCGGCTAATAAAGACAAAGCAAGTGGATTGTATATGCTTAGAAAAACAATCTACATTATCTGCCTCATTTACTTAAGGTCAACTGATTATTATTAGCTGATCAAATTTTAAAAATTTCACACTCAATTTTTTGCCACACTTCTAATACCAATCCCATTAAGTTATTGCTCACTTGTACTAGTTAAAATAGCTCAAGGCTGTGTTGCTCTCACTCCCAATAGCCAGCTATTGCTCAATCGAGCGCCTTACCTTGAGTTATTTTTCCTGCG
>NZ_VOLS01000096.1 GCF_007954265.1 Colwellia sp. C1TZA3 | reverse complement strand
ACTAGTTAAAATAGCTCAAGGCTGTGTTGCTCTCACTCCCAATAGCCAGCTATTGCTCAATCGAGCGCCTTACCTTGAGTTATTTTTCCTGCGCACAACAAGATCACAAACTTAATGGAACTGGTATAATACCAAGCTGATTAATTACCTGCTCATTTTTAATGGTTAAAATGAATAACTACAGCGTTATAAAATTTATAAGGTGAATAACTACTGACTAAATTTTATGCCTTGTATTTATCCATTTTTCCTCATGAAAAAGGTGATCACTTAATTAATCAAATTGCTATTACTATCTGTAAAAGCCATGTTGTAACTTTCGCTTAACTGTATAAATAACCAGTTTTAAATGCTAGGCTATCTAAAACATCAGCAGCCTTTGCCCTAAAGATAAGCCTTCACCTTGAAATTATATATCGCCGAAAAACCAAGCTTAGGTCGGGCAATTGCCGCCGCATTGCCAAAACCTCAAAAAAATCATCAAGGTTATATCGCCCTGGCCAATGGTGACGTAGTCAGTTGGTGTATTGGTCATATTCTTGAACAAGCGAATCCTGAAGATTATGATCCCGCATTTAAAAAATGGCAAATGGCCCATTTACCGATCGTACCAGAGCAATGGCAACTAAAACCTAAAGCACAAACTCGTTCACAACTGACCGTATTACGAAAACTGGTTAAGCAAGCAGATGAAATTATTCACGCTGGTGATCCTGACCGTGAAGGTCAATTGCTAGTTGATGAGGTTATAGACTTTTTTAAGGTATCAGCGAAGAAGAAGCAAAATACTAAGCGTTTGTTAATTAGCGACTTAAACTTACCCGCAGTGCAAAGATCGCTGGCTAACTTACAAAGTAATCAATTGTTTATGCCCTTATCAATTTCTGCTTTAGCGCGCTCAAGAGCAGATTGGCTGTATGGTATTAACTTGACGCGAGCTTATACCTTACAAGGGCAAAAAGCCGGTTTTAATAGCGTATTATCTGTGGGCAGGGTGCAAACGCCGATTTTAGGTTTAGTAGTGCGACGCCAACAAGAAATTGACCATTTTGTCGCGAAAGATTTTTATGATGTGCATGCGCATTTACAAACCAATAACCAAGCGCAATTCATTGCAAAGTGGCAACCCAGCGAGGCCTGCCAACCGCATATGGATGAAGAAGGCCGCGTGCTTAATCGAGCTTTAGCTGAAAACGTTGTCCGCCGTATTGACAATAAAACCGCTGAAGTTAGCTCCGTTGTCGAGCAGCAAAAAAAGCAAGCGGCGGCGTTACCTTATAGCTTATCAGCGCTGCAAATTGACGCGGCAAAAATATATTCATTGAATGCCAAATTGGTATTAGATGTCTGTCAGGCATTGTATGAAAAGCATAAGCTTGTCACTTACCCTCGCTCTGATTGTCGCTATTTACCGACTGAACATCATGCCCAAGCTAAAGGCATTATTGCTATGTTAGCCAGCGCTGATGAAGACTATGCTAAGTTTGCCCAAGGCGCTGATAGCTCATTAAAAAGTAAGGCTTGGAATAATACTAAAGTAACCGCTCATCATGCCATTATTCCAACCGAGAAGTCGGCGAACAAGTTGTCGTTAAACCCCTTTGAAAAGCAAGTTTATTTTCTTATTGTTCGGCAGTATTTAGCGCAATTTTATCCGCCATACCAATATAACCAGTGTCGGGTTGAGCTGCTAATTGCGGGTGGGAAATTCAGTGCTAATGCTAAAACCCCGATTGCTCAAGGTTGGAAGGTGTTATTTCAGCGTGCAAAAAATAAGCCTAACAACGCAGCGCAAGATAATGATGAGCAGCTTAATAATCAACTACTGCCAAAACTAGTTAAAGGCGAGCAAGTACTTTGTCGTCATGGCGAACTCATTAGCCGTATGACACAAGCGCCGAAGCAGTTTACAGATGCTAGCTTATTAAGCGCTATGACCGGCATTGCTAGGTTTGTCAGTGATAATGAGATAAAAAAACTTTTACGAGAAAACGATGGTTTAGGCACTGAAGCAACGCGTGCCGGTATTATCGATTTATTGTTTAAACGTGATTATTTGCAGCGCCAAGGCAAGAATATACATGCGACAGTTATTGGTACATCGCTAATTAACGCCTTACCTATTGCCGCGACCATGCCAGATATGACCGCGCATTGGGAAGCCACTCTCACCAATATTAGTGAGAAAAAAAGTCGTTATGAAGATTTAATCAGTCCTTTAACATCAACGATAGCCGAGATGATCAAGCAGTCTGAGCAGCAATCTTTTGCACAGTTACCCAAAGTGGCTTTTAAGCGAAAATCGAAAGCTAAAAAGTCCACAACATGGAAAAAAAAGCCAGCGAAGTAATAACTACAAAACGTCTATTAGAAGCGCCTAACAACTGTTGACTAGCAATGAATAAATAACGACTTCATAAAATCATAAAACACGTCAGTTTTTCGTGTTGTTAAACTATTTTGCGGGCGTAAAAACCACACTGGGGCATCACTCTGCGCCATCACTTTAGGCATAATTTCAATTAAAGAACCGTCATTTAACTCATTATTAATCGCTATTCTTGATTTGATAGCAATACCGTGACCTGCTATTGCGGCTTGCGTCATATTGTCTGAATTTGAAATAGTAAAACGTATTTTTGCATTAAAGCTCTTTATCTTGCCTTGCTTATCAAATAACTTTAATTGCCTTTGCCATGGTAAACACACCCAATAATGCTCGCCTAGTTGGGTTAAATTATTGGGCATGCCGTGTTTTTCAATATAGCTTGGCGCGGCACAAAGTATACGAGTGTTATTAACTAACTTACGCGAAAGTAAGCCTGAGTCATTTAGTTGCCCAACTCTTATGGCAACATCTTGAGCGTCATCAACGACATTAACAAAGTGATCTGTGATTAAAAAATCAAGTTTTAGATCAGGAAAAGCATCTTCAAATTGCGTCAGCTTTGGCATAACGTATTTGGAAAAAACCCAAGGCGGCATCGTTACTCTTAATAAACCATTTACAGCCAAACCGCGAGCGCCAATACTGTGTTCAGCATCATGTAGTGCTTCAATAATAGCGCCTACTCGAGTATAAAAAACTTCACCAGCTGGCGATAAACGCACTCTGCGGCTATCTCTAAATACTAAAACGGTTGAGAGTTCGCGTTCTAATTTACTTAATCGATGGCTGACCGTCGCGGGCGATAAACGTTGTTCACGCGCGGCGGCCAAAACACCTTTGTTTTCTACTACGGCAATAAAAGTTTCTAAATCGCTTATGTTATACATCACAGCGCCATTATGTGTTTTTCAATGTTTAATATTTTCGAATGAAGCTTTCAGTTTTGCAATGTTTATTTAAATAACTAAAACATTATAATGATGAAAAAGTTTAATTACCCAGGTTTTATCAATGAGTTTAAAAGCAAAAATAGACGCCTATAACGTGCAAAAAGATGCCAAATTACCGGCTGAAGTTTTAGCATTAATGAACACCACTAACGAAGAACTTATTGCCCAGCATGTTAGGGATAACGCCTTACAAGTTGGCCAAAAAGTTGAGGATTTCAGCCTCGTTAATCACCGTGGCAATACCGTAGAGTTAAGTAAGTTATTGGCCAATGGCCCGGTAATAATAAGCTTTTATCGAGGTGCTTGGTGCCCATACTGTAATTTAGAGTTAAAAGCATTGAATGATTATTTACCGCAATTTAAAGCGCAGAATGCTCAGTTAGTTGCTATTTCACCACAGTTGCCTGATGAAACATTATCAACCGCACAAAAGAATGAACTGGAATTTGATGTATTGTCAGATGTCAGCAATACCATCGCGAACCAGTTTGGCTTGTTATTTACGTTAGATGAGCGTATTCAAAGTTTATACAGCGGATTTGGTATTGATTTTGAAAAATATTACGGTGACAAAAGCTTTAAATTACCGCTGCCGGCGACTTATGTAATCAATCAAAACGGCATTATCACCTACGCATTTGTCAGTGAAGATTATACTTTACGTGCAGAACCTGAAGATATACTCACTAGCCTAAAATTGGAAAATATTTAATGTCAGCTTTACAATCACTCAAAACCCTTACGCTTTCACTGTTAGTAGGTGCAAGCCTTTTATCTGGAGTTACTATGGCTAATGAAACACCAAGTAAACCTAAAGTGCTCATTTTTGATGTAAATGAAACTCTGCTTGATTTGACCTCAATGCGAACCTCTATTGGTAAAGCGCTTGGCGGACGTGAAGATTTACTGCCACTTTGGTTTTCTACTATGTTACATCACTCGCTAGTTTCTACCGTAATGAATGATTACCACGATTTTGGTCAAATTGGTGTGGCTTCATTATTAATGGTGGCGCAAAACAACAATATTGAGATCACCAGCGAGCAAGCTAAAACCGCGATTATAACGCCACTTTTAACGCTACCACCGCATGGTGATGTAAAAGGTGCCTTGGCGAAATTAAAAGCACAAGGTTATAAGTTAGTCAGCCTAACCAATTCTTCAAATAAAGGTGTAAAAGCACAGTTTGAAAGTACAGGCTTAACGTCGTATTTTGATGAACGCTACAGTATTGAAGATATAAAAATTTATAAGCCAGATTTACGTGCTTATGAATGGGTATTGAAAAAGCTTAATGTAAAACCTGAAGAGGCGATGATGATAGCTGCACATGGCTGGGATGTAGCTGGCGCAAAAGAAGCAGGTCTGCAAACCACCTTTATTGCTCGCCCAGGTAAAGCGCTTTATCCATTGGCGAAAAAGCCTGACCACGTTGTGAAAGACTTAACTGAATTAGTCACTCTACTTAAGTAATCAGGACTATAATGTAAAACGAAGCAGCCAATATCAGAATAATATTGGCTGCTTTTTTAACTTATCTCAATGCCGTATTTTCTATGATGCTGAACAGAGATTTAGGATCATATAGTCGTTCACACTATTCATGGTTTCACGACATTCACACTTCTATCTATCTAAATCTCGATGTGCAAGCGTGATGATCTTTGTAAAAAAATCCAACGGGTACTAGAGTGTTTTGGGGCTAGCCATAAATACCTTAAAGGGTAATGGAGCCTCTAAAGCGCTATCGTCAATGGCTAAATGAGTGAAACCTGAATGCTCGAAAAAAGCACTTAATTGCTTGTTATTTAACTCATCTTCGGCTAAATTCATTGCTTGATAATAAGCTTTATTTTCTTCTGTTTCGCAATCTTGTGCATCCACAAATAAACTCATTGGCATACTAAGCACTGAGATTGATTGAACTTTACTGTAATGCTCGGCAATTTCTTTCAATAAAAACTTAGCAACTCCTTGCTTGCGAAATGCTGGCAAAACACTAATCGCTTCAATTAATATATGATCTTTGGCTTTAGCATCTACTTTTACTTGTAATTTTTCGACTAAATCAGCAGCAATATTTTGTTTTTTAAAAAACAAATTTAATGGTACTTCCCAGTCAGTAGCGTCGTGCTGGCTTAATAATTCATAACTTTCGTCAGCGCCACGGTGTTTATTTAAAGTAATTATTTCAATTTCTGCTTTGGCAATAACTTGGTTTTCGTCATTTTTGACATTAATTTCTTGTGCTAATTGCCAGTCAAAGGCACTTTTTATTGCTGGTTTATTAAATTCTATTGTTAAGTTCATCATATTTCAGTGCTTGGCTTAACGGTGATACATCACCGGGTAACAAGCGACTGCCTTAAGTGGTTGGCACAGTAAATTTAAGGCAAAATTTTTGCTATTACTGCAGACTTTATGCTCTGGCTTGTTTATACCACTAGTCTGTCTGTCATGCCAGAATTTGATTTTTAAGCGTAATACCAGTTCCATTAAGTTTGTGATCTTGTTGTACGCAGGAAAAATAACTCAAGGTAAGGCGCTCGATTGAGCAATAGCTGGCTATTGGGATTGAGAGCAACACAGCCTTGAGCTATTTTAACTAGTACAAGTGAGCAATAACTTAATGGGATTGGTATTAGTCAATGTGGGGCTAATGTTTAAAAAGTATTGTGCTTAGTTGTACTTGATAATTGGATCTTAAGCATATAATTTGAGCGCTTCTTAGTTGTTGCAGCATTAAGCTAATAATGAAAACCTTACGTTGCAGCCTAGATAGTCCTTTCTACTGCAAGGTAAATGCCTAACCACGCATCTAATATTAAGGCAATAAAGCCAAAATAGCTTTTAAATACGCCAAGCACTATTGAGGGCAATGTTTATATTGCCTACAATAGCGCACTTTTTATTTACTACAGGTCACCAAGATGAATGACACTAAATCGCTACCCGCTTTACCCGATCGCCTTTCGATTAATCCCCGTAGCCCACATCATGTGGCAGAAATTTTTGAGCATGATATTGGTATTATGCTCAACGGCAAAGACCGTTCAGATGTTGAAGAATATTGCATCAGTGAAGGCTGGGTAAAAGTCGCCACGCACAAAGCGCTGGACCGTCGCGGCCAACCGCTTTTGATGAAGGTAAAAGGCACAGTTGAAGCGTTTTATCGTTAATAACTATTAATGAAAAGTCGGCAACCTAGTTAGCCTCGTCCAAGAAATATTGCACGGGGCTTTTTATTATCTATGTCATTAAAATAGTAGAAACAGTAATTTGAAGTTCAGCTTACTGTTTTAAATTTTATATCTGCTGTTAAGCGCCACTAATTAACGAGGAATAATACCAGTTCCATTAAGTTTGTGATCTTGTTGTGCGCAGGAAAAATAACTCAAGGTAAGGCGCTCGATTGAGCAATAGCTGGCTATTGGGATTGAGAGCAACACAGCCTTGAGCTATTTTAACTA
>NZ_VOLS01000095.1 GCF_007954265.1 Colwellia sp. C1TZA3 | reverse complement strand
ATTGATAAAAACTTGCGCCTGTTGAGCGGTCAAGTTTCTTATCGAATGTTTGTTGCTGTCTATCCCTAGCCACCAATACCGCTACCCAGTCGCCTTTGGCTCGGCCCTTACCCGCTTTATCTCCACCGCGTTTATGACTTGGACGCGTTAACTGACGACTTCCTTTTTCAGAGTAACGAAATAGGGTTTCATCCATTTCAACAATACCTGACAAATGCGTCTCTGACTGTCTATTTAATAGCTTAAGAAACTTATGTCTCCACAATAAAGACGTGTTTTTAGTCACCTGGCACGCTTGAGCACTGCGGCGTATGGGTAAACTGTTAATCATACAAGCTAAATACCCCAACCATTTCTCAGGTGCTCTCAGACGATAAAATGGCGTGTTGTACGTTGACATAAAGCTCTTTCTACAGGTATTACAAACATAACGCTGACGCCTATTTATAATCCCGTTGCGCTTTATTTTTTGAGATTGGCAATGCGGGCATTGATTGGCTTGGTCTCTATGCATGCTTAAAACATCGAGACAACTTTGACCTGAGACTTGGCCTTCAAGTAAGCTGATTAAAAGTTTTTTTTGCTCTATCGCTAGTTGGCTAGTTAATTGTTCGAGTTGTTCAAATGAATTATTCATATACAATCTCACATCAATTACTGTATGTAACCTCAGCATAGCATCAATTAACTACGACATAGCCAATCAACTTGGTATAATACCAGTTCCATTAAGTTTGTGATCTTGTTGTGCGCAGGAAAAATAACTCAAGGTAAGGCGCTCGATTGAGCAATAGCTGGCTATTGGGAGTGAGAGCAACACAGCCTTGAGCTATTTTAACTAGTACAAGTGAGCAATAACTTAATGGGATTGGTATAAATACTAAAACTGTCTTGAGCAAGCGTTGGCAAGACAAAAAAATAGAGCGCAATCAGTAAACGACATTTCATAATTTTTCACTTTAATGCCCATAAAAAATATGGATTAAAAGCAAAGCGATAGAAGCCTTGCCTTTGGCTGGTATTTAAAAAAGTCGATTTAAACCATTTAATGCCGCCACCCTAAAGGCCTCTGCCATTGTTGGATAGTTAAAGGTAGTTTCAACAAAATACTCTATGGTATTGCCACCATTAGTTTGTTGCATGATGGCTTGGCCAATATGGATGATTTCTGCGGCATTCTCACCAAAACAATGAAGACCTAAAATCTCTTTGCTTTCTCGGTGAAAGAGAATTTTTAACGAGCCGACTAGGTTATTAGATATTTGTGCCCTAGCTAAATGTTTAAATTGTGCGCGGCCGACTTCATATGGAATTTTTGCTGCTGTTAGCTCTTGCTCAGTTTTACCGACAGAGCTAATCTCTGGAATGGTATAAATACCGGTAGGAATATCAACGGTAAGTTTTGCTTTACCATTACCATCAAGCATCGCGCTGGCGCAAATTCTACCTTGATCAAAGGCTGCACTGGCCAAACTTGGATAACCAATAACATCACCAACCGCAAAAATACCTTCCACATCGGTTTGATAAGTATCGCTGACTTTTAATTGCCCACGCCCATCAGCTTTTAAACCGGCATTCTCAAGTTTTAAATCGGCGGTATTACCTGTACGACCATTGGCAAATAATAAGCAATCGGCGCGCATCTTCTTTCCCGACTCTAAATGGACAATAACTGAATCTTTACTGGTCTCAACACGTTCAATTTGTTCGCCGTGGCGAATAACAACGCCGTTATTCCATAGGTGATAGCTTAACGAGTCTGACATCTCAGCATCTAAGAATGATAATAAGCGATCACGGGTGTTGATCAGGTCAACTTTGACACCTAAACCACGAAAAATACAAGCGTACTCACTACCAATAACACCTGCGCCATAGATAATTATTTGCCGTGGCGAATGTTCAAGCGATAAAATACTGTCTGAGTCATAAACTCTAGGGTGCGAAAAATCTACATCATCAGGATGATAGGGGCGAGAGCCAGTGGCAATGACTATTTGTTTGGCTGTGATGGTATCGATTGAACCATCAATACGTAATACTTGAATGGTGTTTGCGTCAATAAATGAGGCTTCACCGTAAAAATGCTCAACTTGGTTACGGTTATAAAAGCCGCTGCGTAAATTAACTTGCTTACGAATAACCGCAGATGCGTGACTTAAAATATCTTGGAAGGTTAATTGCTTGGCATTTTGGCCGGCATTAAATAGCGGATTAGAGTTATATTCAATGAGTCGGCTAACCGATTGCCGTAACGCTTTTGATGGAATTGTACCCCAATGAGTGCACCCGCCGCCAACATTATGATAGCGTTCAATAATGGCAACACGCTTATCACGCTTGGCTAAGTTCATGGCAGCGCCTTCACCACCAGGCCCTGTGCCTATGATTATGGCGTCAAAATCATAGCTTTTAGCAGCGCTTTTTGCTTTCTTAGTTTCGGCTTGTGTTTGTTTAGTCAACGGTTAACCCTTTAATTCCTGCTTTAAGAAAAAAATTTTAGCAGGAATTAAATCTAAGGTAACTATTTTTATGCTAGTTTTTCTACCATATTTTGCCAGCTTCGTTGTTGCTCCGCCAAGCGTCGCTTAATTTCTTGGTATTGCGCCATTACTTCTGAGTTTTCAACATCAGCCAGTAATTGGTCACGTTTACTGGCGACTAACGCTTTACGTACCGCATAAAATTCGTTGATCTTATGAATAAGCTCATCGTACTCATGTTGTAATCTTTCTAGCAGCTGCTCTGCGTCAGGGTGGGCCGCTATTTTTTGCTGGCTACGTAATAAAACCATCGATAAACGTGCCTTTTCAATTTTATCTTCAGGTGTCACGCGTAACTTCGACGTCAGTTTTAAGTGAGCACAGCCTTTTATTAACCATTTTGTTGGATCAAACTGCCACCAACGAATGCCGTTACGATAGTCGTTTTCGAAGATATGATGGTAGTTATGGTAGCCTTCACCAAAAGTAAAAAAAGCTAGAAAACCATTGTCACGAGCAGTATTTTTTTCAGTATAGGTTTGCTTGCCCCAGATGTGGGCTAATGAATTAATGAAAAAGGTGGTGTGGTGACTTAACACTAAACGTAAAAATCCAAGTAATAATAGACTATTAATTATATCACCGTGCCATAAACCAAATAGTATAGGGACACCGAAGTTCATTAATATAGTCAGTAGTAAATAGTGCTTATGTTGCCAAACAACCACCGCGTCTTTTTGTAAATCGCGCACGTTGTTATAGTTATTGTATTGCTCAGGTTGATGATCTCTTAGCATCCAACCGATGTGCGAATGCCAAAAGCCCAACTTTGCAGAATAAGGGTCAATATTATTTTTATCGACATGTTTATGATGAATACGATGATCTGAACACCAGTGTAAGGCACTATTTTGCAGTGCAAATGCTCCGCCTAGAGCGTAAATTACTCTTAATGACCAATGAGCTTGGTAAGTTTTATGGGACCAAAGTCGGTGATAACCAGCGGTTATCGACATGCCGCAATAGATAAAACAAATCGTTGCTGCGGTGATCTCTGTGGCGTCAAAGCCATGAGTGAATGCACGGTAAGGTACTGCTATGGCAGCAAATAAAAAGGTAATGCTAAATACAAAAACATTTAACCAAATAATAGGTGGTTTATTCATTGATTGTCCATCTAAGGTTAATGACCGAAAAGTATTTCGGTGTACACATGTACGCTATTTTTAACTTTACTTGATGCTGAGTCAAGTGTTGATGGTGATTTTTTAGCTAACATACAGAATACAAATTAGAATACCGCTAAGTGGTTAACATCTATTAACTAGTAATATTTACTATTTTCAGTATCATATCAAGTTGGTTACAGGCTGAAATAATTACTAGGTGTATGACGATGAGCGGAATTCGAGCATTACAAAAAGAAAAAACACGTCGACAACTCATTGACGCCGCTTTAGGGCAACTGAGCAGTGAGCGCAGCTTTTCTAGCCTAAGTTTACGTGAAGTAGCAAAAGAGGCAGGTTTAGCGCCAACCTCATTTTATCGCCATTTTTCTGATATGGACGAATTAGGTTTAACTTTAGTAGATGAAGCGGGTTTAACCTTGCGTCAATTAATGCGACAAGCAAGACAGCGCATTGACAAAGGGGGCTCGGTGATCCAAATTTCTGTGCGTACTTTTATGGAGTTTATTGAAAGTAACGGCAATATTTTTCGCTTGTTACTACGAGAACGTTCAGGGACATCAAAAGCATTTCGTGCTGCAGTTAATCGCGAGATTAGTTATTTTACCTTAGAGTTGTGCGATTATTTACAACAGGCTAATAAACTTGATGCTGAAGTGGCCTATTTGCAAGCAAATGCTGCCGTAACTATTGTTTTTAGTGCTGGCTCTGATGCACTCGACTGCGATAAAAAAGATTTAGCAGCATTAGCACAACGAACAATTAAACAACTCAGGTTTATTGCTCGTGGTGCATTTGAAATTGGCGTAGGTAATAAAAACCGCAGCGAACAGCGTAGTAGTAGCGCTAAAGACGAGACAAAATAACACCCGTTTCTATATGGTGGGTATAAGGAAATTGGTCAAACAGGGCAAAATGCTCGATTTTATGGGTTTTAACCAATTCAGTTAAGTTATCACGTAGTGTCTCTGGATTACATGAAACATAGATAATGCGCTCAAAGCGACTGACTAATTCAACGCTATCAGGATCTAGTCCTGCTCGAGGAGGATCAACAAGCACGGTTTGATAATTGTAGCTGGTCAGATCAAAACCTTGTAATCGACGAAATACCCGTTCACCATTCATCGCCTGACTAAAGTCCTCACTCGCCATTCGCACAATATCAACATTGTCGAGTTTGTTAGCCGCAATATTAATCTGTGCAGATTTAACTGAAGTTTTTGATATCTCTGTGCCTAATACCCGATCAAAACTTTCCGCTAAGGCAATACTGAAGTTACCATTACCACAGTAGAGCTCGATTAAATCACCGCCTATATCTTTAGTCGCTCGTTGGGCCCAAAGTAGCATTTTTTCATTTACCATAGCATTAGGCTGAGTAAAGCTATTCTCAACTTGCTGGTAATGAAACTCTTTGTCATTCACTGTTAATTTTTCCATAACAAAGTCTTTGTCTAAGACCACTTTTTGCTTGCGAGCTCGACCAATAATATCAACAGGGGCGATAGTCGATAGCCGTATTTTTAATTGCTGCGCGTGTTCAATCCATTGCTCATCTAACTGTTTATGATAAAGCAAGCTAATCAATACTTCGCCACTAAGCGTTGATAGGAAGTCAACTTGGAATAAACGTTGGCGCAATACTTCGTTGTCTTTTATATCAGCTAATAATGCTAACATAAATTGGTTAATAAGCACGCTGGCAACAGGGAAGTCATCAACCCGATATTTTTCTTTTGTTTCACTATTAAACATAATGTAATAAAGATCATCACCTTCATGCCAAACTCTAAATTCTGCACGCTGGCGGTAATTTAAGGTGGGTGAAGTAAATATTTCAAATGTTGGTAATTCAAATTGAGCAAAATTGTCTGTAATATTTTGCTGCTTTTCGTCAAGCTGTTGTTGATAATTGTCGGGGTGGATATGACTAAACATTGAAATACCTTGTTAAAAGTGGAGGTCGGTAACTGATAATGATGACGAGATTTTAGCGATCACCCAATTTTGCCTATTAAGCGCTCTATCTATTAAACCTTTTGTCTACTAAACAATGGCTCTATTGCAGAAGTACTGGCTTTTTAAGCATCGGCGCTAATCTAAGGCGCTATTTTATAGACTATAGGTAAGTGTTGATAGATGCTGAGGTAAGTAATATTAAAACATTTGAGTTTAATAGTATCAAACTGACAAGGTAATCTATTTGTATAGGAGTTAACAGGTGTAAAAAAAAAGCCTGTAAATTTATCATCTACAGGCTTTAATATGACTAGTAAGTAAAAGTATCAAACTACTCTTGTAAATCCTCTACTCTTATTACTTAATTGGTCAGTTTTAATAATCAACGCTATGCTGAGATTTTATTCAACAATTTGCTCTGGTCGTTCTTTTGCTTCACGAACTTTCAACGTTCTCTGTTGAAATTCACTATCATTTAGTGACAAAACAGCTTGTTCTGCGTCTGCTGCTGATATTTCAACAAAACCAAACCCACGTCTTTTTCCGGTATGTTTATCTTTCATCAATCTTACTGATTGAACTTGACCATACTCAGAAAACAACTCTCTTACTGCGGCTTCGTTAGCTCTATACGGTAAATTGCCAACATAAAGCGTGCTGATGCTGGTATCTACTTCTTGTACATTTGTTTCGGCTTTTCCAACTAAGGGCGCGATAAATGCACAAACAAAAGCAACAACGGCAACACTTATGCTTGTTAATTCGAATACACTACTGTTAGCCAAAAAATATATAGCAACAGAAAATACTAACGCAACAATTAGCGTTAATGCTTGAGGAGACTTCATAATGGATACCTAATTATTATTTTATAAAAAACTTAACTTGCAATTCTATGTTACCCACCTTTTGGTAATGTGCAAGAATAAGTGTACTTTTTATGCAATTTAATCAGGCAAGTATCTACTAATACTATTTATAGTAAGATTTGCCACTCAGTAACCGTCATAGAATAGCTCTTTAGCTAATTCTCTTCTCTTCTCTTCTCTTCTCTTCTCTATTAGGGCCAGTGTAGTCTTCTTATATAGAATAGAAGTTATAAGTCTTGTCACTAATTAATAAAAAGCACCGTGCTTTTATATAATTTCATACTGGCTGAATGCTATTTGAACGCTCTTAGGTCAATAAAAACACCAGGTGTACAATTAAAAAGCAAACAAACACTTAATCAACATTTAATGACAATTAAGTGTTGACGTGCAGTCAGAAATCGCTAGAATGCGCTCCAGTTCCAAGGGGTAACCCAAACGAACGGTTTTAATGAGTTACTTAACGTGGTGTAAACCAACTAAGTTAACTTAACGTTTTAAGAGTAAATTT
>NZ_VOLS01000094.1 GCF_007954265.1 Colwellia sp. C1TZA3 | reverse complement strand
AATAAGTTGGGCTATTTGAAAGAGCGCACCTAACAAGAGTTTTCAAGTCGGACAAATTACAGTTGGCTTTTTGTTCGTGCCTCACTTATTTTAGCCAACTGCAATTTGCCGCTTAAAAGGGCGTTAGTTGCCAAAAAAGGTTTTGAGTAAATATGGATATTTGGAAAAGATTATTAATTATTTTTTTAGTTACCCTTTCATGTGTAGGTTGTGATCAAGCTACTAAATTATTGGCAGCAGAACACCTTCCTAAATTTCAAATGACAAGCTACCTTAATGACACGCTAAGGGTTGGATATACGGAAAATATTGGTGCTTTTCTGGGCTTGGGTAATAACTTGTCAGAACAAGCTAGATTCTGGTTTTTTGTAGTTCTAGTTGGTATATTTTTGTCCGCTTTATTTGTATATTTAGTTTCAAATTCAAAACAGCACCTTACTTCTTTAGTTGCGTTATCTTTGGTGTTTTCTGGTGGTATTAGTAATTTTTATGATCGTGTAGTTAATAACGGTGCTGTTATTGATTTTCTAAATATTGGTATTGGATCCATCCGTACTGGGATTTTTAATGTAGCAGACATAGCAATAATGCTAGGTGTTTTTCTTCTTCTGTTTACTAAGAATGAGAATAAAGCCACGGCTACAGTGTAAAGGCTACTAACAAGCACTTCAAACGGAACAAAAACAGTTGGTTAGGTTCCGCTTCGCTTCACATGTTAACCAACTATTTTTGTCCGCTTAAGTGGGCGTTAGGGTGCTAAATGAATATTCGACTCGTTGTAGCATTAAGTGCCTTATTAATCCCGTTGTGTGGTTACGGAGTTATTCTTTATAAATCACCAATCCCTTATGAGATTGCAGATCGAGATAAATCAGGTGTTGTATCAATATTAGAAGCTGTTGATTCGCTAGATATAGGTCAACGTAAAGTTGTCATAAATAGTATCAATTGTATCGAGTATTTCTGGTTAAAAGATGGGTTATCAGCACATACAAATTGCCCGCAGAGTTAACACAGCCCTAACAAGGCGTTCAAACGGACAAAAAACAGTTGGCTGTTTCACTCCGTTCACAATTTTAGCCAACAATTTTTTGCCGCTTAACGTGGCGTTAGAAGCACTATGAAATATCTGCATATTATCCTAATAATACTACTTTCTGGTTGTGCCACAATTCCTAATGGAGAGTGGAAAAAAGATTACGGTGATGGATATACTTGCTTACGAATAACGCCTGACCGGAGTTGTTTAGTTCTAACCGCTGGTGAAAACGATGGAATTGGCTTTGAGTGTATCATTGAAAGTGATGGTGTGAATTCGTATGTGTTAATTCCATTAGAAAAATATAGGGATATAGACTTTCCATATTTAGTAAAGTTAAACTTTCAGCAAAACTCTGATATTGTAAATTTATCGTTCGGTGGTAATAAAATTGAACTACAAAGGGTAGAGTTAACGTGCTTCTAACAAGGGTTTTCAAGGCGGACAAATTACAGTTGGCTTTTTGTTCACTTCGTTCACTTATTTTAGCCAACTGCAATTTGCCGCTTAAAACGGCGTTAGCTGTATAAGCATGTGAGGCATACCATGGAAGGAATATTAAACGTTTTATTACCATCAATTTTAATAGTTTTAATTATACATTTACTAAAATTGGTGTCGTTATTTCGATTTGTACTATTAATTTGTTTAGCTATAGCATCTACATTCTTGGTGGACTTCTTTTATTGTGAAATCCTAAAGTCTAGTTGTTCATCTGATCCATTGGTCGGGTTAGGTTATATAATTCATTCAATTTTAGTGGTGGTTGTTTCATTTGTTCTTGAAATGGCTCGGACAAATTTGTTAATTCATCTAAAAAGTAAACACAGCTAACAAGCTGTTCAAGCGGGACAAATAACAGTTGGCTAGTTCCGCTCCGCTTCACATTTTAGCCAACTACAATTTGCCCCTTAACAGGGCGTTATAACTCAAAGTCAAAGTCTTGCGCTAGATTCTAATTTTTACTATACTTAGTACCATATAAAGTACAACTAAAGGTATTGTTATGAGTAGACTTCACTTTGATCAAGATATTCAGCCCTTATCAGATTTTAGGGCTGGAGCGGCTTCATTTATACGTCAAATTAATGAAACAAGAAGACCCATTGTTATCACCCAAAGAGGAAAAGGTGTGGCTGTGGTTATGGATGTCTCTGAATATGAAGCTATGCAAGAAAAGATTGAACTACTTGAAGAAGTACAAAAGGCAGAAGCTCAACTTTCTGCTGGCTTAGGTATATCTAATTCTGATGCTCGCACTCAAATTTTAAAGAGTATAAAAAATTGAAAGTAGTTTGGTCACCTTTAGCATTAGATAAATTAGAGGCAACAGCCAAGTTTATCGCACTTGATAAGCCATCTGCTGCTGATAAATGGGTGAATGATGTATTTGATCATGCAGATTTACTTGGATCTCAACCTGAAATGGGTCGTCCGGTTCCGGAGTTAATAGGTTCAAGTTACCGAGAAATTATATTTGGTAGCTATCGTATTATCTATAAAATTGAAAACGAGATTAGAATTCTAACATTACGAAATAGTCGTCAGTTGTTGAGTTCAGGCGATATTGAGTTATAACAAGCGCTTCAAACGGAAAAAATACAGCTGGCTGTTTTCACTCCGTTCAACATTTTAGCCAGCTATATTTTTCCGCTTAAGCGGGCGTTAGTGTAATAAGGAGGTTTTAGGTGAACTTGAAAAATTTAAGTCTATTCTTAGCTGTTTTCATTTGTGGTTGTCAGACTACAAGCGAAAATCGAGATAATAGCTCTAGTATAAATGACACTTTAAAAAATGAACCACGTTGTACTGTGTTCCCAAGAAAAATTGAAAATTTTAGCGATACGACTCAAGAGGGTTTTCCCATAAAAAGAGTTTCTCCGGAGTATCCAAAATCAGCAGCAAGGAATAAAATAAATGGCTACGTCAAATTTGAGTTTGATATTTCTTCTGAAGGTAAGCCCTTTAACATTGGTGTTATAGAATCTTCTCAATCTGGTCTTTTCATAAAGCCAGCAACTGAAGCACTTAAAAAGTGGCGATTTAATCCGTATAAAGAAAATGGTTTACCTATTGACAGTATTTGCCAATCAATCCAATTAGACTTTAAGGTGTAAATTACACTAACAAGTCACTCAAGCGGGACGGCTAACAGTTGGCTCGGTTTCGCTTCGCTACACATTTTAGCCAACAATTACCAGCCTCTTAATGGGGCGTTATGTGTTTTTCAAATATGGATGTTAAATCAAATGAAAGATGAGCAATTTAAGGCTTGGGAGTTAACACGTTTAAAAGGGAAGTTACATCATGTGCTATTTACTGGTGTCTTATCCTGGGGTTTGCCAATGCTTATTTTTATGGCATTCATGAATAAACCATTTACTGATGGCTTCACATCAAAAACAGCAATAATTCATTATATAGTTTGGCCGTTAGCTGGAGTATTTTTTGGCTTGTTAACTTGGTATATGTCGGAGTATAAGTATAAAAAAAAATAGCCAGTCGCACCAACACATAACAAGGCAATTAAACGGAAAATTTACAGTTGGCTGTTTTTCGTACCTCAAACATTATAGCCAACTATAATTTTCCGCTTATTGCGGCGTTGGTTTATTAATCGGCTCGGCGCATTGCAACCTTGTAAACATTCCCTTTATCTCTTTTCCCAACTGATATTACTGTAACAGTAATTATCTCATCGTTTACTTCGTAGACTAAACGATAACCTGCTTGTCTTAACTTAATTTTGTATAATTCATTAGCCCCAGATAACTTCGCACTTTGAATGTGTGGGTTTTCTATAACTTCAGCTAATTTCTTTTTAAATTGTGTTTGGACAGTTGCTCCAAGCTTTTTCCATTCCTTTAGAGCTGACTTTTTAAATTCAAGCTCATAGGTCATTTAAACTAACCTTGATTGTTGTTTCATTTCTTCTGCTTTCGGCGATTGCCAATAACTCTAAATCTTCAACATGATCCATTAAAAATTCATAAGTCTCTGCTGGGACGCAATAAAAAGCAGGTTCATTTCTATTTAATACAGCAATAGGTTCTCCATTTGCACTTAGTGCTACTTTCATTGGGTTAGCTTTTAATTCACTAATACTTGCTGCTGCTTCGGTTAGTATTCTAGTTGTCATACGTTACTCAGTACTGTAAATTGGTCTTTAATTAAGTCTATTGTAGTCTCATAAACATAACAAGTCACTCAAAAGGACAAATAACAGTTGGTTTTTGCTCCTGCGTCGCTTATTTTAACCAACTATCATTTGCCTCTTATTGCGGCGTTGGCATGACTCCCCACGTCAAGTTAAATACACTGATCCTTGTTCATTAATTTCAGAACCTTTTCTATTCACTTCTAAATTAAGTGAGTTAACGCATAGAATGAAGCAAGTAATTTCGTCGGTTATCATGCTGATATTCGTGGATTATTAACCTATTGGTTAACAGCGCCTACCTTACTCATTTCGTCGTGGCACCTGTCTTCAGTCTATGTTCGTGGTTCAATAGCCGCTAGGCTATTGCCATCCTAACGCCGTCGGTGGTTGTGCCACACCCGATGCTTGATCCCATGCGCTAACTCAAAACTTTTTCTTATTAAATCACTCATGCTGGCATTCTCGATATTCGCAGTTTCACATCAACCTTCGGTAACACTACCTCGCGAGAAATAGCCCAAATATAAGCGATCATTTCTCTGGCGATGGCCGTAACGACCACATTACGATGTTTGCCTTTGTGCATAAGTCGATTGTATCGTCTGCATAACCTCAATTGTGCTTGCCATGCCATATCGATGATTTCTTTACTTAACCCTTCCTGCCTTAGTTGCATTTCTTTTGATATATTGGCGTTGTGTTTATACGAATGTGCACCTTCGACCAGTAGTCGTCTTGCACGGCTATTACCGCATTTGGTAATAGCACCTAAGTGGCGTTTACCGCCACTTGAATGTTCACTTGGTACAAGACCAAGGTAACTCATTAATTTTCTGGGGTGGTCGAACCGTGATAAATCCCCTAGTTCGGCAATCACGCCTGTAGCCACTAATAACCTCACACCACGCAGCGCTTGTATCGCTTTTACTACGGGATAAAATCGCCAGTTTTTCACTTGATGGGTAAGTTCATTATCAAGCCTTTTTAAACGTTTTAGCCGCTCTGTTATAGTTGAAACCGCTTCTTGTAAAACAATTTGTTGGCAAGGGTGCGGTAACACTAACTCTGCAAGCCAACGTAAGTGCTGTAATGACCAATTATCTTTTACTTTGCTATTAATGTTGTTACGCAATAATAAGGCTTTAAGCTGATATTTGGCATCCTTTAAATCTTTCATGCCGGTTTCACGCGCGCGTGATAAATCGCAAACGGCTTCATCTTCCGGCTCAGGTACATAGATAGGTGTTAAGTCTTCAGACTTGAGCAGCTTTGCCAGTTTGAGTGCATCACGTTTATCGGTTTTGATTTTTTCTCCTGGTTTTTTAGGAATAAGAGAAGGAGCGATGACATAACAGCAATGATTAAGACTGGTGAGCAATCGGTAAATCCAATAGCCACAAGGACCTGCTTCGTAAACAAAGTGAAGCGTGGCGTCAGGGTATTTTGATTATAATTGCCTAGCGAGCTTTTTAAACGCGGCTTTATTGCTGAGTATTTTACCGAAGTGTGTTGATTTAGCGCCACGTTGGTCTTCGATGTAAGCCACTTCAGTAAATGTTTTATGAGTATCTAAGCCAATAAAAAGTATGTTATGTTTTGTCATGCTAGCCTCTGTTTTATATTGTTGACACATATAGTATGGCTCTGGTTTGTAAAACTACCCCATGTTTAGAGGCTAGCACCTCGTGGGGAGTCATTGTGTCTATATTTTTTATCTAATCTTGGTGCTAGCTAAAAGTAATCCATTGGATTATAATTGTTATTATGCAAACAATAGTTGAATTACCTGAATATAAAAAACAAGTTCAAAAACACCTGTCTAAAAGTGATTCTGAGCTTTTAATAAATTATCTAGCAGAACACCCTAAAGCTGGTGATCTTATGCAAGGTACTGGTGGAATACGAAAATTAAGATGGGCTAAAAGCGGAGTAGGAAAAAGTGGTGGTGTGAGAGTAATTTATTACTTCCACAGTGAATCAATGCCATTATTTCTTCTTTCACTTTTTGGTAAAAATGAAAAAGCTAACTTATCCCATTCTGAGCGTAACTTGCTAGCTAAATTTACTCTTAAATTAGTTAAAAACTACGGAGGCTAAAATGAGTAGCATCTTTGAAAGTATTAAGCAGGGGCTAACTGAAGCTGTCGATTTCAGTGAAGGTAACATTAAAAACGCCACTGTCCATAAATTTGATCCTGTCGACGTTAAAGCAATCCGATCAAATGTACACATGACTCAAACAGAGTTTGCCTCAAATTTTGGCATCAGTTTAGGGACGCTAAGGCACTGGGAGCGTGGTGATAGAACTCCTAGAGGGCCTGCATTGGTTTTATTAACTGTGTTATCTAAGAACCCAAGTGCTGTCATTCGAGCTTTAGCGTAAACAAAAACTAACAAGTTGCTTAAACGGAAAAATAACAGTTGGCCATCGCTTCGCGATTATAGCCAACCATTATTTTCCGCTTAGCAAGGCGTTAGCAGGCAACACTTGTTCTATTTTTAATGTGCTTGGTTAATTTTATTTTCACAAAAATAGATTGGTGTTTTTCTCTTTCCTTTATTTTTTGTGGAAAGTTAATAATTTTTATTAATTGGTGAGCATTTTTTTATATTGTTTATCAATTAAGATTTGTGGCGAAGTGTGGCGGTGTTTTTGCTTCTCACTTCCATTTATTTAGCTTTAGTGTTTTTGGTGAGTTGAGCGTTTTTAATAAAAAGTTCTGCTAACAAGCAGGGTGGGATCACGCATTTCAAATAAATGGCACGGTATAATAAAGAAATTTTGAACCTTATTGATAAGAGATGATCAGATCAGTATCAAAAATTAACAATAGTTATTTATCATGTCATTATTTCAAGATATTGAAAGCATTAAAGATCACAGAGTAGACGC
>NZ_VOLS01000093.1 GCF_007954265.1 Colwellia sp. C1TZA3 | reverse complement strand
TTCAAAACTGACACCCGTTTCCTTATCTACGCCACATAAAAAAGCCTTTCGTACTGTACGGCTGCAGATGTGATAATAGGAGGTATCTACTAAACTGATTTGTTGTGAGCGAGGCTTAGGCATAACAGTTACCGAAATTAATAAAGGTAAATTAAGTCTAGTTTAGTGGTTCAAATATGCACACGTTATTATGGGTGGCCTGATAAGTATTATGGGTGGCCTGATAAGTATGCCCAACCCTAAACTCGACATTAAGACGCTATTACCTTGGAATGTAAAACTCATTAAAGTGTAGAAAAAATTAGTGGGGAAAACAGAGAAAATCATCCATGATCAACACTCCCTGTTTTATTCGTCCTTGTAGTAGCTCCGTGCCACCGAACTTCATCCTGAAGTATCCATAACCAAGCGTCCTGCTTAGTATTGTTGCCAACACCAATAATATTAGAAGATTATAAATATAATGCAAACGTCAACGCTATTTAAATCAAGGTGCTTATTAGCGGACGCTCACTAAGTAGTGATTAAAATATGCACAAGTTATTATGGGTGGCCTAATAAGTAATTGTTCGATGCTTCCAGCAAGCTCAATATGCCTCTGGTGTTTCATCTCAGAACGCTAACCTTTGCCACTTAAGATGCACAGCTGACGTTAACTTCAATTATTAATTAATGACAGCTTTGAGTTAATTGTGACTATAAATTTTGTAGAAAGACAATATTTATGATGACAAAACTATTGTTTATTTATTGTACAGACTATTGTTATATCTCTATAGATAAAACCAGTCACTAGGAAACTTCATGGATTATAAAACAGATTATCTTATTATTGGCGGTGGTGCCATGGCAATGGCTTTTATCGATACTATGCTCAAAGAAACCGATGCAACATTTTTGATTGTCGATCGCCGACCAAAAGTAGGCGGGCACTGGAATGATGCATACCCTTTTGTACGATTACACCAACCATCAAGTTTTTATGGTGTCGCTTCACGCCCCTTAGGTCGTCACAGATTAGATGAAACTGGCTTTAACAAAGGTCACTTCGAATTAGCAACGGGCGTTGAGGTTATTCACTATTATCACGCACTCATGGAGGAGGTGTTTATCCCCTCTAAGCGAGTCCAGTATCTTCCTTTGTGTGATTACACAGATAATGGTGCCATCCTTTCTCTGATGTCAGGTGAGGAGCATAAGGTGACTGTTAACATAAAAGTAGTGAACGCCACTCTTATGAACACAGAAATTCCCATGACTCATACCCCTAAGTTTAAGGTTGCTGAGGGGGTAAATTGTGTACCACCCAACCATTTGTGCCGATTAGCGCCAAAACACAAGCATATTACCGTACTAGGGGGTGGCAAGACTGGGATTGACAGCATCACTTGGCTACTGGCCAATAACTACCCTGCTGATAATATCACCTGGGTCATCCCAAGAGACTCATGGTTTTATGATCGTAGTAAGTTTCAACCTGACAAGGATTTTCTGGAATATACATTAGAGTTTATCGCCGGACAAACCGAAAACTTTGCCACAGCCGCAACATTGGAAGAGTTGTGTTTAGGTATGGAGTCCAGAGGAAACTGGCTGCGTCTTGATAGAAATGTGTGGCCCACAATGTTTCATGCAGCCCTAATTACTAAAATTGAACTTGAGCAGATTCAACGTATCAGTCATGTTGTTAGACTGGGGCGAGTTGAGAGCATCGACACTAAAGGAATGCAATTAACTAAGGGTGAGGTAAGTTGTCAGCCAGATACTTTATACATTGATTGCACAGCTGCGGGTCTATGCAATAACGTCAATAATTTCACGCCTGTATTCGAGCTTGGGCAGATTAACCTACAATGTATACGCGTGTTTCAGCCTTGTTTTAGTGCTGCTTTGATAGCCCATATAGAAGTAAGTATAGAAGACGATGCATTGCGTCATGCCATGACCCGGCCAACGCCTATGACTGACACAGTAAAAGACTTTCTAACATCTCAGGCACATCTGTTGATGAATGAGGGCCAATGGAGATCACATGAAGAAATAACCAAATGGTTGATAGATTGTCGCCTTGATGGTTTTTCGCATCTCATAGCTAACATCAGTGCGGATGACCATAAAAAAATTAATCAACTTAAACGTTATGGTCAACATGTTAAGAATGCTGTGGATAATTTACTTCGTTTGGCTGCGGTTAATTAAACAATAGTATTTTCAATTATGAACAAGCAAATTAAATTAACAGAATCTGGATTAACAGAGCCTGATATTCAAATGTTGGAGGTCAACAGCTTAACTATGAAAGTCACCAGTATGGGTGGTGGGCCGTTGGTGTTGTTATATCATGGTTTTCCTGAATTAGCGATTTTGTGGCGTAGTCAGATTGTCGTTTTGGCCGAAGCTGGTTACAAAGCAGTTGCACCTGACATGAGAGGTTATGGTAAAACCACTGCACCTATAGACGTCAGTGCTTATACTATACCTTGTAGGTGATATGGTCGAATTGGTTGGCGCGTTAGGTGAAAATAAGCTGTTATTATTGGTCACGACTGGAGTGCACCTGTCGCATGGAGCTGCGCACTATTAAGGCCCGATTTTTTTACCGCTGTTGTAGGTATGAGTGTTTCTTATGTACCTACTGGCTCTAAAAATATGCTCTCTAACCTGCGCTATGCAGGCATCGACAATTTTTATTTTCAATATTTTCAAACTCCCGCTGTAACTGAGGCCAAACTTGAACGAGATGTTATACCAATTTCATTAATTAGGTCAATGTCATTTGGACATCTTTTAGTAAACGGTAGTTTCTAATACGTACTTCTTTAATGACCACTTGATCTCCCTATTCATTTTATTAGTAATTTTTACAGACCCGATCTTCCAATTATGTCATAGACGCTTTCTAGGTACGCCCTGCCCTATACCGCCCTGTTAAGGCTCCTTGAAAAATACATATAACACTATAAACCAAAAACTTAAAGTTAAATCACTGCTACGTCTGATTATTTTTGTAGCATATGGGTAGCAACTAACTGTGAATTATTGTACTGATTAAAAGTTCTTTAATTTCCAACGAATAAACTGTTATTAGGTCGTTGAACATATAACAGTTTATTGTTACTTTGGATTATTGATTGTAAAGTTTTATTTTCTGATAGTTCCAGAATGATTATATGTTCAGTAAATTCCGATAAAAGAATTTCAAGGTAATATGTATTTAAAAAATCAATGTCGACATTGAGTGAAATCGCAGTAGTTTTTTTCACCTTTATATTGCTTAATATGTGGTGATAAATGATATAGATTTCACTGTTTTCTAATTCATTAAATATCTCCGTAGGAGATATTTGTAACTGCCCATCCATTACTTGGCATAATATTTCATAAACACTATTTTCATTCGAAATACAGCCAGTGATTAACTCCACTCGAGGGTAAAAAAAATATTTTTTGCCCTCATGTTTGATAGATATTGGAAGGATCGCTATCATTTAACATTCCACTTACTTTTATTAAACATCTGATATCCTTTTCCGCGAACTGCAACTATTTCTAAGCTAGGTTGCTTACTTAACAAAACCCTTAATTCTAATATGGCTACAGTGACATTGTTACTAACCTTATTGCCTAACCCCCAACCATAAGCGAGCAAAAATTCTCTAGTTAATGTTTTTCCTTCATGTGCGTTAAAAGCACAGAGAATTGGGAACATTGGGTTGGAAATTTTGTATCTGATGCCTTCTATAAAGATATTATATCGTTGGATATAAATATTTTTGCCAATATACATAGCTTGATATTGTTTTGGACAAGAAACACATACCGCGTTACATAAAATTAAAAAAGGATTGTCATTAACCATATGAATATTTGTATTCATCTATTTTTTCTATTCACTTGTGTTATCTGTTTAACAGTTGACATTTTATTTCTCAGTCATAGATATGTTTATGAACCCGTACAGCTAAGAGCGTGGTAATCTACATCTTAGCTGTACGGACAATCAATAATTATAAAAATTAGCCTTAGTTAATGGCACTACTTGGATCGATAGATTCTTACTCTTTAAAAAAATAAATAATCTCAATTCCATTTAGATGGAGTGAAGTTTTTATTAGTAAAGTATCTTGTTTGTATTCTAGTAGTCTACAATCAAGATACTTCACTAAATTAGTGATGCAGAAATTAATTATGGCGATTGAGTAATCGCTATGCACCTGAGATATACCGTATATTCTGTAAATTCTACGCATAAAAAAAGGACTCTTAAAAAGCCCTTATAGGTAAGTTATCTATAGTAGATTAGCTGAGTTTACTCTTGTTGGGCTTTGTATTCAAACAGCCAACGACTATTACTCACCTATTACTTTGACTCAGCAACCTGTTACTTTAAATCAGCAACTAAAGTTTTCAGCCATTTCTCTTCAGTAATAAATGCCCAAGACAAATGCTGATATTTTTCGCCAATTCCTTCGTTAAGTATTTGCTGTTCAGATTTGCCTGCAGCAAGTGCCGCAGAAACTTTATTAATACTAAACTCCATCATTTTCGCAAAAGCTAGCATCTGGCTCTTGTCGGTTAACTTGCCATGACCTGGAATAATCACTACATCATCGGGGGTATTTTTAAGCATGTGCTTAACATTGGCTAAATAGCCTTTAACACTGCCACCACTGTCTAAGTCGACATAAGGAAAACCAACTTCAAAAAACAAATCACCGGTATGTAATACCTTCGCTTTTTTAAAGTAAACATAGGTATCGCCGTCGGTATGACCATTCGTTAAATGTGTTAGCTGAATTTCTTCGTTAGCTAAATAAATAGTAATGCCATCTTTGTAGGTTACAACCGGCAAACTTGCTACTTTATGGTCGGTTTTGCTACTTAAACGGCTACGAACATTCTCATGCGCAAAAATTGGCGCTTTATGTGAAAAAAACTGATTACCGCCAGTATGATCGCCGTGATAATGAGTATTAATCACATATTTAAGTTCTTTGTCCTCAATGCCTTTCATTGCAGCTTCAATTTTTTCAGCTAATGGGGCAAATTTATCATCAACTAATAGCAAACCTTGGTCTGTGGCTAACACGCCAATATTACCACCGGGACCTTGCAACATATAAACACCGCCTGCAGCGGGTTGCACCGTTATATCGGCATCAGCCATTTCTTGCGCATGCAATGAAACACTCAAGATTGTACTTATTGCTGCACTCACTAAAACGCTAAACAGTGTAGTAGGTATCACCAAAAGTTTTTTTAACATAATTTTCCTGCCATTTCTAATATGACTAATATTTAAACGCTCACAGCATAAGCTAAATTCTCTTGATAACGTTAAACTTTTGCACTTAAATTATTATAGGTTAGCTCTGCTTTATTCAACCAAACTTATATCATTTTATTCTAACATCACAATATAACAATATAGCAACATTAAATCATCACACAAGTCACATAAAAATAATTTAAAGCTAAAATAAAGCTAACTGACTGTGCTTATCATGACTGTGCTGCTCAGCAAAACCCAATGACAGGCCTATCAAACGAACTTTTCGATTATTAGCTCGGGTCATAGCTTTTTGTAATAACTCAATAAAAACAGCTTCAAGACAAGCCTTTGATTGAATATCAACGGTTGTTTGCTGAAAGTCGGCAAACTTAATTTTTACTGTTTGTTTGCTAATTTCACGATCGATATGTTTGGCTAAGCGCCGTTGTAGTTTGCTAAATAAACTCATCAGTATTACCTGACATTGTTCAATGGAGTCAACGTCTTCTGCCAGAGTGGTTTCAATGGCCAGTGATTTTCTAACCCTTGAGGTTTCAAGTGCCCTGTCGTCGATACCAAAGCTACGTTGGTATAGAACGTTGGCAAATTTACCCACTATAGTGTGTAAATTTTTTACCGAACTGGCTCTTACATCGGCACAATTTTCAAAACCAAAAGCTTTTAGCTTTTTACTCGTTTTTGGCCCAATGCCGGGGATTTTTTTCAGCGGTAAATTAGCCACAAAAGCATTAACATTTTCTGGCGTAACCACACATTGACCATTAGGCTTGTTTTCATCGCTAGCAATCTTAGCCAAAAACTTATTCGGTGCAATACCGGCCGATGCAGTGAGATTAAGTTCGTTATAGATATCACGTCGTATTTGTTCGGCAATTAACGTAGCGCTACCATAAAACAAGGGCGAATCAGTGACATCGAGATACGCTTCATCTAACGACAAAGGTTCAATTAATTCAGTGTAACGGTGTAATATAGCGCTAATTTGTTGCGATACTTGCTGATAAACTGACATACGGCCATTAACAATAATCAGTTCAGGACAAAGTGCTCTCGCTCTTGCGTTTGGCATAGCTGAGCGCACACCAAACTCTCTCGCCTTGTAGTTACAAGTACACAACACACCCCGCGGGCCATTGCCACCAACAGCAATAGGCACATTGCGCCACTGGGGATTATCACGCATTTCGACTGCCGCGTAAAAGCAGTCCATGTCGATATGAATTATCTTTTTTTGCGCAGGCTTATTTTTAAACATTTACCATGCCATATAAATAAATTGATGTAATACCAATTTGATTAATTAAGTGATCTACTTTTTCATGAGGAAAAAGGGATAAATACAAGGCATAAAATTTAGTCAGTAGTTATTCACCTTATAAATTTTATAACGCTGTAGTTATTCATTTTAACCATTAAAAATGAGCAGGTAATTAATCAACTTGGTATTATACCAATCCCATTAAGTTATTGCTCACTTGTACTCGTTAACATAGCTCAAGGCTGTGTTGCTCTCAATCCCAATAGCCAGCTATTGCTCAATCGAGCGCCTTACCTTGAATTATTTTTCCTGCGCACAACAAGATCACAAACTTAATGGAACTGGTATAAGATATAACAATACAACCCTTAGCTGTATATAAACAGCTATGTTGTCTTTCGGTGTTGGTGAACTATACTTAATGTATTGAAACCCAACAATGGTAGGTGCAACATGGCTTCCAAGCAGTTTCAAAATATATTACATCACGTTACCCACTTAAACTACTCCCAACTAAAAAAACTTCGGCATGAGGTTGAATCAAATATTTCCAATAACCAAGTGGGTCAAGCCATTGCCGACCATGAAGAAACAATATCTCATTGTCCTTATTGCAATTCACATGAATTAAACCGTTGGGGTATGACAAAGCAAGGAATTCAACGCTTTAAGTGTAAATCCTGCTTCAAAACTTTTAATGCGCTTGCTGATTCACCGCTTTACCGCATGAAAAAGGCTGAGAAGTGGATTGAATACACGAAGTTAATGTGGGAAGGCGTGTCTCTTAGAAAATCAGCTAAAGCCTTAAACATAACGCTTAGAACTTCTTTTCGATGGCGACATAT
>NZ_VOLS01000092.1 GCF_007954265.1 Colwellia sp. C1TZA3 | reverse complement strand
TAGTTAAAATAGCTCAAGGCTGTGTTGCTCTCACTCCCAATAGCCAGCTATTGCTCAATCGAGCGCCTTACCTTGAGTTATTTTTCCTGCGCACAACAAGATCACAAACTTAATGGAACTGGTATTATACCAATCCCATTAAGTTATTGCTCACTTGTCCTAGTTAAAATAGCTCAATGCTGTGTTGCTCTCACTCCCAATAGCCAGCTATTGCTCAATTGAGCGCCTTACCTTGAGTTATTTTTCCTGCGCACAACAAGATCACAAACTTAATGGAACTGGTATTACTTGTGGTGTGCCGGTGCTGAGTTATGGTGCATAACCTGACTAGAGTGTAATCGAGTTTAATTAGTTGAACTAAAGTGTTTATTCACCGCTCTATATCGGTATGGCGAAAATACTTAAGTAAGGCAATTGATTATAAATTATCCACAGTGTTTACAACGCTATGGGCATTTGTTACATTATATTCGAAATTATCAATTGGTAAGACCAATTGACCAAGGTATTTGAAAATAAAACCAATGGATTTAGATACGTTATAATGCCATAACAAAGGATTTTACATGTCGATTCCGAGTATTAAAAAGCCGGTAAAGCAAGCTAAATTGTCAGATATTATTTTGGCTCAGCTTGAGACTATGATCCTAGAAGGCAGTGTAAAGCCGGGAGAGAAATTACCGGCAGAGCGAGAACTGGCCAAACAGTTTGATGTTTCTCGCCCTTCGTTGCGTGAAGCCATGCAAAAGTTAGAAGCAAAAAATTTAGTCACTCGTCGCCAAGGTGGTGGTACTTATGTTAGTGATAAAATTTTGAGTGGGCTGTCGGACCCATTATTTGCCTTAATGGCGAATAACAAAGAATCGCAATTTGACTTATTAGAGTTTCGCCATGGTATTGAAGGTATGTCAGCTTATTATGCGGCGATGCGTGGTACCCAAGCTGACTTTGAAGAAATTCAGCGTAAACATGACAATATTGGCACCGCGCAACTGGATGATAATTATCGGCTTGAAGCTGAAGCGGTTTTTGGTTTTTATATCGCTATATGCGCCGCGAGCCACAATGCGGTTATTCTGCATTTAGCCCAGAGTATGGCGCCATTGTTGATTGACAACATTGAGAAGAATTTAACTATATTGGCTAAGCGACCTGACGTGTTTAGCCAAATATCTGATTATCGTACACGCTTAATGAGTGCGATTGTCAGTGGTAAGCCCCAAATTGCTTGGGGAGCTAGCCATCGTCATTTAGCCTTTATTGAAGAGGTGCTCTTAAAAATGTCGCAGGAAAATAGTCGTATGGAACGTTCAATACGCAGAATGAAACGACCAAAAACCGTCAGCAATTAAAAGAGAATAATGGCCAAGTGCATGACTCATTAAGTGACCGGTATGGGTGTGATAAAAAATTAATACGAATTAAAGTTATCTGCTCAATAACAGCTATCTTTAAACAACTCAATTTACTTAACAAACAACAACTGGAGACTAAGTAATTATGTCTGAGCTCCCAAATCTAGATATTGATTCAATGGAAACCCAAGAATGGTTAGAATCAATGGAGTCTGTGTTAGAAAACGAAGGGCCGGAACGCGCTCATTTTCTACTTGAAAAGTTAATCGATAGAGCCCGTCGTAGTGGTACACATTTACCGTTTGACGCGAAAACGGCTTATGTAAACACCATTCCTCCGGGGTTAGAGCCTAATATGCCGGCTGACCAAACCATAGAGGCACGTATTCGTGCCGCTATTCGTTGGAATGCTTTAGTGTTGGTATTACGCGCCTCTAAAAAAGATTTAGATCTGGGTGGCCATATTGGCAGCTTTGCATCTTCTGCTATGTTGTACGATGTTGGTTTTAACCATTTTTTTAGAGCCGCTTCTGAAAAAGACGGTGGCGACTTTATTTTTGCCCAAGGTCATATCTCTCCAGGTATTTATGCTCGTGCATTTATGGAAGGACGATTAACCGAAGAGCAAATGAATAACTTCCGCCAAGAGTGCGATGGTAAAGGTTTACCGTCATATCCTCATCCGCATTTAATGCCAGATTTTTGGCAGTTCCCGACAGTTTCAATGGGCTTAGGTCCACTACAAGCTATTTATAGCGCACGTTTTCTTAAATATTTAACTGACCGTGGTATTAAAGACTGTTCAGAGCAACGGGTTTATTGTTTCCTAGGTGATGGCGAAACTGATGAGCCTGAATCATTAGGTGCTATTGGTTTAGCGACACGTGAAGGTTTAGATAACTTAACTTTTGTTATCAACTGTAACTTACAGCGCTTAGATGGCCCTGTTCGTGGTAACGGTAAAATTATTCAAGAGCTTGAAGGCACATTTCGCGGCGCAGGCTGGGAAGTGGTAAAAGTTATTTGGGGTTCTTACTGGGATGCGTTAATCGCCCGTGATACTTCAGGTAAATTATTACAGTTAATGAGTGAAACCGTTGATGGTGAATACCAAAACTGTAAAGCAAAAGGTGGCAAATACACCCGCGAAAATTTCTTTAATAAATACCCTGAAACTGCTGCACTCGTAGCAAATATGTCAGACGAAGATATTTACCGTTTAAACCGTGGTGGCCATGATCCAGTAAAGGTTTATGCGGCTTATAAAAAAGCCCAAAATACTAAGGGTCGCCCAACGGTTATTCTAGCTAAAACGGTTAAAGGTTTTGGTTTAGGTGCTTCAGGTGAAGCGTTGAATATTGCTCATAACGTGAAGAAAATGGATGTTGATTCGCTTAAACATTACCGTGACCGTTTCAATATTCCAGTCAGTGATGAAAATATTGCTGACCTACCTTTCTTCAAGTTCCCAGAAGAAAGTGAAGAATTTAAGTACATGAAAGCACGCCGTGAAGCCTTAGGGGGTTCATTACCTGCACGTCGTCAGCAAGCTGAAGAGTCACTTGATATTCCAGCATTAAAAATATTTGAGCCGATTCTAAAAGGCTCAGGTGAGCGTGAAGTATCTTCAACCATGACTTTTGTTCGCGTGCTTAACAGCTTATTAAAAGATAAGAAAATCGGTAAGCGTATCGTGCCTATTATTCCTGACGAAGCGCGTACTTTTGGCATGGAAGGTTTATTCCGCCAAGTGGGTATTTATGCTAGTGAAGGTCAAAAATATGTCCCACAAGATGCTGATCAAGTCGCTTATTATCGTGAAGACAAGAAAGGTCAAGTGCTACAAGAAGGGATTAACGAGCTAGGTGCAATGGCGTCTTGGATTGCTGCAGGTACTTCTTACTCAACCTGTAATGCGACCACCATTCCATTTTACATTTATTACTCAATGTTTGGTTTTCAACGGGTGGGTGATTTAGCATGGGCCGCGGCTGACAGCCAAACACGGGGTTTCTTATTAGGTGCTACTGCCGGTAGAACCACGCTTAATGGTGAAGGTTTACAACATCAAGATGGCCATTCACACGTGCAAGGGGGTTTAATTCCTAACTGTGTGACTTATGATCCAACTTATGGTTATGAAATTGCTGTTATCGTGCGTGAAGGTTTACGTCGCATGTATGAAGAAAATGAAAATATTTTCTTCTACTTAACGCTAATGAATGAAAACTATCAACATCCGGCTATGCCAGAAAACAAAACGGTTGAAGATGAAATCATTAAAGGTATTTACCAACTTGAACGCGTTGAAGCTAAAAAAGCTAAAGCGAATGTGCAATTAATGGGCTCAGGCACCATTTTACAAAAAGTGCGTCAAGCCGCACAAATTTTGTCAGCAGATTATGGCGTATCAAGTGACGTTTATTCCGTGACCTCGTTTAACGAGTTAGCCCGTGAAGGCCAAGAAGTAACGCGCTGGAACATGTTACACCCAGAAAGTAAGCAAAAAACAGCCTATCTTGCTAAGGTGATTACGGCAGAAAAAGGCCCGGCAATTGCCGCAACTGATTATGTTAAAAACTACTCTGATCAAGTGCGTGCCTACATCAATACTGAGTATCGTGTTCTAGGTACTGACGGTTTTGGCCGCAGTGATAGCCGCGATAACTTGCGTCAACATTTTGAAGTGGATCAAAACTACATTGTTGTTGCTGCACTTTATGAGTTGGCCAACCGTGGTGAGATTAAACACAAAGTGGTGAGTGAAGCGATTAAACGTTTTAATATTAAAGCTGAAAAAATTAATCCGCTTTACGCGTAATTAAGACTAGATAAGGAATTAACAAATGTCTGATATTGAAAAAATTCTAGTCCCAGATGTCGGTGGCGATGAAGTAGAAGTTATCGAAATATGCTTTGCGGTCGGCGATAGTTTAGAAGCTGACGAAGGTATTATTACCGTTGAAACAGATAAAGCATCCATGGATATTCCAGCCCCGTTTGCTGGCGAACTTGTTGCTTTATCGGTTAAAGTCGGTGACAAGATCAAAGAAGGTGATGTTATTGCCGAAATGAAAGGCGCTGCAGCAAGCAGTGCTGAAACTGAAACAGAATCTACAGAAGCGCCAGCTGAAGCAGAAGCCGAGCCAGAGGCTAAGCCAGAAGAAAAGGCTGAAGCCGTTGCTGAGCCTGAAGCTGCTGCGCCAGAAAAAGCGCCTGTTGCGACTGCCAGTAGTGCAGTGATCGAAGTAGTGGTACCTGATATTGGTGAAGATGGCGAAGTTGATGTTATTGAGGTCTTGGTTGCTGTTGGTGACGTTATTGAAGCTGAAGATGGCTTAATCACCCTAGAAACTGATAAAGCGACTATGGATGTGCCGTCACCGCATGCCGGCACGGTAAAAGAAATTTTCATTACTACCGGTGATAAAGTTAAACAAGGCTCTATTGTTATTAAGCTTGAAACTTCATCGGGCGCACCAGCTGAAGTTGATGAGGCCGAAGCAGAGACTGTAGCAGAGCCAGTGGCTGCTCCAGTAGCCGCTCCTGCAGCGAAAAAAGCGCCTGGGGCTAAAAAACCAGCACCGGTGCCACATCATCCACAAGTGGGTCTAACCAATGCGGGTGCTATTTATACTTCACCTTCAATTCGTCGTTTAGGACGTGAATTTGGTGTCGATTTATCATTAGTTAAAGGTAGTGGACGTAAAAACCGTATTTTGAAAGAAGATGTGCAGTCATATGTTAAATATGAATTGTCGCGTCCGAAAGCGAATGCGGGTAGTTCTGTAGCGGCCGGAGAAGGTGGTTTACAAGTTGTTAGCGCTAAACAGATTGATTTTGCTAAGTTTGGTGAAGTTGAAACAAAAGCACTAACACGTATTCAGAAAATTTCTGGACCATTCTTGCACCGCAACTGGGTCACTATTCCACATGTTACTCAGTTTGACGAAGCTGACATTACTAATGTTGAAGCGTTCCGCAAAGAGCAAAATGTAATTTGTGAAAAGCAAAAGCTTGGTTTTAAAATTACGCCACTGGTGTTTATTTTAAAAGCGGCGGCAGATGCCTTGCGTACTTTCCCAGTATTTAACTCTAGTTTGAGTGAAGACGGTGAAAGCTTGATCCTTAAAAAGTATATTCACATTGGTGTTGCCGTTGATACACCTAATGGCTTGGTTGTGCCAGTAGTACGTGATGTTGATCAAAAAGGTATTCACCAGTTATCACGTGAATTACTTGAGATCAGCATGAAAGCACGTGACGGCAAGCTAAAAGCAAATGATATGCAAGGCGGTTGTTTTACTATTTCAAGCCTTGGCGGTATTGGTGGTACAGCATTTACACCAATCGTTAACGCGCCAGAAGTCGCAATTTTAGGTGTTTCTAAGTCAGAAATGAAACCTAAGTGGAATGGTAAAGACTTTGAGCCTAAGTTAATGCTGCCATTGTCTATGTCCTACGATCATCGTGTAATTGACGGCGCGTTAGCGGCGCGGTTTACTGTGCACTTAGCAGGCTTAATGAGTGATATCAGAAAACTCATTTTATAAGTTACCTGAATAAGTCAGTGAGATAAGATAAAGTGGGTAAAGTAATTAATGTTCACTTTACCCACTTTTTGCTAATATTTACTGATTTAAAGATGGCGATCCTTGTGCGCTTTAAGTAAGATCGCAAACAAGTACAATATAGTAATATGCTGAAAATATTAATGGTTAATGCTGTTAATAAAAGCTCGGCAAATATAGGCTGGCAATACCAGCAATAAATACATCAATTTTTGAGGTTAGCATGAGTAACGATATTAAAACTCAAGTAGTAGTTTTAGGTGCAGGTCCTGGCGGCTATTCAGCAGCATTTCGCGCAGCAGATTTAGGTTTAGACGTAGTGATAGTTGAAAACCGTGAAACGCTTGGTGGCGTGTGTTTGAATGTGGGTTGTATCCCTTCAAAAGCACTTTTACACGTCGCTAAAGTTATTGACGATGCCGCAGCAATGTCATCTCATGGCGTTACTTTTGGTGCACCTAAAATTGATCTAGACAAAATTCGTGGCTGGAAAGAAAGTGTTGTTGGTCAATTAACCGGTGGTTTAGGCGGTATGGCTAAAGCGCGTAAAGTTAAAACAGTCTTTGGTTACGGTAAATTTACTTCAGATAAAACCGTTGAAGTAGATGGCGCTGATGGTAAAACGACAATTACTTTCGACAATGCGATTATTGCCGCAGGTTCATCAGTGATTAATTTACCATTCGTACCGACTGAAGATCCCCGTGTTCTCGACTCAACAGGTGCTTTAGAGCTTAAAGAGATACCAGACGAAATGTTGGTACTCGGTGGTGGCATTATTGGCCTAGAAATGGGCACAGTGTATAGAGCGTTAGGTTCGAAAGTTTCAGTGGTAGAGTTTGCTGACCAATTAGTTCCAGCGGCTGATAAAGATATTGTGCAAGCTTACACTAAGTTTAACAGTAAAAAATTCAACATCATGTTGTCAACCAAAGTGGTTGCCGTTGATGCGAAGGACGACGGCTTGTATGTGACTTTTGAAGGTAAAAACGCTCCAAAAGAACAAGTACGTTATGACAAAATTTTAATGGCTGTTGGTCGTAAGCCAAACGGTCATTTAGTTGCTGCTGATAAAGCGGGCGTTAATGTTGATGAACGTGGTTTTATTGATGTAACTAATGAGCTACGTACTAACGTTGCTCATATCTTCGCTATTGGTGATGTTATTGGCCAACCTATGCTGGCGCATAAAGCGGTACATGAAGGCCATTGTGCGGCTGAAGTTATTTCTGGTAAGAAACATACTTTTGAACCGCGTTGCATTCCATCAGTGGCTTATACCGATCCAGAAATAGCTTGGGCTGGCGTAACAGAACGTGAAGCAAAAGAGCAAGGTTTAAATGTTGAAGTGTCTAACTTCCCTTGGGCTGCTTCTGGTCGTGCTATTGCTTCTGCGCGTACTGAAGGTAAAACTAAGATGATCTTCGACAAAGAAACTGGCCGTGTTTTAGGTGGAGCTATTGTCGGTATCAATGCAGGTGAAATGCTGGGCGAAATTTGTTTAGCGATTGAAATGGGCGCAGATGCTGAAGATGTCGGTTTAACTATTCATGCTCATCCAACGTTAAATGAATCAATTGGCTTAGCTGCAGAGATTTTTGAAGGTACTATCACTGATATGCCGAACGCAAAAGCGGCTAAAAAGAAAAAATAATTAATTAAGTTAAGCACTCAGTTAAGCTTTAAGTTAATTAATTGAAAAGCCAGCAACTATGCTGGCTTTTTTGTGTTTTTATTTTGGCTATAGCCATAGGTTTTATCTCCGATTATACTTATAATGGTTTCGCTTTAAAGCGCAAAAGCCTGCTTTTTGAAGTGGAACGGGTATAATACCAATCCCATTAAGTTATTGCTCACTTGTACTAGTTAAAATAGCTCAAGGCTGTGTTGCTCTCAATCCCAATAGCCAGCTATTGCTCAATCGAGCGCCTTACCTTGAGTTATTTTTCCTG
>NZ_VOLS01000091.1 GCF_007954265.1 Colwellia sp. C1TZA3 | reverse complement strand
ATTGCTGAAAACCCTGTTTTGAATTAGGCAAAACCTTCGTTTTGATTTTCAGTGACTTTATATCTTTTAACCAAAGACAATCAAATTTATCTTTAGCAACATCAATGCCAATATCATAATTCATCTCTTAGCTTCCCTTGTTCATGCAGTGTCACTTTCTTAGAAAGGCACTTGGATACCATCCAGTTTTTAAGATAAAATGAACTAAGGGTTTCATCTACATGCCAAAGTCAACGCTTTAAGGTTGGACTCAAACTCTCTTAGTTCTTGTCATAGAATAATAGCTTATTATTCTATCTAGAGAGATACAAGGTTGGACTTTAGTCCATCAGGTTTTATTTTTTTACAGGGAGGAAATAATGAGAAGGGAATGAGGTGGGGCTTTAAACATTTACAAGCACTTTATGTTTTTGTGTTTCCTCATGCAGTCCTCATTCACTTCTCCCTGTGATATTTTGTTATTTTTTTGCATGGATTGTAGTGGCATGGTTATTGTTTTTTGTGGCTGCCTTGCGGTTGACGGACTAAAGTCCGACCTACAAAAGACAAGCTTCAAAGTTTATGGTGTTGGCTGTAGGCCCTATGTAGGTTGGACTTTAGTCCATCAGGTTTTATTTTTTTTACAGGGAGGAAACAATGAGAAGGGAATGAGGTAGAGCTTTAGATATTTACAAGCACTTCATTTTTTGGTGTTTCCTCATGCAGTCCTCATTCTTTTCTCCCTGTGAGATATTTTTATTTTTTTACAGGGAGGAAACCATGAGAAGGGAATGAGGTAGGGCTTTGAACATTTAAAAGCGTTTTATTTTTTGGTGTTTCCTCCTGTTGTTCTCATTCACTTCTCCGTGTGAGATATGATTTTAATGTACGTCAATTAAAATAAAACTATAAAGTTTCGTTTTCCGATTAAAGGTACTCCCTTCAAATACTTCATACCCGTTCATCAATAGCTTAAATCAAAATTTTCTTTGCTTTAAATAAAATTTCAGTATAAATATACGTATTTATTTGTTTTTAACGTTGTTTTCCAGATAAAGTTTGATTATAGTTAGCTTTTAATAGTTAACTGCAATATTTCTGTGATTTGATTATGAATGAACAATTCAAACAGGTTGTCGACACCATCGATAACCTTAAAGAGCAAGTTAAAGCATTAGAAGCGCAAAATAATGCTGCATTAGCGTTTATTATGCTCAAAGATTTTCCTGAGCTAATAGAATCATATTGCACTGACAACAGTATCAGAAAAGCGGATATTTGCGTGTTGGCTGGTATTTCCACAACCACATTGACTCAAACCCTGAAAAATCCACTAAAAGCTTCGATGTCAACAATCAATGCCTTGTCATCAGTGATTGGTTATCAGATTTTAATTGGGCGCTCATAATGCTTAAATTAAATAGGAGAGGGATAATAAAGGCTAATGGCATTATTGCCGGTATGATTTCAGAATATACTGATCTCAAAAAAGAGCAGTTTGTTTTTGAGTATGAAGATGATTACCTAACAAATGGCTCGCCTATTGGCCATTATTACCCCTTAACCAGCACACCTTATATCAGCGATCATTTACCGCCTTTTTTTTCAAATCTTGTTAGTGAAGGCTGGCTTCGAGGCCATCAAACTAAAAAATCTAATCTTAGTAAGGATGACTATTTCGGTTTGCTACTTGCCAATGGCAGTGAACTTATTGGGGCTATTTCGGTGATCCCAGACAAAGAGGTTTAATATGGAAAACTATATTTGCAAGGGAAGTTTAAAGTCTGTCAAAGCAAGCAATATCGTCGAGGGGTACAGTAAAAGTCATTTAAAATCATTCTATGGTGCAGTCACTCCTGTATGCATTAAAGGCACTGCGAATGAATTTGATGAGCTAGTAATGGATCACACTACAGGTTCATCAATCTCAGGGGTTCAGCGAAAGATGTTTATGCATCTGGAAAAAGGTGTGCTTATGCCAAGTTATAACGGTGAATATATCGTTAAACCGACGCCTAACGCTTTCCGTTCACTTTCTGAAAATGAACATGCCATTATGAAGTTATGTGAAGCTGTTGGATTGAAGACCGCGCAATGTTCAGTTGTGCGATTTGAAGACGGTGAGTTTGCTTATATAACTAAACGCTTTGACCTGATTGCTAAATCCAAAGAGCGATTTTTTATCGAAGATGGTGCGAGCATATGCAATGTAGCACCAAGACATAAAAACAGTGATTCTCTTTCTTATGAGCGTACCTTAAAACAGATGATTGATAGTTGTGCTGGTGCACAAGCAGCGGGGTTGACCGCTTTACGGATGTTGATATTTGGCTATGTAGTTGGCAACAATGATATGCATTTAAAGAATTTTTCGTTGTATCGAAAACCGTTGAACAAAACAGTCACGTTCGATGGTTTTACACCCGTTTATGACATGCTGAGTGTTGCGCCATATAAAGAATATTTCAATGTAGAGTTAAGCTTAAATTTACTTGAATCTGAAGCCGAACATGCCCACTTTAGTAAAAGCTATGACACTTATGGTTACTATACTTTTGAAGATTTCTATTTGCTGGCACAAGCATTGGGTATAGCAGCAAAAGCAGCAACCATACTCATTGCTAGTTTTGTTGCTGCAATTGATAAAAAAGCAGGTCCTATTCTATTGAACTCCAATCTTCCTGATGATTTAAAGCAATGCTTGTTAGCGAGAATTACTAGCAAATGCGCTGTAATGGGGTTAAAAATGATCACCTAAATTCAGCGCTACGCTATCACTAATGAATATCACCTTTATTAACTGAATGTTGACACGAACCTTCGTCATTAACACCTTTGTTAATAGTGATATCAGATAAAAACCACTTGTAACGTCAGTCTAGGTTATTATGTTTTGTGGCTGCCTTGCGGTTGACGGACTAAAGTCCGACCTACAAAAGACAAGCTGCAAATCTTATGGTTTCGGCTGTAGGCCCTATGTAGGTTGGACTTTAGTCCATCAGGTTTTATTTTTTTACAGGGAGGAAACAATGAGAAGGGAATAAGGTGGGGCTTTAAATATTTAAAAGCGTTTGTTGTTTTAATGTTTTTACCTCCTGCTGTTCTCATTCTTTCCTCCCTGTGAGATATTTTATTGTTTTTTACATAGATTGTAGTGGCATAGGTTATTATGTTTTGTGGCTGCCTTGCGGTTGACGGACTAAAGTCCGACCTACAAAAGACAAGCTTCAAAGTTTATGGTGTTGGCTGTAGGCCCTTTGTAGGTTGGACTTTAGTCCATCAGGTTTTATTTTTTTACAGGGAGGAAACAATGAGAAGAGAATGAGGTGGGGCTTTAAACATTTACAAGCACTTTATGTTTTGGTGTTTTTACCTCATTCACTTCTCATTCTTTCCTCCCTGTGAGATATTTTATTGTTTTTTACATGGATTGTAGTGGCGTAGGTTATTATGTTTTGTGGCTGCCTTGCGGTTGACGGACTAAAGTCCGACCTACAAAAGACACGCTTAAAATTTTATGGTTTCGGCTGTAGGCCCTTTGTAGGTTGGACTTTAGTCCATCAGGTTTTATTTTTTTACAGGGAGGAAACAATGAGAAGGGAATGAGGTAGGGCTTTAAATATTTACAAGCGTTTTATGTTTTAATGTTTTTACCTCCTGCTGTTCTCATTCTCTTCTCCCTGTGAGATATTTTATTGTTTTTTACATAGATTGTAGTGGCATAGGTTATTATGCCTTGTGGCTGCCTTGTGGCTGCCTTGTGGTTGACGGACTAAAGTCCGACCTACAAAAGACAAGCTTAAAGTTTTATGGTTTCGGCTGTAGGCCCTATGTAGGTTGGACTTTAGTCCATCAGGTTTTATTTTTTTACAGGGAGGAAAGAATGAGGAGGGAATGAGGTAGGGCTTTAGACATTTAAAAGCACCTTATGTTTTTGTGTTTCCTCATGCAGTCCTCATTCTTTTCTCCCTGTGATATTTTGTTATTTTTTTACAGGATTGTAGTGGCGTAGGTTATTATGTTTTGTGGCTGCCTTGCGGTTGACGGACTAAAGTCCGACCTACAAAAAGCAAGCTGCAAAGTTTGTGGTGTTGGCTGTAGGCCCTGTTTAGGTTGGGCTTTAGTCCATCAGGTTTTACGCTTTTTTTGCCAATTGCTAGCATTGATGCCAACTTACAGGTTATTCGGGTGCTTGGGCATCTTTCTTTATTAACACTCATTTATTAAAAGTATAGGTATATGGACGTAACTAATTTATCGCAGTTTACTGAACTGGCATTAACGCGTAATATTATTTCACTATTTGCTGACCGCGAGCGAAGTAAAAACTATTCGGTTTCGGCGGCGGGTTTGTTCTTAGATTATGCCAAGAAAAAAATCGTTGATAGTGAGTTTACGCCACTATTTATCTTGGCTGAGTAAGTTGAACCTACTGTTGGAATATCAACCTGATATTCTATTAATTACCACGGGGTCTCCAGGACAATAGTAATTTATGATTAAGTGCAAAGCCAAGGAGCAAAGACATTTGTGATGGGAGTTTGAGGGACTTACAATGTATTTACCAGCGGTGTAAAGCGAGCTCCAAAAATTTAGTATAATTTAGATTTAGAACAATTTTATCGATTATTACTTAAGTTAACCCGAACTAAAAAAATTAAGTTGTTGAATTTTTATGGGTTTTTGAACCTCTAGGTTAATAGTCGAATAATTGAGTAAGCTAGTGCAATAATACTTGTTAATTGTTAATTGTTAATTGTATATTAAATATTATGAATCATATATTTATGTTGTTGAAAAGTAACATGTGGAACCTATCTAATGAAAATCTTATTTTTAACCCCAGAGCTTCCATACCCTACAATTAGCGGTGGTACTATAAAAAGCTTTAAAATTGTAGAACACCTACTGACCAATCACGATGTTACTTTAGGTTGTTTGATAAAAGGCTCACAAGAACAGACTCCTTTGACAACGTTTAAAAAAGCTTTGCCACGTTTAAAAACTTTTAGCTTTAACTTAGATAGAAAGAGAAATATTAAGACGCTACTATCAAGCTACGCCCTATTCTTACCCTTAACTATTTATCGTAATTATTCAGTTGAGCTAAAGAAAAAAGTTAATTCGATAGCGGATAAATATGATGTGATTTTTATTGACCATTATTTAATGTTTCAATATATACCACCCAGCTTTAGGGGACGTATCGTTATACATCAGCATAATGCTGAGTTTGTTATGTGGTCGAGGTATGCAAAACTGGTTAAAAATCCAATCAAAAAATTATTATTGCTTATAGAGTCATATCGAATTAAACGGTATGAATTAAGAATGATAGAACGAACTAACGTTACATTAGCAGCACCAAATGATAAAGCTGCATTAATAGGGGGTGGAGCCAACTCTAGTAAGTTTATTAATACGTTTCATTTAGGTGATGCACGTAATTTAACACTTAAAAATTTAACCTATGAAAATACACAATTAAACATACTGTATATTGGTACTTTAACTTGGGAAGCAAATATTGATGGTTTACTCTGGTTTTTAAAACACAGTTGGCCATTAATTAAAGCGCAGCAACCTAATGTTGTTTTTACAATCGTAGGTAGATGTTCGCCTAAAATGAAAAATATATTATTAAAGTTAGAGCCTAAATTAAATTTACTAGGATTTGTTGAGCATTTAGACGTACTTTATCAAACTCACAGGGTTTTTATTTGCCCTTTAAGGTTTGGTAGTGGTATAAAAGTGAAGGTGATAAATAGCCTTTATAGAGGTATTCCAACAGTAATGACACCAATTGCTGCAGAGGGAATTGCATTAAATAATGCAGAACATGCTTACATTACCAGTGATATGGCTGATTTTGCTTACTGTGTACTTGAATTACTGAAAAATAAAACCAAATGGCGATCATTTAGTGAAAAATCAAGAGTACTTATGCATCAACACTACACTTGGGATAAAGTGTTTATCAATATAGATAAAAGTGTAATTACAGCATAATAACTAATATAGTTGGAGAGTCCTGATCATCTCGTTTATTAAAAAATACATGCCAAACTCAATTAAGCTATTAATGCTGTTGATAAATAGTAAGCTAAAGCTACTTTTATTGAGTTTATTTTCGTTTTCACGTTTTTCTTCATCTTTATACTATTGTCTTTTTAGCCAACAGTTTTCACGGGAGCATCAGTCAGTTTTGAAAGCACGAGTTGCTTATTTAAAGTATAAAGGGCGTGATAATGACAGTAGTGTATTATTGAGACGTAATATTCACAGAATAGAAAAAGGTTTGATAATGCAGCCGCAGAAGCCTATTTTTGCACTCAGTTATATTACCGAAACGATTAATGAGTATGTGAAATTACGGAAAAATACTACTCATGACAAAGAAGAGCTTATATGGGCTAAAGAAGTACTTAGTGTATATTTTGACACCATTGACGAAAATTTATTACCTCAAAAAATCAAGATTATTTTTGAAAAATTCATAGACAAAACAGCTGAAAAAAATAACTTTAAGAATGTACCTTATTCTTTTGCTAATAAAGTCATTTCAGACGTTACCTTTGAACAATTTTTCTCTTTGTGTAACCAGCGTCGATCTGTTAGATGGTTTACAGCCAAAGCGGTATCAAGGACGCTGTTAGAAAAAGCAATTAATATTGCATCTACAGCACCTAGCGCCTGTAATCGGCAGCCTTTTATGTTCAATGTGGTTGATCAGCAACCATTACTGGCTACACTAGCTTCTTTACCTTTAGGTACAAAGGGTTTTGCACATAACATTCAATGCCTGATCGTAGTAACAGGTAATTTATCTTATTATCCAACTGAGCGCGACAGGCATTTAATTTATATTGATAGCTCGTTAGCTAGTATGCAATTTATGCTAGCTTTAGAAACATTAGGCTTAAGTTCATGCGCATTGAATTGGCCTGATATTGAGCAACAAGAGTTAAAAATTGCCCAAATCCTGAATCTGTCAGATATAATCAGACCCACGATGCTTATTGCTGTTGGTCATGCCAAAACACAGGGCAAAATACCTTATTCACAGAAGAAATCAGCACAACAACTTATTAATTATATGAACCATGAAAATTGCAATTTTAGCAAATAATACACCTAGTTTTATAAAGCCTATGGCAACTGGTTTGCAAAACATGTTGAGCCACTTATCTGTTCAATCTGAAATATTTGATAATGGTTTAGCTATGCTTAATTACAGTTATATTAATAACGTAAGTATTAACTGTAAAAACTTTGTAAAGTCAGGTCTGAATATTCTCAGCCCTAAAACATATTATCAGCACCAGAAAGTCACTTTACAATTAGTTAAACAATTTGAAGCTCAACTCAATGGGTATGATGCCATTATTGTTGTATGTAATATTCCTGATGCTTTTCTGAAACAAAAACTACATCGTATAGAGCAAATCAGACAACAACAAAATAATGTACCTATCATTTTGTACCAAAATTACTACTTAGCTACTAGAGGTAATTGGAGCAATAGTATTATTAAAGCGGGAGGTTTTGGTCTCGAACGTTATGATTGGTATTTAGCTGCATCAATTAGCAGTATTTACCCCCTAAGCAAAGAAGAACACCCCTATTCAGTCATAGGTCATGATCTGCGGGATGATATTTTAATACCAAAAACGGGTGAAAAATTTAAAGTTTTACTCGATTTTAAACGTAAAGGTTTTGAGAAATATCGCGCATTACAGATTCAAGCACTAGAAGAAAGCAATATAGCCTTTACTGAACTTTCAGGTCGTTATAGTCAAAATGAAATAAAAAAAATCTATCAAGAACATAGTGCATTATTTTTATCATTCAAAGAATCATTTGGATTGCCGATAGTTGAAAATCAATTATGTGGTAATTATATATTCACTCCTTTTAGCGGTTGGGTTGCCTCTCACTATTTGAATAAACAGGTGAATCAGGGAGGTGAGGGCCAGTTAGGCGATAACTTTATTGTTTACAATAATAACTTAGAGGAATTAAAAGATAGTCTATTAGACTGCAAAAAAAAATACAATGCGGTCAAAAATTATCAACAATTTAAATTACAATATTCGGCATTTTATCAAGGTGATCTAATCGTATTAAAAAAGTGTTTAGATAAACTTCGTTGCGGTGAGATACATTCAAATTCACATATAAAATATCTACGACTCAATAAAGACATTGTTAATGATAAGAATTGTAAGTTAAATTATTAATAGGTTATATTTAGTCAATTTAGATGATTATAGTTATTATTATATAAAACAGTAAACATGTACATTTAAGTACGCTTTCATTTGAGATATTTGTATGACAGAAAAAATATTTTTAGCCATATACAGCAAAGGGGGACATAAAGATGAAATGCAGAGGCTTTTACTCTCTTAGATTCAACTCTGAAGTGCATAACCGCTAAGCAGCTATCGCCACTCTATGTTCAGCCATTAATTTGGCTGGCGTTTGGTAATTTATTTTCTTTCTTGGCCTATCGTTGAGTTTTACTATTACATCTTGGACTTCTGATAGCGATACTTTTTTGAAATTTGTTGATTTCGGCCAATATTGTCGTAATAGGCCATTGGTGTTTTCATTGAGCCCGCGTTGCCATGAACAATAAGGATCAGCAAAATAAA
>NZ_VOLS01000090.1 GCF_007954265.1 Colwellia sp. C1TZA3 | reverse complement strand
AGTTAAAATAGCTCAAGGCTGTGTTGCTCTCAATCCCAATAGCCAGCTATTGCTCAATCGAGCGCCTTACCTTGAGTTATTTTTCCTGCGCACAACAAGATCACAAACTTAATGGAACTGGTATTATTACATTTTCTCAACAAGTTTAATGGTTTGAATAAAAGCTATTTAAGCTCAGTTTCAATAATCAAATTTCAGTATTGCCAATATTTTTAACATTGTTTGTAGTGGCGGGCAGGTATAAAGTTTAGCCGTTAGTGGCTATTAAGGTTTTATACCAATTACATTAAGTTATTGCTCACTTGTACTAGTTAAAATAGCTCAAGGCTGTGTTGCTCTCACTCCCAATAGCCAGCTATTGCTCAATCAAGCGCCTTACCTTGAATTATTTTTCCTGCGCACAACAAGATCACAAACTTAATGGAACTGGTATTACTCACGTAGATTGGCATTCAGTCCATCAAGTTAAATTAAATTTAACAGTTATCGGCATAAATGCTGATAAACAAAAATACGCCACTGTAAATGTTGGCTGACCCATCAGGTTAATCGCCCGCTTAATGGTTGACGGACTGAAGTCCGACCTACAAAAAATTGCCTAACGTTATACTATTACCCGTAAAAGTAATTTTGGCCAACACACTCCTTTCTCTCTAGCCCCTTAAAAATTAAACTTTATTACTTAATAACCGTGTCGTGAGATAGAAGTTTTTTAGTTAATTATTTACAAATTATTTACAAATTACTAGCAAGTTGGTTATGGGTCATTAAATTATTCTTGGCATATTTGAGTAATACTATGCCACAAAGGACAATAAAAGCGGTTAAATAAAGTGCAGCGTTATAATTGTGAAATTGTGCGATTAACGCGACACAATAGAGCGGTGCAACAACCTGTCCAACGCCATAAGCCGCTGTAATTAACCCCATAATAAATACCGGATTCTTACCTGCCAATTGTCCACCAAAATTCATAAATAGCGAAACAAGGCCAATAAACGTAGCGCCATATAACACGCCACTAAGTAAATTAAGCCATATATTGGCAGAGAAGGTCGGGATTAAAATACCAATTACCTGCAGTGCCATCGCAATCATCATAATGTCGATACTATTGTACTTGTGTGCTAAACGCATCCAGATAATGCAAGAAGGAATGCCCGCTAAACCCACCGCTAACCAGGCATAGCCGCCATAACCGGCTAACCCTGGCAGTGAGTTTACAATGTCAGGAAGAAAGGTCGCTTGTACCACCATACCAACACCTTCGGTGAAGTAGGCCAGTGCTAAAACAATCACCAGTGGGGTAAATAATGACTTATCAAATTTGTGGCTAATAACTTTGTCAGCACCTTGCTTGTCAAAACTAAGAATATAGGCTGAATAGCCGGCGAATATGGCGCCGGCAATTGCTAAAGCTATCCAAGCATGTTGCCAATTCTCGCTATAAGTAAAAACACTGCGCATGATTAAGTCGGAAACTAATATTGAAAAACCTAAACCACTAAAGTGTATGCCCATTGCTTTGGTTTTATTGGTGTTTTGTAATTTTGACATCACGATGGCAGAGCCAACCACTAATGCCATCGCGGCGCCAAAGCCGGCAAATAAACGAGACAGTAACCAAATAGTATTGTCTTGGGTAAAAGCCAGCAGCAGTGATGTGATGACACACAAAGCTAGGCCAATGCGGAAAAATTTCACCTTGGCATGAATATCTTTAATAAAAATAGAGAAAATTGAACCTGATAAATAACCGACATAGTTGATTGATGCGAGCACACCGGCGAAAGCGATACTGAGGTGGTTTTCCAACATCGCTGGCAGTAATGAGGTAAAGGCAAAGCGCGCAACGCCAACGCCAACGACTAAGGCTAGAATACCAGCCAATAAGATCGCGGCATTGTTATTTCTATCAAGCAACATGTTAAATTCCTGTGTTATCGCTTATGGTCAATATTGATGAAAATACAGCAACTAAGCCAATTTTGGCGTTAGAGCACAAATAAGCTAATAGGTTAATGTAAGGACAGAAGTCACTGAAAGCAAATCATTATTTGTTATGGAGAGTATATAACAATAGCGAGAAATAAAATTAAAGCCAAGCAATGATAAAGTCGAACAGAGCTATTATCTCTGATGTTTTTTTAATTTCTTGCTTGAAAACCCTCTAGCTACCCCCACATGTTAACTATCGAGTGAGTATTGGATAATGATGTTTGATACTCACGATAAATAATCGTTTTAATGTTAGTTACAGTAGGAAGTTCCCAGATGTCTGAGACAGGCCAAAAAGAAGTTCACGGTTTTCAAACCGAAGTAAAGCAACTATTACAGTTGATGATCCACTCACTTTATTCAAATAAAGAAATATTTTTACGTGAGCTAGTGTCCAACGCCGCTGATGCTGCTGATAAATTACGTTTCAAAGCATTATCTAATGCTGATTTATATGAAGGTGATGGTGATTTACGCGTGCGTGTAAGTTGCGATAAAGAAAACAATACCCTGACTATTTCTGATAACGGTATTGGTATGACGCATGACCAAATCGTTGAGCATTTAGGTACCATTGCCAAATCAGGTACTGCTGAATTTTTCTCACAGCTTTCTGGTGACCAAGCGTCTGACTCACAATTAATTGGTCAATTCGGTGTGGGTTTTTATTCAGCATTTATCGTTGCCGACTCGGTCACTGTGCGTTCACGTGCTGCCGGTGTTGATGCTGCTGAAGGTGTTGAATGGACAAGTGCTGGTGAAGGTGAATTCACTACCGCTAAAATTGAAAAAACCAACCGTGGTACTGACATTATTCTTCACTTAAAAGCAGAAGAAAGTGAGTATGCTGATGATTGGCGTTTAAAAACTATTGTTACTAAGTACTCAGACCATATTTCTGTTTCAGTTGAAATGTTAACACCAGAAGTACCAGGTGTTGAAGCGATTGAAGAAGTAAAAGATGACGAAGATAAGGTAACAACACCGGCGGTTGAAGCGCGCGACGCTGTTCCGGCAACATGGGAACCCGTGAACAAAGCCACCGCACTTTGGACACGAGAAAAGTCTGAGATTACTGACGAAGAATATAAAGAGTTTTATAAGCATGTATCACATGACTTTGGTGACCCACTTTTATGGGAACATAATAAAGTAGAAGGTAAAACTGAATATACTTCATTACTTTACATTCCATCTAAAGCGCCGTTTGATATGCATAACCGTGAGAAGCAGCATGGTTTAAAATTATTTGTTCAACGTGTGTTTATTATGGATGACGCCGAGCAATTCATGCCAAGCTACTTACGTTTTGTTAAAGGCTTATTGGACTCAAATGATCTGCCTTTAAACGTATCACGTGAAATTTTACAAGATAATAAAATTACTCAAGCCATCCGTAAAGGTTGCACCAAACGGGTTTTAAAAATGCTTGAAAAATTGGGCAACAAGGATCCTGAGCAATATCAACTATTTTGGAACGAATTTGGTCAAGTACTAAAAGAAGGTCCAGCAGAAGATTCTTCTAACAAAGATGCGGTTGCAAAACTCATGCGTTTTGCTTCTACTAATGAAGATAACAGCTTGCAAAGTGTTTCACTTGCGCAATATGTTGAACGGATGAAAGAAGGCCAAGACAAAGTTTATTATGTCGTTGCTGATAGTTTTGAAGCGGCTAAAAATAGCCCGCATTTAGAAGTGTTCCGCAAAAAAGGCATTGAAGTATTATTGATGGCTGACCGTATAGATGAATGGTTAGTGAGTCATTTAACTGAGTTTGATGGTAAGCAATTACAATCAGTCACCCGTGGTGGTTTAGACTTAGGTGATATGGATGACGCTGAAACGAAAGAAGCACAAGAAAAACTTGAGCAAGAATTCGACTCAGTGGTTATGCGCATAAAAGCAGCGCTTGCAGGCAAAGCCAAAGACGTTAAAATTTCACAACGCTTAACCGATTCACCTGCCTGTATCGTTGCTGATGAACATGATATGAGCAGCCAAATGATGAAGTTGATGCAATCAGTTGGTCAAGAAGTACCAGACTCATTGCCAATTTTTGAAATTAATGCTGAGCATGACTTAATCAAGCACGTTGCTGAAGAGCAAGACGATGAAAAGTTCAAACAATGGACTGAAGTTTTATTTGAACAAGCCATGTTAGCAGAACGGGGTAGTTTGAAAGACCCAGCAACTTTTGTTGCCCGTTTGAACAAACTAATGTTGAGCCTAACTAAATAAACTGCAGCTAGGTTAAATAATGATCTAGGTCATATTATCGTTAGACTATCGTTAGACTATCGTTAGACTTTAGTCAAAAAAAGGGGCTTTTTAGCTCCTTTTTTGTTTTTTTGCACCGCTTGCTACTTGTTTGAAGCCCTTTGAATATGTATAGTGTTTGCTCTTTTACAAAACTAATTCATTAATTAAATAGGGTTATACTAAATGCGCATTATTTTATTAGGTGCACCGGGTGCCGGTAAAGGGACTCAAGCACAATTCTTAATGGCTAAATTTGGCATTCCACAAATATCTACTGGCGATATGCTTCGTGCTGCGATTAAAGCAGGTACTGAACTTGGCCAGAAAGCCAAAGCAGTGATGGACGCAGGGCAGCTCGTATCTGATGAATTAATTATTGGTTTGGTTAAAGAGCGCATAGCGCAGGATGACTGTAAAGCGGGTTTCTTACTTGACGGTTTCCCCCGCACAATTCCACAAGCAGACGCGATGAAAGCGAGCGGCGTTGTTGTTGATCACGTTATTGAATTTGATGTACCCGATGAAGTCATTGTTGAACGTATGGCTGGCCGTCGTGTTCATGCTGGTTCAGGTCGCGTTTATCATATCGTTTATAACCCGCCAAAAGAGCAAGGTAAAGATGATGTAACGGGTGACGATTTATCAGTGCGTCCGGATGATGAAGAAGCAACTGTACGTAAGCGTTTAGGTATTTATCACGAACAAACTAAACCATTAGTTGATTATTACCAAGGCGAAGCTAAAGTTAAGGCTTGTGCCTATTTAACCATTGATGGCACACAACCGGTTGAACAAGTTAGCTCGTTATTAGATAAGAAACTATCATAGGTTAAGCGCTCAATGCTAAGTTATGAAATGTGAAGCTCGCTTATGCGAGCTTTTTTGTGTTTAGGCCTCTTATACCAATCCCATTAAGTTATTGCTCACTTGTACTAGTTAAAATAGCTCAAGGCTGTGTTGCTCTCACTCCCAATAGCCAGCTATTGCTTAATCGAGCGCCTTACCTTGAGTTATTTTTCCTGCGCACAACAAGATCACAAATTTAATGGAACTGGTATAACTTGACTACTCATTTTTCCTATCAGACTATACCAATTTGATTAATTAAGTGATCACCTTTTTCATGAGGAAAAATGAAGAAATACAAGACATAAAATTTAGTCAGTGGTTATTCACCTTATAAATTTTATGACACTGTAGTTTTTTATTTTAACCATTAAAAATGAGCAGATAATTAATCAACTTGGTATTAATAGTTCGCTAATAGTTGACGGACTGAAGTCCGACCTACAAAAAAATCAAAAATAATTACCCAATATTATATTGCCACCCTCAGGCAGGTGGGTGAAAAAGAACGGTAATGTAGCGGATAAAAGTTATCTAGGGCTTTAAATCTCTCCTAAATGCCTACTAAAGCGTTAATTCTACCTTTATTGATGTTTATACCAATCTCACTAATTATCTGAACATTTTTACTTTTTAAAACAAGCCACTACTGCGTTATTTATTTGATAATCAGCACAACGAGTTATTAAAATAAATGCCTTATATTTGGTCGTTTTTCCTGCATATAAAGTAGATCACCTAATTAATGAAATTGGTATTACTTCATTTGGTATAAATGCCGCTATGAATTGACTGTCTTAATCGGTATTATTTATAACAATAATAAAATCAATTATTTATTAATATAGCAATAAGGAAAATCAATGGTAACGCTTTCACTAACTGGCTTCTATGCAAGTTTATTAGGACTTTTATATATAGGTCTCTCGGTAAATATTATTCGTTTACGTTTAAGCGCCGAGATTGGTATTGGTACTAGTGGCAATGATGTTTTAGCCAAGCGAGTACGAGTTCATGGCAATTTTGCAGAATATGTGCCATTGGCACTAATATTACTTGGTTGCTACGAAATAAATGGTGCGTCGGCTATGATGCTACATATCTTAGGTGGGGTGTTATTATTAGCGCGCTTATCACATGCCATTGGTTTAAATAAAACTATAGGTAGTTCAACACCACGTTTAATGGGGGTGCTGTCGACATTCGCAGTATTATTAGTTTTATCGATAGAAAATATCCGCTTATTTGTTTTCGCTTAGGCTGCTCCGGTGTTAGCTATATTGGTTATGCTAGCTAAATAACAAATAACAAAGAACAAATAAAAATGCCAACATTATATAAATGTTGGCATTTTTTCAATTAGTCTGCGTTATGCTTTATACCATGCTTTAATAGGTTTTCAGCATGCTAATATGGGGGATATCATCCTCTAAATACATTTCACTGACACGCTCAAAACCATGCTGATTATAATATTTTTCTAAATGTTCTTGCGCTGATATTTTCACGGTGTCATTTGGGAAAAACTTTAGGCATTCAACTAAACCTACTCGCATTAGTTCGTGGCCAAGTCCTATACCGCGGGCACATGAAGCAATAACAACCCGACCAATACTAATGTTATCTTGATAGGTTAAGCCCTTGGGGAGAATACGTAAATATGCGGTCATAACACCGTCTTGATAGCAAAATAGATGTTGGGTTTGTGGGTGGCGATCGTGATCATCTAAGTCAGGATAAAAACAGCTTTGCTCAACAACAAAAATATCAATCCGTAATTTTAATAAATCGTAGAGTTCATCGATGTTTAGTTGTGAAAAGGTTTTGTTTTCCCAGATTATTTCAGTAGACATAAGCGACTTGTTTAGCAAATTTTTCATATTTTTTTCATACTTTTCATGAAATGTAGGTGATGTACAACTTTGTACTGGGATATTGTTTGTTACGTATTTCTTTACATACATATATACATGCGGATAAGGTCACTTGCTTCATAACGATTGGTTGTTAGTCGTTATTTTTACTTCTTACTTCTTACTTCTTACTTCTTACCTCTTATAACCGACTATGAGGAATTAGTCATAGTCGGTTATCACTTGATAAACTCTTACTAGCTATTGAGGTTTTATTTGCAGCTAAGTCGTAAATAAAACTTCAACTAAGACAGTTTACCTTTAGCAATTTTCAGTAGCTTACTAAGTAGTTAGCTTACTTTAGTCTGAACTTTACTACTCTGCTTGATCAGTAACTGTTCAAAATCATCCTTTGTCAGTGGCCTTGATAATAAGTAGCCTTGACCAAAAAGACAACCGGCTTCAGTCAGAAATTTTTGTTGTTGCTCTGTTTCTATTCCTTCAGCAATAACGTCAATATTGAGCTTGCTTGCCATTACTATGATGGCTTCACATAACGCTGCATCTTTGTTATTAGCAGACATGCTTTGTACAAAACTTTTATCAATTTTTAAGTAATCAATCGCGTAGTTTTTAAGATAAGAAAATGAGCAATAGCCAGTACCAAAATCATCAATAGAAACCGCAATACCTTGTTGACGAATTTTATCAAGTACGTTGACCGCTTCAGTTTGATTTTCCATTAATAAATTCTCAGTAATTTCAATTGCTATGGCTTTAGTTGGAATATTTCTCGCTTTAAGTGACTCAGCCCATGCAATAATTTGCTTACCTTGATTTCTATACTGTACCGGTGATGTATTGATACTGATCATCAAATCTTGGCAATAGGTATTGCGCCAATATTTAACCTGCTCAGATACTTGATTAAATATCCACTCACTGATTTCAACAATGAGTCCTGCTTCCTCTGCAATAGGGATGAAGTCTGCTGGAGGAATTAAGCCTTTTTCAGGGTGTTGCCAGCGAATAAGTGCTTCAGCTTTAGCTATCTTATGGTTTGATAAGTTAACAATAGGTTGATAAACCATGTGAAATTGTTGCTGTGTAATGGCAATACGTAAGTCTTGAAGAATCTCCATGCGTTTAAGGAATTCAGTTTGCATATTTTCGGTAAAGTAGTTAATGCTATTGCGTCCTCGCGCTTTAGCACTATACATGGCTTGGTCAGCATTTCTTAATAAGGTGTCAATGCTCGTTGCATCATTTGGATAAAGGGCAACCCCGATACTGGCGGTACAATGAATACTTTGTTCATCAATTATATAGGGTTGAGCAAAGGTATTTAATAATTTTTGTCCAATTTTGTCAATATCAGTCGCTGTGGTGGTACCAATAAGCACAATGATAAATTCATCCCCGCCTAAACGTGCAACAATATCATTATTTCTTATACAACTTTTTATGCGCTTTGCACTTTCGATAAGCAGAATATCGCCAGCACTATGCCCTAAAGAGTCATTAATATCTTTAAACTTATCAATGTCTAATACCAATTACATTAATTAACCACTCAAATTTAGCCAGTCTCTAAAGCATATATCTTTCACCCTTTTTATATCACTTATGAAGCCGTTCCATGCATTACTACAAGATTCAACAATATCGTCATAATCCTTAAAACATTTATTCGCTAACTCATTCTGTCTTAACCACTGCCATACCTGTTCAATTGGATTTAATTCAGGTGAATAAGCGGGT
>NZ_VOLS01000008.1 GCF_007954265.1 Colwellia sp. C1TZA3 | reverse complement strand
TTTATTTTGCTGATCCTTATTGTTCATGGCAACGCGGGCTCAATGAAAACACCAATGGCCTATTACGACAATATTGGCCGAAATCAACAAATTTCAAAAAAGTATCGCTATCAGAAGTCCAAGATGTGATAGTAAAACTCAACGATAGGCCAAGAAAGAAAATAAATTACCAAACGCCAGCCAAATTAATGGCTGAACATAGAGTGGCAATAGCTGCTTAGCGGTTATGCACTTCAGAGTTGAATCTAAGCCTTACTAATTTTGCTGTTTTTAGTTTTAATTGGATTAAAGGTGCTCACCACAGTGTTAACTTTTGAGTGGCTAACAGGTTTATTTAATTCGGTATAAAGTGATTTTTAAAATAGATCAAGCAATTGTACAATGTGGGTAGCGTTAGTTGTGCTTGCTGATGTTTATCTTTGTTAGATATATTTATACTAGATATAGTTACGTCAGATATAGTTACGTCAGATTAATTCACTTGCTGTTAAAAATAATTAAATCATTATTTAATATTATCAAGACGATTTGATTAAGCAAAATGCCGGACGGTTTTTAAACAGATAGTGCAATATAAATGCTGCTGAGTGAGTCATTGGTAAACTACCATGGCTATTTTTATATCATTTATTTTTAGTTAGCTTTAATTTTAGCTCAGCTTAATTTTACGCACAAGTAGGTGTTATACCAATTTGATTAATTAAGTGATCACCTTTTTCATGAGGAAAAATGGATAAATACAAGGCATAAATTTTAGTCAGTAGTTATTCTACTTATAAATTTTATAACGCTGTAGTTATTCATTTTAACCATTAAAAATGAGCAGGTAATTAATCAACTTGGTATTAGTAACCTAAGGAATATCTTGATCTCAAAATTACCTCGATGGGTAGAATACGGTGCATTTGTGCTGGCTTTAGTGGCAGGACTTATTAATTCGGTCGGATTGTTAGGTTTTAAACATCAATCCATTTCGCACTTATCTGGCACGGCCACATTGCTTGGCACAGGAGTGATAACCTCGACATTTACTGATGCCTTTCATTTACTGCTTATTCTCTTTAGTTTTTTAATGGGTGCGGGGATATCGGGCTACTTTATACGCGGCGGGGCCTTAAAATTAGGCCGCAATTATAGTGGTCTGCTTTATTTAGAAGCGGCATTGCTTTTTGGTGCTATTTATTTTTTAACAAAAGATTCTTTAAATGGCCATTACTTGGCCTCAGCAGCGTGTGGATTGCAGAATGCATTAGCCACTACTTATAGTGGTGCGGTGATCAGAACTACTCATGTCACAGGTATTTTTACTGATTTAGGTATTATGTTAGGTGCAAAATTAAGGGGGGAGACATTTGATAATAGAAAGGCATTATTATTTCTGTTAATTATTACAGGGTTTGTTGTCGGTGGCGGCTTAGGGGCTTACTTATTTAGTCTGTTTAAATTTTACGCGCTATTTGTACCCGCAGGTATTTGTATTTTCTTGGCCTTAATTTATTCAATTTACAATGCCAATGCCAATGCTAAAACTAAAACTAAAACTAAAGCTAGGGGCTAGCACCTTTACTATTTTTTCGGGTTGTGAGGTACATAGCAAATTTATCACTAGTATACTCGGTCGTTTTATCGACACTTCACCAGATTGTGTTGGTGATAATGGTGGAGTTATCGACGAAAGCCCCCATATCAATTTATGTGATCATAAAATCATCGTGCTAGCTTTTATATAGGAGAAGTCATGCAAGACTTGAAGCAACAATTAGATTTTATTTTAGAGTTAGACCGTCTTAAAGCTGTTTACCGAAAGGTGGTGGTAAAGTCGGATAAAAATAGGCCAGAAAACAGTGCTGAGCATAGCTGGCATATTGCTATGATGGCGCAAACATTACATGTTTATGCTGCAGAGCCAGTCAATGTCGCTCGTGTCACTAGTATGTTACTTATTCATGACATAGTAGAAATTGATGCTGGCGATACTTTTGCCTTTGCAGCACAAGCAGAACTTGATGCGCAAGAAGCGAAAGAGCTTGAAGCCGCAAAGCGTATTTTTGGTTTATTACCTGAAAAGCAAGGCTCAGCAATGTTAAAGCTGTGGTTAGAGTTTGAAGCGGCAGAAACCACTGATGCTAAATTTGCCAAAGCAATGGATCGGGTTTTACCTTTATTGCAAAATATGAAAAATGACGGTGGTAGTTGGGCTAAGCATAATGTTAGCAAATCTGAAGTTATTGCACGTAATAATCTCTTAGACGGTTTAGCGCCAAAACTATGGACCTATGTTGCTGAGCAAATTGAGTTGGCCGTAGAAAAAGGCTGGTTACGCAACGCGTAGTGGCGATCAAGTTACTAGGTATTTAGACCAAAGCCTTAACCGCTTGTTAATAAAATAGTCAACAAGCGGTTAGGGCTCTATCTTTTAAATTTAAGAATATGACCTTTGAAGTCTTGTTTAATATAGTCGGTATGCTCAGGTTTAATATGGCTAGAGCTAAAACCAAAATCTAGCATTTTTGTACTTAATTTGGTTTTACGTCCGCGACCCGGATCAACAAGAATAACTTCACAGTTTTTGTTTGCATGGGCTTCGATGAAGTTGGCAAGTAATTCAATATGTTCATTTTCATATAACAGGTCACTGCCGATGATCAAATCAAAAAGTCCTAAGCTATCTTGCTTATTTGACCAATTAGTTTGCTCATAGTTAATCGGACCGTCTTGATTAAGCAGGGTGTTTCTGAGTAAAAATTTTCCTACTTCAGGGTGGTAATCTGTTGCGGTTATATCTGCTTTTTGTTTGTTTAATAGTAAGCTACTAAGCGCTATGCCACAGCCCACTTCTAATACCCGTTTTGTGCCAACGGGGTATTGCGAGATAAAATGCGCCAGCACCAAACTTGATGGCCAAATAACACCAAATAAAGACCAAGTTGCCGATGAAATACCTAAATTTTGGGCGATGTCTTCAGGGTCATAAAATTCTTGTTTATCACGTAAGGTACAAAGATGAATATCAGTGTTACCAAACTCGATGGTTTGATAACTGTAGCGAAGGTTTGTCATTGTGCTGCCTAGGTTGGCGCGGAGCCAAGTCTCTTGAGACAAAAGGCAAAGTGCGCGAGTCGGCTAAGATTACAGTGTTTAGCCTAAATGACAATATATTTCGTGCGCTATAATTTAACTAACTAAGGCTTTTTTTCGCGAGTTTTTGTCTGTGGCTAAACCATAAAGCGCTAGCTCATATTGAAGTTTTTAGACGTCTATACGTTTAGAGGTTGACATAGCTAGCATTCCAAGTCACATTGTAGTTAGATATTCATGGTAAAGAGCAATACTGTTTTTCAGCGTTATTTATCGTTATCACAGATATGACGAATTACCCGACATTAGGTTAGTGCTATGCCCATAAAAATTCCCAATGAATTGCCCGCTTTAACGATTTTAGACAAAGAAAATATTTTTGTTATGTCTGAACGTCGCGCCGCCGATCAAGAAATTCGTCCAATGGAAGTGGCTATTCTTAACCTAATGCCCAATAAAATTGAAACTGAAGTGCAAATTTTGCGGATGTTGGCCAATACACCATTGCAAATTAATGTTGAGTTTGTCCGCATACATGCCAATGAATCTAAAAATACGCCACAAGCGCATCTAGATAATTTCTACCGTTTATTCGATGATATTAAACATAAACAATATGACGGTTTAATTATTACCGGTGCGCCGCTGGCGTTGTTGGATTATCAGCAAGTGACCTTTTGGGACAAAATTTGTCAGGTGTTTGACTGGGCAGAGAAAAACGTTACTTCAACGATGTTTTCTTGTTGGGCGGCACATGCAGCGCTTTATCATCATTATGGTTTGAAGCGTCATTTGCGTAAACAAAAGCTCTCTGGCGTTTATCGCCACCAATGTTTGAAACCAGAAGAACAGTTAACCCGAGGTTTTGATGAAAGTTTTAATGTACCTCATTCTCGCTATGGTTATATTGATAAGTCGGACTATCAATCACTGCAACATCTAGAAATATTGGCAGAGTCAGCTGAGGCAGGGGTGTACTTATCTGCCAGTAAGAACAAGCAGCAAGTCTACCTGACCGGTCATCCAGAGTATGATGCGACAACCTTGAGTGAAGAGTACTTTCGCGACCTTGAAATGGGCCGTGCCACGTCAATACCTGAGAACTACTTTACTGACAATGATCCCTATTCAGCGACAGCAAACACCTGGCGTAGCCATGGTAGTTTGCTTTTTACCAATTGGTTAAATTATTACGTGTATCAAATTACGCCGTATCAATTAGATGCAAACCATATCAACGCCATTCATCCAGGGAAATCTCGTGTCTAAGCAAGTCAATACTCAATTAAAAGCAGCCGTGGTGCCATCTGCCTCTTACGGCCTATTACAAGCTCAGTTAAAGAAGCGCATTCTTATTTTAGATGGTGCTATGGGCACTATGATCCAAGCGTATAAATTTGAAGAGCAAGATTACCGCGGTGAACAGTTTGCTGACTGGCATAGCGATGTTAAAGGCAACAACGATATGTTGGTGCTAACTCAGCCTGAAGTTATTAAAGCTATTCACCGTGAATACCTCGTGGCTGGTGCTGATATTCTTGAAACCAATACCTTTAACGCCACCACTATTGCCATGTCTGATTACGACATGGAGGATTACAGTGCTGCTATTAATTTAGCTGCCGCGCAGTTGGCACGGGAAGTTGCCGATGAATTTACCACAAAAAATCCAGATAAACCGCGTTTTGTGGCTGGCGTATTAGGGCCAACAAACCGCACCTGTTCAATATCCCCTGATGTTAACGACCCAGCCTATCGCAATGTCACTTTTGATCAGCTCAAAGATGCTTACATTGAATCGACTAATGCTTTGATTGATGGCGGTAGTGACATCATTTTAATTGAAACAATATTTGATACCCTCAATGCTAAAGCCGCGATATTTGCCATTGAAAGCGTATTTGAAAGTCGTGGTGAACGATTACCTGTGATGATTTCAGGCACGATTACCGACGCTTCAGGGCGAACGTTATCTGGGCAAACTACCGAAGCTTTTTACAATTCTTTACGTCATGCTAGACCGATTTCATTTGGTTTGAACTGTGCGCTTGGGCCGGTTGAGTTACGCCAATACGTGGCAGAATTAAGTCGTATTTCAGACGTGGCGGTTTCTGCTCACCCTAATGCAGGTTTGCCAAATGCTTTTGGTGAATATGATTTTACCGTTGAAGATATGGACGAGCATGTTGCTGAGTGGGCCAATGCTGGATTTTTAAATATTATTGGTGGCTGTTGTGGCACCACACCAGCACATATTAAAGGCATGGCTGATGCGGTGGCGAACATCGTCCCTCGGGAAATTAAAGCTAAAGAAATAGCTTGTCGTTTATCTGGCTTAGAAGCACTGACCATCAAAGATGATAGCTTGTTTGTTAACGTAGGTGAGCGCACCAATGTGACCGGCTCTGCGGTTTTTAAACGCTTAATTACCGATGAAAATTATGATCAAGCCATTGCAGTAGCTTTGCAACAAGTTGAAAACGGCGCGCAGATTATTGATATCAACATGGATGAAGGCATGTTGGACTCGCAAGCGGCGATGGTGCGATTTTTGAATTTAATTGCTGGTGAGCCAGATATCGCTAAAGTGCCGATTATGTTGGACTCTTCTAAATGGGATATTTTAGAGGCGGGTTTAAAATGTATCCAAGGTAAGGGCATTGTTAACTCAATCAGTTTGAAAGAGGGCGAAGACAATTTTCGTGAACAAGCCGAACTGCTGCGCCGTTATGGCGCTGCGGTTATTATTATGGCGTTTGATGAAAAAGGCCAAGCCGATACTCGTGAACGTAAGTATCAAATTTGTCAGCGGGCTTATGATATTTTAGTCAATGAAGTTGGCTATCCGGCTGAAGATATTATCTTCGATCCTAATGTTTTTGCGGTTGCTACTGGCATCGACGAGCATAATAATTATGCCCGTGATTTTATTGAAGCGGTAGCTGACATTAAGCAAAACTTGCCCCACGCTATGATTTCGGGTGGTGTATCTAATGTCTCATTCTCATTTCGCGGCAATAACCCAGTGCGCGAAGCCATTCATGCGGTTTTTCTTTATCATGCGATAAAAAATGGCATGGACATGGGTATAGTTAACGCCGGTCAGTTAGCGATTTATTCTGATATTCCTGACAACCTGCGCTTAGCGGTTGAAGATGTTATACAAAACTCTGATGACGGCGCTACTGAACGCCTACTTGATGTCGCACAAGAATATCGTGGCCAAGCGGGTAGTCAAAATAGCAAAGCTGATTTAACTTGGCGTGAATTAGAGGTGAATAAGCGCCTAGAATATTCGTTAGTAAAAGGCATTAATGAGTTTATTCTTGAGGATACTGAAGCGGCTAGATTAGTGGCTAAACGACCATTAGATGTTATTGAAGGGCCGTTGATGGACGGCATGAATGTGGTCGGTGATTTATTTGGTGCTGGTGAAATGTTTTTGCCGCAAGTGGTAAAATCTGCCCGGGTAATGAAACAAGCGGTAGCGCATTTAAATCCTTTTATTGAAGCAGAAAAAACCGAAGTAAAATCTAACGGTAAAATACTTTTAGCAACGGTGAAAGGCGATGTTCATGATATTGGCAAAAATATTGTTGGCGTAGTTTTACAGTGTAATAACTACGAAATTATCGATTTAGGTGTGATGGTATCGTGTGAAGATATTTTACGTGTCGCCCGTGCAGAAAAAGTTGATATTATTGGCTTATCGGGTTTGATCACGCCATCGCTTGACGAAATGGTGCATGTGGCCAAGGAAATGCAGCGCCAGGAGTTTAACTTACCCTTGCTTATTGGTGGTGCTACAACCTCTAAAGCCCATACCGCGGTAAAAATTGAACATCAATATAAACATCCTGTAGTTTATGTACCTAATGCTTCACGTTCGGTTTCTGTGGTTAGTACACTGCTTTCTGATGAGCATAGAGACGCCTTTGTTGAACGCCAAGCAGCTGAATACGTTAAAGTGCGCGAGCGCCATTATAAAAAAGGTCCACGTTCTAGTTTGATTTCTTTGCAAGACGCGCGTGCCAATGCGGTGCCTATTAATTTTGATAACTATACACCTAAGGTGCCGAATAAATTAGGCGTTAGTGTACTTGATCACATCGACTTAAATATTGTTAGGCACTATATCGATTGGACGCCATTTTTTATGACTTGGCAATTATCCGGTAAGTACCCTTTAATTCTTAGGCATGAAGTGGTGGGCGAAGAAGCGACTAAGCTATTTAATGACGCTAATGCGATGTTAGATGATGTTATTAATAATAAAAAGTTGACGGCAAAAGCGGTATTTGGTTTATTTCCAGCGAATCGTGACCAAGATGACTTACAGCTTTATACCGACGACTCGCGTACTGAACCTTTAATGAAGCTGCATCAATTACGTCAACAAAGTAAAAAGCCCACGGGCCAATATAATCGCTGTTTAGCTGATTATGTGGCCGATAAAGCCTCAGGCGTTGATGACTATATTGGTGCTTTTGCTGTGTCAGCTGGTTTTGGTGTTGAGGCGTTAGTGAAAGCCTTTAATGCCGATCATGATGATTACAATAGTATTTTAATTAAAGCCGTTGCCGATAGATTAGCCGAAGCAAGCGCCGAATATTTACATCAGCAAATTCGTAAAGAATACTGGGGTTATGCGCCAGATGAAACCTTAGATAACGACAGTTTAATTCGTGAACGATATCAAGGTATTAGGCCTGCGCCAGGTTATCCTGCCTGTCCAGAACACACAGAAAAGGGCTTGATTTGGACCTTACTCAATGTCGAAGAAAACATTGGTATGGACTTAACTTCAAGTTTTGCTATGTGGCCTGGTGCTGCGGTAAGTGGTTGGTACTTTGCGCATCCAGAGTCTAAATACTTTGCCGTGGCGAAAGTTGCACAAGACCAAGTTGAAAGTTATGCCGCACGTAAAGAAATGACCATGCCACAGGCGGAACGTTGGTTGTCAGCTAACTTAGATTATGAACCTTCGTAAATGTTAGCGTGAAGTGGCAAGGGGATATATTTCATCTAGCTTATTGAGCAAAATATAACGCCATAAAAACCTAAAAATCGCTATAGCAAAAATATGCTATAGCGATTTTTTAATTTTTGTCAGCGTTTTATAAGGATGAAAATAATTTTTTGCTAATGAATTTCCCCACTAGAAAACTTATTGAAGCTTCTCCTCAAAAAAAACGCCTAAAAACAGAGAATAGAAGATCAAGATATTGCTCTCGCAGTTATGGGAATGGCATAGCGCACTGGTATTGCTGGTTTTTATATTGGTAATACTGCTGAATCAAGATTAAAAGAATTGTTAGACCACCTTATTAATATTAAGCCAGAAGGATTTATACCAAGTTGATTAATTACCTGTTCATTTTTAATGGTTAAAATTAATAACTACAGCGTTATAAAATTTATAAGTAGAATAACTACTTACTAAGTTTTATGCCTTGTATTTATCCATTTTTCCTCATGAAAAAGTAGATCACTTAATTAATCAAATTGGTATTACCTCACCAGTTAAATAATTTTTCGATTTAAGATAAAGCTATTTTTTTACAGCAGTTACTATTTCAAGAATTGCGGGATGTTTTAGCCTTCGCTCAGGAGAAATGATGTAATAATGCTCTTTAATTTCATCAGTGCGGCCAATAATATTAACATCGTATTTATCAACTACGTACTCTTCAATAAGTGTTGGGCTGGTAAAAACACCATAACCTGCTTCTCCAAAAGTTTTCATTAATGCACTATCGTCAAATTCTGCAACAATATTGGGTGATATATTCTGTTTTTCCAACCATGATGATAAGCGGCCTCTTACTTCTGATTTTTTACTCTGCATTAGCCAAGGAAGCTCTGATAAATATTGAGGGAAGTTACCTGTAGTGCTTTGTAATAGTGTTTCTGCCGCAAAGAAAGTAGAACTGCTTTCAACGAGCAGATGATTGTATGCTTTGACATGATTGCCTAACTGAAGCGGTTGGTCAGTCAATATACAATCTAACTTATTAACTGCTAAGTCTGCCAATAAACTATTTTGATCACCTTCAATACAGATCAAGCGTACACGCTCATTCATATTTAATACTGGTGATAGTAATTTTTGTGCCAATACTTTAGGTATGACATTTGTTATTCCTACGGTAAATGTATGCCATAGTACGGGTTGCTGCCTTTTCAGAATATGTTTTATTTCATCACCTAGTTGAAAAATTTCTTCAGCATAGCTGTAGATCAATTGCCCCATTTCTGAAACGTATAATTTTTTTCCTTTACGATCAAATAAATTAACCCCAACTTGAGTTTCGAAACTGGTTATTTGGCCACTTATTGTTTGTGACGTTAGGTTTAATCTTGCACTCGCTTTGCTAATAGTTCCTTCAGTAGCAACGACATAAAAATAAAACAAATGATTATAGTTAAGTGGACTCATAGATTTCTATGCCAAGTTTTTTCGATGATAACATCAATAATATTCGAATTTACCTGCAACAGCAAGTGAGTTATAAATGTTCGCGGCAAAGTAGCTAGGCAAAATATTATGTTATTTAATGAAAGCAGTTCTTTTTTTCGCTGTCAAAAGATCAAAAAGCTCAATGTTTTTTTTGTCTTGATGACGTCACTCTTTTCATGGCAAGTGATAGGTAATGAGACAATTCAATTTGATAATAATCAAAGCCTGCTTAAGTCATGTAATGCTTTTAAAACTAATTCAGCTACTGCTAATGCACAACCTTGTATTATTTACATCGAAGGATTTCTTAGTGGAATTGTAAATGCCGGTAATGCAAAAAGTGGTGGGTTAACAAAAGAAAAAACCAAACCAAGCACTTTTACAGAAAGAGCCTATTCATATAGGGTAGGTAAAAGCAGGCAGTCGTTCTTAACAAATAACTTTATTAAGACTTGTTTACCGATTGATGAATTGAAAAAGCGTATTGTAGATAAATTTTCAAATGATGCACTTGCGCCTATCGACACAATTGAACAACTCAATGATCGTAGATACGATCTTATAAAAACAACATGCTCTACTAACAGTAGATCAGAGTAAAGATGATGAAGATTGATATTCAATACTCTATAGGTGGTTTAGGCCATACATCGGAAGCTGATATTGAACGAAGACTGATACTTGCTTTATCAAAAGTTGAACCGCATATATCATCGATCATATTTATCATCTCTCAAATTGAAAAAAATGATGGTCATTTATATCAGCATTGCTCATTAACTATTTCACTTAACCGTATTCCGGACATATTAATTGAAGAAACTCAAAAAGGGCTTAATAGTGCTATCAATCGTGTTATTCAAAAAGCGACGCGTATTATTTCTCGTAAGATTTTATTAGGCAAAGGTGAAGGATTATGAAACGTCATACTATCAGTTTATTTTTAACTTTAGCCGCTTTTTGGCTGCTCAACTCAGGCCACAATACCGTGCTAATGTTGGCACTTGGCTTCGCCGCTATTATGTTGGTTTTAGTTATTGTTCATAAAATGGATGTAGTTGATCATGAGTCACAACCGATCTATTTAACGCGTAATATTTTTGGTTATTACTTGTGGCTTATTAAAGCAATAATTGAAGCAAACATCACGGTGGTTAAGCATGTTTGGTTAGGTAATAAGAGTATATCACCGACGCTAAAGAGAATTAAAATTAGCCAAAAAACCGATGTCGGCAAGGTAGTATATGCGAACTCTATTACCTTAACTCCCGGCACGGTAGCAATCGACCTGATAGACGACGAAGTGTTAGTACATGCACTACTTCGTAAAGATATAGAATCATTAATCGCTGGTGAAATGGATCGCCGCGTCACTTTGTTGGAACGCTAATGTTAATTGCAGCCACACTCGCCGTTTTTGTCGTCATGATTTTAGCTATCATAAGAGGGGTCGTTGGTCCCACGCTTTACGATCGTATTTTAGCCGTCAATATGTTTGGTACTAAAACAGTATTGCTGATTTCATTATTAGGTTTCGTTATGGGACGGCCTGAGTTTTTGGATATCGCGATTGTTTACGCGCTGATTAACTTTATTAGTGTCATTGGCGTTTTGCGCTACTCAGATACTAATAAATTTAGTCATGCGCCCACCGAGAATAAATCTTTGAAACAGGAACCTTAAATGGACGTCATTCTAAACTTTACCGGTGCCTTGTGCTTGTTTATTGGCTGTTTTCTTTGTATATCAGGTGGTGTAGGCCTTTTACGTTTCCCCGACTTTTATACTCGTATGCATGCCGTTGGTGTAACCGATACCCTAGGTGCGGGTATGATTTTAATTGGCCTGATGTTTTACAGCCCTGACTTTTTAATTTTTGCCAAACTTGTAATGATCTTATTATTGACTCTGTTGGTTGGCCCTACTACAAGTCATGTACTGGCAAAAGCAGCAATGCGCAATGGGCTAATGCCAGCACTAGAGAAAGGCGATAATAGCAAGGAGATAAACTCATCGAATTAATAATTGATATTGTTTTATTAACCTTATTGATGGTGGTTGCTTTTGCTATTATCAGAATGAAAGACTTGTTTGCAGTCGTCATGTTACTGGGTATTTATGGTCTATTATCCGCTAGCTTTTTTGTCGCTATGGATGCGGTGGATGTGGCGTTTACTGAAGCGGCGGTAGGCGCTGGCATATCGACTTTGCTGATGTTAGTGGTTATTACTATGACTGGGCGTACTGAAAAAGTTACGCGACATAAACCTTTACTAGCACTCCTAGTCATTGCGATTACTGGCGCTTTGCTGATTTATGGCACCTTAGATATGCCCTATTATGGCTCGGCAGATGCTCCCATTCACCACCATGTTGCTCCCCGTTATATTAATGATTCAATGCAGGAAGTTGGCATACCAAATATTGTCACTTCTGTGCTGGCAAGTTATCGAGCATTCGATACTTTTGGTGAAGTTGTCGTTATTTTTACTGCAGGTATTGGGGTTTTGGCACTGCTATCCGTGGCTCGTCGTCCCGAAGATAGTGAAGATATTACTGCTTTAGATGACTCTATGCATGAGCAAAATTTAGTGCTGCGCATTATCACTAAAATTTTGATCCCATTCATTTTATTGTTTGCACTCTATGTTCAATTTCATGGTGACTTTGGTCCTGGTGGGGGCTTTCAGGCTGGCGTGATCTTCGCTGCAGCGATTATTTTATATGCCATGATATTTGGTCTAAGCAACGCACGAAAGGTCATTAATCAAGACTTTATCCAGTTAATTACTGCTGTGGGGGTTTTGTTTTATGGCTGTGTTGGTCTCGTTTCTTTATTCAATGGCGGCAATTTCTTTGATTACAATGTTTTATCCAGTGACCCTATTGCTGGCCAACATTTAGGGATTTTGTTAATCGAGTGGGGTGTTGGTTGCACCGTTGCCTCGGTGATGATCATTATATTTTTTAATTTTGCTGGCCGTAGAGAAATGCAAAAAATCAATAACAATAACAATAATCAGGAGTCATCATCATGATTTTGGGGCTTTTAAATTACTGGGTTGTGGTAGTACTAATGATGTGCGGGCTTTACATTGTGATTGCTCATGGCAACTTAATTAAAAAAATAGTTGGACTGGCTATTTTTCAAACGTCAGTATTTATTTTTTATATTAGTATGGCAAAAGTTGAAGGCGGTACAGCGCCGATATTAGCCGATGGCATAAGCCAATACTCTAACCCTCTACCGCATGTATTAATTCTCACCGCGATTGTCGTTGGCATTGCGACCACAGCTTTGGGGCTTGCGTTAGTCGTTCGCATTAAAGAAGCTTATGGCAGTATTGAGGAAGAAGATGTCCAAAATTTGGATAATCAAACTCAAGTAGACTCACAACAACAAGTAACAGAAGGTGATCAAGCGTGATAGCACATCTGCCTATTTTACAGGTAATTATACCGTTAATGGCAGCACCGTTATGCTTGCTGTTAAGACACCCTAAATTAGTTTGGCTGTTTTCACTACTTGCTAGTGGTTTAGCTTTTATTGTTAGTATCTTATTGTTACAGCAAGTGATGACTTCAGGCGTTATTAGCTATGAATTCGGGGGGTGGGAAGCGCCTTGGGGTATCGAATATCGCATTGATAAGCTCAATGCATTTTTGTTATTGATTATTTCAGCCATTAGTACCGTGGTTTTAATTGCTGCCCAAACCAGTATAGAAAAAGAAATTCCTAAAGAGAAACACACACTTTTCTATGTTTTATACTTGTTATCTTTAACCGGTATGCTGGGTATTGTCTCTACAGGAGATGCCTTTAATGTCTTTGTATTTCTTGAAATATCTTCTCTATCGGCCTATGCATTAATTGCTCTAGGTAATGACAGACGAGCACTTTGGGCCTCCTTTCAATATTTAATTATGGGCACTATTGGCGCCACTTTTATATTAATTGGCATCGGTCTGATGTATCAAATGACCGGCACACTGAATATGGAAGACCTGTCTCAACGCCTACCTGAGGTAGAGCAAACACGGACAGTATTTACCGCGTTTGTTTTTGTTATTGTTGGCGTCTGTTTAAAACTAGCCTTGTTTCCTCTGCATTTATGGCTGCCTAACGCCTACGCGTATGCGCCATCGATAGTGACCGCCTTCTTAGCGGCAACGGCAACAAAAGTCGCCATTTATTTACTTATTCGTTTCACATTTACTGTCTTTGGATTTTCTTTTTCTTTTGCAACACTACCTTTAGAAACCTTGTTTCTACTATTAGGTTTGGTGGGGATTTTTGTTGCTTCAAGCGTGGCTATCTATCAAAAAAATGTCAAACATATCTTTGCTTACTCGAGCATAGCGCAAGTTGGATATATCATTGTTGGGTTAAGCACTGGTACTGTGATGGGGTTAACTGCAACCTTACTGCACATGTTTAACCATGCGCTAATGAAAGGTGCCATCTTTTTAGCGTTAGGAGCTGTAGTCTATCGACTGGGTAATATTCAACTCAGTAGTTTCCATGGTTTAGGCCGCCAAATGCCACTCACGATGGCCGCTATTGTTGTTGGCGGATTAAGCTTAATTGGTGTACCACTGACAGTGGGGTTTATCAGTAAATGGTATTTATTGACCGCTTTGCTTGAAAAAGGTTGGTGGCCTGTTGCCATACTTATCTTATTAGGCTCACTATTGGCTGTTATTTATGTTTGGCGCATTATAGAAGTAGCTTACTTTAAGGCGCCACTCGTTGGGAAAACACCTGTAAAAGAAGCACCGCTATTATTTATTATTCCGATATGGACACTGATAATAGCCAATATCTATTTTGGTATAGATACTCGTCTTAGTGTACAGGTCGCACAATCTGCGGCTCAGAGTTTATTTGGAGTGTCACCATGAATTTCTCTTTGGAAGTGATGCTGCAACTCGCTATTGTGATCCCTTTACTGACCACGTTCGGTATTATTGCAGCCGGTAAATACCCAAACATTCGAGAGTCGATAACCATTACAGCAAGTATCATATTGCTGTATATCGTCATCAATTTATATCAGAATATCCTCTTAGGAGAGACGGTCAATGTCTTTTGGTGGGAAATAATTCCTGATTTAGCCATTAGTTTTTCCATTGAACCACTGGGTATGTTGTTCGCGTTAATCGCCAGTTTCCTTTGGTTGATCACTACCTTTTACGCCATTGGCTACATGCGCAGTCACGAGGAAGAAAATCAAACCCGTTTCTATACTTGTTTTGCCTTAGCTATTGGTGCGGTAATGGGTATCGCTTTTTCAGATAACTTGTTCACCTTATTTATTTTTTACGAAGTGCTGACACTTTCTACCTATCCGTTAGTGACCCATTCAGGTACCGAAAAAGCCAAACAGGGCGGTAGGGTATATTTAGGTATTTTATTAAGTACTTCTATTGCCTTTTTCCTATTGGCCATCGTGGGTACTTGGTTTGTCGCTGGCACCTTAGATTTCAAACAAGGTGGCATCTTTGATACTAATGTCGACAAAACAGTGGCAGGCGCACTGCTAGTACTGTTTATTTTTGGCATTGGTAAAGCGGCTATTATGCCTTTTCATCGCTGGCTACCCGCGGCGATGGTTGCACCAACACCGGTAAGTGCACTGTTACACGCTGTGGCTGTAGTTAAAGCGGGTGTTTTTACTATTTTAAAAGTTTGTGTGTTTATTTTTGGCTTAGATTTATTAGCGGTATTACCGACGACGCAATTCTTACTTTATTTGGCAGGCGCTTCGGTGTTACTAGCCTCTATCGTGGCGATGCGACAAGATAACTTAAAAGCAAGACTGGCCTATTCAACCATCAGTCAATTGGGTTATATCACTATGGGGGCGCTATTAGCGAACTCCTCAGGTGTGCTTGGCAGTTCTATGCATATTGCTACCCATGCGTTTGGTAAAATTACCTTGTTTTTCTGTGCCGGAGCTATTTTGGTTACTGCCCATAAGTCGAAAATCAGTGAAATGCGTGGACTAGGAAAACAAATGCCGCTGACCATGATCGCATTTTTTATTGCCAGTCTCAGTATTATTGGCGTGCCACCCACAGGTGGCACTTGGAGTAAGTGGTTTTTAGTCATGGGCACAATGGAAGCTCAGCAATGGACATTAATGGTGGTGCTGATGCTCAGTTCTTTGCTTAATATCGCTTATTTATTGCCTATTCCCTATCATGCTTTTTTCTCTAATACTTTAGGCAAAGAGCCGCTAGCACAAACTCAAATTAAAGAAGCCCCATGGCCTTCTTTACTCGCCATTGGTATTACTACTTTGGGCTGCTTGATCCTGTTTGTCTATCCACAACCTTTATTTGATTTAGCCTCGGCAATTTTAGCCGGCAGGGAATAGTTCATGAAAAATGAGAAAAAGTACTTATTTGATGATCCTAAAAATGTAAAACGTGTTTTACACATCCTTTATGGTTGTTGTGCGCTATTACTTATTTTGGACTTTGTTATCCACCGCCATGTTATGCACAGTTGGGAGAATCTCTGGGGTTTCTATCCTCTTTATGGTTTTGTAGGTTGTGTGATCCTAGTCGTGGTTGCCACCTGGATGCGAACTTTTCTTATGCGTGACGAAGATTACTATGAAAATACAGAGATGAATAATTCAGCTAATACCAACAACGAAAAGTTAGCCAACAAGCTAACATCAGAAACAGGAGATCATCATGTGGATGATTGAAATTCCTGCCTTTGTGCCTTTTTTTATTGGCGCTTTAATTGCTGCCTTTACCCGTGGGGTTTTACGTAATGCTTTGATGATAGCAGTGCCGATCATCAGTGCGTTGCACCTATGGATGGTGCCTGAAGGTATTCATTTACAATTTGCTTTTCTTGATTATCAGCTTAGCCCTTATCGTGTTGATAAATTGAGCCTGATGTTTGGTTATGTCTTTCACATTGCCGCATTTATTGCCATCATTTACTCGTTACATGTTAAAGACACAGTGCAACAAGTGTCAGCCATGTTATACGCGGGTAGTGGTTTAGGCGCGGTGTTTGCCGGTGATTTATTGACCTTGTTTGTTTTCTGGGAACTGCTAGCGTTTACCTCAGTATTTCTTATTTGGGCTAGGCGTACTCAACGATCCTATGTTGCCGGTATGCGCTATCTTATTGTTCAAGTTCTTTCAGGTGTTATTCTGTTAGCAGGCGCACTTTTTTACGCGGCTGAAAATGGCACATTAGCATTTGGCTATATAGGTCTTGATAGCATTGCGGGTTGGCTGATTTTTATTGCTTTTGGTATTAAGTGTGCGTTTCCTATCGCCCATAACTGGCTGACCGACGCCTACCCAGAAGCGACGGTTACCGGTACTGTTTTTTTAAGCGCTTTCACTACCAAAGTAGCGGTTTATGCGTTAGCTAGAGCATATCCAGGTACCGAGCTGCTGGTTTATATTGGCGCGGCTATGACCTGTTTCCCTATCTTCTTTGCTGTCATTGAAAATGATTTACGCCGAGTACTGGCTTATAGCCTGATCAACCAAGTCGGTTTTATGGTAGTTGGCATAGGGATAGGAACAACATTGGCGCTTAACGGAGCTGTATCACACGCTTTTAATGATGTGATTTTTAAGGGCTTGTTATTTATGTCGATGGGCGCTGTATTGCACATGACGGGCAAGATCAACGGCTCTGATCTGGGCGGTCTATATAAAACAATGCCCAAAACCACCATATTATGTATCATTGGCGCGGCCTCTATTTCAGCATTCCCTCTTTTTAGTGGTTTTGTGAGTAAATCAATGGTGATGTCGGCAGCGCTTGAAGAAGGTTATGACTGGATTTGGCTAATGTTATTATTTGCCTCTGCAGGTGTCTTTCATCATGCCGGTATAAAAATTCCTTATTTTGCATTTTTCGCTCATGATTCAGGTATTCGTGTAAGCGATCCACCTAAAAATATGTTATTTGCAATGGCTATCGCGGCAGGGCTTTGTATGGCCATTGGTATTTATCCATCAGCACTGTACTCTTTATTGCCTTATGACACAGGGTACAATCCATATGATGCAACCCACGTTTTAGCTCAAACACAATTATTGTTCTTCTCAGCGTTAGCCTTTGTCTGGCTCAACCTAAGAGGGAAATATCCACCAGAGCTTCGCTCAACAAATCTAGATTTTGACTGGGTATACCGCCGCGCGATGCCAAGGGTATTGCAAAGTATGTTCAATACTATTTGGAAAACAGACGGTATAGTGCGAGATAAAATAAAGGCAAAACTAAATTTTTCTTCTAATTATTTTGCGGAAAAAAATAATCGAGTAAGTGGTTTGCTTTCAAAAAGTAACCCTTTAGGCAGCATGGCGATGTGGGTCGCTGTGGTGTTAGCGGTCTATTTATTCCTTAGCTTTATTAAATAATGTTTGGTTTATGCTTTACATGAGATTTATCTAAAACGCTATAATGGGAAAGCACAGTATTAAATGCTAGTGCTTTCCTTTTTACAGTGTTGATCAGAGCTGCGCATTAAAGTTATTAACTACACCTGAATTTTCGTTGCATTCGCTTGTCAATTTTTAGTTAATAAAATCAATATGTTTGGTCGTTTTTCCTGCGTATAACATCTTTTGTTAATCAGTCATTAAGCTATGTTATACCAATCCCATTAAGTTATTGCTCACTTGTACTAGTTAAAATAGCTCAAGGCTGTGTTGCTCTCACTCCCAATAGCCAGCTATTGCTCAATCGAGCGCCTTACCTTGAGTTATTTTTCCTGCGCACAACAAGATCACAAACTTAATGGAACTGGTATTATCACTAGTGTTATAGGTTTAATTATTTTAAAATCCAATGATTTATCAGGTGTTTGTGGGGTAAGTTATTGGGTTTTAATGATGGGTGGCATAGATAGTTTATGGGTGGCATAGATAGTTTGGCATAGATGATTTCTACAGCAAAATATACTGTAGTGATTTTTTAATTTTTTATTTTTGTACTCGATAAAGAGCTAAAATGCAGGTCATTATGTCCTACATTTTAGCTATATAATAATGAAAGTAACCTTGAGTTAAATTGAATTTTAAGTTCTCAAGTTGAGCTTCACTGAGAAGTTGTTGAAACTGAAGAATTAACGCTCTTTTATGTACATTGCAGAGATTAACTCTCGGTTTAATACTAGAGTTTTCTAATCACTAAATGAGGCATTAGGTTTAATGCTTCTAAGGGTAACTTTGAGCACTGCTCAGATGTTAATAAAGAAAATTATGACTGAGACATTAATACTTTAATTTTTTCGTCTTGTATCAGCATTAAAATAATCGTCTTATTAACTTCACGACGTATATTTGACTTATGCCAACGGTTCCAGCAACCAACATTATCCCAGTTGGTGATAATGGTTCTAATATTGGGGTTATTAACGTTGCTGTACGATGCGCCAGAAATATAACCTTTTGCTGTCATTATTGCTGTTAAGCTTTTGCGAATTTCAGCATCATATATTGTTTCCATATCGTCAGCGAGTACACGCTCAATAAGTACTTTTATCATTTTATTTCAGTTACCTAATAATTTAATTTACACACAGTACATTTTACCATCACTAGCCTATAGATATAACGCATTTAACCAATCATTGTAAAGCAGGATAATAGCTGATGTTAGCTATTTACTATCCTGTTCAGAAATCTGATTAAATAATTCATCAGCTAGCAATATTAGCTGATATTCATACAACCAAAGACATTTAGCAATACTTTTAGTGAATGCTGTGGCAAGAACAAAATTTATCCCTAGCAAAGGGCTATTCAGCTCTGTAATTTGTCTGAATACTCCATCAAACTTTGTCAGCCTTTAATAAAAAGAAGTGACAAGGTAACAACTGATGTGAATATCAACTTATCTAATAAAATGATTGTTAAATAAGCTAACTTTGAGAAGAATTCACACCATTCTATGGCATCAGTGTAATACCAAGTTGATTAATTACCTGCTCATTTTTAATGGTTAAAATGAATAACTACAGCGTTATAAAATTTATAAGTAGAATAACTACTGACTAAATTTTATGCCTTGTATTTCTTCATTTTTCCTCATGAAAAAGTAGATCACTTAATTAATCAAATTGGTATAATACCATCTCCATTAAATTTGTGATCTTGTTGTGCGCAGGCAAAATAACTCAAGGTAAGGCGCTCGATTGAGCAATAGCTGGCTATTGGGAGTGAGAGCAACACAGCCTTGAGCTATTTTAACTAGTACAAGTGAGCAATAACTTAATGGGATTGGTATAAATTGAGCTAACCTTGTTAAGTATTTAATATTGAACATTAAATACTTAATCTCACTAGTGATGTTTATTGACATCGCGTTACTTAATCAGCTCAATTAACTCATGAATAGTCTTTACTGGTGATATTTTAGCGCCTAAGCCTTCCATCGATTTATGATAATTTCTAAACGGAATAAATATTTCAGTAAAGCCATGTTGGGCCGCTTCTTTTACCCGTGGCACACCGCTGTCAATCGGACGCACATCGCCATTTAAGCTCAATTCACCCATGATGCAAGTGGTTCTTGGGATCACAAATTCGTTTAAGCTGCTTAATAGTGCCGTAACAAGAGCAAGATCAATACAGGTTTCTGATTCATCTATTTTTAGACCGCCAATAATATTGAAAAAAGTATCATGATAAATTTTGGTTTTGGTATGTTTACGTAAAATACCGGTTAACATTTTAATACGGTTCATATTGAGGCCAACACATACTCGCTGTGGAAACTCGGCTTCGGTTTCTGTGGTGAGGCACTGAATTTCTAATAATAAGTTTCGATTACCTTTTCGGATACAGGTAATCGCTGAGCCAGGAGACTCTGTGCTCGAGCCCGATAAAAATATTTCACTAGGATTATCAACACTGAGCATACCGCGTTCACACATTTTAAAAATGCCAACGGTATCAATGTCACCAAAGCGATTTTTATTCGCTCTTAAGGTGCGTATTTGGCCATCATTAGTATCGATATGTAATAGTGCGTCAACAATATGGACTAAGGTTTGAGGTCCAGCAATTTCATTGTTTTTATTGACATGTGCAATCAAAAACATAGTGACATTATTTTGTTTACAGTATTGCGTTAATAACTGAGCGGCACCTTTTACTTGTGATGGTGAGCCCGGGCTACCATTGGCATTGTCGGTGACTACGGCTTGAATGGAGTCAATAACGGCAAATTTTATTTTTTTTTGCTCTAGCTCTTCAATAATGGCTTCAACACTCGTTTCTGACAACAAGTACAATTTGTCAGGGTTATAATCAAGTTTTAAACGCTGAACCCTATTTTTGAACTGTGAAAGCGACTCTTCAGCAGTACAATAAAGCGACGGCATTAATTGTGACATACGGGCAACTAAATCCGACAGTAAGGTGGTTTTTCCTGCACCGGGGTCACCTGATATGATATTAACTGACCCGGTAGTTACGCCACCAGATAATACTCGGTCAAGCTCACCAATGCCGGTTAATTGCTTTTCAGCCTCAGTAGAGGCTATTTCATTAATTTTTTTAGAGCCACCGCCAGTACCACCGGCATAACCGCCGGTTGAGATACGACTTTTTGTTGCGCTTTTACTTTGGCTAGTTGAGATTTTCATCTCAGCTAAGGTATTCCATGCCCCACATCGGCATTGTCCCTGCCAACGAGGGTAGTTCATGCCGCAATCTGTACAAACGAATTCTAATTTTGCTAACTTTGCCATTTGGCTGCCTATTGTCTAAATGTAGGTTTTTAACCTATTGCTATGCAATGAGTCAAAATTATGACAAAACAACAGGGTGAAATACTTAAATGCTGTTTGTCAGGGAAATTATTATTTTGTTATTATTCTTTATATTCAGGGTTTTAGTTGAACTAATGTCATTATTTAGTTTATGGTAAGTAAAGTTTTTTAGTTTTACTGTTTTTATAGCAAGTTATTTACTGCTTTTATAGCAAGTTAACAGGTATGGTTATTGCTTTAAAACAGTTAAAGAGTAATTGTTTACTATTCAACGTTGAATAGTATGTTGTGGTATTGATTTTATAACATGGTACGGATACTAAATGAATATACGATGCATAGTTGACTTTATTGTAAAGATATTGAAGCGTAAATGAATAAACATCTTTCAAAATATAAAAAAATTATTGATGAATTTAGTGGTCAAGTCTTAAATAGTGACTTTGAAACTAGATTCTATGCTGTCTCAAAAAACTTTCCACAGAGTGAACGTTTTCTTTTAAAAATGGAATTAAAACGTCTTGCTGCACCTTGTACTCGTTTGATTGACTTACGCGGTCACGTCGACGGTGAATGTAAGGTTTTTGAACACCAAGACAGGATACATTTTCTAGACGATGTCGCGAGTTTGGTTTTTACAGAAGCGCTTAGGCATTATGGCAGCTACAGTCTTGGTGTCTACGAAGCAACAATGAATACGGAAAATAACTTTCGTGTTATTTATCAAAAAGAGAAAGCTCAGGTCAGTAAAGACGCAACTGAAGATAGTACTAAAGCACCTGAAGATAGTATTAAAATATCTGAAAAATCACAATATCCGGCAAAATTCTATAACTTTGGTCTTTATTATAATCGCATTGAAGAACGGATGAATTGTGCTATCTCGATTCAAGTCACTATAGATAAAGACCGTAAATTTAAATGTACCACTGCAGACTTAAGTGTCAGTGGCTGTAAGTTCAAAATGAACGACCTAAGACCTATTGATATTGGTCAGCAAATTACTTTACGTTTTAGTGGCCTGGAAGACCAGTTTCAATTAATGCCTGAGAGCGACTTTACTTACAAAGTTAAAAACTTGACCCTATTAGACAACATGCAGCTGGTGGGGGTAGAAAGAATTCATCAAGAAAAATTTGCTTCTGATAGTTTTAAAAAATATATGATTAGCTTTATTCAAGAGAATAAACGTCGCTACAAAATTAATTTAGATAATACTATTAGTGCTTTACAAACACGTAGCTTTGAACAATATGTGCTACCTGAATCTAATGAACTGCCTGTTTTTATTGAAAAAAACAAGACTACTTTTACCGCAAAATATGCCCTAACTTGCCATAATAACCAAGGTCTTTATCAGTATTGGCAAGATGAGCAACATAACTCGATGTTATTTTGTTTAATTACGCCAGAACGAATAGCTCAACTTAAAAAGCTAGCGCTATCTGGACAGTCGCTATTAGTGTTCAGTTTTATTCATCAAAGCCAAGGCAAGTCATATTTTTATACTGGCGATGAACACCAGCTTGGTGATGACCCTGAGTTTATGAGACAATTTTTGGCTTTTGCAGCGTCAAAAGAAAACTTCTTAATTACGCAACTGGCTTTGTTGGATGTAGTGCCAAGTCGTGCTCAGTCAAACTTTACTCTCTCTAATACCAGTAATCAGAAAAACGCGTATTTAAATGCGCCAATATCTGACGAGATTCAGACATTATTAGCTAAAACACCTTATATTGTTGTGGTAAATGATGTGACACAAAATGAAAATACGCAGGCATATCAATCATGGTCTTACCAGGGGATTAATAGCGTTAAATTGAAAAAGTTTGGTCATAAACGCCTAAGTGAAAAGTTCAGTGTTAATAACATTGGTATAAACTATAGAAATAAGCGACAAGAGTTACGTTTTACTTATAAAACGCCAGTTCATGTTGAGATTGATGACGTTATCTCTCCTGGTGCTTCTCTTGATTTCTCTACCTCTGGCTTGAAGATCGCCTTAGATAAAACATCTGCGTTGGTAAAAGGTGACATGGTTTACTTAAGCTTCCCTAAGTTACAAAAAATCACCTCAGCGTTTGATTTAACTGACTTACCTTATGAAGTTGTGCGAGTAAATAGCGCAAAAAATATTATTAACTTACGGATTTTTGTTCAGCAGCATCAACATATTGGCCGTAAGTTCTTTAAAGCCTTGATTGATAAAAATAGTGATAAATTAACCTCTGACGAATATGATACCTTTAGCCCCGATTTAGCCAGAGCATTGCGTAATATTTACAGTGCAAGTTCAACGATTCCCGCGCTTGTTATGCAAACAAGTGGTAGTCGTTATAAATCAGAGGTTATTGCCGGTGGCGACTGTCGTAGCAACTTAATGTCAGTAATGCAGCAACTAAGTGATGGTGACTCATCTTACAACTTATACCCTATTTTGGCTCACGCAGGTATGATGACAAGCTTGACTGCCAAGCTAAAAAAAATGCAGCACATGGATAAGCCAAGTTGCCGTGTACTTTACATTGCGCTTAACACCAGTGTCGAGATAGTAGACGAAGCGGTAACAATAAAACTGTCTTCAGAGTTAAACAGCGAAGAATTAAAACAAAGCTTTATTTATCATGCACTGAAAAAGGGTCAATTTTTTTGTTTAATGATAAAACTTTCACGTGTTGGCGAACCTGATATGAGCTACCTTCATCCTGAACTCAGTTATATTAGTGCTTATGCTATTCATCGCGGCAAACAAATCGAACAAAATATTTGGAGTGTCGCGGGTATTGCACAAATTTTTGATACTACCCAAGAAGAGCTTTTTCGCTATCGTTTAGCACATAACTTTTAAGATTTTATCTTTAGGGTCTGATCTTTAAGGCTTAGCCATTAATGTTAAATTTTTTAGAATATCGAGGCAAGTTAGCCAATGTTCAACTAGCTGCCCCTAAAGCTCTACTTAAGCCAATGCAATAAGCAGTCTAGGCCCGAGGTGGTAATACAAGCATCTGCTTGCGCTAGCACTAAAGGCTTAGCGTGAAAGGCAACCCCTAAATGTGCTGCTGCCATCATGACCAAATCGTTGGCACCATCGCCCATAGCTACAGTTTGTGTGGGTGCAATATCAAATTCGCTTTGTAGTTGTATTAAGCAATCCGCTTTTGCTTTTGCGTCAATAATATCACCGAGCACTTTACCGGTTAAAAGATTATTTTTTATTTCTAAAACATTAGCGACAGCAGCGTCAAGTGATAACATCTGTTTTAAGTGATCGGCAAAATAGGTAAAGCCACCTGAGGCAATAGCAACTCGCCAGTGATGCTTTTTCAATTCGTTAACTAAAGTTTCTAAGCCTTCCATCAAGGGGATGTTATTGGCGACTTGTGCCAAAATATCTTCAGGCGCATGCTCAAGTTTAGCCACACGCTGATGTAAACTCTGGCTGAAATCTAGCGCTCCTAACATCGCCAGCTCAGTCACTGCTGCTACTTCTTCACCAACACCGGCCAGTGCCGCTATTTCATCGATACATTCAATTTTTATGGTAGTTGAGTCCATATCCATGACCAATAAGCCAGGTATCGAAAGTGTTGGTGCATTAAGTAATAACGCCGATTCAATTTTTTCACTAATATTAAAGCTAGCGAGGCGATCTCGTGCCTGTTTAATATCCTTTACTTGTACACCGAATCGGTAGCTTGTGGCGTTATTACGTTGATTGATTTTATACAGACAGTGTAAGGTTAATTCACACTCGCTCAGTAAATTGACTAAAGTAATAATGTTAAGCTCACCAAAAACAATAAGCTCTAAGGTGTCTGATGATTTTTTTAGGGGTGATAGGTTATTATTGTCAAATAAAACAAAGGTTTGTTTTATTTTGTCAAAAATAATGGCGATATCGTTCGAGCTTGAGTCAACAGGTAACCATTGGGTTAAATTTAAGTGCTGAATATTGTCTAAAGAAACTGATTTTTTTTGGGTCGTCACGATACTGCCTTATTTGAAAAACACAATTTAAAATAACTGTCCTAGTATAAAAACTTGAAATATGGTTCTATAATGCAGTTATAGAACTATAGGAAGCAATTCGTTTGATGAAGCAAATAGAACAGCCTTTATACCCTAAATTATCACCGATTTATAATAAAATATTGCAATTAGCGCTCGCTATTATATTGCTAGTACTTTTGATGGATTTTTGGGTAACTAGCCGTGATAACCAGCAACTGCAAATCCAAGCTCATGCCAATAAAATGGGTAAGCTTTATTTAGCACAAGCAGCAACAAGCACGCTGCCTTATTTAGCGCAAAATCCTAGTGAGTTACAGCAATATACTGACCAGCTAGTAGAACAGCCGTTAGTCAAGAGTGTGCATATTTATGGTCTCACTGGGCAAAATATCGCTAGTTCAGAACAAGCTGAATCTATTAATGATCTTTTCGGTCTTAGTTTGCGAAAAATCAACCAAACTGATGAGGTGATGCCTTTTGTGCAGGAATTACGCACTGATAAATTGCACGGTTATATTAGGCTCTCACTCTATTGCTCGATATTGGCTGATGAACTGATTAAAAATAGCCGTGAGCAATACGATATTATGCGTTTGTTGATGATGGTTGCGGGTGTTATTGGCTTTCTCTTGACGCGTGGTTTAAATCGTTTTAGCCGCCAAGGTTTCAGACCACCTAGTCGTTAGTGCTAACCATGCTTTGATTTAAGTTTAACTAAGATTAATTTACACTATGTTTTAGTGAAAGCTAAAACAGCATTTATATTAGACTCCAGTGCATGGGCAAGTTCACTCGATGATTCATTGCGTATGCTGACCAGTGCTTGAAATACTTTTATCAGTTGTAAGGGCGAATTATCTTGGCCTTGAAAACCATATAATGGCATTGACGGTGCGTCTGTTTCCAACACTAAGCTGGCTAGCGGTAGTCGCTTTACCGCTTTGATGGTTTTTTCTGCGCGTGGATAGGTAATTGTACCGCTGATACCCAATTTAAAACCTAAATCAATATACTGACATGCTTGCTGGTAGCTGCCTGAAAATGCGTGAATAATACCACCTTGAGTCAGCTGCTTTTGTCGCAGCATAGCCACAATATGCTGATGTGATTTACGATGATGAACAATAATAGGTAAGTGGTAGGATTTTGCCAAGGTAAGTTGTTGTTCAAAAACTTGAACTTGCTGCGCTAAATTATTTTGTGTTTGAGCAATAACGCCATCGATACCCGCTTCACCAATCGCCACAATGTCATGATGGTGCGTCTTAACTAAGTGCTCTAAAATAGTCAGGCTATCAGCATTTAAGTCATTTAGAAACCAAGGGTGAATACCTAAACATGGATGCAGTGTTAATGCTTCACTACTGTAATTTTTTGCCAGTGTTAGTGTTTTATGCCAGTTTTTAGGGCCAATACTAGGTATAACGATATGGTGAATATTGGCTTGCTGGCATTGCTTGAGTAAGTGGGGTAGGTCAGCACTAAAAGTGTCAAAATCAAGATGACAATGGCTGTCACTAAAGCTTAGCGTGTCTGTCATTTTCGCCCCCAACGTTACTTTAACTGACAATTTCAAAGGTGTTAATTCGCTTGTTTGATGAGCGAATTAACACGACTGAGCATGGCTATTTTATTTACATACGTTCCATCACGTCAATGCCTAAAATATCTAAACCTTGCTTAAGGGTATTAGCAATGACGTAGCTTAGTGCCAGTCGTGATTGTTGTACATCAGTGGCTATATCATCTTTTAATATTGGACAGGCTTCGTAAAAGCTCATGTAGAGGCTGGCAAGTTCATATAAATAATTACACAGCAAGTTTGGTGTGCATTCGCTAATAACAGAGTCGATAACATTTTCTAACTGCAATAATTTTAGTGCTAAAGCTTTTTCTTGTGGCTCTATAATAGCAATGGCTGGCAAGTTATTGCTGGCTAAAAAGTCTGCTTTGGTAAAAATACTTTGAATACGTGAATAAGCATACTGTAAGTAGGGCGCAGTGGCACCTTCAAAACTGAGCATGGTTTTCCAGTCGAAAATATAATCACTGGTACGGTTTTTTGATAAATCAGCAAACTTGACCGCACCAATACCCACTTTTTTGGCAATTTCAGTTAAATGTTCTTCCGTGTAATCAGGATTTTTTTCAGCAATAACAGCTTTGGCTCTGACAACGGCTTCATCAAGTAATTCTGCCAGTTTTATCGTACCACCGGTCCGGGTTTTAAAAGGCTTGCCGTCGTCTCCCATCATCATGCCAAATGGGCAATGATCATAACTGACATGTTCAGGTAAGAAACCGGCTTTACGCGCGACAATTTCAACTTGCTTAAAGTGCAAGGCTTGGCGAGCGTCAGTAAAAATAATAATACGATCAGCTTTTAACTTACCACTGCGATAGCGACAAGCTGAAAGGTCAGTGGTGGCATATAAGTAACCGCCGCCAGATTTTTGCACAATAAATACTGAGGGCTCACCGTCTTTATTGGCCATCTCATTAATAAAAACAACTTTAGCGCCTTGGTCTTCTACCGCTATTTTTTGTGCCATAAGTTCATCAATAACATTTGATAAATCATCGTTGTAAGCACTTTCACCCATAATATCTTTGCGGGCTAAGGTGACGTTGAGTTTTTGATAAATGTCTTCGCTATGGCTAATTGAAATATCAATAAACTGTTGCCAAAGTTTTGCACAATGGCTATCGCCACTTTGCAGTTTTACTACGTAATCGCGGGCACGGTCAGCAAAGCCGTCTTCGTTATCAAAACGTACTTTCGCTTCACGATAAAAGTTCTCTAGATCTGACAGGGCAGTTTCTGCCACTTCATTAGAGGCCAACTTATCGCTTAAGTGGGCTAATAACATGCCAAATTGTGTACCCCAATCACCCATGTGATTTTGGCGAATAACATGTTCACCACGAAACTCAAGCGCGCGCACGACGGCATCACCAATAATGGTTGAGCGTAAATGTCCTACGTGCATTTCTTTAGCAAGGTTAGGAGCTGAGTAATCAACCACCACATTTTGAGGCTTTATTGCTTGTATCACACCTAAATTTTTATCATTAGATATTTTATTTAATTGGCTGGCTAACCAGTTTTGGTCTAAATGAATATTAATAAACCCTGGGCCGGCTAATTCAACTTTTTCAGCGATACCGGTTAAGTCTAGGGCAGCAAGCACTTTGGTTGCCAGCTCACGTGGATTGGTTTTTAATTTTTTAGCCGCACCCATGACGCCATTGGCTTGATAGTCACCAAAATTGGCTCGGTTAGATAAACTTATCGCCGGGTTTGTACCCTCCGGTAAACCTGCCGCCGTCATGGCTGCACTAACTTTTTCATTCAGGATATTGCTAATATTCATTTAAATTAACTCTTCTTCGATTAAAGGCTCAAGTGAGCGGCGATAACTTGAGTGAATAAGCGTGATGCATTGCATTACGCTTAGGGATAAAATATGGGTCACAATAGCTTTGCATCACACTAAGCTGATTAATGCTCGCGGGTTTTATGAAACTCAATATCTGGGTGGCGCTCCTGCGCTAGATTTAAGTTAACCATAGTAGGGGCGATATAAGTTAAATTATTGCCACCATCAAGTGCTAGGTTATCATAAGCTTTCTTTTGAAATTGCTCTAAAGTGCGCTCATTATCACAGGTACACCAACGCGCAGTAGCCACACTGATGGGTTCATAAATAGCGTCAACCTTGTATTCAGTTTTTAAACGTTGCACGACAACGTCAAACTGCAATACACCCACGGCGCCAACGATCATATCGTTAGAGTTGAAAGGTCTAAAGACTTGTACCGCACCTTCCTCTGATAGTTGGATCAGGCCTTTTTGTAATTGTTTTGCTTTGAGCGGATCGCGTAAACGAATACGACGGAACATTTCTGGCGCAAAATTTGGAATACCACTAAATTTCATCTCTTCACCGGCGGTAAAGGTATCGCCAATTTGAATACTACCGTGGTTATGTAAGCCAATAATATCACCGGCATAAGCTTGCTCGACATTAGAGCGATCACCCGCCATAAAGGTTACAGCGTCAGCAATTCTAACGTCTTTGCCGATGCGTACTTGTTTCATCTTCATGCCTTTTTCATATTTACCCGAACAAATGCGCATAAAGGCAATGCGATCACGATGTTTAGGGTCCATGTTGGCTTGAATTTTAAAGACAAAGCCCGAAAACTTCTCTTCTTCAGCCTTAACAATTCTGGTATCAGTTTGACGTGGTAATGGCTTGGGGGCCCAGCGAGTTAAGCCGTTTAGCATATGATCAACACCAAAGTTGCCTAATGCTGTGCCAAAATATACCGGTGTTAATTCGCCCTTTAAAAATTCTTCATGATTAAATTCATGAGAAGCGCCAACAACCAAGGCTAACTCTTCACGTAAGTCTTCAGCGTAATTACCAATAATCGCATCTAACTCTGGGTTATCTATACCTTTAATGACACGTTTTTCTTGAATCGTATGACCTTGACCTGTTTGATATAAAAAGATCTCATCAGTCAAAATATTATAGACACCTTTAAATTCTTTACCCATGCCAATTGGCCAAGTAATAGGGGCACATTTTATTTTTAGTACGTCTTCAACTTCATCCATGACTTCCATTGGATCCCGGACATCACGGTCCATTTTATTCATGAAGGTAATGATCGGAGTGTCGCGTAAACGGGTAACTTCCATTAATTTAATCGTACGTGCTTCAACACCTTTAGCTACGTCAATGACCATTAAACAAGAGTCAACTGCCGTTAGCGTGCGGTAAGTATCTTCTGAGAAGTCTTCATGGCCGGGAGTATCAAGTAAATTAACGAGGCAATGATTATACGGAAATTGCATCACAGAAGTGGTAATTGAAATACCACGTTCTTTTTCCATTTCCATCCAGTCAGATTTTGCATGTTGCCCCGACTTTTTACCTTTTACGGTACCTGCTTTTTGTATAGCTTGACCAAAAAGTAAGACCTTTTCAGTGATCGTCGTTTTACCCGCATCGGGATGGCTAATAATAGCGAAGGTGCGTCGAAGGTCGACTTCTTGCTGTTGTACAGACATGCAAATTACCTGTTTTTAAAGTGGGTGAAAAAAATTCAACTTAAATTTTAAAGCGCAACATTATAGCGAAAACAAGTGCGAAGGGCAGTAACAATATTTTTTATTGTCACTTTATTTTCTACTTTTCACTTCGATAGTCAAAGGTTCTTGCTAGTAAGTGCTTTACTTTAATAGCGACTGGGGGAATTTTAGATATTTATGCGCTCTCAATCAAGGATGGCTGAGCTGTTTTTAATGTAAAAAACAACTGAAATAATATGACAATGATAACTGATTTTCCAGTAGCGCTAAGCAAGGTTAAATTACTTAAGGTTTTATCTGTTAAGTGCTGAGTAACTTGATTTATATCAAGTAAATTAGTGATTAGCCATTGTATTATCAGTCAATGATATTTGACTGTGATAAAGGTCATTTAAGTTGGTTTTTATATTATTATGTACAGGATGTACGGTATAACGCGGGCGCATGGATGCACATGAGCGTATATGTAGTGGAAATTTATGGTTGATTTAAGCCGTCGTAACTTTATGAGAGCAAAGAATGTTGCGACGCCACCAGCGATCAGATTGCCTTGGGTCGCGAACGAAAAATCATTTACTCAAGGCTGTACACAATGTGGCGACTGCATTGATGCCTGTGAGGAAAAAATCATTATTAAAGGCGACGGTGGCTTTCCTGAAATTAATTTTTCGGCAGGGGAATGTACATTTTGCCAACAATGTGTCACGGCCTGTAAAGAGCCGCTATTCAAGCCATTGGACACGCTACCTTGGCAGTTAACCATTGCAATTCAAGCCAATTGCTTAGCTAAAAAGCAGGTGCATTGCCAAGTTTGTCAAGACAGTTGCGAGCCTGAAGCTATTTCATTTAAATACCTGCATGGCAGCGTACCTCAGCCTGAAATAACACTGATCGATTGTAATGGTTGCGGAGCATGTGTAGCGGTTTGTCCAGAGTCGGCAATTAAGATATCAACATCCTAATTAGGAGACAGTCATGAGTGATTTAGAACAGTTAATATGGAATGTTTTGGGCTATACCTCAATGCCCTTCATATTTTTATTTGGTTTTATCGCAACCGCATTAGGTGCGGTGGTTATTTTAAAAATATTTGGTGCTAAACCTACACCTGCTCATAAAAATAAAGCAAACGAAAAATTATAAGAGGGCAATAATGTGATCAATCTTTTAGAAGAAGGCCCAGTAAATATCGCAGGGGTTATGTTTATGGCTTACCCAGACAAAGCGGCTAAAGTAGCCGATGACTTGAAAGCGTTCCCTGGTGCTGAAATACATGCAACAGGCGAACATGGCAGTTTAGTTTTTACTGTTGAAGGGCTTGAAGGCGAAAGCAACCCAGCAAAACGCATCATAGACACCATTACAGACATGAGCAATGTTTCAGGTGTTATCTCGTCATCACTTATCTTTCATCATAACGACGCTGGTTTACCTCAGCATCAGGGGAAAAAATTATGACGTTAACTCGACGTGATTTTATTAAAGCGAACGCGATTGCAGCAACCGCGGTTGCAGCTGGGGTTACGGTTCCTACGTCAGCGACTAATTTGATCACTAAATCGTCTCAAAGCACGATTAAGTGGGACAAAGCGCCATGTCGTTTTTGTGGCACTGGTTGTAGTGTATTAGTAGGTACTCAGCATGGCAAAGTTGTGGCAACACAAGGCGATCCAGAAGCCGAAGTAAATAAAGGCCTAAATTGTATTAAAGGCTATTTTTTATCGAAAATTATGTACGGTAAAGACCGCTTAACTCAGCCATTATTAAGAATGACCGATGGTGAATATCATAAAGAAGGTGAATTTACGCCGGTAAGTTGGGATAAAGCTTTTGATGTTATGGCAGATAAATTCAAAGCAGCCATCAAGAAAAAAGGCCCAACTTCTGTGGGTATGTTTGGCTCAGGTCAGTGGACGGTATGGGAAGGTTATGCAGCTTCTAAGTTGATGAAAGCCGGTTTCTTAAGCAATAATATTGACCCAAATGCGCGTCACTGTATGGCGTCTGCTGTTGGTGGTTTTATGCGTACCTTTGGTATTGACGAGCCAATGGGTTGTTATGATGATTTAGAACATGCTGATGCCTTTGTGCTGTGGGGCTCAAATATGGCTGAAATGCATCCTATTTTGTGGTCGCGATTAACCGATCGCCGTTTAAGTGCACCACACGTGAAAGTGAATGTGTTATCTACCTACAAGCATCGTAGTTTTGAACTGGCCGATAATGGCATGATTTTCACACCACAAACAGACTTGGCTATTTTGAATTTTATCGCCAATTACATTATTCAAAATAATGCGGTTAACGAAGACTTCATGAAAAATCATGTCAATGTGCGTGAAGGCGTTACCGATATTGGCTATGGTTTACGTCCAACACATCCGTTGGAAAAAGCCGCTAAAAATGCCGGTAGTGGTGCCTCTAAGCCGATGAGTTTTGAAGATTATGCTAAATTTGTTAGTACTTATACGCTTGAGTCTGTTTCTAAACTATCAGGTGTGCCAGAAGCCAATTTGATTGAAATGGCGAAGTTATACGCGGATCCTAAAGTGAAAGTAACGTCTTTCTGGACCATGGGCTTTAACCAGCATACTCGTGGTGTTTGGGCCAATAACTTAATGTACAACGTACATTTGTTAACCGGTAAAATATCTGAGCCAGGCAATAGCCCGTTCTCATTAACGGGTCAACCTTCTGCTTGTGGCACTGCACGTGAAGTGGGGACTTTCTCACATCGTTTACCTGCTGACTTAGTGGTTAAAAACCCAGCACACAGAGCTACGGCAGAAAAAATATGGAAGTTACCTGAAGGTACAATCCCACCCAAACCTGGTTATCATGCGGCCTTGCAAAATCGCATGTTAAAAGACGGCAAGCTCAATGCTTACTGGGTTATGTGTAACAACAATATGCAAGCCGCAGCGAACATTAATGAAGAAGCTATTCCAGGTTATCGCAACCCAGAAAACTTTATTGTAGTGTCAGACCCTTATCCAACAGTGACTGCACAAGCGGGCGATTTAATTTTACCAACCTCCATGTGGGTAGAAAAAGAGGGTGCATACGGTAATGCCGAGCGTAGAACGCAATTTTGGCATCAACAAGTCAATGCGCCGGGCGATTCGCGTTCTGATTTATGGCAATTAGTTGAGTTTTCTAAACGCTTTAAAGTTGAAGAAGTTTGGCCCGAAGAGCTTATTGCTAAAGAGCCAACGCTTAGAGGGAAAACCCTATACGACGTGCTTTATGCTAACGGTAAAGTTGATAAGTTTCCGATGTCTGAATCGAAAGGCGAGATAAACTATGAGGGCGATTACTTTGGCTTTTATATTCAAAAAGGTTTGTTCGAAGAATATGCGGAATTTGGTCGCGGCCATGGTCATGATTTAGCGCCGTTTGACCGCTATCATGAAGAGCGTGGTTTAAGATGGCCAGTAGTCAATGGTAAGGAAACCAAGTGGCGCTTCAGAGAGGGTCATGATCCTTACGTAGAGAAGGGTAGTGAAGTGCAGTTTTATGGTAAAAAAGATAATAAAGCAGTTATTTTTGCCCTACCTTATGAGCCACCAGCTGAATCGCCTGACGAAGAATATAACTTATGGCTAAGTACCGGGCGTGTGCTTGAACATTGGCATTCAGGTTCGATGACCTCACGAGTACCTGAGCTACATAAAGCCTTTCCTGATGCGGTGGTTTTTATGCATCCAGATGACGCTAGAGGCCGTGGTTTACGCCGTGGTGATAGGGTCCTAATAGCGTCTCGTCGAGGCGAAATTGAATCACGGGTTGAAACCAGAGGCCGTAACCGACCACCGAGAGGCTTAGTATTTATGCCTTGGTTTGACGCAAAGCAGTTAGTGAATAAGTTAACCTTAGATGCAACTGACCCGCTGTCCAAACAAACTGATTATAAAAAATGTGCGGTAAAAGTAGCTAAAGCTTAATTTTGAAAAATTAACGCATCGATAAAATTGGTTGTTGATGCGCTGGAGAAAAAAAATGAAATTATTATCTTTATTAGTTGCCGTAGCTGCGTTTGCGATTGCGCCTCCTAGCATGGCACAAGAAACAGTAAATCCAGGCGGTTTAGCCACCATTCGTGGGGCAGCGACTATTGATGAAACCCATGCTGCTGAAAAGCTAAAGCGGGTTATTAAAGACAAAAACCCAATAGCGCGCAATTACGTTCATCAACCCCCTGTTATTCCTCATCAAACACGAGGTTACCGTGTTGATTTAAATAGCAACAAGTGTTTGAACTGTCACAGCTGGAAATATGCAGCAGAAACTGGCGCAACAAAAATTAGCTTAACGCACTTTGAAGATCGTGATGGGAAAACATTATCTGATGTTTCTCCTCGCCGTTATTTTTGTTTGCAATGCCACGTTACACAAGCTGACGCAGCGCCATTGGTAGATAATACCTTTGAACCGATTGAATCATTGAGTAATGAGTAAATCGTTGCAATGTTAAGGGGATTAAAATGCTAAAAAAATTGTGGACGTTTTTAAAATCACCGAGTAGTGCTGCTATGTGGTTTATTTTGGCGATTGGTTTTGCCGGCGGGATTATTTTCTGGGGCGGCTTTAATACTGCATTAGAAGCAACCAACACAGAAGAGTTCTGTATTAGTTGTCATGAAATGCAAGACAATGTTTATCAGGAATATCGCGAAACCATTCACTATGCCAATCGCTCAGGTGTCCGTGCTACATGTCCTGACTGTCATGTGCCTAAAAAATGGACGGATAAAATAGTACGTAAAATTGCCGCCAGTAAAGAAGTTTGGGGGATGCTAACTGGGATTATTGACACGAGAGAAGAGTTTGTCGATCATCGTCGTTCCATGGCTGAACGTGAGTGGAAACGAATGAAAGAAAATGACTCACTAGAGTGTCGTAACTGTCATGACTTTGAGTATATGGACTTTTCCGAGCAGGGTAACCGCAGTGTGAAAATGCACTCTGACGCCTTAGCGTCGGGTGAGAAAACCTGTATCGATTGCCATAAAGGTATCGCTCATCAGTTACCGGATATGAAAGGTGTTGAAAACTGGTAATTAACCTCAAGTTAAAGGCTTTGTATAGCGTACCGAAAAGTAAAAAAGCAAACCAATAGGTTTGCTTTTTTATGTACAGGATGTACGGTATAACGTGAGTGCATGGATGCACAAGAACGTATATGTACAGGATGTACGGTATAACGTGGGTGCATGGATGCACAAGAACGTATATGTAAAATATTATTAGCCGTCGATAAACGCCGCGGCTAGGTGATAGGGTTTTATCAGAGTTTCTTTGACATCACTATAGCGTCTTCATAGCCAAAGCCGGTATTACTTGGGTAGTAGCCGGTTCTGCGTGATATTTCAGTAAAGCCCTGGTTAATATAAAGCATTTGTGCACTAATGTTTTTTGCTCGTACTTCGAGGAAAATACTTTCGGTAGCGAGTGCTTTACAGTGTGCAAAAAATTGTAACAACAGGGCTTTACCGTAGCCTTTACCTTGTTGCTCTGGCGCAACACAAATGTCCATTAAAGTTGCTTCACCTAAAATGTACTCTCCAACATAAAAACCGACAATACTATTATCTATGGTTAAATAGTCACCAAAATATCGCCCACCGATACAACTGCGAAAAGTTTTTTCACTCCACGGATGTGGGTGGCAGGCAAGTTCAATCACCATAAGTTGTTCGACTATATCCTGATGCACAGGCTTAAAGGTAGTATTTATTATTTGCTTCATGTTGAGCTTAAAGATCCTATGGATTGCCACAATGATTTTTTTAATTCTGGCGAGTTGGCAAGCGTGGTTAAATCGGGTGTGCTTAAGCAGTTATGCTTAAATTCAATACTTTCATTTGGCGTGAATTGCCAATTAATAATACCTAAATCAATTTGATTATGGCTCATGGATAAGTCGGCACTGTTTACACCTAAACAACGAATAATGTCTTTAAATAGCGGTTGTTTAAGTAATGATTTTAAACTGACAGCAATACAGTCTTTTGGTACTGTTTTTACTATTTTTTTAGTCGTATCCAGATTTGATTGCGGTAATGTTGCTGAGGTCACGGTAGTACTTGAGTCACTATTTTTATCGTTGTGCTGAGCAGTTTCGGTAACATTAGCTGACAATGAGTTATAGCTGGATAATTCCCGCCTTTGCCAAACCGTAATACCCATGGCTTGTAATAATTCAAATTGTCTTTTGTTAATGCTCATATCATTTTAGCTACAGTTAGAAATTACAGTTATCATGACAGAGTTTTGAAATAGGAAGAACTAGAATTTACTAAAAATACGATTTGATTAAATAATGAGTCAAATCAATATAAATCAACATAGAAAGGAAATTGGCAGGGGTGGAGAGATTCGAACTCCCAACCGTCGGTTTTGGAGACCGCTGTTCTACCAATTGGAACTACACCCCTGCAACAGATTCGAATTATACTGATGCCGAGCTAAAGGTAAAGCGTAAATTTAAAAAAAATGACTGTTCGGCTAAATAAACAGCACATGTGCGCATTTTTATTAACGTTTGTTGGTTTTACAGCCAATTTACTTTAAAACATACTTTGAAGTAGAGCAGTTAAATACCAAACAACTAAAGTCGCTTGGTATTTAGCACGGTTTTATTTACTTTGCCAGTGACAAAAACGTGACTCTTCAGGATACGGGTAAACATCGGCAAAAACACCTTTGGCGACACTAGCTTGGCAGTCTTGCCAATACTTAGCTTCCAATAAATTAGCATGATGCCCCAAAAATGCCTGTCGGTAGCGTTTATTAGCTAACGCAAAGGTGGCTATTTCTTCTGGAAATACATCACCAGGGTCAACCGAGTACCATGGCTCTGCGGCATAAATTTGCTCTTCTGTAATGGCTTCTGGTTTAACGCGAAAATTAACCTCATTCATATAAGTAATTTCATCATAGTCATAAAAAATTACTCGACCATGGCGTGTGACACCAAAATTTTTCAATAACATATCCCCTGGAAATATATTGGCGGCAATCAACTGTTTAATCGCTTCGCCGTAGCCATACATAGCGTTGTCTACTTCTGCATCATTAGCTGTTGCTAAGTATAAATTCAGTGGTGTCATTTTACGTTCAATATACATATGTTTAATGATCACTAAATCATTTTCATATCTTAGCAAGGAAGGAGCAACGGCATTTAGCTCTTCAAGTAGTTCGGCTGAGAAGCGCTGTTTAGGGAAGGCCACTTCGGAATATTCCATGGTATCAGCCATGCGGCCGACTCGATCATGCAATTTAACCAAGCGATATTTGCCTTTAACATCATCCCGGGTCATATTTTTACTGGGGGAAAACTTGTCTTTAATAATTTTAAAAACATAAGGGTATGATGGCAGCATAAATACCGACATCACCATACCTTTGATACCTGGCGCCAGTACAAGTTTGTCATCACTGTTATCAAGGTGGTTTAAAAAATCACGATAAAACTGAGTTTTCCCCTGCTTATGAAAACCGATGGCAGAATATAAGTCGGCACTAGTTTTATGGGGAGTTAAACGATTAAGAAAAACGATTAATGCGTGCGGGTGCTGACAATCGACAAAGAAATAAGCCCGAGCAAAACCAAAGACTACCGCCATATCCTCACCTTCAGTGATTAAAGCGTCAATAAAAAAACCATCTTTTTCAGTGTTTAATAGCGAAATAATAAACGGTGTTTCACCGCCAGGGGAAATTACCCGGCCAATAATGTAAGCACCTTTATTACGGTAGAAAACAGAATCTAAAATGTCAAATTGCAAATCGGATAACTGGTAATGGGTTTTATCTGCGTATTGACGAAATTTTGCTATCAGAATATTGATGTCTTTTTTCAAATGTGTAAACGGCACTGAAAAATTTTGGCTATTCATAATGTGATTGATGGTTTGAAACAATCCTTGTTTAGCAGGAAAGTAACTGGTGAATATTTTTGGTGTCGGCAAGGTGTCTAAGCGTGTGGCGGTTGATTGTACGAAAATATAGGCATTATGATAATATTCACGCTCAAACAGGTGACAAAATATTGAGTTATAAAAACTCTCAGCTAACTCTGGTTGCGGGTGTTTACTGAGCAGTTCTATATAACAACTTTTAACATATTGCCAAAGCTCATCATTTAATTCAGTAACCAGAAAGTCGTGTTTAATAGTAGTGAGTGTTTCTTCTATACGTTGATCATAAAAGTCAGTACGGGCTTTAGCGGCTAATTGTATGTCATGCCAGCGGTGTTGCTCAAAACGCTGTTTTGCTGTTTTTGTTATTTCACTATAAAGATAAATATGTCGCTCAAAACCATTAATAATAGTTTTTGCGATAGCGAAAGCAAGATTTTTCATGTGCTTACCTGACCAAGTTATTTGCTTTCAGCATACGCCAAAATATAGCTTTTAGGTGATTAATTTTAAACTATAGTCACTATTTATTACTGTGATATCAGCTAGGTGCTTAGGTGATATTTCTGTCGTCAAGCCAGTTTAGTTTTACAAGTTAATACTTGCTATTCGTGCCGTGCAGCACTAAAATTACGCGTTTTTTAACCTTTGAACTAGTTTATTTACCATGCGTGTTGCTGATTTTTCATTTGATTTACCCGAAGAGCTTATCGCTCGATACCCAAAAGCTAACCGTTCAGCCAGCCGTTTAATGACCTTAAATGGTAATAGTGGTGCGCTTAACGATGAAAGGTTTACTGACCTTGTTGCCCATGTTGAAGCGGGGGACTTGTTAGTTTTTAACAATACGCGGGTTATTCCTGCGCGTATGTTTGGCCAAAAGGCCAGTGGTGGCAAGTTAGAGGTTTTAGTTGAACGTTTACTTGATGAACACCGAGTGTTAGCACACATTCGTTGTAGTAAATCACCAAAACCGGGTAGCGAAATACTATTAGAAGGTAAAGTTAAAGCAACCATGGTGGCAAGACATGACGCCTTGTTTGAGCTTGAATTTCATGGTGAACAATCAGTATTATCAATATTAGATGACGTTGGCCATATGCCATTACCGCCTTATATTGACCGGCCTGATGAAGACAGCGATCGTGAACGCTATCAAACCGTTTATAATGAAAAGCCCGGTGCGGTAGCCGCGCCAACCGCTGGTTTGCATTTTGATGATGCACTAATGGCACAACTCAAAGCTAAAGGTGTAGATTTTGCTTTCGTGACTTTACATGTTGGTGCAGGTACCTTTCAACCAGTAAAGGTTGATGAAATTGCTGACCATATTATGCATGCTGAATATGTTGAAGTGCCAGCGAGCGTGGTCACTCAAATTGAGCAAACTAAAGCCAATGGCGGTAAAGTTATTGCGGTAGGTACCACGTCAGTTCGTTCACTAGAAAGTGCCGCTCGAGTTGCTAAAGAACAAAGTAAAACCTTTAGTGAGTTTTATGGCGATACCGATATTTTTATTACCCCAGGTTATGAATTTCAAATTGTTGATAGTTTAATTACTAATTTTCACTTATCGGAATCAACCTTACTGATGTTAGTCAGTGCCTTTGCCGGTTACGACAATATTATAGCGGCTTATCAACATGCGGTTGCACAGCAGTATCGTTTTTTCAGTTATGGTGATGCCATGCTGTTAACGAAAAAAGATCACAATACTTAAGAGTAAAAAATATAAATTGGCTAAGTTATAGCCACTTAAACGTAAAAGCAGCTAGCCTGTTTCGCTAGTGGGCGAAGGATGAAATATGACAGATAAAACAGAAAAAAACGCTATGCAGTACGAGTTACTCACCACCGATGGTAAAGCTCGGCGTGGTCGCTTAACCTTTGACCGCGGTACAGTAGAGACCCCAGCGTTTATGCCAGTCGGTACTTACGGCACAGTAAAAGGCATGAAAGCTGAAGAAGTAGCCGAAACAGGTGCCGAAATTCTTCTAGGTAATACCTTTCACTTAATGTTGCGCCCAGGCACCGAAATTATCGAACAACACGGTGGCTTACATGGCTTCATGAATTGGGATAAGCCTATTCTAACCGACTCAGGTGGCTTCCAAGTATTTAGCTTAGGTAAAATGCGTAAAATCACCGAAGAAGGGGTGAAATTTAGCTCGCCCGTTAACGGTGAGAAAATTATGCTAACACCTGAACGTTCAATGGAAGTTCAGCACAGTTTAGGCTCAGACATTGTGATGATTTTTGACGAATGTACACCTTATCCTGCCAGTCACGAAGAATCAAAAGTCTCAATGGAACTTTCATTGCGTTGGGCGCAACGTTCAAAAGATGCCCATAAAGGTAACCTCAATGCTTTGTTTGGTATTGTACAAGGCGGCATGTATGAAGATTTACGTGAAGTCTCTGTTAATGGCTTAACCAGTATTGGTTTTGATGGCTATGCCATTGGTGGTTTATCGGTTGGTGAGCCCAAAGAAGATATGATTCGAATATTAGATCATACCGCGCCCTTGATACCAGAAAATAAACCCCGATATCTTATGGGTGTTGGCAAACCTGAAGATTTAGTTGAAGGTGTGCGCCGCGGTATTGACATGTTCGATTGTGTGATGCCGACACGTAATGCCCGTAACGGACATTTATTTGTTACTAACGGTGTTATCAAAATTAGAAATGCTCGTCACAAAACGGATACTGGCCCGCTAGATCCACAATGTGATTGTTATACTTGTAAGAATTATTCGCGCGCTTATTTGCATCATTTAGATAAATGTAATGAAATTTTAGGATCGCAATTAAATACTATGCATAACTTACGTTTTTACCAACGTGTAATGCAAGGATTGCGTGACGCGATAGAGCAAGGCAAACTAGATGCGTTTGTTGCCGAGTTTTATGCGCTACGTGATTTACCTGTTCCGCCATTAGCTAGCTCATTAGCGGATAAAGAAACAGCATAAACAGCTGTAATTTCGCCATTTTATAAAATTAATCAGAAAAATAACAAGAGGTATTTATGAGTTTATTTATTAGTCAAGCCCACGCTGCTGCAGGTCCCGCTCAAGGGGCTGACGGTATGTCAATGTTAATTATGCTAGCGGTATTTGGTTTAGTGTTTTATTTTATGATTTATCGCCCGCAAGCTAAACGTGTGAAAGAGCATAAAAGTTTGATGTCTGAATTATCAAAAGGTGACGAAGTACTAACACAAGGCGGCATTGTTGGTAAAATTGTTAAAGTTTCAGATGAAAAAGATTTTATCGTCGTAAGCATCGCCGAAGGTACTGAAGTGACAGTACAAAAAAGTGCTATTAATACTGTATTACCTAAAGGTACGATGAAATCTCTATAACAAGATTTTGTTGGCCTTTTTCGCTGTAGCGGTTTTTAAGGTGTGCATTGATAGTGATCAACTGCGCGCCTTTATTTAGCTTGTGCATAGTGATAATAAAAAATTCTAATAAACTTTTGCGCGCTAATTTAGCTTAGTATTAGCGTGCGATTCAAAAGAAAATAGGGTGATATTGTGTTAAACAAATATCCATTATGGAAGACATTGATGGTGCTATTTATAGTAGCTGTTGGTGCTTTGTATGCGTCTCCTAACCTTTACGGTGAAGATCCCGCAGTACAAATTTCTGGCTTGCGCGGCATTGAAGTAAACGCAGCAACGTTAGACGTAGTTAAGTCACACTTAGATGAAAAGAAAATTTCTTACTTAAGTATAGTGATGGAAGATGGTCAAATATTGGCTCGATTCAGTAATACTGAACAGCAATTACGTGCTCGTGATTTACTTGATGATAATATTGGTGATGAATATTCAGTTGCCTTAAACTTAACGCCTGCAACACCTGAATGGTTAGCAGGGATTGGCGGTACGCCAATGAAGCTAGGTTTAGATTTAAGTGGCGGAGTGAGCTTCCTAATGGAAGTAAACATGAAAGAAGCCATTGTTAAGGCGCAAGATAGTTTAGTTGACGATTTTCGCAGCGGTTTACGTGGTGAAAAAATTCGTTATCGTTCAGTAAAAAAAGTTGATGATGCGGTTAAAATTCAATTTCGTAATGTTGAAGACCTAGTCAGTGCAGAAACTTACCTAGAAAAACAAAACCGTGATTTACTATTTTTTAGTGATGAAGATAGCTTAACTATATCCGCGAAGATGACTGAGCAAAGATTAAAAGAAACCCGTGAATACGCACTGCAACAAAATATCACCATTATTCGTAACCGTGTTAATGAGCTAGGTGTTGCTGAGCCGCTAGTACAACGCCAAGGTCAAAAGCACATTGTTATTGAATTACCGGGCGTACAAGATACTGCGAAAGCAAAAGAAATTTTAAACGCCACTGCCACTATTGAATTTCGCTTAGTTGATACTGACGGCGACTTAGGCGCGGCACTTAACGGTCGTGTACCGGGCAGTTCAGAGTTACTAAAAGAACGTAACGGCCAACCGGTTTTATTGAAAAAACGTGTCATGCTAACCGGTGACCATATTGTCGATGCCGGCTCAAGTTTTGATGAATACAGTCGCCCACAAGTTAATATTACCCTGGATTCTGCCGGTGGTAGCAAAATGTCAAACGGCACCAAAAACAGTATTGGTAAGCCAATGGCAACCGTATTTATTGAATACAAGCCAACAGATCGTGTTGATGCTGAAGGCAATACTATCTTTGAAAAAATTGAAGAAGTGATCAGTGTCGCAACCATTCAAGCACGTTTAGGTAAAACTTTTCGTATTACCGGCGCTGGTAGCCAAGCAGAGGCGCATAATTTAGCGCTATTGCTTAGAGCCGGTGCTTTGATTGCGCCTATTCAAATTGTTGAAGAACGTACTGTTGGCCCAACCTTAGGTGCTGAAAACGTCCAGCTGGGTTTTCAAGCCATTATGTTGGGCTTTGGCTTAGTTTTCGTCTTTATGCTGGTTTATTACCGTGCCTTTGGTGTGGTGGCAAACTTAGCCTTAGGAGCTAACTTAGTCCTAATTATTGGCATTATGTCGATGATCCCGGGTGCAACATTAACTTTACCTGGTATGGCTGGTATTGTATTAACAGTGGGCATGGCGGTTGATGCTAACGTACTTATATTTGAGCGTATTCGTGAAGAAATACGGGCAGGTAAGTCAATGCAACAGTCAATTCATCAAGGTTACGACGCTGCCTTTTCAACTATTATTGATGCCAACATTACTACCTTAATTGCTGCGTTGATTTTATTCGCCATAGGTACAGGCCCAATTAAAGGCTTCGCTGTAACGTTATCAATTGGTATTATTACCTCGATGTTTACCGCGGTAATTGGTACTCGTACTATCGTTAACGCTGTTTGGGGTGGTAAACGTCTCGACAAACTATCTATATAAGTAGGGCTTCAATAATATGCAAATTTTACAATTAAAAGAAACTGTTGCCTTTATGCGCTACCGCAAGGTAGCAGTGATATTTAGTATTATACTGATGGCAGCCTCGATTTTGTCATTGGCAACTAATAAACTTAATTTTGGTTTAGATTTCACCGGTGGTACCTTAATCGAGATTGGTTTCGATGAATCGGCTGATTTGACCAAAGTTCGCGCTATTATGGACTCAAACGGTTTTGATGATGCTGTAGTTCAGTTATATGGTTCAAGTCGTGATGTGGTCATTCGTTTGGCAACACGTGAAGATGTTAAAGCAGAAATGCTGGGTAACCAAGTACTTGATATTTTACAAGCAGGTACTGGGCAAACCATCGATATGCGTCGTATCGAGTTTGTTGGAGCCAGTGTTGGCGATGAATTAGCCGAGCAGGGTGGTTTAGCTATGCTAACCGCGCTTATCTGTATTTTAGTTTATGTTGCGTTTCGCTTTGAATGGCGTTTTGCTTTAGGCTCAGTTATCGCGTTATTTCATGACGTATTGTTAACTTTAGGCTTATTCTCTATTTTACAGTTACAGTTCGATTTAACGGTACTTGCAGCGATACTGGCGGTAATAGGTTACTCACTCAACGATACTATAGTAGTCTCGGATCGTATTCGAGAAAACTTTAGAAAAGTGCGTGTTGGTACGCCAGAAGACGTGATCAATATCTCTTTAACACAAACCTTATCACGGACCATTATTACTTCAATTACTACCCTGTTAGTACTTGCTGCTTTGTTCTTTAAAGGTGGTGAGCTCATTCATGGCTTTGCTACGGCATTGCTACTAGGGGTTTTTGTGGGTACTTACTCATCAGTTTACGTCGCCAGTTCGGTAGCGTTGGCATTGGGTATATCCAAAGAAGATTTAATCCCTGAAGTGATTGAAAAAGAAGGCGCGGATCAAGAAGAAATGCGACCTTAATTCTCTTCGTGGTTGTTATTACCCCTTATTATGGCTCGCATTATGCGGGCCATTTTTTGATCAGCACTTTATGACTAATTGCTTAAGTTATACCAGTTCCATTAAGTTTGTGATCTTGTTGTGCGCAGGAAAAATAACTCAAGGTAAGGCGCTCGATTGAGCAATAGCTGGCTATTGGGATTGAGAGCAACACAGCCTTGAGCTATTTTAACTAGTACAAGTGAGCAATAACTTAATGGGATTGGTATTATACCCGCTTCATTCACTAGCTGAGCTAGGCTATGTGAAGAGAAATCGCAAAAGCTAAGTTGTCCTTTTAATAACGCCTCGTTCTAACTTTTAAATAAATAAATCATGGGTTATTTTAATCATTAGAAGTGCTGACAATGTGCGTGAATTTGTCATTATTTCTCACTCTGTCAGCATACGGCTTGAGTGCATTAAAAAAGCCAGCAAGGAAGCTTGCTGGCTTTTGATATTCATACCAATCTCATTAATTATCTGCTTATCTCACCTGCTTAAAACAAGCTAATACGGCGTTATTTATTTAACAAATAGTACAACGAGTTATTAAAATAAATGCTTTATATTTGGCTGCTTTTAAACGTACAAAGTGGACCAGCTAATTAATTAAACCGGTATTATACCAAGTTGATTAATTACCTGCTCATTTTTAATGGTTAAAATGAATAACTACAGCGTTATAAAACTTATAAGTAGAATAACTACTGACTAAATTTTATGCCTTGTATTTATCCATTTTTCCTCATGAAAAAGGTGATCACTTAATTAATCAAATTGGTATTACATTATGTTTTAACTTAAGTGTTTTTTATAACTGCGATTGGATATAGTTTTGTAAACCAATAGTTTTAATCAGGCCTAGTTGTTGTTCTAGCCAGAAAGCATGGTCAACTTCAGTATCATCAAGTAACTTTTGAAGTATTTGGCGTGTTACATAATCTTTTTCCTGCTCACAAAGCGCAATAGCGTCTCTAAGCGCTTTTGCATCGGCATATTCCACATCTAAATCACTTTGCAACATTTCAGGTACGGTCTTACCAATATTTAAGCCTTGGCGCGTATTCATATCAGGTATACCTTCTAAGAATAAAATACGCTGAATGAGCATTGAGGCGTGTAACTTTTCATCATCAAATTCGTGATCAATGCGTTCGAATAATTTATTTAGGCCCCAATCTTCATACATCCGAGAATGAATGAAATATTGGTCCATTGCGGCGAGTTCGTAGGAGAGTAGGTCATTTAATGCTGCAATAACTTGAGTATTACCTTTCATATTATTTTCCTTCTAAATGGTTTAGCTTGAGCCGTTTTTACAGCTGTGCCTGAATGAATTTTTCAATACCCATAGCGTCAATTTGATATTGCTGAGTTTCTAGCCAATCTAAATGTTCTTCTTCGTCATTAAGTATAGTGTCTAACATTTCACGGCTGACGTAATCTTGTTGTTGTTCACAAATAGTAATGGCGTTACGCACTACCGCAATTTGTGCAGTTTGAAAGCCAAGATCACAGCGGATCATTTCTTCGGTATGTTCACCGATAGCAAGTGGGGCTAATTGTTGTAAGTTGGGTAGGCCTTCAAGAAATAATATCCGTTCGATAACCTTGTCAGCTTGCTTCATATCAAGAATTGATTTTTTATAGCTCTTGTTATTTAAGGCATTAATACCCCAGTTTTTATACATGCGAGCATGTAAAAAATATTGATTAATCGATGTTAGTTCACTGGTGAGTACTTTATTAAGTATTGCGAGTACGGTGGTGTTGCCTTTCATTAGCGTCTCAAATTTAAGTTAATCAAATATTGATGACAATTATAGAAAGAAAGTAAGTAAATGAAAAGGGTAGATTAAAAAAATCTTTAAAAACAATAATTTGCGAATGTTAATCGTTATCAGTTGTAGTCAAGATTTTAACGTGAGCGTGCTCTTTAGCCAACGTCTTTAAATAAGCTTTCATTGATAATAGTGTTATCAATTATGTTCTGAGCGACTTTAATACAGGTACCACATTGTGAACCTAACGGTAAGTGTTGTTTTAGTTCACGTATAGAGCCGACACCGAATTCAGTGACTAATTGTTTAATTTGATGATCTGTGATGCCTTTGCAAATACAAACAAACATGATAAAAATTCGCTAGTGATTGATAACACGATTGATAATAGTTCTTATTTAGTTTCGTTTCAACAATTAATTTACACTTTTTATTAGTACACTGATAAATATAATAATTTAACTTATTGAATAGTGTTTGGCATTTAATTACCTAGTAGCGTTAAGCTATTTAAGCCACTCCTATTTTAATACCATAGTTTAATAACAAAATTGTTATATAACTATTTTGTTATTAAGTGGTTTCGGCTATGATCACCTTCATTAACCATTAACCATTAACCATTAACCATTAACCATTAATCAGAAGAGCAACAAATGAACCCGACTGAGTTTTATAAAAATTTGGCTGATGATATTCGGCTAAAAAGTATATTGCTGATTGCCCAAGAGGGTGAGCTTTGTGTCTGTGAACTTATGACCGCACTTGCTGAGTCGAGTCAGCCAAAAATATCTCGACATTTAGCGCTGTTAAAAAGCTCTGGTTTGTTATTAACGCGTAAACAAAAACAGTGGGTATTCTATACCATTAACCCTGACATACCGGCATGGGCACAACAGGTTATAACATTAACCTTAAAAGAAAATATTGACTTTATTACCTCGAATTTACAAGCTTTAGATATTATGGGCGCCAGACCCGAACGCATTGCAAGCTGTTGTGAGTAAGTGAGACCAAGCTTAAATTAGCCAAATTACTTAACAGGTTAAGTAATTATAAAATAAATTTTAACAGGAAAATCTTCATGACAATTAAAATAGGTATTAACGGTTTTGGCCGTATTGGACGTTTATCGATGCGGGTGGCCTATGGCTGGGATGATGTTGAAATTATTAAAATTAACGATTCCGCAGGTAACGCAGAAACTTTAGCACATTTACTGAATTTTGATTCAATACACGGTATTTGGCAACACCAGGCTCAGCATGTAGCAGAAAACATGGTAATTAATGGTAAAGAAATTACCTGTAGCCAAAATAACACGATTACCGATACCGATTGGTCAGGTTGTGACGTGGTTATTGAAGCAACGGGTGTGATGAAATCTACAGCATTACTGCAAGCCTACTTAGCGCAAGGGGTGAAACGTGTGGTGGTTACTGCGCCAGTAAAAGAAGACGGCGTATTGAATATTGTGATGGGCGTTAATGACGACCAATACGACAGTAACAAGCACCCAATAGTAACGGCAGCGTCTTGCACTACTAACTGCCTTGCCCCAGTGGTTAAAGTTATTCACGAAAATATTGGCATTAGACATGGTTCAATGACCACCATTCATAATATAACCAACACCCAAACCATATTGGATGCACCGCATAAAGATTTACGTCGGGCTCGCGCTTGTGGCATGAGTTTAATTCCAACCACTACCGGCTCTGCAACGGCTATTACCCATATTTTTCCAGAACTTAAAGGTAAGCTCAATGGCCATGCCGTGCGTGTGCCACTGGCTAACGCGTCAATTACCGATTGTGTGTTTGAATTAGAACGCGCGACAACAGTGCAAGAAGTGAATGATTATTTACAAGCGGCGGCTTATGGTGAATTAAAAGATATTTTAGGCTTTGAACAGCGGCCACTGGTTTCAATTGATTATAAAACCGATCCACGCTCGTGCATTATCGATGCACCGTCAACAATGGTGGTTAATGGCACACAAGTGAAACTTTATGTTTGGTATGATAATGAATGGGGTTACGCAAATCGCACGGCGGAAATCGCTCGTATGGTAGGGCGCTCTGATCTAGACACTAAGACAAATCCGACACGGCCGAAGTAACCAAGCAAAAAGCTAAGGTAGACTTGCATAAATGAAAGCACTCAGTGGCCTATCAGTACAGGTAAAACAGTATTTAATCATCACCGGTAATTATTGGGCCTTTACCTTAACCGACGGCGCGTTGCGGATGTTGGTTGTGCTGTATTTTTATCAGCTCGGTTATAGCCCGCTAAATATTGCGTTACTGTTTTTGCTTTATGAAATTTTTGGTGTGATCACCAATTTAGTTGGCGGCTGGTTGGGCGCTCGTATTGGGCTAAATAAAACTATGAATATCGGTTTAGCTTTGCAAATAATCGCTTTGGCTATGCTACTGGTGCCGAGCAGTTTTCTCACCGTAGCCTATGTCATGGTGGCACAGGCTTTGTCTGGTATTGCTAAAGATCTTAATAAAATGAGTGCAAAAAGTGCCATTAAACTGTTAGTGCCAGCAGGACAGAGCGGTAAATTGTATCAATGGGTTGCACTACTAACCGGCTCTAAAAACACGTTGAAAGGCATTGGCTTTTTTCTCGGTGGCGTGTTGCTAACCTGGTTAGGCTTTACTGGGGCCATTGCACTGATGGCGGCCATGTTAACGATTGTGTGGTTGTTTAGTCTGTTTAAGTTGCAAGCAGATTTAGGTAAAGCTAAATACCAACCTAAATTTAAAGAAATATTGTCAAAAAGCCGAGCGATTAATTTGCTCTCGGCCGCGAGGTTGTTTTTATTTGCTGCTCGTGATGTCTGGTTCGTTGTCGCGTTACCTGTTTTTTTAGCGGCCGAATTTGCTTGGTCACATAGTGGGGTCAGTGGCTTTATTGCCGGTTGGATAGTGCTTTATGGTCTAATGCAAACCCTGGCGCCAAAGTTAACTAAAAAACCCGCCAATAAAGCACCCACAGGCAGAGATGCCGCGATATGGGGCGCGATACTAGTTGTGGTTCCTGGCGCTATGGCATTGGCTTTACAGGGCGACTTTTCAGCAAAATGGGTGGTTATTACTGGCTTAATGGTGTTCGCAATTTTATTTGCCATTAATTCGTCACTGCATAGCTTTTTGATTGTTGATATGGCGGGTAAAGATGGTGTGTCACTTGATGTTGGCTTTTATTATATGGCTAATGCCTGTGGCCGATTGTTAGGTACCGTGCTCTCAGGCTGGATTTTTCAGCTTTATGGTTTAGTTGCTTGCTTATATATATCAGCAATTTTTATTGCTTTAGCTGTGCTATTTGCCGGGTTAATTAAACCTGGCAGTGGTAATTTGACCGAGCAGTCAACCGCGATTAATTAGGCGAAATAATCGGTAGTTGACGGTGTTTATTTTAAATAGGGCAGTTTAGTGACTCTACCTTTATTGGTAGAGTCGACTTTTAAGGTGTTTTTTATGTCTTTCCAAGCGGTGATCTTACTGCCGACATTAAGTTTTTCAAAACCTACCCCAAGTGCTTCATGGTCATTAATATCTATAGTTAACTCTAAAAAGTTCAACAGCTGTTTATAGCTTTTGCTGTCACTAATGTCTATAGATAAAAAGTCATCTTCTCGGCCTTTAAAGTACTGATAAACTTGGCTTTGATGTTGTTGGTAGCATTGTGCTAAAAACTCAATGTCGTTGATATTATCTAGATTGTAGGGCGCAAATATTGCTTGATAACAACGTTTAATTATTGGGTTAAAGCCACCATCATCACGGATAAGGTTGGTATGCATACGCGCGAGTAATTTCTGGATTGAAGGCAGCCATTTATCCATAGCACGTGCTAAGTAGATAAACTTGGCACCAGGATAAGCTCTATCTAAATCTGGATAATCACAAAATATTGGTGTGTCGGCGAGCACTTGTGCTTCATAGAATGTGCGTTCGGTATAAGCGGTATGAGCTACTCGAAAATCTAACTCAAGCATAGCGGCGCAAATGCTGGTAGTGCCTGTTCTAGGTAAACCAATAATAAATATTTTGTTCATAATATTTGCGGTGTTAGTGGTGCAAAGTGCACTATTGTATAAGGTGAGTGTACCATTGCCCTGTAGCAAAGTTTGTTACAAGGCAAGTGTTAAGTACGATTATTTATTGCTATCAACCGAGACCTGTAAATCTTTTAAAATACCGTCATGCAAATTATAAACAAAGCCATGCACGGTAACATCTTGCTTTATATCCCAGGCTTTTTTTAAGATAGTTGTATTACAAACATTGGCCACCTGTTCTATCACATTTAATTCACAGAGCAGTTTTAACCGTTCAGTTTTATTTTCAACAGCATCTAAACGTGCTTTATGAAAGCGATAAACATCTTTAATGTGATGTAACCAATTATCAATTAAGCCATGGCTTTGATTGTCTACAGAAGCAATAACGCCGCCACAGCCATAATGACCACAGACAATAATGTGTTTTATTTTTAAAACATCAACCGCGAACTGAATGACAGAAAGGCAATTAAGGTCAGTGTGGATAACTTGATTAGCAATATTGCGGTGCACAAAAACTTCACCTGGTTGCATACCCAGTAATTCATTGGCCGGTACTCGAGAGTCTGAGCAGCCTATCCATAAATATTCAGGGTTTTGTTGTTCTGATAAATGCTTAAAAAAATTAGGATCTTCTTGCTTTATCTTGTCAGCCCATTGCTGATTATTGTCAAATAAATGCTGTATTGAACTCATGGGGGAAACAACTAAGGAAAATATAGCGTGATTTTAAGTTGTTATGCTAACAAGTAAAGAAAAAACTGGTCTTATATCTATGAGCGGTTATAAGTATGGCTCAATGAGGCTACTGGTTTAATTGAAAGTATTTACTTTGCTCTGGTTATAATTAGTTATAATGGTGTTATTAATCATGAATTGGAGAATAATGTGGCCGCTGCATGTGCCCGTCATATTTTAGTTAAAAGCGAAGAACTTGCGCAAGAATTAAAGGCTAAAATTGCCAAAGGGGCTGATTTTGGACAGTTAGCTAAGAAAAAATCAACTTGCCCGTCAGGGAAAAAAGGTGGAGATTTAGGCGAGTTTAAAGCTGGCCAAATGGTAAAAGCGTTTGATGATGTGGTTTTTAAAAAATCGATATTAACTGTACATGGCCCAATTAAAACAAAATTTGGCTATCACCTTATTCAAACCATTTATAGAAACTAATTATTTAGTAGAGTTAAGTCTTTGTAAGGCTAAGTACTTTCAAAACTAGTAGCCATAAAAATTAATATCTATTAAATTTAAGCGCTATTAAGGTTAAGCACCTGCGATATAAACTAAGTGGTTATTCTTGCTCTTGATCTTTTTTGAGTTGTTCTGCTTTTCGGCTGTCTACTTTGTTTTGTTGTTCGTCTGATAGCTCAAATTTACGGGCTGATTGCTTGATCAATAAGATACCGGCGATAACAGAGCCAACAGCAACAACAAGAATTAAAATGTTGGTAAAAGTCATATTTATATCCTTTTAAATAAATTTTATCGGTAAGAAACTTGTTTGTTATCTATCTTTTTATTTTAAAAAAAGACAGATAACAAAATAGAATAATAGCATGTAATTTATTAAGATGCTTGCAACACGTCCGCAAGAACAGCTGTTTTTAAGCGCGTTTAATAACGTCAGTTTACTCAGTATCGTCATTCAGTATCTTGAATAAGTAGATACTACTCACTTGTCATGCGTTGATAGTACTCACGGCTTTTGTCTGCTTGCTGACATAAATCGGTTAGGGCGCGTAAACTGCGCGTGGTCATGCGATGCACAATATCCGCATCAAGGATGATTATTTGTTGATGTTTAATTGCCGACAATATCGGCCACTTCTGCCAGTTATAACTATCGTTACCTGCTTGCTTTTTTGATAATGGTTGAATAATAACATCAACATTCTTTTGCAGTATTTGCTCAATATTTACTTGTGGATATTGGGCTTTTGCGGCGACAAATGGATTACTAATACTGCAAGCGTCTAAAAATTGTTGCGGCCAACTCCCTTTGGCAATGGTGGTCAATGGCCTAGACCACACCTCATAAAAACCGGTTAGTGGTTTTTTATGACCATACTGCTTTTTGATATTGGCTAAATCGGCTAGAAACTTAGCCGCAACACGTTCAGCTTGTGCGCTGTGACCTGACAGTTTACCGAACCAGCGCAACTCTTTAGCGACATCTTCAAAGCTATTGGGCTGCGAGTAAACCACACGAAAGCCTAGCTGCTTAATACGAGCTAAATCATCACTTGGGTTACCACTCTTCCAAGCGATAACTAAGTCTGGCTGTAATTCAATGACCCGCTCTAATTGAATACGTAAAGAGCTGCCAATTCTTGGTATTTTCTCTGCCGCTAGCGGATAATCAGCGTGATCAGTGGTAGCAATGATTTGGTCACCGGCGCCAATATCAAACAACATCTCAACAATGTGTGGTGATAATGCAATGATGCGTGGTTTAGGCGCATCAATAACCGCGGCATGATCAACGCTTTTACTTGTGGCTTGTGCATTCGCAATATAAGCAAAGCCCAGTAATATAATCCCTATGTAGTGGCTGACTTTCATGACTATTCCATTTTGTGTTTTATGACAGCAATATTGGCTACCAATCAATACCTTTTTGTGCTTTTATGCCATTATCAAAGGCATGCTTAAGTGGTTGAACTTCACTGACAGTATCGGCAAGTTCAATGATACTGCGATGACATGCACGGCCAGTGATAATGACATGTTGTTTAGCGGGGCGATTAACGATAGCTTCAATAACTTCGTCTAAATCTAAATACTTGTATGACAACATGTAGGTTAACTCATCAAGTAAAACTACGTCGACACTTTCATCTTTTAGTAAGCGTTTTGCTTCCGCCCATACTCTAACGGCAGCGGCAATATCTTTGGATTTGTCTTGAGTGTCCCAAGTAAAGCCGGTCGCCATCACATGAAACTCGACGCCATTGTTTTCTAATAAATTACGCTCACCACAGGCCCAATCACCTTTAATAAATTGCAATGCCGCCGCTTTGTAGCCATGTCCAACCGCGCGGGCTAGCGTGCCAAAGCCTGATGTTGATTTACCTTTGCCATTACCTGTGATGACAATAAGTAAACCGCGTTCTTCTTGAGCGGAATCAATGCGGGCATCAACTTTTTCCTTAATACGTTGCATACGTGCTTGATGTTTTTGAGTTTTATCTATATCTGTTGTCATGTGATTTATCCTGTTTTGCGTGTGCGATACATGATCGCTAAAAAGAAAATACTGCCAATGGCTGAAGTAATGATACCAATGGGAATTTCGACATTACTCAGCAAACTGCGCGCGGCAACATCAACCCAAACTAAAAAGCATCCGCCGACTAACGCTGAGCCAATAATTAACGGCATGGTGGTAACGCCAACCAGTTGCCTAACAATATGTGGGATCATCAGGCCAACAAAACCAATACCACCACAATAAGCCACAATGGCGGCGGTCACTGCTGCACATAAAGCTAATAGAATTAAACGCAGTTTGTTAACGTTAACGCCAAGGCTTGCGGCACTTTCATCGCCCAGTAATAGTGCATCTATTTGTCGATGTAAGGCAAAAATAGTCAATAAAGTAAGTAATACCATGGCACTGATCAAATAAAAATGGAACATTTCAACGCGGGTTAAACTGCCCATTAACCAAAAAATAACTCGGCTGGTAGCAAAAGGGTCACCCAGGTAAAGAATAAAGTGGCTAATAGAGCCAAGCATAAACGACACCGCAATGCCGGTTAATAATAAATGGTTCATATTACGCAGTAAGGTCGCGATACCAAAGACAATGACCACAGAAAATAATGCGCCAAGAAACGCCGCCAATGGCAAAGCTAGCGCTTGTTGACCATTAAGCACTAAAGTGGCGATGGTAGCGCCTAAACCTGCGCCAGAAATAATACCAAATAAATAGGGGTCGGCGAGTGGGTTACGAGTTACATTTTGCAGTATTGCCCCTGCACAAGCTAAACCCATGCCGGCGACTAAACCAACCAAAACACGTGGAATACGTATTTGCCAAATCACCATGTCGTGCATAGTGGTGGCGCATTGATTAACCACACATTGAAATATATCTAGGCTAGTAATAGTCGCCGGCCCAAAGGTTATCGACATCACAATCGAGAACAAGGTAAAAGCAATTAGGCCTGAAAATACCCAGAAACGTCTACCTTTGCTGCCGCCAACAACACTCACGAGTGTTGACCTTTATTATGCTTTGACACAGTTGAAGCAGTCGCTCGATTGGACTCTGTTGGTTTAATAGCCGATTGATGAGCCATGACAGTATCAGCCGCGGGATAGAAATAAACTCTAGGTACGCCACAATGTTGTGCGTCATCTCGATAACAGGGTAAACCAAAAACTTTTGTTAACAGCTCAGGCTTTAGCACTTGATCAACACTATTGTCGCTGACTAAGTTGCCTTTATCTAATAGCAGCAAACGATTACAGTAATGTGCGGCTAGATTGAGATCATGTATGGTCATAATAACGGTAATATTTAACGCTTTAACCAGTTGTAATATTTGATGTTGATAGAAAATATCTAAGTGATTAGTGGGTTCATCTAATACCAAGATTTTTGCTTTTTGTACTAGGGCTTTAGCAATTAATACCCGTTGTTGTTCGCCACCAGATAAGGTGTTAAAAAATTTTGCTTGGCTGCTGGCTAAACCCACTTTTTCTAACGCGAGCATAATATCTTTTTTATCTACGTCGTTATCACGAGCAAAGAGGCTTTTATAGGGCAGTAAGCCCATTCTTACGACATCATAAACGTTTAAATCGAATATCGGGGGGGCGTTTTGTACCACTAAAGCAAATGTTTGTGCTAATTCATGTGGTTTGTAGTGGCTGATTTTTTTATTTTTTAGCTTAATGCAGCCTTGCCAATTTTTGTATTGGTTTAGTAAGCACTTAAGCAGTGAGGTTTTACCGGCACCATTAGGCCCGATAATGCCAATAATATCGCCGCGGGCAACATCAAATGAAATATTATTGAGAATACTTTGTTTATCAACAGCCCAAGATACTGACTCAACACTGAGTAATGTTGCCATTAAAGCCAGCCTAGCTTAGTGCTTATCAGGTCTGGTATCTGTTGGATAGTAACTAAGGAGTATATTTTCATAGCGGCCTAGAGGTTAATTCAAAAGCTTATGTTGAATAATAAAACTAACTACAGCGCAAAAAATAGGATACGAAGGTCTTAAAGACAGTGAAACTTACGTGTATTCCCGCACGGTGTTAACATGATTAGCTTGGTACAATAGGTTGATACTAGGTGTCCTGGCTTATAACTTTTTATTAAAAGCTATTTACAGTTGCGGGTACAGTCACGGAATTTAACCGTGTTCCCTATCAATTAGCCAAGACAATAATAAAGCGTGTGGCTAAAATAAAGTGTATGGCTAAAGGTATCGGTTATTAAGCAAAATATTCTACGGCTTAGCCTGCTGCTTTACAATAAAAACCGTCATTTGACAGCTTATATCAGTTCCATTAAGTTTGTGATCTTGTTGTGCGCAGGAAAAATAACTCAAGGTAAGGCGCTCGATTGAGCAATAGCTGGCTATTGGGATTGAGAGCAACACAGCCTTGAGCTATTTTAACCAGTACAAGTGAGCAATAACTTAATGTAATTGGTATTATACCAGTTCCATTAAATTTGTGATCTTGTTGTGCGCAGGAAAAATGACTTAAGGTAAGGCGCTCGATTGAGCAATAGCTGGCTATTGGGATTGAGAGCAACACAGCCTTGAGCTATTTTAACTAGTACAAGTGAGCAATAACTTAATGGGATTGGTATTAGACGCGGCGTAAAAAAAGGAGCTAATGCTCCTTTTTTTATTTTGACACTTTTTTTACCGGTTAATGAGACATAAAGTAACTTTTCTTATGTCATCAATAAAGCCAATATTACCAGATTTTAACGCGCTTTTCAGGAGCGATATACATAGCGTCACCTGCTTTAACGTCAAAGGCGCTATAAAACTCAGGCATATTTGATAATGCACCTAGCGTACGGAACTCACCTGGCGAATGTGGGTCTGTCGCTACGCGATTTCTTAATGATTTTTCAACCATTTTTCCACGCCATATTTGTGCAAAGCCCATAAAGAAGCGTTGGTCGCCGGTTAAGCCGTCAATCACTGGGGCTTCTTTACCATTTAATGACGCTTTATAAGCTTTATAAGCGATAGTAATGCCAGATAAATCACCAATGTTTTCGCCTAAGGTTAGCTCGCCATTAACGTTTAAATCATCAAATACCGCATAGTCGCTATACTGTGCCACTAAGTTATCAGCACGCATTGTAAAGGCCGCTAAATCTTCATCAGTCCACCAGTTACGCATGTTACCGTCAGCATCGTATTTACTGCCTTGGTCATCAAAGCCGTGGCCCATTTCATGACCAATAACGGCGCCAATGCCACCGTAGTTTACCGCATCGTCTGCCGCTAAATCAAAAAATGGTGGTTGTAGAATAGCCGCTGGAAAGACAATTTCATTTTTAGTTGGGTTGTAATAAGCATTCACTGTTTGAGGTGTCATGCCCCATTCTTGTCGATCAATTGCGCCGCCAAGTTTAGCGACTTCTTTTTGGTGAGCAACCACACCAGAGCGCATTTTATTACCCACTAAATCGTTACTTTTAATGATTAATGCTGTGTAATCTTCCCATTTGTCTGGGTAACCAATTTTAGGGTCAAAGCTGGCGAGTTTTATATGTGCTGCTGTTTTAGTCGCCTCTGACATCCAGTCTAGTTCGTTAATGCTAGCGCCGTAAGCATCACGTAAATTTTCAACCAGCTCTGTCATACGGGTTTTAGCTTCAGGCTTAAAGTGACGGCCAACATAAACTTTACCGATAACTTCACCTAAATTGGCATTAACCACGCCAACGCCACGTTTCCACATTGGGCGCTGTTCCTCACGACCACTTAACTGTTTGGAATAAAAGTTGAAATTTTCATCATCTAACTTGGCGGTAAGTGAACTGGAAAAATTACTCAGAGTGTGAAAAGTTAAGTAAGTCTGCCAATCGGCTAACGATGTTGCGGCGAATATTGCACCAAAACCTTTAATAAATGAAGGTTGGTTAATAATGATATCTTTTTGTGCGGCGACGCCTTGTGCTGCAAGGTAGGCAGTCCAATTGAACGCATCTGTTACTGTGTTTAAATCGGCAACATTAAACTTGTTATAACGCTTAGTACTGTCTCGAGATTCAACTTTTGTCCAATGAAAACCGGCTAACTTTGTTTCAAGTGCCATAATGGTTTGAGCAGCGGCTTTACCGTCTTTTAAACCGGCTAAATTGAATATGTTTTCAATGTGAGTAACATAACCTGCACGTAATGCTGCAAAACGTTCGGCTTCATTAAAATAGTAATCTCTGTCCGGTAAACCTAAACCACTTTGCCATATATGTGTGGCATATCGTGTTGAGTCTTTTGCATCAACACTAATATAAAAAGCCAGTGGGCTACCAACACCAATCTTTTGATTTTCACCGAAGAAAGCGGCAAGTTCATTTTTATCTTTCAAGCCATTAATGTGGTCAAATATTGTTTGTACTGGTGCGGTGCCTGCGGTGTTACGAGTATCCAGATCCATAAATGAACGGAATAAGTCAGCAACTTTTTGCTCATCACTGCCCATTTTTAGATTTTTAGTTGCGGCTAATTCTTCGATAATCGCTTTTACGTTGTCATCAGCTTCATCACGTAAGTCATAAAATGAGCCAATCGCGGTTTTGTCACCAGGAATTTCGTGAGCGTTTAACCATGCGCCATTAACGTAGTGGTAGAAGTTGTCTTGTGGACGAACAGACAAGTCAATATTGGCTTTATCAATACCTGACGCCAAAGCCGTTTTTTGCATAACCTGTGCTTCAGTCGCGGTTTTTGTGCTGGTATTATCATTACAACCTGCAATGAATAGTAAAGAGCTGCAAACAGCAGTTGTTATTATTTTCTTCATTCAATACTCACCATTTAATTAGTAGACTAACTTTTATTTAAAGTAAGAGGATATTAAAGGCTATAGCGCTGATTTACTAGGATAATAAAGTATTTGCTACATATTATTAACTTTTTCTTGTCTGTTAAAGTTTACTGACCAGATAATATTTAGATGTTTTCTTGTTAACGTAGTAATACCAGTTCCATTAAGTTTGTGATCTTGTTGTGCGCAGGAAAAATGACTCAAGGTAAGGCGCTCGATTGAGCAATAGCTAGCTATTGGGAGTGAGAGCAACACAGCCTTGAGCTATTTTAACTAGTACAAGTGAGCAATAACTTAATGGGATTGGTATAATACTAACTTTACTAACTACCTACTCATTTTTAATGGTTAAAATAAAAAGCTACGGCGCCATAAAATTTATAAGGTGAATAACTACTGACTAAATTTTATGTCTTGTATTTCTTCATTTTTCTTGATTTTTCCTCATGAAAAAGTAGACCACCTAATTAATGAAATCGGTATAATAACCATTTCTTGTTATTGAGCTTTACTGTAGCGTTTTTTGATTAGTTCTTCATTATTAGGTTTAGTCAAAAAGCAGCTTATTTAGTTATATGTCAAAAGCATCAATTTAATACACGCTACGATAGCGAAAATAAAAAACCTACAATAGCTCGCTTACTATGAGTTAGTGTTATTATGCTAAGTACCTTATTTAGCTACAATGTAATTGAATTCAATGGCTATTTTTAGATAGCTAATTAAAAGATTGTGGCGGGTTACTAGGGCAATACAGCTTAGATTGATTTAGGTAAGCAATATACTCAAACCTTAGATGTGTTGGTAGACAAAGTTTAAATAGCCCTCGTGCCCTGATTTGTCATCATTTATTTACATTTTTTTTACGGTTTACTGTGAGCTTTACTGATCTGAGTACCCCGTAGGATCGTACTCTAACTTCTTGAAGATAATTGAGAAATATATTCTATGCAAAGTCGTTTATTTTATTTAGTCGCCTTACTTGTTATGAGCAGCCAAACTTTTGCCCAATCTTGGGGGGATAAAGGCGCTAATAAAAAAGCCGTAATAGTTGAAAAACTCATTTATCAAACTCAAAAAAGTAGTTTAGAAGCGGTTGGCACTGCAGAAGCGGTTAAATCTGTTACGCTTTTCCCGGCGGTTAGTGAAAGAGTGGTTACGGTTAACTTTAAGCCTGGTCAGCGTGTTAAAAAATCACAAGTGCTGATGATGTTATATAGCGAACGCCAGTCGGTTACACTGGAAAGAGCTAAAATTGAGTTTAAAGATGCAGCCAGAAAAAACCTGTTGTTAGTAGAAAGTATTAAAAAAGGTGCGGCATCACAAAGTGAATTAGACGATTCTATCACCACCCTCGCGTTGGCAAATATAGCGGTTAAAGAAGCAAAGATAGCCTTAGACGAGCGCATTATTCGAGCGCCCTTTGCTGGTGTGGTAGGCTTAACTGACATCCAAGCAGGTGACAGAGTTAATCTACAAAGCGTCATCACCACCATAGACGATCGCCAGGCATTATTTATCAATTTCACCGCACCAGAAATAGCGATAGATTTGTTGTCGCAACAACCCCAAGTGCAGCTAGTACCCTGGCAAAATCGTTTAGTGACTATTGAGGCAAGTATCGCCCAAGTGGACTCACGGATTAATGAGCAAGATAGAACGATTCGCGTTAGAGCGCTACTTGATAATAGCGAAGATAGCTACCGCCCCGGCATGAGCTTTCGCGTTAACTTGACGGTGCCTGGGCAAGATTATATTGCGGTGCCTGAAGCGGCTTTATTATGGAGTGCCACCGGTGCTTACGTTTGGCAAATGGTTGATGGAAAAGCCATACGAGTCGATGTGAAAATTCGAGAACGTTTACGAGGCACTATTTTAGTTGCAGGTGAATTTAACCTAACCGCACCTTTGGTTGTAGAAGGCGTTCAGCAATTACGCCAAGGCCAAGCATTAAAAGCACAGAACACTTCGAATGAATATGTTGCCAAAGAGGTTGAGGGCGAATAATGAAATTACCTTCTATGGCGCCATTAAATGATTTACCTTCCTTAGCTATTCGCCGACCCGTATTGGTTATGGTGCTTAATTTACTCATCATTTTGGCGGGTTTCGCTGCGATAAATGATTTGGAAATAAGAGAACTACCTGATGTTGACCGACCTATGGTTACCGTGTCTGCCAGTTATCCTGGCGGTTCGCCTGAAACAGTAGACAGTGAAGTAACCAGCAAAATAGAAGGTGCGGTTGCGCGAGTCAGTGGCGTTAAATCTATTCGAGCCTCGAGTGAAGAAGGTTCCTCTCGTATTCGGGTTGAGTTCAGGCCAGGCACAAACCTTGAAGATGCGGCCAATGAAACCAGAGAGTCGGTTAGTCGAGTGCAGCGAAATTTGCCTGATGAAGTGGAAAGACTGGCTATTATCAAAGCAGATAGTGACGCTCAAGCGGTAGTCAGTTTAGCGATTAGTAGCGACACGTTAGATATGGAAACACTCACTGAGCGGGTTGAAGTTGATTTAGCACCTTTGTTTTTAAGTATTCCTGGCGTCGCTGATGTCTCTTTAAACGGTGAAAGACAAAGGGTAATGCGGGTTTCAGTAGATGCATTGAGGTTAACAAGTTTTAACTTATCTATGTCTGATGTTGCCGCTGCATTGCGTTTAGCGCCTTTTGATGTGCCTGCCGGTAGTGTTAAATCAGCGGACCAAGAGCTTATTGTTCGAGCCAGTGCTAACGCCGTCAGCCCTGAAGATATTGAGCGTATTGTGGTGTCGGGTAATACTCGCATTGGCGACGTGGCTAGTGTCTATTTTGGACCGGCTGATTCAAAAAGTATTGTCAGATTAGATGGCATGCCGGTGGTGGGTTTAGGTATTGTGCGCCAAGCACGCTCTAACACCATAGACATATCTGACGAAGTATTGGCTATGGTGAAAAACCTTGATAAGCGCTTTACTGATCTTAATATTGTTGTCACCTCTGATGATGCTGAGTTTATTCGAGGTTCAGTAGATGAAGTGATTTTATCGCTAAGTTTAACGGTATTACTAGTGATAGGCACACTGTGGTTATTTTTAGGCTCCTTTCGTGCCACCTTAGTGCCGGCGCTGTCTATTCCGGTGTCGTTAATTGGCGCATTGGTGATCATGTGGCTACTGGGCTTTTCGATTAATATTCTGACGTTGTTAGCCTTAGTCTTAGGTACCGGATTAATCGTCGACGACGCCATTGTGGTATCAGAGAATATTCAACGCAGAAGAGCACAAGGATTAGGCTCTAGAGCTGCAGCCGTGCTAGGCACTAGAGAAGTGTTTTTTGCGGTTGTGGCAACGACTGCAGTATTGGCGGCGGTGTTTATTCCGATCGCTTTTTTACCGTCAACAGCGGGACGCTTATTCAGAGAGTTTGGCGGCGTGTTAGCGGGGGCTGTTATCATATCTTCATTTGTGGCTTTAAGTCTGGTACCCGCATTAACGGCAAAGCTACCGGTTAAAAATAAAAAAAATGTATTGTTTGATCGCACTTTAGGTGCCTTTGGTACTTGGGTTTTGACTAAATACAAAATCTTATTAAGCTTAGCGCTGCATTATGCATGGGTTACTTTATTGATTTCGATCATTGCCGCGGTGTCAGCTGCTGCGCTGTATAACGAAATTGAAAATAAATTATTGCCCTCTGAAGACCGCGGTTCAGTGCGTATTTTTGCTCGAGGTCCCGATGGGGCTGGCTTAAACTATATGGATAGGCAAGCACGGAAAATGGAAGAAATATTATTACCCTACGTGCAAGATGAAGATGTTAACTCCATTTATACCGTGGTGGGTCGTTGGGATCCTAATATTGTTTTTATAACCGTGCCATTAGAGCACTGGGATAATAGAAGTAAATCACAGCAAGAAATTATTAGCGAAATGAGCCCTAAATTGCAGGCTATTCCGGGCGCTCCAGGTCGAGCTTTTGGGTCAAATAGTTTAAATCTTAGAGGACAAGGCGGTGGCCTAGAATTAGCATTAACCGGTGATACTTATGAACGCATCTTCGAAGCAGCACAAGCCTTTAGCAAGATTGTTGAAAAAAAGTTACCCGAGCTAGGCCGCCCCAGAATTGGTTATCAGCCCACTCAGCCACAATTGAAAATTAATATTGATCGGCGCAGGGCTGAAGAGTTAGGGGTGCCTTTTAATGATATATCTAGCACTTTGCGTGCAGCGATTAATGGTGATGATATCACTGATTTAAATATTGGCGATCAGGCCGTGCCATTAATTCTACAATCTAGTGGGCGCTCGACTAGTAATCCTTCCGACTTAACTAATTTGTTTGTTAAATCTCGCGATGGCAACCTTGTGCCCTTATCTAGTCTTGCCTACATATCAGAAGAAGGTGTTGCTGCCGAATTAGATAGGCAGGCACAAAGGCGGGCAATCGAAATTGACCTCGAACTACCCGATGAAATATCTATGGCTGATGTGGTTGAACAATTGCGCGAGATTGGTAATGAAAACTTACCGCCGGGCATTGGTTTAGTGTTCTTGGGTGAAGCTTTGACGTTTGAAGAAACATCTAATCAAATTGCCATGACTTATCTTTTCGCCTTCCTCATTGTGTTGTTAGTATTAGCGGCTCAATTTGAAAGTATTAATAGTGCGGTAATCGTAATGATCACCGTACCCTTTGGTATGGCGTCAGCTATCTTCGCGCTTTATTTAACCGGTACGTCTATTAATATTTATTCGCAGATTGGCTTGGTGATGTTAATAGGATTAATTGCTAAAAACTCTATTTTATTAGTTGAGTTTGCTGATCAATTAAGAGATCAAGGCAAGACAGTTAAAGCCGCAATCATTATGGCTGCCGAAGTTCGTTTTAGACCTATTATGATGACCTTGATATCAACCATATTAGGTGGCTTACCGCTTATTTTATCAACAGGGGCTGGTGCAGAGTCACGTAATTCAATTGGTTGGGTGGTATTTGGTGGTCTGGGTATTGCGGTGGTATTCACCTTATTACTGACCCCGGTTTTATATCAGCTTATCGCACCTTTTACTAAACCTAGAGCCGATGAAAGTGACCAACTTGAAGCTGAATTGCTTGAGGCAGAGCACAAAGGTTAGGGTGCTGAATATGTGCTAATACCAAGTTGATTAATTACCTGCTCATTTTTAATGGTTAAAATGAATAACTACAGCGTTATAAAATTTATAAGGTGAATAACTACTGACTAAATTTTATGCCTTGTATTTATCCATTTTTCCTCATGAAAAAGGTGATCACTTAATTAATCAAATTGGTATAACTTGGCTTTTTACAGACAACTCGTGACGAGTTGTCTGTTGTTTCTTAGCGATTAATATTGGTTTAATGGACTCGGTCACTCTGTGTTAGGGAGGTTTAATGCTAATTTTAGTTTGGTGTAAAAGCTATAGTTCAAGACCAACGAAGCCAATAACCACTAGCCAAAAAGCGAAAAAAAGCTTGAGTTTAGTCGCAGACAAATGAGTGACTAATGTTTTAGCTAAAATACCACCGATTACTGCGCCAGGGCCAGCAAATAAAACAACTTGCCAATACACCTGAAAATTAACCACGGTATAATGCCAAATACCTGTCCAAACGGTGATTGCTGAAACAATAACCGCAGCAGAGACCGCCAAGCTAATATCAAAACGGCGAAGAATTAAATATACCGCCAGTAATTCACCTACCCCCACTGATAACCACGCGGTGATGGCGCCGCCACTTAGACCGATAGCTGACAAGGCTAACCAGTCAAACCATTGAATTTGGCTACGTTCGCGTTGCGGCTTGATACCATAAACCGTTAAAATAATGGTGCAGCCTAATATTAACGAAAACCAGCTAAAGCTATGATGTAGAGATGAGGGGGATGCGATGGCAAAACCTTGAACGGTTCCAATACCGACCATGGCGGCAATACTGGTGATCGCAATAATACGTTTAAAACCTTGCCATAAACGCAGATCTGTTTTTTCAGTTTGATAATGACTCCACCATGTTATCGCGCCCGCGGTCATGCCAAAACACTGAATAGCAAAGCTGGTGGCAACTGATTGAGTATCAGTAAAGCCTAATTCTTTGAACATGGGAATAAAAACGACACCACCACCGGCTCCTGTTGCGTTGGCAAAAATAGCCCCTATTATTCCTAACAAGCTGAATAGGGTATAATCAATTAGTTCAGATATCTTAGCCGGGGCGAGATAAAGCGCAAGTAACCAAGCGCCCAAAAATAAATATATAAATTTTGAATTCGATAAACGCATAGGGTTATTTACCTAGATGACATTGGCGGATTAAGTTGGCGTCATCTTTATCGACTTTACACAACATTTTTTGTGCTACCCGCCAAGGCTTTTGGTCATAAACACTGGTGGTTTTAAGTATACCTAGACTAAAAAAAAACCAAGCAGCGAATGCATTTCCCTTAGTAAATAGTACTAACAGGATACCAAAAAAAGACAGGAAAATAGCTTTAAAATAGACTGTAATTAAATGCTCGCAGGTCACAGATTCACTATAAAATTCAGCAGAATGAGCTTGGTTTAAGCCTGACTTAATAATATAAGAAAAAAGTTTAGTCATAATGTTTACGGAAAACTAAAAACGCTAGTGTAGCGATTCCCTATTGCTTATGGTAGATTATTTTCAATAAATTAGTTACTAAATTTCTTTCATCCAATACAATTGTTAGTACTTAATATTCATCACTAACAACTGTACCTTGATTGATTTTGACTTGATCAAGTTTCATGACTTTTTCATTAAGTAATAACTTAATGGGATTGGTATAATATGAGCTCTTTAGTTTTATCTTGGTTATTGCGACATGCTTGATGGCGGCTTGTTACAAAAAAATAAGAGCTCAACAGGAAAAAACATGTTTGTGATTAGTCCTATACAAGCTAAGTTTAATTAGCTTGTATAGGACTAATTTATCTAGGTTTACTTGCACTTCTTAATAAAATGTAGAAAAGTGAATAAAGTCTAAAGATATATCTTTATGAGCTGTGCTATGCTTTTACGCTCAATAATCTTGGTGCTATTAGCATTATCAATAAAGAAAGAGTTCATGTTTCAGCCAGTTAGTGTTTATATCGGCTTAAGGTATAGTCGCAGTAGTAATGGAAAAGGTTTTGTCTCCTTTATCACTTTTTTTTCTATTATCGGTATTGTGCTCGGTGTTGCCTCTTTAATTACCGTTGTTTCTGTTATGGATGGTTTAGAGCGAGAACAAAAACGTCGGGTACTAGGCTTAGTGCCACATGTATTAATGTCCCCCCAACAAACTCATATCAATAATTGGCGCGATTTACAGCGCGATATTCTCGCATTGCCTGACGTTAGCCAAGTAACGCCGTTTCAGCAAAGTGAAGCGTTAATTCAGTCTAAAACAGCGCTGCAAGGAGTCTTAGTGCATGGCATTATGCCTGAATTTGAACAACATAATATTATCAATAGCGCTATGGAATACGGCCAATTAGCCAGTTTAGATACTCAGCCGTTTAGCCTGGTTTTAGGCCAAACTTTAGCGCGAAAGTTAAAGGTTAACTTAGGTGAAATTGTGCGTTTAACCTTACCTAACAAAACCCTATTTACACCCATGGGACGCGTGCCTGTGCAGCGTGCATTTACTATTGTAGGTATTTTTAATGTTGGCTCTCAAGTTGACGAGGCAATGGTCTTTATCGCTATTAAAGACGGCGCGAAACTGCATCGAAAAAAAGGTGATGGTGTTAATCAATTAAGGCTATATCTAGATGATGCCTTTAACGCCCCGCGGGTAATTGCACAGTTAACGCTAAAATATCCGGATTTTAACTTTGTCAGCTGGCAAGAGAGTCAGGGCGCATTGTTCGCTGCGGTCAGTATGGAAAAAAATATGATGTGGCTGATGCTGAGTTTAATTGTTGCGGTTGCGGCTTTTAATATCGTATCAGCGTTAGTGATGGTGGTTATTGATAAGCAGGGTGAAATTAGCATCTTACAAACCTTAGGTTTAGATCGAAGTGGTATTGTGAAAATCTTTATCACTCAAGGTTTAACTAATGGTATTTTGGGCGTTATTATTGGCGTTACACTGGGGGTGATATTAACGCTGAATTTGAACGCTTTATTTAGCTTACTCGGGGTTAATTTATTAGGGGCAGGGCAAAAACTACCCATTGCGCTTGATGTGGCGAATATACTAGTGATTGTTGCTTCTGCACTAGCAATGAGCTTTGTAGCGACACTTTACCCAGCCTATCGTGCGGCGCAAACTCAGCCAGCAGAGGTACTCAGGAATGAATAGCCCAATGCCTAATAATATGAACAACAAAATGAAGAGCAAAATGGACAGTGATTTGGAACATAATACCAAGCAAAATGGCGATGAAAGTTTGGTAACACCGGCGCTTCCTCTAGGCTTAGAATGTCGCCAGTTAAGTAAATCTTATCAGCAAGGCCCGGTGACCACAGCCGTATTATCCAAGCTTGATTTGGCCATTGAAGCCGGAGAATTAGTGGCTATTGTTGGCCGTTCGGGCTGTGGAAAAAGTACCTTTTTGCACTTAGCTGGCGCGTTAGACACGCCAAGTGCAGGCGAGGTGTTTATTAATGGTGTCAATATTCATCAATTATCTGAAAAGCAACGGGCAAAATTTCGTAATCAACATATTGGTTTTATTTATCAGTTTCATCATTTGATGATGGAATTTACCGCAGAAGAAAATGTGGCCATGCCCTTGTTAATACGTGGTGATAAACCCAAAGTTGCCATGGCTCAGGCGAAAGCTATGCTTGAACAAGTAGGGTTAACTCATCGTAGTCATCATCGACCTTCTGAGCTGTCGGGTGGCGAGCGTCAACGTGTTGCCATTGCTCGCGCATTAGTGACCAAACCGTCACTTGTCTTAGCTGATGAGCCAACCGGTAATTTAGATTTTGATACCGCTGAACAAATTCTTCAATTGTTGCAGGAGTTAAACCGAACCGTAAATACCAGTTTTGTGATTGTTACCCACGATTTAATTTTGGCGGCAAAAATGGATCGTCAACTGCTTTTAGATCACGGACACTTAAAACCGCTTGCAGTTAATAGCGATAGTCGTATGAAAAAAAATGAGGACGCTTAGGTGCTAAAACCGTTAAGTGTCTTTATTGGCTTACGTTATGTGCGTAGCCGTCATAGCAAAGGTTTTTCGTCATTTATATCAGCGTCTTCAACTATTGGTATTGCCATTGGTGTGATGGTGCTAATTGTTGTGCTTTCAGCGATGAATGGTTTTGAACGGGCTTTGGCGACACATTTATTGTCCATTGTACCTCATGCTGAAGTGGTGGCGGTGAACTCACCTATTACGCAATGGCCAAAGAGCGTTGCTCGTATTCAGCAAAACCCCCATGTTATTGCCGCTGCTCCGTTTGTCAAAACCCAGGGTATGATGCAAAAGTCTGCAGCACTTAAAGGTGTTGAAATCCGCGGTGTTGACGTTATGTTAGAGCAGCAGGTTTCCGCTATTTCGCGTTATATGATCGCTGGCAACTGGCAAGATCTAACACTTGATAATGGCGTTATTATTGGTGCGGGCATTGCTCGTAAGCTTTCGGTGCAAGTGGGTGACAAAGTTCAGTTATTGCTCCCCCCAGCTAATTTGAACAAGCAAAAAGACAGTGAAACCCAGCAATTTCCTGTGCCTATGACGCAGCAGGCCATTATTGTTGGGGTGTTTAAGTTTGGTGGTACGATAGATGACACTCAGGTTTTTATTAACTTAGTGAAAGCGGGTGAATTACTGGGTTATCAAGCGGATGAAGTGCAGGGCATTCGCCTAAAGGTTGACGATGTTTTTGCCGCGCCACAAATTGTTCGTGATGTGGCTTTTGATTTTGATTTTTATGTTTACATGCTGGACTGGACGCGCAGCCATGGTCATTTATTTAATGATATTCAGTTGGTACGTTTAGTGATGTTTATTGTTTTAGTGCTGGTGATTGCTGTGGCCAGTTTTAACATAGTGTCGACCTTAATTATGGCGGTAAATGAGAAAAAATCAGATATTGCGATATTAAAAACCATGGGCGCTAAGCCGAGCACTATTATGGCCAGCTTTATGTTTCAAGGTTTAATGAATGGTATGGTTGGTTGCTTGCTAGGTTCCAGTTTAGGGATTTTAATTTCGTTGAATTTAACTGATATCATCCGCGGTGTAGAAGCTAGCTTATCGGTAGAGTTTTTATCTGCAGATGTATATTTTATTGATTTTTTACCAACGTTATTACGCCAGCAAGATGTCATTAACACCGTTGTAACCGCTCTGGTGATGAGCTTGTTAGCGACTATTTATCCGGCATGGCGGGCAACCAAAGTAGAGCCGGCACAAGTGTTAGGGCAAGCGTAACTCTTAGGTTAAAGATAAGTATCAAGGTAAAAATCAGACTTTTTGTCTGATTTTTTGCCCAAGATAAAGGGTTAATTTCTTCGGGCTTTACGTTTTTTCCACTCTTTTGCTACTGAAAAGCGCCAGATGATATTTATAGTTAAATAACCTAAAGCAGCAAAGATAACCGCAAGTACGCCACAGCCTATAATAAACGCGGGACCAATAGTTGAAACACTATCAATTAACCACTGCCAACTTGCTTCAAAAGTAAACTTTCTGGTGGGTACATCGACAACCCAAGTGCCAACGACATAACAAAAATAAAAAATTGCTGGCATAGTCAAAGGGTTAGTGATCCAAACAAGGGTAATAGACAAAGGTAAATTTGCATGTACTATAATTGCAAAGCCTGCTGCTAAAACCATTTGAAATGGCACGGGCATAAAGGCAAAAAACAACCCTACAGCAAATGCTTTACTTACCGAACGGCGGTTCAAATGCCACAGATTAGCGTTATGTAGTAAAGCACCAAATATTTTTAAATATTTGTTATTTTTAACTTTTTGATGATCAGGCATAAAGCGTTGAATTATTTTTTTCGGCATGATTTTACTTAACTTAATGTTACTTGGCTAAATGGAAACTAATCACTATGGAATGGTGGCTACTCACATTTTTTTTCAGCGCTATTTTGTCATTATTTATACCTATAGTGCCAGAGTTTTCTTTACTGCTCATTATATTATTGCTTTCATTAATATTTATCTTTATAGGTAAATTTCGCTTTATGGCTATTGCGGCATTCGCCGTTGCTTGGATATTGATTGCCGGCAGTCAATATCAACATACCTTAGATAAAAATAACATTAAGCTTGATCAGCTCCATAAAAAGGTTCATCTAATTAAAGGTGAAGTCAGCAATATTGTCCGTATAAAGTCTGATAGTAGTCGTTTTAACTTTGTAGTTAGCCATTGGCAAGGTCGAAAAATTAATGAAAAATTTAAGGTGCGCTTAACTTGGAGGACCCCAGACCAACCTCTACTGCAGGGACAAAAGTGGCAATTAGCGGTAAAACTTAAACCCGCGCATGGCTTGGCTAATACCGGTGGTTTTAATTACCAGGTCTGGCTGCGACAGCAACAAATAGTCGCCACTGGCTATGTTAAGACCAAAACCAAAACCAAAACTAAAACTAAAACTAAACCTGAGATAAAGACTAAAAAGCAAAATGTCTTATTGCATCAGCAAACTAGCTGGCGTCAATATTTATACCAAAAGTTAAGCCTTGTGTTAGCTGATAAGCCTCTTGGTGGGCTAATTTTAGCTTTGGGTTTTGGAGAGCGAGGTGAGTTAACACGCGAGCATTGGCGAGTGCTTTCTGCAACGGCAACCCAGCACCTTATTGCGATTTCTGGCTTGCATATCGGCATAGTGGCTTTTGCAAGCTTGATTTTTATCCGTACTGTTATTCGGTGGTTGCCATTGAGTTTACTGTTATCGACGCCTTGGAAACTGAAATTGATGCAAATTAATTTCAGTTATGTTCCGGTATTGTTTAGTGGTTTTATGGCATGGTATTACGCCTATCTGGCGGGTTTTTCCATTCCTACGTTACGTGCTTTAGTGATGTTGTTATTGTTTTGGTCACTTAAATTTATGCATATAAAGGTGACACTGCTACGTTGGTTGTTACTGGCTATCTTAGTTATTTTACTGGCTTGGCCGCTTAGTATACTCAGTGCGAGTTTCTGGTTATCAATATCAGCATTAGTCATTATTTTTTCGACATTTTCACGTTTTTCCATGCGCACAACAGAACCAGTCACAACCAGAGATACAAGGTCACTATTAACGCTTGAATTATTGCCTAAAACCAGCTTGAAGAAACAATGGCATGGCGTCAAGACACGGGTGTTACTTTGGCTTAAAACCCTGGTCGTTATGCAATTGGCACTGACGATAGCGATGTTACCCATAGCAGCATCGCTAAACTATCAACTGCCGTTGGCAGCATTTTTTGCCAACATTGTCGCTGTGCCTCTGATGAGCGTGACGGTTATTCCTTTAACGCTGCTTGCGGTTATTACCTTGCCTTTTAGTCCTTGGCTATCGCATTTTTTTGTTGATTTAGCGTTGCTAAGTTTATCATACGTTTGGCAATGGTTACTTTACTTAGCTAATGCAGAATGGGCAGTTTTTGCTATTTCATATCAGCAAATACAAGCCATGCTGCTATTTTTTGCTTTTATTGCACTGGCGTTATTTTTTCGACTCGGTAAGGCTAAATTTATTGCTACGTTGGCTTTATTTATGGCGGCGGTCACTATTGACTTTTTCAGTGCTGAACAGGAAAAAAGCTGGCGCTTGTCAGTGCTTGATATCGGCCATGGTCTCGCCATTGTGATTGAAAAAAATAACCATGTTTTTCTTTACGATACTGGCGCTAGTTATCCTAGTGGCTTTAATATGGCTGATGCGGCAATATTACCTTATTTAAAGCATCAAGGTTATCAAGTGATTGATGGGGTGATTATTAGCCATAACGATAATGATCATGCGGGGGGGGTACGTCACTTACGCGCCAAAATGGCTATTAAGCGTGTTATTGCTAATGATGTAGTGTTAAAACCTGACCGCCATTGTATCTCGGGACAGCGTTTTACTTGGCAAGGCTTGGTTTTTGAGGTGCTGTCACCAATGCAATTTCATGGTAATAAAAATGATGATTCTTGTGTTGTGACCATCAGTGATGGTTTTCATCGTGTGTTACTACCAGGCGATATTTCGGTAAAACAAGAGAAGCGGCTATTAAATGTTGCTGGTATGGTTAATAAACTCAGCAGTGACATTTTGATTGCGCCGCATCACGGCTCAAAATCATCTTCTAGTCGTGGTTTTTTAAGGGCTGTGATGCCACGTTATGTGGTATTTAGTACCGGTTATTTAAACCGCTGGCAGATGCCATCAGATGAAATACTAGGCCGATATAACAGTTTTGACATTAGCACTTTTAATACCGTTGATGAAGGAATGGTGACCTTTAAGTTTAGTCAAACCACTATTAATACAAATATTGAGCGCGGTGTTGAAGATAATAACAAAGGTATTATTGAAGACACTGCTATTGAAGGTACTATCGAAGTGATCAGTTACCGAGACGACATTCGGCCTTATTGGTATGTAAATTAATCACCTTGTTAAGCTATTTTGTGCTTACAGCTAGATTTATATCGCCTAGAAAAGTTTATCAGTTGGTTGATGGGCAAAATAACGCTAAAATACCGATAATTTACTAATAATACAAAATTAAACAATCCCGTAGGGATAAGATTTTTTGATAACGCATTGAGAGTATGAATGTCGACAAAACTATCAGAACCGACTACAGAAAATACCACACGACAAAATTTTAAGCGTTTATTAGCTTATGCTAAAGCCTATAAAGCAGCAGCCGTTGTGTCGATTTTAGGCATGTTAGGTTATGCCGCGATTGACAGTTTTGTATTTTCTCAACTGCAACCACTCATCGACAAAGGCCTTGATGGCCAAGACCCAGAATTTATGAAATGGGCGCCATTTGTTATTGTGCTGATGTTTATTCTACGTGGAATTTGCCACTTTGCCGGTAACTACACCTTAGCTTGGTTAGGTAATAATGTCGTGGCGAATATCCGCCAAGAATTGTTTGAACATGTGATGTCTATGCCCGTGGCTTATCATGATAAAGAATCTACCGGCAGCTTGATCTCAAAATTAACTTTTGATACCGAACAAGTGTTGAGTGCCGTGTCTAAAGCGTTATTGACCTTAGTGCAGCAAGGCGCATTTGTGTTGGGCTTACTGATTGTTATGTTTTATAACAGTTGGCAGTTAGCGTCTATATTTTTACTGATCACGCCTGTTATTGCTGGCATAGTCACGGTGATTTCAGGTCGTTTTCGTCAAATAAGTAAAGGTATTCAAAATGCTATGGGTGAGGTGACAACGGCGGCAGAGCAAACCTTTAATGGCCATAAAGTGGTATTAACTTTCGATGGTCAACAACGAGAGTTTGACCGTTTTGCCAAAATTAATAAACATAATCGCCAACAACGGATGAAAATGGTAGCGACACAAGCGGCCAGTGTGCCTATCATTCAAATTATTGCTTCGTTTGCCTTAGCGTTTGTTTTATATGTTGCCAACCTTGATTCGATGCGGGCAGACATTTCCGCCGGGGTTTTTATGACGGTATTAATGTGCATGGTCACTCTGCTTAGACCTTTAAAATTGCTGACAACGGTTAATAGTGAATTTCAAAAAGGTATGGCGGCCTGTGTCAGTATTTTCGCGGTACTTGATCAAGCAACTGAACACGACACTGGTACTATCGCGATAGTACGTGCAAAAGGTACTTTAGCGTTTGAACACGTTAATTTCCTTTATAATAAAGACAAAGAAAAACAAGCACTAACCGATTTAAGTTTCACCGCCAATGTGGGTGAAACGGTGGCTTTAGTGGGGCGCTCTGGTAGTGGTAAGTCAACCGCTAGCGCCTTATTATTAAGATTTTACAATGCTACAACGGGCAAGGTGCTAATCGATGGTAAAGACATTAAAGATTACAAACTGAAAGACTTACGCAAGCAATTTGCCTATGTTTCTCAACAAGTGGTGTTGTTCAACGATTCAATTGCTAATAATATTGCTTATGGCAAACCTAATGCAACACGCGAAGAAATTGAAGACGCGGCACGTAAAGCTCATGTGCTGGAGTTTGTAGAAGACTTACCTGAAGGACTAGATACTAATATAGGCGACAATGGTGCGATGTTATCGGGTGGCCAACGCCAACGTGTAGCCATTGCACGCGCATTGCTATGTGATGCCCCTTTCTTGATTTTAGATGAAGCCACTAGTGCTTTAGACACTGAATCTGAACGCCATATTCAAGACGCTTTAAGCGCCTTACAAAAAAACCGTACCTGTATCGTTATTGCTCATCGTTTATCCACCATAGAAAATGCCGATAAAATCATTGTGATGGAACAAGGGCAAATAAAAGAGCAAGGCGACCATCAAGCTTTATTAGCGAAAGACGGCGCTTATGCCCAGTTACATAAATTTCAATTCGGTGCCTAGGTTACTATGTATTTAATCCCTTATTTTGGCGATACATTATGCGCTTAATTGAAAAGGTTTGGTTTCAGGGACATCCAGCAAAATGGCTAATGGTGCCACTTTTGCTGCCACTGAGCTTTATTTTTGCGCTACTGAGTTTTTTTCGCCGTTTAGCTTATCAAGTGGGGTTATTCAAGCAGATTAAAATGTCGGTGCCGGTGGTGGTGGTGGGTAACATTGGCATTGGTGGTAATGGTAAAACACCCGTAACATTATATTTAGTAGAAAAACTTGCAGAGCAAGGGATAAAAGTGGGTGTGGTAAGTCGCGGCTATGGCTCAAAAGCGCCTTATTACCCTTATCAAGTGAGCGATGAAAGCAGCGCTGAGCAAGCAGGAGATGAACCATTATTAATCTTTCAACGCAGCGGCGTTCCTGTCGTTATTGGCGCCAATAGAATTCAAGCTTGCCAGTGCTTAATTGACCAAGGCTGCGAATTGATTATTGCTGATGATGGGTTACAGCATTATCGTTTGGCGCGAGATTACGAGTTTGTGGTAGTTGATGGTAAACGTTTATTTGGTAACGGTTTATTATTACCAGCAGGGCCATTACGCGAGACAAAACGCAGAATAAAACGTGCTAATTGTGTTATTGTTAACGGCATTAGTTTATGGCAAAAACAAGCTGGTAAGCTAGCTTTACCATTATTAACCATGGGGTTACAGGCAAGGTATGTGATTAATATTAAAACCGGTAAGCGTGTTGAACTCGATACTTTTTTAGCGCAAAACTTTGCTAGCGATAAAGCTATTAATGCTGTAGCAGGTATTGGCGACCCTAAACGCTTTTTCAACACCCTTGAGCAAGTGGGTTTTACTTTAGTCACGACTAAAAGCTTTATTGATCATCAAGCCTTTTCAGCGCATGATTTACAGCAGTTCTCTAACAATAGGCCGTTACTAATGACTGAGAAAGATGCCGTTAAATGTGCTGACTTTGCCCAAGAGAATTACTGGTATTTACCCGTTGATGCCGTATTTGAAAAAAACGATGATGGTGCAACTATAGCGATGGAAATAGCTAACATCGCTGCACTTGCTAGCAAGCAGCATGAGTTAACAATTACAGTTAACACGAGTTGACCAGTACTGACAGATTAACAACTAAAGCTGGCAGAGTTAACAAGCACTAACGAGATTTTAACGCTTGATGCAAATTCATCAAGCTTACCTTTAAGAGAGAAAATAATGGCGTTTGATAGACAATTAATGGAAATCCTTGCTTGCCCAGTATGCAAAGGAAAATTAGATTACAACAAAGAGCAACAAGAGTTGATTTGCAAATTCGACCGTTTGGCTTATGCGATAGAAAAAGACATTCCAGTGTTACTTGAAAGTGCAGCGCGTCGCATTACTGAAGATAATGCATAAGGTTACCGCTAAGATTAGTATTCGTTATAGCATGAGTGGAACAATCAGATTAATGAGGTTTTTATGTCGTTTGTGGTAGTGATCCCTGCACGGTTTGAGTCATCACGTTTACCTGGTAAAGTCCTCGCTGATATTGCCGGTAAACCTATGATCCAATGGGTTGTTGAAAGAGCCTTAGCCAGTGGCGCTGAGCAAGTTATTGTGGCAACCGACAATGACGAAGTGGCTCGTGTGGTAAAAAGTTTTGGTGGTGAAGTATGTAAAACGCGTGCTGATCATCAATCAGGCACTGAACGTCTTGCTGAGGTGATGCATAGGTATCAGTTTTGTGATCAGCAAGTTATTGTTAATGTTCAAGGGGATGAACCTTTTATTCCGGTTGAAAACATTGCGCAAGTTGCAGATAACCTATCTAGCCAGAGCCAAGCGCGTATGGCGACATTAGCGATGAACATTGACGATGTTGCTGAAGCATTAAACCCCAATGCGGTGAAAGTGTTATGTGATAAAAATGGCTATGCGTTATATTTTAGTCGCGCGACTATCCCTTACGATCGAGAGCGCTTTCTTAACAATGACAATATTGATGCCATTGGCGACTTTTATCTGCGCCACATTGGTATTTACGCTTATCGAGCCGGCTTTATTAAAGACTACGTGCAGTGGCCAACCAGCCAGTTAGAGCAAGTTGAGTCATTAGAGCAACTGCGCGTACTTTGGCAAGGTGAGAAAATTCATGTCGCAGTGGCAAAAATTCGCTTAGCGGTTGAAGGGGTTGATACGCCTGAAGATCTAGAGAAAGCCCGAATTTACGCAAAGTCTTTATAAAATAGCCTGAGTCTGCAACATATTTTATATAGAAAAAAGAGGCTTTAATCGCCTCTTCTTCTTTACTGTGCTGTTCTTAGTACAGTTATGTTTAGTAAAGACCGTTATGTTCATCGAGCGTTGAGCTGCTTAACAACTCACACGTTTGAAGGTATAAGGGCTCAGGTAGCACATAACCCCAGTTATTTAGGTAGATATTTGATGGCACTCACCAAGAAAAAAGCACGCTGGTTAATGGCAAAAAAAGGCTTTTTAGACATGTTACCGCTTAATTTAGCCGTTTTGCCGTGGGGTATTCTCTGCGGCTCTTTGGCGGTTCAACGTGACTTTTCTGCGCTTGAAGCTATTTTAATGCCACTTATCGTATTTGCCGGCTCTGCTCAGCTCGTTGCGATTGAATTAATTGCTAATAACGCATCACTGGCTACTATTTTATTTACCACCTTTATTATTAGCTCGCGGCATTTTTTATATGGTTTAGCATTACGCGATAAGTTAAAAGTTTTACCAACAAAGTGGCGTTATTCTTTAGGTTTTTTGCTAACGGATGAGCTATTTGCTTTATCGAGTCATAACAAGTCCTTTGTTGGGCAGTTAAGATTAGTCTATGGTGTTGTCGCTGGTGGCAGTTTTTATGTTTTTTGGTTGTTATGGAATGTAGCGGGGGTTATCGCCGGCAGTTATTTACCTGACTTAACCCATTTAGGCTTAGATTTTGCGATTGCGGTAACCTTTATTGCCTTAGTTATTCCAACCATTATTAACTTGCCTATTTTGGTGACGGTGATTGTTGCTGCGCTATTATCTGTGGTGTTTAAGCTCATGCAGTTTGAATTAGATTTGGTCGCCGCCGCTTTGATCGCGATGTATTGTGGTTACTTGACTGAGCGCTTTTTGTATAAAAAAAAGGATATGAATGATGAAGGAACTCATAAAATATCGCCATCAGTTAAGGACAGCATATGACATTACTGACAATTTTACTGATGGCGGTCATTACCTTTACCACGCGCTATTTATTTATCCACCCGCGCTTGCCGGTGCGCTTAGGGGCAAAAATGGCTAAGTTATTAAGCTTCAGTGCACCTGCGGTGTTAACCGCTATTTGGGTACCGATTATTTTTATTCAACAAGGCCAGTTGAGCATTTCGCTGCATAATCCCTATTTAATTGCCGCGACGCTGGCGATAGTTGCCGCGGCAAAAAGTAAAAGTATTTATTTGACCATGTTTGTTGGGCTTATTACTTTTGTTTTAAGCCGATATATTTTAACGCTGTAATATTTTATCTCTGCCAGATCTTATTGCTGCAAAATCCTAATGCTGCGATTTATCAAGGGTCTTTAACCTGCTTATATTCTGCAAGATAATTTGGCTTTTAGGGCATTTATAGCTAAAAAAGCACTGTTTATCGAATAAAGCTTGTCAGCTGATATTGGTAGCTTTTATGATGGAGTATGCCTTTTATCTGAGATTAGATTATAAATATTGCTATGAATTTAACAAAATCAATAACCACACTCGCCATTGTCAGTGCGCTGACGTTTTCACAAAGCAGTTTTGTTCAAGCGGCAGACGCTAAAGCTAAGCTAGAATCACCGTCTAGCTGGTTGAACTTAACAGCGAAAGAGCTAAAAGCAGTAGAGCGCTACGCGGCCGAATATAAAGATTATATTTATAAGGTACCCACGGAATTAACCTTTGTTACTGAAACGATTAAACGCGTTGAAAAACAAGGTTTCACAAAGCTAACTGAGCAAAGTGAATTAAAGCCAGGCGCGCGCTTTTATGATGTCAATCGCGACCGTACCATTGCTTTGATTGTGATCGGTAAAAAATCGTTAGAGCAAGGTACACGCATTGTTGGCGCACATATTGACTCCCCACGACTTGAACTTAAAGGGCGGCCACTATTTGAAAAAGAAAATTTTGCTATGTTTCAAACTTATATCCACGGTGGTATTAAAACCTATCAATGGGTAAATATCCCGCTGGCTTTAGTCGGTCGAGTTGATAAGAAAGATGGCACTACGGTTAATATCTCAGTTGGCTTTGATGACAATGATCCTATCTTTTTGGTGACAGATCTTGCCCCTCATGTTGACTCACCCAATCGTAAGCGCACTAGTCGAGACGTTATCGGTAAAGAAGAGCTCGATATTATTATTGCGGCTAAGCCTGAATTAGATAAAAAGATTAAAGATCAGGTCAGCAGCTATTTAAAGTCAACCTATGATATTTCAGTTGAAGATTTAGTTTCCGCTGAGCTGGCTTTAGTGCCAGCCACTAAACCGCGCGATGTAGGTTTTGACCGTAGTATGATCGCCGCGTATGGCCAAGATGATAAAGCTTCAGCAATAGCGGCTGTTACAGCATTAACCGAGCAAACAACACCCAAATATACCGCCATTGCTTATTTAGTTGATAACGAGGAAGTAGGCAACATCAATAATACTGGGGCAAGTTCTACTTATTTAGTCGACTTAATGAGTAGTTTACTCTTCAAGCAAAAGGGCGATAGTTATAATGATTATCAATTACGTCAAGTGTTACGCAACACCAAAGTTATTTCTGCAGACGTAAACCCAGGAGTGAACCCTACATGGTCAAATGTATGGGAATTAGGTAATGCACCTCGTTTGGGCAATGGCATTAATTTAAAGCTCTATGGCGGTGGCTTTAATGCTAATTCTGAGTATATGGCGTGGACACGAAACTATTTAGATAATGCAGATATTAAATGGCAAACCTCGACTTATAAAGGTAAAGCGTCAGGTGGTACTATTGGTAGTGACTTATCTAAGGATAATATGGAAGTGATTGATTTTGGTGTTCCCATCTTATCAATACATTCACCTTATGCGGTTGGCTCAAAAGTTGATTTGTATTCATTGTACAAGGCAATGTCAGCGTTTTACCAAGAAAAATAGCCTAGATCTAGTGCTTATTTAAAAGCTTAATTTTTATAACATTGAGTCAAAAAAAGCCAGCCGTATTGAATAGATACGGCTTTTTTATTTTGAGAGTTATAACGGTAACTGTTGTTTGGCAGAGACAGGGTTAGCATACATGGTTAATAACCAGTGTTGCTGTTCTACTGTTAGGTTTTCCATGCGCTTATTTAGCTTTTCAAGCACTGTGCTGTCAGTATGTTGTTGATTAAGTTTTGCGTGCGCAACTAAATTACTGTCGTATAGTTTATAGTTGCTGATGATTTCTTTATCAATTGCGGCGGCGATATCTTTGCTATTGGTAAAGTCGCCTTGTATTGGCTGACAAAACTGGAGATGCACTTGGCCTTTTTGCCCGATTAATCCTTGTGTGATACTTTTTAAGTCTTCATCTTCGTGTTTTTGATAGCTACCGGTAGCTTCTTTTTCAGCAAGCTCTATTGCCTTGTCGATATCACAAGGGTCAAACTCATAGGAAATTGATACCGGTACTATGTTAAGTTCTGTTAAGTAATCAGCCATAGGCATTTGCTTATCTTTATTGAGTAATAACATAGATATTAAAGCTGAATTGGTTTTGTCTACGCCATCTTTGGCACGACCTTCGCGTTGTGCGATCCAAATGTTTTGCTTTCGATTTGCTACCGTATCATGAATGTAGGTAGACAATTGCTTTGATGCATTGAGCATAGCGCGTTTATTTTCTTCATTACGTTTAACAATAAAACTCTTGTTAATACGCATTAAATCAGCGACCCAAGGCTGATGTAGTAAATTATCACCCACTGCAGCTTCCACAGTATTGATACCGCTTTTATATAGCGCTAAGTTTACTAAGGCAACGTCTAAAACAATATCACGATGATTACTGATAAACAGGGCTGGCTTGGTAGTGTCAAAGTTTTCTATGCCGCTATAGTTAAAGCCGGCGGTACTGTTTTTGATCAAATGATGTAAGTATTTAGCCACTTCAATCTGGATTTTTTCGATATTATGAAACTTTTTCACTCGAAATTTCAGTGACCATTTTACAATTTTGCAGGCAAGTTGTGGCAGGGCTTGATATAAGCGTGGCATTTTTAAACTAGCAATCGAAGCCTGTAAGCCTTGTTCATTAATTAATTTTTCGATTACTGCAACTACCTCATCATCACGATAAGGGCGTATATCATCAAACATTCAAAAATCTCTTATATGGCGAAAATAAATAATAAATCAATAGGGATTATAACCGAATCACCTTGAAAAATGCGTTTTTTGTTTAATAGTTTAGTTGCTGAGTTTTACTGATTTAATATCGGTAAATACTATTAATACCAAGTTGACTAATTACCTGCTCATTTTTAATGGTTAACATGAATAACTACAGCGTTATAAAATTTATAAGGTGAATAACGACTGACTAAATTTTATGCCTGGTATTTATCCATTTTTCCTCATGAAAAGGTGAGCACTTAATTAATCAAATGGGTATAAATTGTATGGTCTACAAAGCAAAAATTATTTTGATAATATTATGCACCCACGCCCTGAAAGTATGGCGAGCTTAAATTCGGTTTTAGTATGGTTAATCTAATGCTTTAGATTAGATGCAACAGCAATAAAATTTGTAGGCTATGTATGGTGTTAAAAGCAGCTAGATTAAATTAGGGCTCATCCGTGATGGTAATAGTGATACAAATATTTTGCGTTATTCAATCAGACAAGGTTATGGCGTGAATCAATAACGACAGTAATTCGCTATGCCGATAATTAATTTATACTTGAACACTGGCACCTTATATCTAATACAGAAAATAAAACAACTAAGCTTTTGTTATGGTGTTATTTTTTATAAAATAAAATAGAGGTTTACTTTTATTTATACCAAAGGTTATGTTGTTTTACCTTAACGCGATGTAATACCAATCCCATTAAGTTATTGCTCACTTGTACTAATTAAAATAGCTCAAGGCTGTGTTGCTCTCACTCCCAATAGCCAGCTATTACTCAATCGAGCGCCTTACCTTGAGTTATTTTTCCTGCGCACAACAAGATCACAAACTTAATGGAACTGGTATAAGGCTTGTAAGCTGTCATGGCAGACTATCTTTAACTGCAAAAATCATCTTTAATAAAAATAATTATAAAATTTACCGCAATTGACTTGCGTTTTTAACTTTTAGGCCCAACTATTATTAGTGAGTAGATAATAAAAAGGAACAGCTATGAAAATAAATCTTTCAGGTCATCATGTTGACGTTTCAGATTCAATTAAAGAACATATTAATGAAAAATTTTCAAAAATATCGACACACTTCCCAACCTTAATTTCACTCGATGTTATTTTATCGCACGAACATAACAAACATAATGTAGAACTTCGCACAACATATGAAGGAGGTCGTATCTCGGCATCAGCAAATGACGGCGTTATGTACCCAGCTATTGCGACAGCAGCTAAAAAGTTGGATGCAGCTTTAAAACACCGAAAAGGCTTATTAAAAGCTAATTTGCATAGTAAACCCGAAGCAACAGCACCTGAAATTGCCCACGAAAAAGTTCAAGAAATGAACCTCAATTAATAAGCTGTGAATTTAATCATCTTATCGTTAAGGAGGCAGTAGCCTCCTTTTTTAATGCTTGCGCTAGCTTATTTAAAGCGAATAAGCAGACATTTAGTTTGGCATCCCACAGAAATACACTTAAAATAGCGACTTTATAACCGGCTATTAGAGGCTGTATGCTAAAATTTTTTAACGATGTCGCCGTTGTAGACTGGGACATTGAGCTAATGTTATTTGTTCTCAAGACAATAATAGCGAAGGGTTAATAAGTAGTGCACCTCATAGCTAAGTTTCTAAGGTAAATCATGTTAGAAATATCAAGTGCAGTAATCATTGCCGATTGGGAGATTGAACTTACCGGCATAAGGGCGACTGGGAACGGAGGCCAAAGAGTCAATAAGGTCGAAACAGCGATACACTTGCGTTTCGATATTAAGCGTTCAACATTACCCGCCATATACAAAGCTAGACTACTGAAACTATCAGATAGTCGCATATCAAGTGATGGCATTATCATTATTAAAGCACAATCATTTAGAACACAACCCATGAACAAAGACGACGCTTTAAAGCGGCTGAAAGAATTGATTTTATCTGCAATGGTGGTGAAAAAAACTAGGCGGCCTACTAAACCAACAAAAGGCTCAAAGCTCAGACGATTGGACGCAAAGAAAAAAACGGGCTCTAATAAAGTCTTGCGAGGAAAAGTAAACCATCAATAACTTCTTGGTTTTCACCCGGTGAATTTTTTTACAGGGAGGAAACAAAAAGAAGAGACGTTTGAAGACAAGTCTTTAGCGGTCAGCGGTCAGTAAGTTTAAAGAAATTTAAGTGTGGTTATGCTGTGCTTTTCCTCCTGCAGTTCTCCTGTTTTTATCTTTGTGAATTATTTTTTTTACAGGGAGGAAACAATGAGAATAGAACGAGGGGGAACTTAAGGGCTAGGCTGGCTTTTTTAATAGTCAGTATGAGAATTAAAAACTAACTATGTGTGTAGTTAATTTTTAATGCGATTACCCTGTTGCTGCTGTGATTATTTAAAGCGTCTTCTTAAGGCGATTAAACCGATAAACAGTGAGCTAAACCACGCAATAGAGCCTCCTCCGCTACTTGAGTTTGTTGGTGCAGGCGCTGTGGCAGTCAATGATGTGTTTTTAACTGCGGCTAAGCTATCGGCGCTATTAATGCTTGCATCAATGATGATAACACTTTCGATGGTAACAAAATTTTCGATACCAGGAACAAAGTTATTTACGCAGTTATCCGCACTATAGTTTGGCATCGGTAATTCATTAAAGCCATTTGATACACCGGGGTTAATATCACATCTAGGTACAAGTGCTATGTCGTTAATGGTTATCATGCCATTTTCAATTATTTCGCCAAAAACTGTAAAACCGCCATTTTTTAGATCTAGCTTACCAGTACCATTATCACTTAAGTTGATAAACCATTGGCTAGTGGCACTATCGATACCGCCACTTTTTTTTGCCATAGCGATGGTACCTACTACGTTGGAAAATACCGGTTCATTTTTGATGGTTTGGCGCGTTTCAATCCATACTGGTGGTAACACCCCTTCAAATCTAGCGCCGCCGCCTTGCACAATGAAATTATCAACAGTGCGATGAATGATGGTGTTGTTATAGTCACCATCATTGATATATTTTAGGAAGTTACTCACCGTTTCCGGTGTTGTTTCATCGTGCAGGTTAACTTTGAAATTACCCTGTGAAGTGGTAAATTCCACTATAGTTGCAGAGGTTGAAGCACTAGCAATCATCAGTGATGCGATTGCTATTTTTGATAGGCTTGAAAAAGACATAGATTAACTACTTACTGCTTAACATGTTACAAAGTGTAGCGATAATAATAGGCTTTAAAGAAAACAACAAGATAAAGTAAGGTTTCGTCTATATTGACAGATATTGTTTAATGAATTTAAGTTGTTATATAGTCAGTGTAATATTTTTATTATTTCTCAGCATTTGTGATTAGCCTCGTCATCGCCGATATTAAGTTACTGGTACTAAGCTGAGGTATTAAATGGCCTTAAAGAAGCGTTCACTGCGTGGCATTAAATAAGGGTCATAATTTAATAACCCCCCCATGTTTGAACGGCCAATAATTTCGTTACGTGGCACTAAACCTATAACACGAGAGTCTGCGCTCTTATCACGATGATCAGCCATAACAAGGTAATAGCCTTCGGGGATAGTTATACCAATCCCATTAAGTTATTGCTCACTTGTACTAGTTAAAATAGCTCAAGGCTGTGTTGCTCTCACTCCCAATAGCCAGCTATTGCTCAATCGAGCGCCTTACCTTGAATTATTTTTCCTGCGCACAACAAGATCACAAACTTAATGGAACTGGTATTATACCAAGTTGATTAATTACCTGCTCATTTTTAATGGTTAAAATGAATAACTACAGCGTTATAAAATTTATAAGGTGAATAACTACTGACTAAATTTTATGCCTTGTATTTATCCATTTTTCCTCATGAAAAAGTAGATCACTTAATTAATCAAATTGGTATTAGTGGTTAAAAGCTTTCTAACGGATAAACAACAATAAAGCTTTATTTTCTTTTAATAGGAGGCAAATACTTTTTTTCATGATCTTTCCTTAGCATTAATAGCTGGCTAGTATGCGATTATTTAGTTTATTGCTAAGTATAAAAACTAAGTATAAAAACTAAGTATAAAAATAACGATTTAGCTTTTGACTAGACCGTTATTTTAGAGTTCCTTAATAAATGGAGGTATTAGCGTTATAAAATATAATTTTCTATATCAACTTACCGAGGCTTGGGTTTTCTAAGCTAATCGTCGCTATAGCCCCAAGGTGCATCAGGTGGCGTTATTGCTGCGCTTAGGTCAAAGTCAACACGAAACTCACGACCCTGGCGAATTAACCTGTAGCTGAATTTTTCAGGGTAGATAAACATTTGCCAAGTATTACCAACTGACTGTGGGATACCTGTTTTGACAAATAACTGCTTTGAATATTCATCAGCGGGAAACGACTGCACTTGTGACCAGCCAGCGTCTATTGTTTGGCCACCGTACATAGTGCTTTCGTCATAACTACCATCTTGGTGACGGTGATCATGCTTTAATGACAAACCCGAACCTGTTTTAGTTATAATCCAAGTGCGTGAAGCGTCGTCACCGACGTGAAAAGGAATTTCTAACTTTTTGTCTGAGCAATTTCTGACATGCATAATCAGATCTTTGTTGGCAAAGCCATCACCGCTAGCATTATCTATTGTTACCTGACCTTGAAAAGCTTTGCCACAATGCGCTTTAATACTGTTAAAAAAGTTATCATGTGTTTCGATAGAAACCAAGGGCGCTTCAGCCGCTGTGGCTGAATGGGCAAAGTAAAAAAGACTGCTAGAAAGTATTAGCTTTATAATATTATTTTTTGCTTTCATTAAATACACCTAAATTGACTGAGTTTTAAATATTAACCTGTGATGCTATCAGATAAACGGCTAATAAGTAGCTGTAAAAGTGCTGTGATACCAACCCCATTAAGTTATTGCTCACTTGTACTAGTTAAAATAGCTCAAGGTTGTGTTGCTCTCAATCCCAATAGCCAGCTATTGCTCAATCGAGCGCCTTACCTTGAGTTATACCAATCCCATTAAGTTATTGCTCACTTGTACTCGTTAAAATAGCTCAAGGCTGTGTTGCTCTCACTCCCAATAGCCAGCTATTGCTCAATCGAGCGCCTTACCTTGAGTTATTTTTCCTGCGCACAACAAGATCACAAACTTAATGGAACTGGTATGAGACAAAAATTTAGCCACTAATATCGTAAAAAGATTTGCTTGTAGTCTTATCACTTGCAGCGCAAAATTGTACTCAATAAGGCTGTGAAATTTTGAGTGCTGTATAAATGAAGTTAAAAACTGAAAATGTTGTTATTGGGTTAACAGATCCTAAAAGTCCGTCAAATGTTGGTGCGGTGATGCGTGCCGCAGGTTGTTATCAAGTTGATGAAGTGCGTTACACCGGTGTACGATATGCAAAAGCTGCAAAGTTTCACACAGATACCAAAGATGCATCACGCAAAATTCCTTTAAATGCGGTTGCATCATTAACCTGTAATTTACTGCCAGAACAACATATTGTTTGTGTTGATTTAGTTGAAGGTGCTATAGCATTACCTGAATTTGAGCACCCAGAAAATGCGCTTTATATCTTTGGCCCCGAAGATGGCACTATAGCGCAAGAGATCATCAATAGCGCCTATGCAGTAGTGTATGTACCAACGATTGGATGCATGAACTTAGCCGCCAGTGTTAATGTTTTACTTTATGACCGATTAGCAAAGTCAAAACACATGGTTGCGGGTGATGACTTAATTAAAAGCAGCCGAGATACAAATAACACCGTAAAAGTGCAAGAAAATTAATGCTATAGAGATAAATAGGTTAGTTTCTATATCGCTAGATATTGCTTAATCATCAAATAAAAGCGTTTTTTATGATTTTTTCTCTAAAACAAGTTGACTCTTATCAGGAAACAGTTAGAATACGCCCAGCTAGAAAGTAAGACCTATATTTATGTACAAAGTTTCGAAGTTATATTAGTAAGTAGCTCGTCCTGTTTAATAATTAATAGCAACACTTCCTGCAACACCGCCTTATTTTAAGGCATCAATTACGAATAAATAGGATAATACAATGTCTAATACAACTACTGGTACAGTAAAATGGTTTAACGAGTCTAAAGGCTTTGGTTTCATCGAGCAAGAATCTGGTCCAGATGTTTTCGCACATTTCTCTGCAATCTCTGGCGATGGTTTTAAAACTCTTGCTGAAGGCCAAAAAGTACAGTTTACTGTTACTCAAGGTCAGAAAGGTCCTCAAGCTGAGAACATCGTAGCACTTTAATTAATATTCTTTAGCTGGCAACGCTAGCTGAAATATTAACAGTGTTTAAAAAGGGGAGACATTAGTCTGCCCTTTTTTGTGCCTGTAAATAAATTTATGTCAGTAATAAAGCAATATAAACAACTTGTTGAGCATAAAACACTTAACCTTGATGTTGAACAATACAAAGCCGCCCTTGCTTTGGATAAACTTTCGCAAAAATTAATATCCGCCCAAGCTCAAACATCACTACTTGCCGTCATAAAAAAATTATTTATAAAGAATGAAGTCATTCAGGGGATCTATTTTCATGGCCGAGTTGGTCGTGGAAAAACTATGTTGATGGACTTATTTTATCAACAACTTAAGCTGACACGCAAAAGACGTATTCACTTTCATCATTTTATGGAAAGTGTGCACCAACTGTTGAATGATTTTAGTGGTAAAGACAATCCGCTGGCATTGATTGCAAAAACTTGGTCTGAAGAAGTCGATGTGCTTTGTTTTGACGAGTTCTTTGTTAATGATATTGCTGATGCCATGCTATTGGCAGGCTTACTACAGGCTATGCTATCGCAGGGTATTATCCTAGTTGCAACGTCAAATTGCCCCCCCGATCAGTTATACAAAAATGGTTTACAACGCGCTAGATTTCTACCTACTATTGATATTATTCACCAGTATTGCCAAGTTATCTCTATTGATGGACCAAAAGATCATCGAATGCTAGACGCCGATATAGCGACACTTAACTATCGAGACTTTTATATTGGCGCTGAAACTGAGAGTAACTTCTTAACTCACCACTTTGCAGCACTCGCTAAAAGCAATATTCGCTATAATGACAGTATTATTATTCATGGCAGGGCAGTTAAATTTTTAGCTTGTACTGCACATATCATTTGGTTTGATTTTATGACGCTTTGCTCAAGCCCAAGAAGCCAAAGAGATTATATTAAGTTAGCAGATAACTATGTCACTGTGCTGATCAGTAATGTACCACAATTTAATGGAGCATTAATTCCTGCTGTTTTCTCCGGTGTTGAAGACGGCTACCAACGAAGTGGTGTGCTAATGGGGCAACTCAGAGGTCTCGATGACGAAGCGCGACGTTTTATCGCACTAGTTGATGAGTTCTACGACAGAGGTGTGCGCTTAATTATTGCCGCTGAGGTCGATATTGCTGAGCTTTATCAGGGCACCCAACTTAGCTTTGAATTTGCTCGCTGTCGATCAAGGTTGTTTGAAATGCAGCGATTAAGCTATCTGTAGACTAATTTATAAGTTGGATTTAAGTTTGTTAAATTAACTAAGAAGTTATTTATTTCACTAAATTATAGCCTATTATCTTTTTATTAGAAGACAATTTCTTTCCTTATCTATTGATATTCAATAAGTTTTAATGTTGGCATTAGTTTTGTAAACAATAGCGTTAATAGGTGGTTTTATTATACGACTATCGCCCTAGAAACTTAAATTACAAAAGAAGATTAATATGAAAACATTGATTGCTACAGTACTTATTATGGCAAGCTCAACAAGTTATGGACACGATAATTCTTTTTCTAGTGAATCATGTCATGTTGACTTAAATGGCGGCATTAATATCAAGGCTAAAGAAATTACTTTTTCTAAAGATAAATTGCCACTATATAGCATCACCAGCAATGACACTTTACTGATAAATGGCGAAGAGATCGCCTTAACAGCTCACCAACAATCTTTATTACACAATTATTCAACCCATATACGCAATGTTGTACCAGAAGTGAAAAGTATCGCCTTAGGTGCTATTGATTTAGCCATTGATGGCGTTAATCTAGCATTTAACGAATTGTTAGGTGAAGGAAACAAGGCTAGCGCTGAGTTAACTACGCAGTTAACAAGCATTCGCGGTGAAGTTGACGCCGAATTTACTCGACATGAAAATTTCTATATTGACGAAGAGGGCTTTTCTGGAAAAGATTTTTTTGGTGAAAATTTTGAGCAAAAAATTGAATCAGCAGTAGAAAGTACCATTAAAAACGCTTTAGGCAGTTTAATGATCGCGGTTGGTCAAGAAATGCTGTTTTCAGGTGGAGATATGAACGCTTTTGAAAGTAAAATGGAGAATTTTGGCGAGCTAATAGAGCATGAAATGGAAACGCGTAGTGCAAGGCTAGAAAAACGTGGTGAAGCTTTATGTCGATCCATTATAGTAATAGATAAAATGGAAGAGCAATTGAAAGAAAGTATCGACGAAATTACCGATTATGATTTGATCACCGCTAGCAAAAAAAACAGCATAGCCAATTCTAAATTAATGTAGTCTTTAAAATTAGACAACTTGTAGATATAAAGTGTTGCTCAATTTGAGCTGCGCTTTTTTATTGCCAATATCGTACATGCACGTTAAAGTAGCGCCCTCAATAGTCTTGATATATCCTTTATGCACGCTGTACAGCAACTTCATCAATATCGTAAAAGCCTAAGTACCACCACTTATAAATCACGAGGCCAGCGAGTTATTCGTTGTGAATTATGTCGATTAGCCAAACCATTTTGTATTTGTGACTTGTCACCTAAGGTAAGTTCTCAGGCCGGATTTTTGTTGCTGATGTATGACACTGAGGTTTTAAAACCAAGTAATACCGGTAAGTTAATTGCTGATTTGATCCCCGACAGCTTTGCCTTTCTTTGGTCAAGAACACAAGTAAACCCAGATATTATTACCTTGTTAAACGATCCTATGTGGCAACCCATGATCGTTTTTCCTAAAGCATATGTTGGCGAAGATCGTGAAATTTTTGATAATAAAATTCCTGTTACATCCGGTAAAAGGCCCTTATTTATTATGCTGGATGGCTGTTGGCGAGAAGCTAAAAAAATGTTTCGCCGCAGTCCTTATTTACAACAGCTACCGGTAGTGTCATTTACACCAAAAACGCCTGAAAATTCAACAGAGTTGAGTTCTCGTTATCAAATTCGCTTAGCAGCCAATAATACTGAATTAGCGACCGCTGAAGTAGCCGCTCAGGTTTTGTCTTTAGTGGGGGAGCAAACCAATGCAGATTTACTTGATCTCTGGTTTGATGTTTTTAGTTATCAATACCAGCGCGGTGTTTGCCAAGTTAATAAAGCGAATCCCAATGCGGTTTCAGATTACACTGAGTTTGCTAAGCTTAAGGGCATCACTTTGGCAAAAGATATATGACTACTTTTAAAAGCTTAACTTTAAATGCATGAAAACACTGCAGCTAAAGCAAAACTATTTTATAATAACGCACATTATAGCAACGAGGTTAATTTATGAAGATATGTGGTGTTGAGTTAAAAGGTAACGATGCAATTATTTGTATCATGTCGCGGGAAAATGGGTTGTACGACATACCAAATACGCGCGTACAAAAAATTAGTCTTGTTGACGCCGGTGATGCTGAGCAAGTACAAGAGTTTCAGTTTGCTTTTGCCAAACTGATGGAAGACTACAAAGTTGAAAAAGTGGTGATTAAAGGCCGTGGTTTAAAAGGTAAGTTCGCTGGTGGACCGGTTGGTTTTAAATTAGAAGCAGCGATTCAACTTATTAAAGATTTACCGGTTGAAATACTGGCGAGTAGTTTTATCAAAAAGGCATTAACTCGTAGCCAAGTGGATATTGATTTTCGTGATACCGGTTTAAAACAGTATCAAGAAGGTGCTTTTGAAACTGTTTTTGGCTTCTTTGAAGGCAGCTTGTATTTGCAATAATATTAAGCTCAGCCATGCTTAGTTAAGTTGGTTAAGTTAGTTAAGTAAATAAAAAGGGTCGCTAAATAGCGACCCTTTTTTGTTCACTTAGTGAAGTTACTTACTGGTTAAACCACGACGTTCAAGTAAAGGTTCTACTGTTGGGTCCTTACCTCTGAAACGACGATACATAACAGTCGGATCGTCTGTACCACCACTTTCTAGTACGTGCTTGCGATATAATTCAGCCGTTTCTTGGTCGAATATGCCATTTTCTTTAAAGGCTAACCAAGTGTCAGCGTCATAGATATTTGACCAGATATAACCGTAATAACCCGCTGAATAACCACCGGCGAAGATATGTGAATAATAACCTGTTTTATATCTTGGCGCGATTTGTTCAATTAAACCTATTTCTTTTAACACATTTTTTTCAAAACTATTAGCATCTTGTATCTTAGCTGTTTCTAATGAATGCCAGCTCATATCAAGTAATGCGGCCGCTAAATATTCAGTAGTACCAAAACCCTGATTAAATTTGCCTGAAGCTTGAATTTTTTCAACAAGGGCTTGAGGAATTACTTCACCGGTTTGATAGTGTTTAGCAAAATTTGCTAATACTTCTGGCTCTGTCATCCAGTTTTCCATAACTTGTGACGGATATTCAACATAATCTCTTGGTAGTGCGGTACCGGTTTGAGAGCGGTAATAACCATCAGATAATAGACCTTGAATTGCATGACCAAATTCATGGAATAAAGTAGATGCTTGATCAAAGGTTAATAGCGTTGGCTTATCACCAATGGGGCGAGGATAATTTAATACATTGTATATAATGGGTGTAACTTCTTCGCCATTCATACTGTATTGCTTACGAAAACTGCTCATCCAAGCACCACCACGTTTGCTTTCTCGTACGTAGTGATCTGTCATGTAAACACCGACATAGCTACCGTCACGATCATGCACTTCAAAGGTACGCACTTCTGGGTGATATTTAGGTAAATCATCACGCTCTTTAAAGGTAACACCCCAAAGTTTTTCTGCGGTAAAGAAAACCCCTTGTAGCGTTGCTTCTAATGAAAAGTAAGGTTTAGTTTCTGCTGCGTCAATGTCAAAGCGTTGTTTACGAATTTTTTCAGCGTAATACCACCAATCCCATGCCGCCACTGTAAAATCATCACCTTGTGCGTCAATCATTTTCTGAATATCAGCAGTTTCTTCTTTTGCACGTTCTAATGCAGCAGGCCAAACTTTATTTAATAATTCAAAAACATTTTCAGGCGTTTTTGCAGTAGCGTTTTCAAGGACAAAATGGGCATGAGTTTTATAACCTAACAACTGCGCCTTTTGATAACGCAGGCTGGCAATTTCACTAGCAATGGCTTGGTTGTTATTGGCATTGTCGTTATTACCACGCAGGGTATATCCTTTATAGATAGTTTCACGTAGTTCACGGTTGTTTGAATAGGTTAAAAATGGATTTTTACTTGGGCGATGGGTGGTAAATACCCATTTGCCTTCGTGACCACGCGCTGTTGCGGTTTCGCTAGCAGCAGCAATAATATCAGCAGGTAAACCATCAAGATCGGCTTTATTATCAATCACCATTTCAAAGTTGTTAGTTTCTGCTAGTAAATTTTCACCAAACTTTAAACTTAAACCACTTAACTTTTCATTTAAGTCACGTAAGGTTAACTTGTCAACATCGTTAAGATTAGCACCGCCTCTAACAAAGCTCTTATAAGTTGTTTCTAGTAGGCGCTTTTGATCTGTGCGTAAATCAAATAACAGTTGATTATCATAAACTTCTTTCACACGGATAAATAAAGCATCGTTTAGCGCTATATCATCAGCCAAGGCTGAAAGTTTAGGCGACATTTCTTTGGCAATAGCGCGCATTTCTTTATCTGACATTGAGCTGATTAAACCGTAGAAGGTATTGCTTACTTTTGTTAAAAAATTGCCCGTCTTTTCCATCGCAACAATAGTATTTTTAAATGTTGGTAGTGATTTATCTTTTGTAATGGTCTCTATTTCAAGCTTTTTCTGTGTAATACCATGATTGAATGCCGGTAAGTAGTCACTCTTTTTAATTTTATCAAAGGGTGGAATACCGTGCGGTGTGGCGTACTCAGAAAAAAATGGATTATTTGCAGTATTTTCTGCTTGCTCTATTTTGACAACGTCAGTGGGCGTTGTGTTTGGCTGACAACCGGCTAATGCGATAGCAATGGCCAATGGTGCGAGATAAAGAGTTTTCATTAAATGACCTTTTAAGTTTATACCCAGAGGGCTGATAAGGTTTATTCAGTGCGATAGCTTGGTATAAGTCATATGAAATCACAATGAAGTTGTTATCGATTCTATGTTGCACTCGGCATAGGTACAAGAGCAGGAGTGATAAATTCGATGAGTAGCGCGTTATCGGCGGTCAAATATACTTTTAGGGCTTAATTTAAAAAGGCTGAATGCTCTACTAAATAATTAAGCAGCAGATAAAGTGATTTCAGAGCGTTTTTATTGTGGAGCGGATATATAAATAAAGCCGATTTTTCCTCAGCTAAAGGTAGGTGCTATAAGGTAAAAATAGTAAATAATCTCTGTTTTTACTTTTACTTTTACTTTTACTTTGCTTTGACTAACAAGCCGAAGCAAATTAAAAAACGAAAGTGTCAAAAAAAGTGTGTGATTAAGTTGAGTTAATGGCTGACTTAACTATCTCTTGAACCGCAAGTTCAAGCCGTGGATCTGAGGTGTCAGAGCTAGTATATTTAAATATCACTTGTTTGTGCTTATTAATGAAAAAAGTCGTTGGTGTGCCTCTTACGCCATAAAGTATTGCCACTTCATCGCCATTAACGGCAGTAGGAAAACTATAGCCTCGAGTGGTTAATTCATCTTGTGGCAGTGCGTCGTCATCCTCATTAAAGCTAATGGCAACGAGCTTAACACCTCGCTGTTGATATTTTTTTTCAAGCTCGACTAGTTTTGGCTGTAGCACTTTACAATAGGGACACCAGGTGGCCCAAAAGTGTAAAATAGTGGCTTGTCCGTCAAATTGCGCGGAAGAAATAGTGTCACCAGATTGTGTTTTAAGTTGCCAAGCAGGTGCTTGTGGTGTGGTAGTCGTTTCTTCAGCAGCGGCATTTATTGTAAAAAATAACAATACTAGCAAAGTGGCTGTGAGTAGTTTTTTGCTTAAAGTTAGTAAATAAATCAAAACAGATACTCATTTTAGTGATTAGTTGTTTAGATTGACCACATAAACCAGTATCTCGTTTCAAAAAAGTTTATTTATTTCTCTATTGCTGTTGGTTACCTTAGTTAACCTTAACCTTAACTTTATCTTGGTTTAATGCATGTTCAGCCAAAATCATATCTGCCGCTTTTGCTGCAATCATCATGGTTGGCGCGTTGGTGTTGCCACTAATTAGCGTTGGCATAATTGATGCGTCAATGACTCGCAGTTGCTTAATGCCTCGTACCTTTAACTGTTCGTCAACTACCGACAACTCATCTTGGCCCATTTTACAGGTACCGACAGGGTGGTAAATAGTATTACACTTCTCTTTTAGAAACTGGTGAATTTCTCGATCTGTAGTGCAATTTTCACCTGGGAATATATGTTTAATATGGCTTGAAGATAATGGCGGTGTCGACAATATTTTTCTAGCAATTTTCACGCCTTTCACCATGGTATCAATATCATCTTGATGATCTAACATATTCATTTGAATACGTGGATGCTGAGTGATTTCATTGCTGTTAAGTGTCACTGTGCCACGGCTTTTTGGCCTAAGCAGACATACATGCAGCGATATGCCGTAGTTAAAGAGCAGTTTAAGGTTTCTGCCATGATCGTCCATGGCGGCGGGCACAAAGTGCAGTTGTAAATCGGGTTCATCCAATGTTGGCTCTGATTTGATAAAACCACCGGCTTCGGCAATAACAGTGGTTAACAAGCCACTGCGTTTAGTGATAAATTTTAAGGTTTCTTTTGCGCCCCACCAAATTGATTTTGGACGAAGCGCCATGACTTGGCTTACATTATGTTGGGCGACGTTGAGGACATCTACATGATCCTGCAAATTTTTACCTACACCTTCAAGTGCTTGTACAAGCTTAATATTATGCTTTGCTAATTCTGCCTTAGGCCCGACACCAGAAAGCATCAAAATTTGCGGCGAGTTGATCGCACCGGCACTGAGAATAACTTCGTGGTTCGCAATGATCTGCTGAACTTCGCCGCGATGTTTATAGATAACACCTGTAGCAATACCATCATTAATGACTATTTTTTCAACTTGTGTTTGGGTAATAACGGTTAAATTTCTACGGTGTAAATTGGGCGTTAAAAAAGCTTTTGCGGCACTGTGTCTTAAGCCATTTTTCTGGGTGACTTGAAAGTAGCCAATGCCTTCTTGTGATACGCCATTAAAATCGTTATTTTTAGGATAACCTGCCGCGATGGCTGACTGCATGAAGTGTTCATTAATCGCGGGTTTAGAGACTGAGTCTGCAACATTAAGTGCACCGTTAATACCATGAAAATCATCAGCCCCACGTTCTTGATGTTCAAGGGCTTTAAAGTAGGGGAGAACGTCATTAAAACTCCAACCTAGGTTACCTAAACTGTGCCAATGATCATAATCATTTGGTTGTCCTCTAACATAGAGCATGGCATTAATTGAGCTACTGCCACCGAGGGTTTTACCTCGTGGGGTGAAAATTTCTCGATTATTCAGGGTTTTTTCTTGATGAGAGTTAAACTGCCAATTTAAGCTGCGACTTTGTAACAGGGCAACAATGCCAATAGGCAGATGGATCAACCAGTTCTTATCGGCTTTACCAGCCTCTAATAGGCAAACACTATGTTCACCACTAGCGGATAATTTATCAGCTAACACGCAGCCAGCTGAGCCACCACCAATAATTACAAAATCAAATGTCTTCACAAGCTTACCTTTTAAAAGTTACTTTATATCATTTTTAACACATCGGACCACTATGATGTAAAATAATTATTTATTCAAGTGTTAAACCTCATATCAATTTCATGTATTTATTGCCCACTTTGGCTAGCTAAAATAGCCTAAAGCCATGCTGCTAAAAGCGAGGTGAGTACTTAGGTTTTTCCTGGCACGATAAACATTGAGCTTGATTTTTTTCCTGTGCACGACCAAGTCATAAAATTAACGCTATAGTTATAAGATCAGTTTTGAATGTGTAATACCAATCCCATTAAGTTATTGCTCACTTGTACTAGTTAAAATAGCTCAAGGCTGTGTTGCTCTCACTCCCAATAGCCAGCTATTGCTCAATCGAGCGCCTTACCTTGAATTATTTTTCCTGCG
>NZ_VOLS01000089.1 GCF_007954265.1 Colwellia sp. C1TZA3 | reverse complement strand
GCTACGTTCGGAACTGATAACCGCTGAAAGCATCTAAGCGGGAAGCAGGCTTTGAGATGAGTTCTCACTGGAGCTTTAAGCTCCCTAAAGGGTCGTTGGAGACTACAACGTTGATAGGTTGGGTGTGGAAGTGCTGCGAGGCATTGAGCTAACCAATACTAATTACCCGTGAGGCTTAACCATACAACACCCAAGTGGTTTTAAGTTGTGTGTAGTTTGACATAGTAGTATGGCGTAGGAATATGCCACATCACGTACATGAGTGATGAATAAGAGAAGAAAAAAACGTATTTATATAAAGTAGAGCCTAGGTTTTACTGTAGCGTCGATAAAAGCGTTCATCCATGAACATTATCGACGTTAGTGCATCCATGCACGTCAGCTTTTTAGATTGTACCCTTTTTGTCTAGCGACAATAGCGACATGGCCCCACCTGATCCCATTCCGAACTCAGCAGTGAAACGTGTTAGCGCCGATGGTAGTGTGGGAGTTCCCATGTGAGAGTAGGACATTGCTAGGCTTCTAATTAGAATACCCAGCTAAGGCTGGGCATTCGGCCCTGTGGAGGGGTTCCTGAGTGGCCAAAGGGATCAGACTGTAAATCTGACGGCTCTGCCTTCGGTGGTTCGAATCCACCTCCCTCCACCACCATTCTAAAACCCGTAACTAATGTTACGGGTTTTTTTTGTCTCTATTATTCGACAAACTGTTTGTTTTTCGAGCCCTGGCTGCTGTAATTTTCCTGCTTTTCCTTTTATGAGTTATTTTTACTGGGAAGAAGTCGTGAGAGAATAAGTGTTAATGAGGATATTTAGCAATACTTTATCTTTTGATCTCTACCTTCTTTAGCTCTCCAATTTGTCGCCTTGTAAATTACCTTTATTTCTCACGAAAAAAAACAATAAAAAATAAATCAATAGACACGTAAATAAACAAATTTTATTGTATACGTTCTTCATATCGACATTAATTTTGATCACTTTCCATTTTAATACCAACCGTTTTATAAACCACAAATTGGCCTTTATAAAATATTCACGTTTACTAAATCATTAAGGTAATAAGCTCCGACCCATTATTAGTATTAACTTAGTTGCTTGTTTATGATAGAAGAATAAGCACTTTCATTGCACTAAAGCCGTCTATACTGTATTCTGCATCGCCGTTTGACATTGGATCAAACCAACAGCGAGAAGAGAATATTCTATGAGTTTTACCGATTTAGGTTTATCTGCACCCATTCAAAAAGCTATTGCGGAAAAAGGTTACGATACGCCATCACCTATTCAAGCTCAGGCTATTCCTGCCGTGCTTGCTGGTAAAGACGTTATGGCTGCTGCACAAACGGGCACAGGTAAAACAGCTGGTTTTACTTTACCTATTCTTGAGCTGTTATCAAAGGGCGACAATGTCCGGCCAAATCAGGCTAGAACGCTTATTATTACGCCCACTCGTGAGCTTGCTGCACAAATTGCTGAAAACGTAGAAATGTATGGTAAGCACTTACCGTTGAAATCTACTGTAGTATTTGGTGGTGTTAAAATTAACCCACAAATGCTGCGCTTACGTCAAGGCGTTGATATTCTAGTTGCCACTCCTGGACGTTTACTAGATTTGTATAATCAAAAAGCGGTACGATTTAATCAATTAGAAATATTGGTGCTTGATGAAGCCGATAGAATGCTGGATATGGGTTTCCTTCGCGATATTAAGAAAATTTTATCTTTGCTGCCAAAAACACGTCAAACACTGCTATTTTCAGCAACATTTTCTCCCGACATCCGTGAACTAGCTAAAGGCATAGTCAACGATCCCGTTGAAATTTCTATTAGCCCAAAAAACACCACCGCTGAATCGGTTGAGCAATTGATTTACTCGGTTGATAAAAATAGAAAAGCAGCTTTACTGACTCATTTAATTCTAGAAAATGACTGGCAACAAGTTATCGTGTTTATGAAAACTAAACATGGCGCAAATAAATTAACTAAACAGTTAGATGCTGCAGGTATTAGAGCCGCTGCTATTCATGGCAACAAAAGCCAAGGTGCGAGAACTAAAGCTTTAGCACAATTTAAAGATGGTAATATTAGCGTACTGGTTGCTACTGATATTGCTGCCCGTGGTATCGATATAGAGCAGTTGCCGCAAGTGGTTAACTTTGAATTGCCTAATGTACCAGAAGACTATGTTCATCGTATTGGACGTACTGGCCGAGCAGGTTCTACCGGTCATGCGGTATCTTTAGTGTGTGCTGATGAAATAGATTTACTTAATGATGTAGAACATGTCATACAAACACACTTGCCAAGAGAAGTTGTTGCCGGTTTTGAACCGGTACATGCCTTACCAGAGTCACGTAATTTACGCGCTTTAAAAGCGCAAAAGCCAAGAAAATTTAAATCAGAAAGTGTTGAGCACAAAGATGGTCAACGCTCTGGTGAAAACGCTCGTGGTCATAAACCTACTGGAAAAAACAGACGCCATATTGGCAATAGTGATGGTAATGGTGGCGGACGTCGGCGCATTAATCCTAATCCAAGTAAATAATGATAATAGCAACGGCAAAATAATTTTTTGTCGTTGCGGCTTATTTTCTTAACTTATTGCTGTACTAGTAACTTATCAAGATTATTAGCAAAAGCTTGTCGATCACTTTGGCTAATAGGTGGCGCGCCACCTGTTTCAATACCGCTAGAGCGCAGCGTATCCATAAAGTCACGCATATTTAATCGTTGACGAATATTGGCCTCGGTATAAAGTTCGCCTCTAGGGTTAAGTGCTAAGCAGCCTTTCTCAACGACTTCAGCGGCTAATGGAATATCTGCCGTGATCACTAAGTCATTTGGCTCAGCTCGCTTAACAATTTCATCGTCAGCCACATCAAAGCCAGCACTAACTTGCACGAAACTGATCACCTTAGACGGTGGTACTTTTAGATAATGATTCGCCAATAATGTTGTTGGTGTTTGAGTACGTTCTGCGGCTCGAAATAAAATCTCTTTAATGACTACTGGACACGAGTCGGCATCAACCCAAATTTTCATGGTTACCCTTTAAATTTTTACTATGACTTAACGGGTGGTAATGTACCTTTAAACCGCGTGTATTGTCACCACAGTTAAGCGCTAATTTTACCGATAAATAGGAAACAGCATGAAACAACCGCAACGCGATATAACCTTAAGATTTTTAGCGGAACCCCAGGACGTTAATTTTGGTGGTAAAGTGCATGGTGGCGCAGTAATGAAATGGATTGATCTGGCTGCTTATGCTTGTGCAGCAGGTTGGAGTGGTCGCTATTGTGTTACCGCCTATGCCGGTGGCATTCGTTTTGTGGCACCAATTCATGTTGGTAGCTTAGTAGAGGTTGAGGCGAAAGTAATTTATACCGGCAAGTCTTCCATGCATATAGCTTTGGAAGTAAATGCTTGTGATCCTAAGTCGCTAAATCGTCGACTCACTACGCATTGTATTGTGATTATGGTTGCTGTTGATCAGAATGGTCAATCTGAGCGTGTTCCTGAATGGATACCTAAAACAGCGGTAGATAAAAAAGAGCATGACAGCGCAAAAAAGTTAATGGAAATGCGGAAAAACATCGGCGAAGAAATGCAAATTTTTGTAGAATAGCGCCATCATTTAAAAATAGTTTTCATCAGGAGTTCATGTGTTAGAGCCAGAAAAAATTAAACAAATATTGCAGATGGATGACGCGCAGCGCGCTGTTTATTTTATCAATGAAGCGGTCAGCCAAAACGAGTTATGGATCTTAACCGATGAACATGGCTGTGTAATGCTCAACACTGAAGAAGAGGACTGTGTACCGGTTTGGCCAAATAAAGAGTTTGCTCAAGCTTGGGCTACCGATGGTTGGCAAGCCTGCCAACCTGAAGCAATTTCTTTAAATAAATGGTTTAGCCGATGGAGCAAGGGTTTAGCGGATGACGAACTTGCTATTGTGGTGTTTCCGAGCCAAGACGAACAAGGCTTAGTATATTACCCCGATGAACTTGAGTATGAACTTAAACAAAAACAACATTCGATTAATAAGCGATAGATAATCATGAGTTTTTCGTCCTTAGCATTAGACAAGTCACTTACCGATGCTGTTAAAGCCTTAGGCTACGATCAGCCAACGCCGATTCAACAGCAAGCCATTCCGGCCATCTTGGCCAATAAAGACATTATGGCTGGAGCTCAAACGGGTACTGGTAAAACTGCTGCTTTTGCTTTACCTATTCTGCAGCGTTTAAGCGAGAGTATTCCGGCAAAAAGGCCAATTAGGGCCTTAGTATTAACACCAACACGTGAACTTGCGCAGCAAGTATATAAAAGCTTTGTTAGTTATGCTGAAAATACTAAGCTTAATATCGCTGTTGCCTATGGCGGTGTCAGTATTAAACCGCAGATTGAAGCGATTGAACAAGGTGCAGATATATTAATTGCCACCCCTGGCCGATTGTTAGACCATATTGTTAATGGCAGTGTTTTGTTAATTCATCTTGAAACCATCGTTTTTGATGAAGCTGACCGTATGTTAGATATGGGCTTTAAGGATGAGATTGACCGTATTTTAAATCGTCTACCGCCCAAGCGTCAGACGTTATTATTTTCAGCGACTTTTGATGATGCCATTTTTAAACTCAGTAAAACCTTACTTAATGATCCACAACTTATTGAAGTCAGTGAACGCAACACCGCGGCAACAAAAGTAGAGCAAATTGTTTATACCGTTGATAGCGACCGAAAACGCGAACTCACTTCATTTTTAATTGGCTCTAAGAACTGGCAACAAGTGCTTATTTTTACGCGCACAAAACTGGGCGCGGATGAACTAGCGAAAGAAATGTCTAAAGACGGCATTAAAACCCAATCTATCCATGGTGATAAATCACAAGGTGCGCGTGATAAAGGCTTAGCAGAGTTTAAAGCAGGAAAAACTAGGGCATTGGTAGCAACAGATGTTGCAGCCCGTGGTATCGATATTAGTGACTTACGTTATGTCATTAATTACGAATTACCTTATATTGCTGAAGACTACATTCACCGTATTGGCCGCACTGGGCGTGCAGGCAATGAAGGCTTAGCCATTTCTTTAATGAGCCCGTCAGAAGCATGGTTGTTGGAAGCGGTAGAAAAAGTGTTAGACACACGTTTAATGCAACAATGGTTACCAGGCTATGAGCCAGATTTAACTAAAACTGACCCACCAGCCCGTAAAAATACTTTAGGGCAGCAAAAAAAGCATGGTCGACAAAAAGCCTTTGGTGATAACAGTAAATCTAAACCACATAAGCCGCGTCGACGCTAAAGTAATGAAAGATTAAGAGCCGAATTGAATGAAATTCGATTACTGACTAGATGGCATTATTGCTAAATAGTCTATTGATGGTAATATTATTATGTTATTCCCCACTTAAAGAGAGCAAACTTAACAGCATGGGTACCAGCACAAAGAAACAGTAAGTTATGAAACTACCGATCATTACCTTCATTTTTTTATTATTTACTTGTTTTACTACTGCGGCTAGTGAGGGAGCAACGAGGGCAATATCACTTACCGATCATTGGGTAGGTTACGCTGCTATCGTTATTTTTGTCTTTGCTTATATTTTTGTGATTTTTGAAGATCAGCTGGATATGCGTAAATCAAAACCTGTATTGTTAGCTGCGGGTGTTATTTGGCTACTCATCGCTGTAGTTTACCAACAAATGGGCGATTATCACTCTGTTGAAGTGGCTATAAGGCATACTTTTCAAGAATACGCTGAGTTGTTTTTCTTTTTACTGGTTGCAATGACTTATATCAACTCGATGCTTGAGCGGCAAGTGTTTGATGCCTTGCGCGATAGACTCATTATTAAAGGTTTTAGCTACCGGGCAATATTTTGGTTAACGGGTCTGCTGGCATTCTTTATTTCCCCTATTGCCGACAACTTAACAACCGCCTTAATTATGTGTGCAGTTATTTTAGCCGTTGGTCAAACACAGCCAAAGTTTATTGCTATTGCCTGTGTCAATATTGTCGTCGCCGCGAATGCTGGTGGGGCATTTAGTCCGTTTGGCGATATTACGACCTTGATGGTCTGGCAAAAAGGTGTAGTAGAATTTGGCGCTTTTTTTAAATTATTCTTACCTGCGTTAGTCAACTATTTAGTGCCTGCGTTAGTTATGCAATTTGCCTTGTCGTCGGGTAAGCCTGCAGCAATATCTACAAAGCCCGTGCAAGTTAAAAATGGTGGGCTGGTCATTGTTGGTTTATTTTTGCTAACGATTATAACCGCAGTTACTTTTCATAACTTTCTGCATCTACCACCAGTATTTGGCATGATGACCGGACTGGCCTATTTAAAATTGTATGCTTATTATTTACGTAAATTTGGTCATAATCATAACGAACAGTCAGATTCATCTACTAGTGATTATGTTAACGAAGACTTCGATGATTTCGATATTTTTGATAAAATTGCCAAAGCGGAGTGGGACACTCTGTTCTTTTTTTATGGTGTAATTTTGGCAGTAGGTGGTCTAGGGTTTATTGGCTATTTGGCTTTAACCTCACATTTTATCTATGGAGAGTTGGGTGCCACGACAGCTAATATCCTCGTTGGCTTATTATCGTCGATTGTTGATAATATTCCAGTGATGTTTGCCGTGTTATCTATGCAACCTGATATGAACCAATTTCAGTGGCTGCTAGTCACACTAACAGCAGGAGTGGGCGGTAGCTTGTTATCAATTGGCTCTGCTGCCGGCGTAGCATTAATGGGACAAGCGCGCGGGCAATATACTTTCTTTAGCCACCTTAAATGGACACCTGTTATTGCACTTGGATATTTCGCCAGTATTGGTGTACATTTTTGGATCAATGGCTAGCATTACCAATAGAACCTTTACCAAACAGAGGTCTTAAGTGTTATACCAGTTCCATTAAGTTTGTGATCTTGTTGTGCGCAGGAAAAATAACTCAAGGTAAGGCGCTCGATTGAGCAATAGCTGGCTATTGGGAGTGAGAGCAACACAGCCTTGAGCTATTTTAACTAGTACAAGTGAGCAATAACTTAATGGGATTGGTATTACTTGGTCTTGAACTAAAGTAGCTTAAAAGCAGGCTAGGTTAAGCGCCAAACTTGTGCTGATTTGTACTTTCTTTTACGTGCACTGTCATCGTAAGCAAGATCATCAATACTTTGTCTAATGTCTTCATTAACCGTGGCCCATAAGTAATAACTATGTTCGGTGACGCCGCCAACAATATCAGAGCAGTTGACTTGACTGACTTTATTGTGCAATTGCAACGGTCGTGCTGTGCCATTATGGCCTAATCTATCGGTATTGCCTTTAGTGTAATCAGAAATATACATCGCTAAATCACCATTGTTGTAATAAACCGTTACATGCCTCGCTAATCTATACAGATTAACCATAGGCCGTTTATCTTCAAAAACATTATCATCAACATCAGGTGCACACATAAATATATGCTGAAATAATTGTGGAAAGTGTTTTTGGTTATTGAGCTTGTCTAGTGAAACTAGGGCATGTTGTAAAACATAATTACCCATTGAGTGACACAGTAAGTGTAGTTGTTGTCCACATTCATTTTGCGTAGGATCATTATGTTTAGGTCTGAGTGTCATAAGAAAGTCACGTAATTTCAGAAACCCTCGCGCTACCGCTACGCTTGAGTCTCTAGCATCGTTACGATCAGATAAATAAGCTTTATTTCTCATCATTGCGCCGTTTGAAGGCCAAGAAAAAAGAAATACGCTAGTATCTTTTAATTTATCATTGTCTTGTGAACGGCGGTTTAACATTAATTCTAATGCCATGGCAGAGGCGACCGCTTCAAACCAGTTAACATTAAAACCATGAATAAAAACGACCAAATCACGTTTCATTTCCATTTGTTTCTTTAGTTCATTAAAAGCCGTTGTGGAAGCAAGAGGTGAATTTGTCGCATTGGTGGGTTTTTCTGCTTCCACAAAAGCGGATATAAGGTTTTTTTTACGTAATTTTTTTTCAATATAGCCCGCTAAGTTTTCACCATCACCAGAGCGACTATTGACTTTATCATTCAGGTAGTCTGTTACTTTATTGGCACTGACTTCAACAGTGACTCGACCAAAGCGTAAGTTATTAGGTCGGTCAGCACTAAAATCTTGTCCATAACTGTTGGGAGTCCAACGTTGACCCAAGTGATTTCTGTTGGTGGCATAATATAGCGTTAGCGTGCGCATAGGAACATCCTGTAAAATTAAACTAAACTAAATGAAACTAGAATAATTGTAGCTAAGATATGCTTGCTCACAAGCAAGTTTGGTGATTATGCTGATGTTATACGTTGAACAATTTTGCTAATGAAGCTCGCTTGTCCCTGCTTTAGCTCGGCATCATCATAATTACTGTTTAATATTTTTATGCGGATAGAATAGGTTGAACCATGACCCCAAGGCCACCAAATAACAGCAAGGGCAGGTGTTTCTTTAAAGGCTGGCTGAGTAAAAATCAGTTGTTCTTTATTAAGGTTTACTAATTCACCCAGTTCATCTTTAAGCGCTTGAGGGGCTTTTTTAATATTCTTTTTATGCCATTCTTCGCTGAATAACCGCCGTAAAATAGTTAATATGTGTTGTTTTTTTTCCCATGAAAACTCAGCGAGTAAAGCTGATTGCTTGTCTTCCCAGCGCCAAATTAGCTCATCACCTAACGGTATTGTTATGGTACTAAATATAGTGTCTTGCCTTGTTTGTTTATGTGACACAAAAATTCCTTTTTATTTAGTTGTTTAAGTAAGTATTTAAGTTGAATGATCTAAAAAATACATCCGTGTGTTTTTAAGACTTGTCGATAATGTTGTTAAAGTTGAATTTATCGATACAATCTTTACAGATACATGATTTTCCAGATAACGCTGGTGGCACTTGTGTTAACAATGCGGGTCTAACATCACGACTTACGCACCAACAAGGTTCACTGCTATTGACGGCGCATAAATTATTTTGTTGGCATAAAGGGCATTGTCTGGTATCAATGGCAGGCATTAGCACTATTTCTTTAGCTTAAGATTATTAACCTCGAAAGTAGCATAACTTCAATAACAGTCAAATATTTAGCGGTAAATTTTAGGCTCTGTTGTTGTTGTTAATTGTTGTGTCTAGGCGAAATTAACTTGGCTGTTCATATTTGGCTCATCACAGTAATCGCCCGATCAACAGTTGACGGACTGAAGTACGACCGACAAAAAATGGTTAAACGCTATATAATACCAATCCCATTAAGTTATTGCTCACTTGTACTAGTTAAAATAGCTCAAGGCTGTGTTGCTCTCACTCCCAATAGCCAGCTATTGCTCAATCGAGCGCCTTACCTTGAGTTATTTTTCCTGCG
>NZ_VOLS01000088.1 GCF_007954265.1 Colwellia sp. C1TZA3 | reverse complement strand
TAGTTAAAATAGCTCAAGGCTGTGTTGCTCTCAATCCCAATAGCCAGCTATTGCTCAATCGAGCGCCTTACCTTGAATTATTTTTCCTGCGCACAACAAGATCACAAACTTAATGGAACTGGTATAAATAGAGTATAGAAGAATTTTTAATATTATGTGTTATCAGTTATCAGTTATCAGTTATAGGTTTGCTTACTTGCTTAAACCTTACTTTAGGAAAACAACTATTTAAAGTCGACATTATTTTAATGTTGACTACACTTTTGCATAAAATGGAATTTAATGGATGATATTCAATGAAACGGATAATGCTTTGTAGTCTAATATTGATGATTTTATGCTCTTCATTTTTGGCAACTGCAGGTAAAAAACACTGTCAAGACTATCGTCAAAAACTTGATAATATTCAAGCGCAACAACGCCAAGCAAATACACATAAACGTAGTCATAGTTTATCGAGCAAAGAAGCTAAAGCACGCGACAGATGGTGGGGCTGTGAAACCGGTAAACTTAAAGCCAAGTCTAAGTCCAAGCAAGCGAAAAAATCAAAGCAAAAGCTCACTAGTAAGAAAACACCAAGTAGTAGTAAGCGATACAAAAATAGCAAACCTTTAGTGCCTTTTGCTAGCAATAATCCTCTAGTGATGCGTTCAAAGTATCAAGGTGAAAAGTTACAGGCTTGGCTGTTATTTTATCAACCAGCAAAAAAGTGTGCTCGACCAAAGTCGATACAACATTTTGCTATATGTGTTGAAGACAAGCGTAGCCAACACACTGAATTTGAAAAAAGTTATTAAGGCTGTGTTTGCAATACTCACTAATCAACTTGGTATTATACCAAGTTGATTAATTACCTGCTCATTTTTAATGGTTAAAATGAATAACTACAGCGTTATAAAATTTATAAGTAGAATAACTACTTATTAAATTCTATGCCTTGTATTTATCCCTTTTTCCTCATGAAAAAGTAGATCACTTAATTAATCAAATTGGTATTATTACCTAGACAAGTTAAAAGTAAACTGGCCTTACAGCATGCAAAAAAATAGGGTGGTAAAAATAAAGCGCATAGTACGCACTATGCTGGGTTTTTTACCTTTATTGTTCGGTATGGTCTTTATTTTAATGCCTGGCCCTGCGGTGATTTTTATACCATTGGGTTTAGCGATGTTAAGTTTGACATACCCGTGGGGGAAAATAGGGTTAAGAAAAAGCCAACGCTATTTTCGTCAAGCAGCAGTAAAAATAGCTCAAGATTTGTCTTGGTTAGGGAGAAAGTTACGTGGTTAATGGTAGGTGAGGTGTGAGCGTAATAGCTTGAACAACTTGAGATTTAAGGTTTAATGGTAGTGAGTTATTGCCTTGGATCTCAATAACTCACACTGACACTGACTATATAGCTTTAACTTTTTTCAGCTATATATTGTGCTTTAGTATTATTATATTGCGTAACAATATTATCAATGGTCTCTTGGCAGTAGTCTCGCAAGCCACTTAATAGCATGAACTTTTTACCGTGTCCGATGATTTTGTCTTGTGAAACTAAATCAAATGATAAGCAGGCGTTACCGCGTTTGCCTTCTATCGCTAAAGTGGTCGAAGATAAACGTAATGTGATGTCTTCAAAATCAAGACTATCAAGTTCAATAGACATACTTTCATACATAATCATTGGGCGAGTCGGGTTGATCATCACCTTATTCTTTTTCATTAAATCGACCAAAATATGTGGAAAAGTATGACCTGAAAATTCGACATAAGCACGTGTTAAGGCGGCAATCGTTCTACTGCTTTTAGTGTAAGCACCAGCAACCGACATATTTAAACATTCTTTTTGCTTATCGTCGACAATACGTGCTGTGTTGGTGATTTCGGTTGGAATACTTAAGGTTGTTGCGTCGGTTACCATGCCAGAAAACCTAAAGCTCATTTCTTGGTGTAATCCTGCACGCTCTAATATCAATGAAAACAGTAAGTCGCCGGGAACACAAAAGCGTTTGGCATTTATGTCATGTAGAGGATTAAAATCATCAGCAATTTGTTTAGCAAAATCACTCGCCTGTTGGCGTGTAAAACTAATTTTATCATCCGAAATCCGGCAATAATTCTCTAAAAACATATATACTTGTCATCACTTTAAGCTATTGAAATAAGCGTTATTCTATCAGTATGCTTAGCCAAAATCGAAGCTTATTAACATTTAACTCACAAAGCAGACCAGTAAAAGCAAGGGCTTTAGGCTAGCCGTTGCAAAGAATAGCCAGCAACCAGTTGCTCTTTATTATGCTTGCTGAGTTGTTTCAGCTGATACTCGCGACGACTTGCCTGCTGTCGATTTGGTTGAGGTTCAGCGTAAGCTAAAGTTACTGGGCGGCGAACTCGAGTATACTTTGCCGCTTTTTTATTGCATTCGTTATGCTCAAATACCCGTCGTTCAAGCGAGGTGGTAATGCCAGCATAAAGGCTATTGTCCGCGCAACGAAGATAATAAACGTACCACATAGTCATAAAGTCTGTTTCGAGAGTTAATACCAAGTTGATTAATTACCTGCCCATTTTTAATGGTTAAAATGAATAACTACAGCGTTATAAAATTTATAAGGTGAATAACTACTGACTAAACTTTATGCCTTGTATTTATCCATTTTTCCTCATGAAAAAGTAGATCACTTAATTAATCAAATTGGTATAATAACTCATTTTCGCAATTTTTTTGTTGAGATTCGAGATAAAAATAAATTAATACTAGCTGCTAGTTGGCGATTTTTATACTATTGGCCTCCAAAAAAATAATAGGTTGAGATATGTTGCAAACAGAAACAGGTGCTTTACGCAAAATGCGTGCAGATTTAGCGGCAGATGGTACGGTAAATTACCGTATGGTGCTCGGTGAGCAAGAAGTTGAGCTAAATCCACTGATAGGTAAGCACCTAACGCTGAATTTTAGTGGTCATATAGATTGTCAGCATTGTGGCAGAAAAGTTAAAAAAAGTTATGCCCAGGGCTACTGTTTTCCTTGTATGCAAAAGCTTGCGCAATGTGACATGTGTATTATGAAACCAGAAACTTGCCACTTTGAACAAGGCACTTGTCGAGAGCCAGCATGGGGCGAAAGTAATTGTATGATCCCGCATTATGTTTACTTGGCCAATACCTCAGGTTTAAAGGTCGGCATTACTCGTCATACGCAAATTCCAACGCGTTGGATTGACCAGGGTGCTACCCAAGCATTACCTATTTTTAAAGTCAGCACACGTTTACAGTCAGGGTTAGTAGAAGTTGCTTTAGCTGAATTTATTGCCGATAAAACCAATTGGCGTGCGATGCTTAAAGGCAGTGCAGACGCACTAGATTTAAAAGTTATTGCTGAAGAATTGAAGCCTAAAATTGCAGAGAAATTAGCCAGTGTCAGTTTAAAGTATGGTGCTGATGCGGTGACTGAATTAGATGAAGATGTGGTTAACTTGCACTTCCCCGTTAAGCAATATTTAACAAAAATATCATCGTTTAATTTTGATAAAACACCAGAAGTTTCAGGTGTCCTGTTGGGTATAAAAGGGCAATATTTGATTTTTGAAACCGGGGTGATTAATTTACGTAAATTTACGTCATATCATGTTAGTTTGCAGGTAACTTAACTATTGTAAAGGATAATCAATTTACCTAAGCTAGACTGTATTTATGACTATTACGGGTTAGTTTAACTTTGCAGCTAAATGACTTATAGCGATAAAAGAGATGTTAGGAGCATTATGAAGAATGTGAACGATTATGCACAACAAGCCGGTGAAATATTTGTACTTTCAGACTCTTTTGTTCGCATTAAGGAGTTAATTGATGATGAACAGTCGACGATTGATGATATTGCTGATGTTATTTTATTGGATCCGGCATTGGTGGCAACCATTTTAAAACTTGCCAATAGCTCATTTTTTAATTATCCAGGAAAAATTGATACCATCTCTAAAGCCCTACTGGTGTTGGGCATTACTGAAGTTTATAGTTTAGTGATAGCTTTTTTTACTTACCGCACGTTTAAAGGCTTAAAGGTCGAACAGGAATATTTAGATGACTTTTGGTGTAAAAGTGTTGATTGCGCGCTAACAGTTAAATACATCGGGATTAAACTTAATATGCCAAATGCTGAACGCTTATTTATTATCGGGTTACTACATAACTTAGGTGAACTTGTTGTTCAGCAGATATCCCCAGAAAAAGTATTAGCCGCTAACCGCTTTTCTTCAAGTGAGCTGCCTTGGGATAAGCAAGTTGATGAACTTGGTTTTACATATGGTGAGTGCAGCGCGGAACTTTTAAAACATTGGCAATTACCGTATAGCATTATTGAACCTATTCGTAATCAAGATAACAGTGACTTCTCCTACAGCACAGATGAAACCACACTCTTGTATCTAGCGAAGCGAATGATGTTGAGTCAATTTGATTGTAGCTCGCATCCTATTGAGTTGCTATTAAGTGAAGAGGCCTTGCAGCAGTTGCCGGTAGATCAAGATATGATACAAGGTGCGATTAATTTTTGTGACCTTGAGCGTTTAAGTATTTTGGCCATTATAAATCCAGGCGCTGCTATGATTTTTTAATCTCTATGTTGTATTCACTGTTTATAGCGACATTAATCAAACTTATATTGATACTTTACAAGCCTCAATATAAGTCTTTAGCTAGGAAACCATTGTAACTACAATATTATTTATACCAATCAAATTAATTAATGGTGCAAATTTTAATGAGGGTAAATTTTCAAGAACAAGGCGCTTGATTGAGCAATAGCTGGCTATTGGGATTGAAAGCAACGATGTTATTGGATATTTAGACCATTTAAAAAGATCACTTAGTTAGTTTGATTGGTATTAGTAGCCTTTTGGTTTAAAAAAACGTCAACGACGCTGTTTAATATCCACCGCTATACAAGACTAAAATGTTAGCAATTCTTTTAAATATCACCTTAAAAGATATCATTTAAATCCTCAACAGTTAGATTAGTGCCTCAGGTATTTAGTCTTTAGATTAATGCCTAATACCAATCCCATTAAGTTATTGCTCATTTGTACTAGTTAAAATAGCTCAAGGCTGTGTTGCTCTCACTCCCAATAGCCAGCTATTGCTCAATCGAGCGCCTTACCTTGAGTTATTTTTCCTGCGCACAACAAGATCACAAACTTAATGAAACTGGTATAACAGATCATTCTGACAAAAAACATCCGGTTTAACTCTGCTCATTTCTCTTTAGCTTTATTGCGTTAGAGCTCATTTATTTTGCTGTAAATATTGCACCAGTAGCTGACAAATAAATTTCATACGCACTGTTGTGGTGCGTCAGTATTAAACTTATTTTTCATATCTACTTGTTTTAACTTGATATTTTAATTGGCATGAAGATTGATAAGTATTAGTTAATGATAATTAGGGAACAACAATATGAAACTAGTAAGTGCAATTATAAAACCATTCAAGCTTGATAGTGTCAGAGAGGCTATTTCTGAAATAGGTATTGAAGGCCTAACGGTCAGTGAAGTAAAAGGCTTTGGTCGCCAGAAAGGCCACACCGAATTATATCGAGGTGCTGAATATCAAGTAGATTTTTTACCAAAAGTAAAACTTGAAATTGCGGTAAACGATGATGTTGTGCAGCGCTTAGTTGATGCCATAGCAGAATCAGCACATACCGGTAAAATTGGTGATGGCAAAATATTTGTTTATGACCTTGAGCATGCCGTACGCATTCGCACTGGTGAACAAGACGTAGAAGCGATATAGGAGCAAAATCATGGAACAAAATATTTTTCAACTTCAGTACGCAATGGATACCTTTTATTTTCTCATTTGTGGTGCCTTGGTGATGTGGATGGCAGCTGGCTTTTCAATGCTAGAAGCCGGTTTAGTTAGAGCTAAAAATACCACAGAAATTTTGACTAAAAACGTCGCACTCTATGCTATTTCTTGCATGATGTACTTATTTGTTGGTTACGACATTATGTACGGTGGTGGCATGTTTTTATCGGGCATTGAAACGGTTGATCCTGCTAAAGTATTAGAAGACTTTTCAGCACGAGAAGACGGCTTTACCGGCGCAGCGATATATTCCGCGGCATCTGATTTCTTTTTCCAAGTGGTTTTTGTTGCCACTGCTATGTCAATTGTCTCTGGTGCGGTAGCTGAGCGTATGAAGTTATGGGCATTTTTAGCCTTTGCTGTAGTGTTAACCGGTGTTATCTATCCAATGGAAGGAAGCTGGACTTGGGGTGGTAATGCTGTTTTTGGTCTTTACACGCTCTCTGAATTAGGTTTCTCTGACTTTGCTGGCTCGGGTATCGTACATATGGCGGGTGCAGCAGCGGCATTAGCGGGTGTTTTACTGTTAGGAGCACGTAAAGGTAAATACGGTAAAAATGGTCAAATAAACGCAATACCAGGTTCAAACTTGCCGATGGCGACTTTAGGGACATTTATTCTATGGATGGGTTGGTTTGGTTTTAACGGTGGTTCAGTGTTAAAACTTGGCGATATTGCTAGTTCACACTCAGTCGCTATGGTGTTTCTAAATACCAATGCGTCAGCGGCAGCAGGTGCCATTGCGGCGTTAGTTTTAGCTAAATTACTCTTTAAAAAAGCAGATTTAACTATGGCGTTAAATGGTGCTTTGGCAGGATTAGTGGTCATTACTGCTGAGCCATCAACACCCACACCTATTCAGGCAACATTGTTTGGTGCTATTGCCGGTATTGTGGTGGTGTTATCAATTATTGGCTTGGATAAAATAAAAATTGATGATCCGGTCGGTGCTATCTCAGTACACGGTGTGGTTGGTTTACTGGGCTTATTATTAGTGCCATTAACCAATAGTGCTTCAAGCTTTAGTGGACAATTAATTGGTGCGGCAACCATTTTTGTTTGGGTGTTCTCTACTAGTTTTGTGGTCTGGTTTGTGCTGAAAAAAGTTATTGGTATTAGGGTTAGCGAAGATGAAGAGTATGAAGGTTGTGATCAATCTGATTGTGGTATGGAAGCCTATCCAGAGTTTACTCGTGGCTAAATAACTTAAGTTAATTAAGCTCTTGGAACATCAAAAAGCCTGTGTTTTAATTTACACAGGCTTTTGTTATTTTAATTGCTCAACATTGAACTTGATTATTTGTCATCGAGTAATCGTATTGAAATATTTATCAAAGTTTTACTACCATGAGCCATAAAGTGTGTAAGATTAAGTTATTAACCGATATGTTTATGAGTGAATTGTTAGATGGCAAGAGAGCAGTTTGGTGTTTGTGCAGAGCCCAGCCTTCACGGATATTATTTATTATTTAATGCGTTAGATGATAAAAATTTATTTTTACGTAAAGCACTATCGCGTTTACCCGCCTTATTTGATCATTATGCTGATCGTTTTTCAGAAGCTAATTTAGCTGGTGTTATTGCGATTGGCACAAACTTCTGGGATATACTCTACCCGCAAGCACGGCCAAAACATTTACGCCAATTTCCAGAAATGGCGATAGAAGACCGTATCGCCCCGGCAAATAACTATGATCTGTATATTGAGATCCGTGGTGATCGAGCTGACGTAAATCATATTGTTGCGACAAAAGTTTGTCAGTTATTAGCTGATAGTGTTGAATTGGTTGAGCAAGTTCGAGCGTTTCGTTTCTTAGACGGTCGAGATTTAACTGGCTTTGTTGTTGGTACTGAAAATCCACAAGGCCATCATCGTCGTCGTGTTGCGCTGATCACTGAAGCACAAGATGCTGGATTTTCTGCCGGTAGTTACCTGCATATTCAGCGTTATCGTCATAACTTAAATTTATGGAATTCATTGGAAGTTAAAGAACAAGAAGATGTTTTCTCACGCACTAAAGTCAATAATGAAGAGTACTCAGAAGAGAATAAAGCACCATCTTCACACACTAAGCGCGTTAACATAAAAGATAGTGCAGGCAATAGCATTGAAATATTACGTCAAAGCATGCCTTATGGTGATATGAAGCTACAAGGCTTGTTCTTTGTTGCCTACTGCCACTCGCCTGAGCCTTTTGAATTAATGCTCAAAAGTATGATTGGCGGCGATGCCCATGGCCATAGCGATCATCTGCTTAAGTACACTCAAGCAGAAACTGGCGCAGCATTTTTTGTACCAAGCTTAAATGTTTTGGCACAGCTTGGTGACTAATTACGCGCGCTTTAGTATTAGCGCTAAATATACCTTTATACTGACATTTTAAGGGGCTTGGGTATAAATTTAGCGTCGAATCACAGCCAGTAGCCAGCTCAAGTACTTAACTTAAGTTTTTCAAAAATAACGCTTCAAGTTTAGTAATGGTTTGTTTAATGGCTTTAACGTCAGTCGGGGCGATAAAAATAGTATCATCACCGGCAATAGTGCCGAGTACACCATCACTTTTACTTAAACTGTCGAGCAAGCGCGCGATTAATTGTGCCGCACCAGGACTGGTTCGAATAATCACCATAACGTCATTGTGCTCAATATCGAGTACTAACTGCTTAAGTGGGCTTTTAGCCGTAGGCATACCCAATTCTGCCGGTAAGCAATAAACCATTTCTTGACGGGCATTACGCGTTCGTACCGCACCAAATTTACTTAACATACGCGATACTTTTGACTGGCTAATATTTTCAAAGCCCTGAGATTTTAAGGCCTCGGCAATATCACCTTGTGAACTAAATTGTTCTTGCTTTAATAAATCTTTAAATGCTTGTACTAAAGCTTCTTGTTTTTGTTGTCCGCTCATATAGGTCCACTACTTGATAGAAATTAGGGTCGACTATTATTGATATATAATACCTACTTAATACCTAAGTATTATTTCATAATTTTTATTATACGTTATCCTTATAAGTCAATACAGGTGAATAATCATTGTTTTTTGGCCACTTATACTATATCTTTTGGCCGACAAATTATTACGTAATTACTCAAATTTCTGGAGACATCAAATGAAAGTTGCTGTGCTAGGCGCTGCTGGTGGTATTGGCCAAGCGTTATCTTTACTATTAAAAACTCAATTACCTGCAGGTTCTGAGTTATCTTTATATGACGTTGCACCGGTTGTTCCAGGTGTTGCCGTTGACTTATCACACATCCCAACGGCAGTAAAAGTTGCTGGTTTTGGTGCTGATGATTTAGCTGGCGCTCTTACTGGAGCTGATATTGTTATTATTCCAGCCGGCATGCCACGTAAACCGGGTATGGACCGTGCAGATTTATTTGCTGTTAATGCCGGTATTATTAAAACTTTAGCTGAAGGCATTGTTGCTAATTGTCCTAAAGCGTTAGTGGGTATTATTACTAACCCGGTAAACGGTACGGTGCCAATTGTTGCTGAAGTGTTCAAAAAAGCCGGTACTTACGATAAAAACCGTGTTTTTGGTGTAACAACACTTGATGTTATTCGCTCTGAAGCTTTCATTGCTGAATTGAAAGGCTTGAACGTAAGTGAAGTTAAAATCCCAGTAATTGGCGGCCATTCAGGTACAACAATTTTACCACTGCTTTCACAAGTTCAAGGTGTTACTTTCTCGGATGAAGAAGTAGCGGCTTTAACACCTCGCATTCAAAATGCTGGTACTGAAGTGGTCAATGCTAAAGCGGGTGGCGGTTCTGCTACGCTTTCAATGGGCGCTGCTGCGGCTCGTTTTTGTTTATCTTTAGTGAAAGGTTTACAAGGCGAAGATGTTGTTGATTATGCCTACGTAGACGTTGAAGGTGGCGATGCACCATATTTTGCTCACCCAGTACGTTTAGGTGTTAACGGTATTGCTGAAATATTACCTTACGGCGAGCTAAGTGCATTTGAACAAAAAGCCAAAGCTGACATGCTGGCAACATTAAAAGCTGATATCAAAGAAGGTGTTGATTATATCAACGGCTAATTTGTTATAAACTTTACTTTAAAACCGCGTTTAACGCGGTTTTTTATTGTCTAAATTTTGTTGCGATACTTTTTTGTCACAAAATTATGTTAACGAATGCAATGATCACCTAATACCAATCCCATTAAGTTATTACTCACTTGTACTAGTTAAAATAGCTCAAGGCTGTGTTGCTCTCAATCCCAATAGCCAGCTATTGCTCAATCGAGCGCCTTACCTTGAGTTATTTTTCCTGC
>NZ_VOLS01000087.1 GCF_007954265.1 Colwellia sp. C1TZA3 | reverse complement strand
AGTTAAAATAGCTCAAGGCTGTGTTGCTCTCAATCCCAATAGCCAGCTATTGCTCAATCGAGCGCCTTACCTTGAGTTATTTTTCCTGCGCACAACAAGATCACAAACTTAATGGAACTGGTATTATACCAAGTTGATTAATGAGCGGGTCTACTTTATAGCTAGGGGGAACAGCCAAATACCGAGTATTTATTTTAATCACTCGTTATGCTAATAGTTAAATAAATAACGCCCTAGTGGCTTATTTTAACCAAGTAAAGTAGTCAGAAAATTAATCAGATTGGTATAATCAGTCACCTCAGTGGCTAAGCCTGACTTAGCTGAGTAATAATGGCCTATTATATGGCGCACGTTAGTGCCATAGGACTAACGTTTTCATCAATGTTAACGCCATTAATTAGCACCACCATAGCGTAATTTCATTTCATTTTATGACTTTAATGATAAGCATTTATCAAATCACTACAACTCATGTAAAGCTAGCAAAAAACCTGCACATTCAAGTCCCACTAGAATTCCAAACAACGTCATCATACTGTATAATCTCGCGCATTATTTAAGGTTAAACTTAAATTAAAGTTCAACTTACACTCATCTACACAATCGCTACGGAACTTATATGTTAGCTGCAAACAATATTACCCAACAATTCGGTGCTAAGCCGTTATTTGAAAACATCTCACAAAAATTTGGGGGCGGAAATCGCTATGGTTTAATCGGTGCCAATGGCTGCGGTAAATCAACCTTTATTAAAATTTTAGGTGGTGATTTAGAGCAAACCTCGGGTAATGTTAATTTAGATCCAAATGAGCGTATTGGTAAACTTCGTCAAGACCAGTTTGGTTTTGAAGCAACGTCTGTAGTTGACACCGTTATTATGGGTCATACCAAGTTGTGGGCAATAAAAGAAGAACGTGATGGCATTTACGCCTTGCCTGAAATGACTGAAGCAGATGGTATGCGTGCCGGAGATTTAGAAGCTGAATATGCTGAAATGGATGGTTACAGCGCAGAAAGTCGTGCCGGTGAACTATTAATGGGTGTCGGTATTCCTGTAGATCAACATTTTGGCTTAATGAGTGACATTGCCCCAGGTTGGAAGTTACGTGTGTTATTAGCCCAAGCACTATTCTCTAATCCCGATATTTTATTACTTGATGAGCCAACCAACAACTTGGACATTCACACCATTCAGTGGTTAGAAGAAACCTTGAACGCTCGTGATTCAACTATGATCATCATCTCGCACGATCGTCATTTTTTAAACAGTGTTTGTACCCACATGGCTGATTTAGATTACGGCGAGTTACGGTTATTTCCAGGTAACTATGACGAGTACATGTTAGCGTCTACCCAAGCTAGAGCACAGTTGATGTCTGACAACGCGAAGAAAAAGGCTCAAATTGGTGAATTACAAGCTTTCGTGGCGCGTTTCTCTGCCAATGCTTCAAAAGCAAAGCAAGCAACATCTCGCGCTAAGCAAATTGATAAGATTCAATTGGCTGACGTAAAAGCATCAAGCCGTGTTAATCCATTTATTCGCTTTGAACAAGACAAAAAGTTATTCCGTAATGCCCTTGTACTTGAAAACATGACTAAAAATTTCGATGATAATAAGGTATTAACCAACCTTAACATGATGATTGAAGTTGGTGAGCGTGTGGCAATTATCGGACAAAATGGTGTTGGTAAAACTACCTTCTTACGCACGCTGATGGGCGAAGCTGAGTATCAACCAACATCAGGTTTATACACTTGGTCAGAAAACGTCAACATTGGTTACTACGCGCAAGACCATAGTTATGAATTTGAAAATGATATGACCTTATTTGAGTGGATGAGCCAATGGCGCCAACCTAGTGACGACGAACAAGCCGTTCGTAGTTATTTAGGACGTTTATTATTCTCTGCTGACGACATTAACAAATCAGTAAAAGTACTTTCAGGCGGCGAACAAGGTCGTATGTTGTTTGGTAAAATCATGATGCAACGTCCAAATATCCTCATTATGGATGAGCCGACAAACCATATGGATATGGAATCTATCGAGTCATTAAACATGGCAATGGAGCAATATGAAGGTACCATTTTGTTTGTTAGTCATGACCGAGAATTTGTTTCAAGCTTAGCGACTCGTATTATCGAATTAACAACGGGTGGTTATACTGATTTTGCTGGTGGTTACGACGAGTACTTAGCCTCAAAAGTGTAAATTAATCATATCGGTCAACAAACTTTAGTAAAGCTATCATGAGTTAATTTTGATAGCTTTATTATTTTAATTGCTATTACGCTATTTTAAGGAGCCATTGTGCTCAGTTATCGACACGCTTTTCACGCTGGAAACTTTGCTGATGTTTTAAAACATTCGGTATTAACCTTAGTACTAGAGTACATGACCCGAAAAGATAAGGGCTTTTATTATATAGATAGTCATTCGGGCGCTGGCATGTATCAACTGAGCGATGAATACGCTCAAAAAACTGGTGAATATAAAAACGGTATTGCTAAATTAATTGAAAATGATGACTTACCCGAAGCCCTGCAGCCGTATGTTGATTTAGTAAAAAATTTAAATCAGGAAGCTGGCGAACTCACGCTCTATCCTGGTTCACCTGGTATTGCTCGACAGTTCACTCGTCGACAAGACAGCACGCATTTATTTGAGTTACACCCAACTGATATTGAACACTTAAAAGAATATAGCCAACGGTGGAATAAGTCCCATGTTAAGCAATCTGACGGTTACCAAGGTGTGTTAGGTTTAGTACCACCGCCAAATCGTCGTAGCGTGGTATTAATTGACCCACCTTATGAGTTAAAAGAAGATTACTTAAAAGCGGTTCGTACGGTTGTTAATGCTTATAAAAAATTTGCTACCGGCACTTACATTTTATGGTATCCAGTCGTTAAACGTGAACTTGTTGAACAAATGCAGAACGCCTTTACCAAGAGTGAAGTTCGTAACTTAACGCAAATAGAATATTGCCAACATGCAGATACTGAAGAATATGGGATGACCGGCACAGGCCTATTTATCGTCAATCCACCATGGCAATTAACTCGTCAGTTAGATGAAATACTGCCCTATTTGAAAACAAAGCTTGGTAATACCGAGAGCCAGTACAGTGTTAAGCAATTAATTAGCGAATAGGTAAAATAACCTGAGCTTTGGAGAAGTGCACTTTAGCCACCAAAAAAAATATTGCTCGATCTCAGGTTATATATTATAAAAAATCATTGCACTACTATTCGAGGATCATAAGGGTTAGTTGCACAGCCTTTGACATTTACTTCGTAGTAATAGTCACCTGAATTTTTGATTTTACAACGCACTTCACCATCGCGACCTGCTCTATACTCACACCTTTTGAAAGGCGACCCCTGGGTAAAGCGAATATCAAATGCATCACCAGTAGTGGTTTGCCAAGCAATATATTTTTCACTCTTTGAACAAACACATTCGGGATCATTCTTACAGGGGTTCTTACTCTCTGAGTATAACAATGCACAGTTACTTTCATTGACTGAAGGAGCTACCTTAACTGCGCAGTGTGTCAATGGATCAACATGAATGAGCAATTCTTTATCTTTAGCGCTGTTGCTAGCAGCAAAAGCCGCCAAAGAAGTGGTCACTATTGATAGTATTAAACCGCTAATAATTTTTTTCAGTAATTTTATTTTTTGGATATTCATTGAATTTTCCTTATTCAGGTTAATGGTTTCAAACAATTTCTTTTAACCAATGTTTATAGTCGTAAAACTGAGGATCCGCCAATAAAAGCTGTCGGGGATAACCTAAAAAAATAGCTTTTTTAATAAATGGCTTCATATCGTTAACGTCAAAGCAATTAATCGCAACTATGGATAAATCGTAATAAATATATGGATCTTGCACATTATTTTTAAGTGCAATGTCTTGATGGTCTTTTGCTTGGCTACATTGAGTTAATTCAGAATAGTAACGAGAGATTTGTGCTTGTAAGCTAGAATCTTTATTGTTGATGATGGCATTTTTTTTGGCTAGTTCAAGTCCCTTCTTATAAGCCGACTTAGCACTATTTTTTTGATTTTTTGTATATTTAAATGCATCACCTAAGTTGCCCCATACGGTAGGATCTAATGGTGCTAATTCAGCACTTTGTAGATACATTTCAGCTGCATTTTCATAGCGTTGCATAAAAAAAAGAACCGTACCTAAATTTGAGAAGGTTACTGATGTTGGTTCAATTGCCAGTGATTTTGACCACGCAATATTCGCCTGTTCAAAATCTAATAACAGGTAATATAATGCCCCTAAAGCATTGTAAGCCATGGCTGTATTTTTATTGATTAGAATTACTTTGTTAAACTGGCTTATTGCTTGTTGATAATGCCCCGAATAAAACAAAAACAAACCATAGTCATAGTAGTTTTTCCAATTACCTAGCTCAAGACTAATCGCTTGTTGATATAAACTTTCAGCTTTATCACTTTGCTCTAATTTTGCGTATAAATCAGCTAATGAAATATAAACTTCACTCGACTCTGGTTTAATCAGTTTTGCTTTATTTAAGTGTGTTTCAGCTTTTTCATATTGACCATTGACACGATAAAGTCTACCAAGCGCTAATTCTGATTCAAACGATACGGTCTTATTACTGGCAATTAATTGACAAACATTTAAGCCTTTTTCGTATTCCTTTGTATCATTGCTCAATAAATATTTATCTAAGTAGGTTTGACATAAAGCTGACGAAGCTTGAATAAAATCAGGATCTAATTGTAGAGCGATAATAAAGAGTTTTTCTGCTGCGATTAACGTATTGATGTTTTTTGAATTTCTGTACTTTTCTTTGCCTTGTAAGTAAGCATCGTAGGCTGAAAAATTCTCTGTTGGCATGGCATTAATGCTATTTACTGAGTTATCGCCAACAATAAGTAAACGTAATGCATTAGTAATTTTACGAGATAAGTCACTATAAAGTATAACCAGTTCATCAGTTGAACCCTTAGATTCATCAGACCAAACTTGGAAACCAGTCATCACATCTGTCATGCTAGTGTTAATAATTAATGTACTGTTTACAACTTTAGCACGCCCTTCTACAATATATTTAACGCCTAAATTATTTTTAATTTCTTCAATGCTTGCTTCAGGCTCTAATGCATTTATAGCTCTTATTGAAGACACTTTAAAAACAGACTTTAATGTTAATAGATTTATCAGCTCTTCTTGCAAACCTGAAACAAAGTATTGAGGATTTTTGTCTACATCAGTTGCATAAAAAGGTAAAACAGCAACTGAATTTTCAATTACATCGGCAATAGGCGCTTTATTATCAAAAACTACATTAAGTGGCTGTAAAGTACTCTCTCTCTCTATTTTTTCAATAAGATGAGTAGACACGTAATATATAATCAACAACATAATTAATATAAAAAAACTATCGACAGAAAGTTGTCGGTAAATAAATCGGTTACTTTTATTATTGTCATAAGCAAACTTTTTTCTTATTTTAAATTCTTTATACCACTGAAAACTAATAACAAGAGGAAAGCCAATAACTAAACATAAAGCACCTACTTTACCTCCCCAAGTTGGCACATCAAAAATAGGTAAAATAATTGAGAATACTTGTAATAAAACCCAAGATACCACTAAGTATGCGGCACTAGCGTTAATTAAACGGCTACTTTTTAATAATGAAAATGATAATTTCCATTTTTTTTCTGAGCCACTAATTTGGTGTACTTGATCAACTGGGAACGGCCAAATACTATGCACTGACTTTGCCACTGTCGGTAAAAGCATACGATAGCCTTTACGAGGAATAGTTTGGATATAGGTAGGACATTCTTTGTGATCATCAAGTACGTGCCTAATTTCGCTGATGACATGGGTAACATTAGTTTTTGCCGCGTAATTATCACCCCAAGCAAAAGCCAAAATTTGTTCTCGCGAGACAATCACACCATTAGTCGATGATAAATAGAGTAAAACCTCCATCACTTTAGGTGCTAAATGGTATCGTTGACCATTTCGAATCACGATACCTAAATCAGGCTCAATCACTAGACTACCTAATTGAAAGCCCTGATGTAGCTCTGCATCTACAACAAAGTGCTCCCTAACGTTATCTAATGAAACTGTAACTTCTGGTTCATTGCTCGCTGACACGTGATGGTAGCCTCACAAAAAAGAGCACAGCATGCCGGTAGGCACTCTTGATAAAGTTTAGGGTTAGATCAAAATATAAGTATTGTTGATATTAGAAAAAATAGCGAATGGCTCTCTATGATAAAGCAGCTAAAAACACCTTTAATAAAGCTTTATCAGTACTCATTGACAGGAATTTTTCACAAAAAAAGCTTTAATTATTACAATTGATAGGGAGTCATAAATGCTTAAGTGAATTCACAATCAAGTGCTATGAAAATAAAAAACCCGCTAGGCCTTTTTATTCTTGAGGCATAGCGGGTCTATAAAAGCTTACTGGTTAAAATAACTAATCAGAGTTATTCCACTTCATTAATATCTGAATTATCAATCTCTTGTGAGGTAACTATTTTTTTGCGTTTTAATACTGGTAACTCGCCAGCATCTTCGGCTAGAAAAGTATCTTTAACAATTTTCTTCGATTTAGGTTTTTTGGCAACTACAACTGATTTATTGCTATCTTTTACTTTGCTGTCAACTTTCGCTTTCTTGGGCTTGATGCCTTTGAACTTAGCTTTTAAGCCATCAACAGTATCAAAACTCAGCTTTTGTTGTAGAAAGCCTTCTACATTTTTAAAGCTTATCCAATCTTTAGGTCCAACAAATGAAATAGCATCGCCTGTGCTACCTGCGCGGCCAGTACGACCAATCCGGTGAACAAATTCTTCGGTATGCTTTGGCATATCAAAGTTGATGACATGTGAAACATTAATTAAATCGAGGCCACGGGAAGCTAAATCAGTTGTGATCAGTATTTTTTGCTGACCTTTACTGAAACCGTCCATTATTTGGTTACGTTGACCTTGGTTTAGCTCACCACTTAACGCAACAGCACTTAAACCTTGCTCAGTTAATAATGTCGATAACCTGTCGGTATCAGCACGGGTCGCAGTAAATATAATTATTTGCTGGTGATCTTCAGTAGCAATAAAGTGTGCCAGTAGCTTTTCTTTGTGGCTTAAGTTATCACAAAGATAAAAACGCTTAGTAATGTCTTTATGTTCGGTATAGCCACTGCCGATAGCGACACGCTTTGGCTTTTTCAATAATGCTAAAGCAAAGTCATTAACTTGTGCGTGATCTAAAGTCGCAGAAAACAGCAACGTTTGGCGTTTACGATGATCGGCAGCTTTATTGATTTGTGATAACTGATCGGCAAAGCCTAGATCTAACATACGATCTGCTTCATCAAGGATGAGTAATTCTAAACCACTAAGATGGAAATGCCCCTGTGACAAATGATCGGCTAAACGTCCTGGTGTAGCTACAATAAAATGAGGTTCTTTTTCTAATACTTTAACTTGGTCATTAAAGTTTTCGCCACCAAGAATAAGTACCGCTTTAAACGTAGAGCCCGATGTGAACATTCTTAGCTGAGTAAAGACTTGCTTAGCTAATTCACGTGTTGGCGTCAAAATAAGCACACGGGGATCTCGCTTACTTAACGCTCTATTTTTCGACAAGCGCTGCATAGCAGGAATAATAAAGGCTAGCGTTTTACCTGAGCCGGTCTTAGATGAAGCAATCAAGTCATGACCTGCCATAGCGGCAGGAATTGCCTGCTGCTGAATTTCACTAGGCTCACTAAAACCTAAATGTTCTACAGTTGACATTATTTTACTATCCAATCCAAAATCACTAAACTGCAAGCTTACTCTCCACGTTATTTAACTTATATCTGTTGGACAATATAATTGTTACAGACACATAAAACCAAAAATACAATAGCGTATTGTAACCTGTAATTGCCGATGTTTAGCCAAACTATTTTGGTTTAAAAAGAAATACTTCTAAACTAACTAATGGTTGCTCGTTTGTTTGATTTAAATTCATCTATTAATACCTGATTTGGGCTAATTCAATACCAAAGATTAAATAAACACATAGGTTCGAACAGAATGGTCTTTTATCTTAACTAAAGTATCAATATCTGTGGGTAAATATATCGGTTATCTCACAAAACGATTAGAATTGGCTGAAACTAAACGCTATTATCTTTTCTTTGACTGTAAATCGCTTAACAAAAGACGAAGTTTGCTCGCTTAATGAGCTCAGTCAATGAGTAAAGTCATGTACGAATATCTGTAGAGGTCTAGTACAAAATAGCTGACTGAAATAAATTAAGTTAACACTATGAATCGACATAACTAAATGAACTTAGATACTTTCCCCTCGTCATACAAAGTTATAAAAGCGTTAAAGACAGATAAAAAAGACATTTTTCGCTTTTACAAAAACCAGCAATATGCGGCAAGTTTTATTGGTCAAGATCAATGTTATATGGTTAAAGTTGATCAGCTCATTATAGCCAGCGCAATAGTATCAGGTGGTCAAGAAGCGGATAAGTTTTGGCTACTACATGGCTTAGTTACTGACAAAGATCAACGTAGTAAAAATATCGCAAGTTTAATTCTGCACACCATTATTTCTGATAAAAATGAGCAAAAACAAGCAAAATATGAAAACCTTATTTGCTTTGCTGATAAGGAATTACAAACGTTTTATTTATCAAATCACTTTATTAGTTATAACACCTGTGACGAAGTAGATCAGCTGCCCGTAGAGTTTAAACAACGAATGATTCGTTACCAAGAAAAACAGAAAAATTTACACTGCTTTCGTTGTAGTGTGATTGATTAAACCGAGCGGTGGTTAATTGCTATTCTATACTGATAACGGTATATAAAGCGCTATTTTTGCAATTAAAGCTATTTCACTTGCTTTTTGAGCCACCTAAAACTTCAGTTTCTTTAAAGATCAGTACGGTTTCAGATCGCTAAAAATTTTTAATAAAATATTAAACTTGATTTTAAAATTTTAAATGACTACCGAAGTTAAGCGCTAGCGCAGGCTATTTTTAGCCGCTGTTAGAGTGTTTTTTAATAAACAAGCAATTATCATTGGCCCTACGCCATCTGGAACAGGCGTAATAGCCCCACACTTAGCAATAACCGCATCATAATCTACATCGCCAACCAGTTTTGTTTTGCCCTCGTCAGTTGAAATTTTATTGATGCCAACGTCAATAATAGTGGCCCCTTCTTTAACCCAAGCAACTTTAACAAATTTAGCGATCCCAACAGCCACGACTAGAATATCAGCTTGCTGACATACTTTTGGTAAATTTATTGTTCGAGAATGTGCAACAGTTACCGTGCAATTTTCTTGCAGTAACAACATGGCCACAGGCTTACCAACAATACTAGATCGACCGATAACAACAGCGTGCTTACCAGATAAATCATCACCTAAATGTTGCTTTATCAGCATCACACAACCTTGTGGCGTGCAGGGTACTATAGCCTCTGCTGCACCATTAAATAATCGACCAGAATTTATCGCATGAAAACCATCAACATCTTTTTCTGGATTAATAGCTGATATAATAGCATTTTCATCTATATGCTTTGGTAAAGGTAACTGGACTAGAATGCCATGGACGCTGTCATCATTATTTAATTGCTCAAGCTGACTTAGTAAATATTCCTGAGTAGTGTCAATGGGTAATTTTATCTCATTGGAGATCATGCCAATTTCTTGTGTTTGTTTTACTTTATTTTTTACGTAAATATGGCTAGCGGGATCTTCACCAACAAGCAGTACGGTTAAACTCGGCTGAATACCATGACGCGATTTAAACTCAGATATTTCAACAGCTAATTTGTCTCGCAATTTTTTTGCTGCTAACTTTCCATCAATATTCATTATTATTCTCATTGGTTAAACAGAAACGGGGAATAACTGTTAAAGCTCAAACCCTGTAGCATTACTTAGTCGTGCTATCCTATGGAAAAACCAATGATTTACAAAGGCCTTAATACAGAATACAGAAATAAAATAAAATCCCAGACGGCAAAAAGCCCGACTCTTTCGAATCGGGCTTTTCTAAATAGAAGCCTAGCAATGTCCTACTCTCACATGGGAACTCCCACACTACCATCGGCGCTAACACGTTTCACTGCTGAGTTCGGAATGGGATCAGGTGGGGCCATGTCGCTATTGTCGCTAGACA
>NZ_VOLS01000086.1 GCF_007954265.1 Colwellia sp. C1TZA3 | reverse complement strand
ATACCAATCCCATTAAGTTATTGCTCACTTGTACTAGTTAAAATAGCTCAAGGCTGTGTTGCTCTCACTCCCAATAGCCAGCTATTGCTCAATCGAGCGCCTTACCTTGAATTATTTTTCCTGCGCACAACAAGATCACAAACTTAATGGAACTGGTATAACAAAATGATTGTGCCACCTTAATTATATAGGTGAAAATAGGTAAAAATTTAATTTAAGATATTTCCATTATATTTTTAATGTGCTTTACAAGGCCGTCGCTATTGTGGCTATTTCATAGCTTGTAATTTTACGTAGAGTTGAATATGGTCGATTAGTTTTAATTTAGTTGCAAGAAATAAAATATATACTGTAATTTTGATCAAGCAGTTGTAATAAATAAAATATACACCGTAACTTTAAATAAAGCTAAAATCAGCGGATGATCGCCTGGACTATTAGTTTCTTTGAGTACTTAGGTTGTGCTTTTTTATTCGTCTTTCGTTTTATGCCAATAAAAAAAACTATAAAAATTAAATAAGGCTTAAAAAAAGTAATGATGGGTTTTCTCTCAAAAAATAATTTAACAATAATTTCTAGATCCTTATGGAGGAAAATAATAGACCAGTCGTCTTTGTTTTATGTATGGAAAAAATCTATACATATGGAATATTGGAAAATTCAAGTACATTTTTTCTGTATTGTTATGCTTTTTACCTTACCTGGTTGGGTGCATGCCAAGGAAAAATTAGAAAAAATGCCTTTCAATATTCCTAGACAAAGAGCCGACTTATCGTTAATAAACTTTGCTGAACAGGCTGATATAACGTTACTTTTTCCGCTAAATAAAATTGCGGATAAGCAAACAAATCGAGTGTTAGGTAGTTTTTCTGTAATGGATGCGTTGAATAAATTACTAAAAGATACCGGGCTTAAAACAGATATTAGCGAGAGTGGGCAGTTATCTATCTTAATAGATTCAAGATTTGAGAGAACAAACGACATGGCACATTATAAAAAAAATAAAGTAGCAAGTGCAGTATTAGCGGTTTTAACTACAGTCGCAGCAGCACCTTCAATTGCAGAAACAGAAACAAATAATAAAGCGAAAGAAGTAGAAATAATCGAAGTTCGTGGGATCCGGGGGGCATTAAGTCGTGCTATGGACACCAAGCGTGAAGCCAGTGGCGTTGTAGATTCAGTTTCAGCTGAAGATATTGGTAAATTTCCAGACACTAACCTTGCAGAATCATTGCAGCGTATCTCAGGTGTTTCAATTGATCGTTCAGGCGGTGAAGGTCAAAAAATTACGGTTCGTGGTTTTGGTCCACAATTTAACACGGTATTAGTTAATGGTCGTCAACAAGCCACGGAAAGTGCAGGTCGCGATTTTAGTTTTGACACTATTGCCGCTGAAATGGTGAAAACGCTAGATGTGCATAAAACATCAACAGCAACCATGCAATCCGGTGGTATCGGTTCTACTATTAACATCGAAACAGCTAAACCTTTCGCTATTGGCGGCTTTAAATTAGCGGGTAGCCTTAAAGGTATTTACGATGGTAATAGTGAAGAGACGACACCACAAGCCTCTTTATTAGTCAGTGATACCTTTAACGATGATACTTTTGGTGCTTTATTGGCGGTTTCTTACTTAGAACGTGAAACACGTTTAAATAGAGCACAATCTGCTGGTTGGCGAGAAAACTCATCATTCACTCGCGGCACACCAAAAACTGAATCAGGAGATGATTACATAGGTAATGTCTTTATTCCTCAAAACTTTGATTCTTTAGTGACTACTGAAAAACGTGAACGAACTAATGCTAATTTAGTATTACAGTATGCGCCTGCTGACAACTTTATTGTTACTGCGGATGTTTTATATTCTGATTTTGATGTTAATTCTGATACCACATCTTATGGCCACTGGTTTACTTCTGATAACGCAGAAAATATTGTTGTTGATGAAAATGGCACGGTTACTGAGATGTATCAACAAGTGGGTTTAGCGACTGATTTTCATGCAAAGAAAGGCGACCGTTTAACAGAGTCTACTTCATTTGGTCTTAATTTTGACTGGGATATTAATGATAATTTAAATATGCAGTTTGATATTAGTAACTCGAATGCGACACGCGCGGCAAACAACGGTCGAGGTGGTAACTTAGCGTTATTAGGCTATGCTAACCGTGTGCAATGGAATCTGGATGATAATATTTTGCCTTATTACTCCGACTTCGCAACAGCTAATGATTCAATATACAGTGGTCAGCAAGAAGGCGACAGCGTAAACCAAGACCCGACTAGTCCTGATTATGTTGCTCCTGCAGGCGTATCTGATTATTTAGATACGGCTAATAGCGGCGCACATGTGATGATTCGTGGTGGTGATGAAGTTGAAGACGATATTACGCAACTTCGCTGGGACAGTGTTTGGGTAGCTGACGGTGACACAGGTTTTGCTAAAGCAAGATTTGGCGCTATGTTCTCGTCTGAAACTAAAACGGTAAATACCTGGAATAATGATGAAAGCGGTATTCACTGTACTTACTGCAACTATAAAGATTTTCCGGATGTTAGCGCTTTCCCTCAAGCAGTATTTGATGCCGGTGATGACTTTTTAAGTAGCGTAAGTGGTAGTGGCCGTTCACCGACACAATGGTTAACTTTTGATGGAGAAGCCTTATTTGATTTCTTAGGTAATATTGAAGGGGTTGATTTTGACGCCGTTAAAACTAATAATTCTTTTGAAGTTGAAGAAGAAACCTCGTCTTTGTACTTAGAACTTGATTTTTATGGCGAAATAGCCAATATGTTTATTTCTAGTACGGCAGGTTTCCGCTATGAAACTACCGATGTTGCGGTCAGTGCTTCTCAAGCAAACCCTCAAAGTTTAAGTATTCTTGATGCAACTGAAATGTTAGCAGCATATGGTGATACGACAAACTTTACAGAAAATAATAGCTACAGTGAAATTTTACCTAACTTCAGCGTTAAATTAGAAATAAATGAAGATTTAATTGCTCGTGTAGCCGTTTCAAAAACCTTAACCCGTCCTACCTTAAGTAGTTTAAGACCTATTACTTCTCTGCAAACAACTCGTCAGGGTAACTTACAGTCATCAAGTGGTAATTCAGACTTAATACCTTTTAGTTCTGATAATTTAGATTTATCACTTGAGTGGTATTACGACGAAGCTAGCTATGTTTCTGCCGGTTACTTTAGAAAACATGTTGCTAACTTTATTACTAACACCAAGCTAGCAAAAACTTTTGTAACAGCTAATGGCAGTTTATTAACAGATCCGTCTACAGGTAGTGATGTTAGTGCCCCTGATAGTGAAGACAGTGTGGCAGTTTTTACTAATACGGCTCCTAGTAATGGTGAATCAGCAACAGTAGATGGTTGGGAAATTGCAGCCCAGCATACTTTTGGTGACACAGGTTTTGGTCTTTTAGCGAACGCAACACTTGTTGATAGTGATGCTGAACTTGATAATACTGATATTACACAAGTATTTGCGGTTACAGGTTTAAGTGACTCAGCTAACTTAGTGGCTTTTTATGAGAATGGTCCATTGCAAGCACGTATCGCTTACAACTGGCGTGACACTTTCTTGCAAAGCCTTAGTCAAGGTGGCGGTGATGGTGTTACTTACGTTGAAGATTATGCACAGTGGGATGCTAGTGCTAGTTTCGATGTAACTGAAAAAATCACTGTGTTTGTTGAAGGTATTAACTTAACTGAAGAATACACCCATAGCCGTGGTCGTTTCTCTAATCAAATACTCGACGTTGTTGATAGTGGCCGTCGTATTTCATTAGGTATACGCGGTAGCTTCTAAGCTTTGTAATTTATAATCTTAGTCATGCATATAGACTTTTACTTCCCTAAAAGTAAAAGTCTACTTCAATACTCTCTTATACCAGTTCCATTAAGTTTGTGATCTTGTTGTGCGCAGGAAAAATAATTCAAGGTAAGGCGCTTGATTGAGCAATAGCTGGCTATTGGGAGTGAGAGCAACACAGCCTTGAGCTATTTTAACTAGTACAAGTGAGCAATAACTTAATGGGATTGGTATTACTAAACGAGAGTTAAAATAACGGTAGCAGATTAACTATGAATAAATTAACTAAAAAAGTTGTTGTTGTTGGTGGTGGAATAGCTGGCTGGCTTACGGCTGGACGTTTAGCAGCAAAACATAAAAGTAATACAGAGCAAGGTTTAACTGTGGTTTTGGTTGAGTCTCCTAATATCTCAGCTATTGGTGTTGGTGAGGGCACTTGGCCTACTATGCGTAGTACGCTGATTGCTTTAGGTATTAGTGAAACAGATTTTATTCGCGAATGTGATGCTAGCTTTAAGCAAGGCGCAAAATTTGCTAAATGGGTTGATGGTAGTGAAGATGATTTTTATTATCATCCCTTAGTGCTGCCACAAGGATTTTCACAAGGTGACTTAGCGGCGCATTGGTTGGCAAGGCAAGGTCAAACAGGAGCTAAATCATTTTCTGAAGACGTTTGTTTTCAAGAGTCGGTTTGTGAAAATGGCTTAGCGCCTAAAACCATTAGAACGCCAGAGTTTGCGGCAGTGGCTAATTATGCCTATCACCTAGATTCTGTAAAGTTTTCTGTTTTTTTACAAAAACATTGCACAGAAAAACTCGGTGTTACTCATATAATTGATAACGTTACTGGTGTGAACTCAGCTCCCAATGGTGATATTTCATCAGTGAGCACTGAAAATAACGCTGATGTTACTGGGGATTTATTTGTTGATTGCACCGGTTTCTCTTCGCTGCTTTTAGGTAAGCATTATCAAGTGCCATTTAAGAGCTGTAGCGATATATTGTTTATTGATACCGCGTTAGCGGTACAAGTGCCTTATGATGAGGTAGATTCACCGATTGCTTCTCATACCGTTTCAACTGGCCAAGAAGCTGGTTGGATATGGGATATTGGCTTACAACATCGCCGCGGTGTTGGTTATGTATATTCGAGTAAATATTCATCTGAAGCGCAGGCTAGGGAAGTATTAGCCAAGTATGTTGGTGATAAATTTTCATCATTAACGGTACGAAAAATTCCAATTGTCAGTGGTCATAGAGAAAAAATGTGGCAAAATAATTGTGTGGCAGTAGGCTTGTCAGCAGGGTTTTTAGAGCCATTAGAAGCATCTGCTTTGATGATGGTAGAGTTGTCAGCACAAATGATCAGTGAACAACTGCCGCAGTCTCGTGACATTATGGACATAGCCGCCAAGCGCTTTAATGAAACCTTTCTTTATCGATGGGAAAAAATCATCGACTTTCTTAAGTTACATTATATTTTAAGTAAAAGAACCGACAACGCTTTTTGGATTGATAACCGCGATGCTCAATCTATTCCTGAAAGCTTAAAAGAAGCAATGGCGCTTTGGCAATATCGAGCACCCGCTGATCATGATTTTACCAGTAATAATGAAGTTTTCCCTGCGGCAAGTTATCAGTATATTTTATATGGTATGGGTTTTAAAAGTGACTATAGCCAAAACACTTATGCACTCGATAATATTGATTTTGCACAACATCAATTTGCGCAAAATAAAAAACTCACTGACAAGGCGGTATCAACACTGCCAAAAAACCGTGAATTAATTAATAAAATTATTGAATTTGGCTTTAACCAAATTTAATTGAATATAGCCGAATTTAAGTCATAAGCTAACAAGAGAAATTATACATGGCTAGTTTAGTCGCAGTAGATAATAAAAAGCATTTAAACACTAAAGTCGATCTCAATAAAGTGGAACGCCATGGTGCTAATTTAGCCCTTATTCCGGTTGTTTTAGCCGAGTTTATTCATTTAGCGGTACAATATCCCATTGTATTGACTAAAAATGGTGACACAGGACAGTTTGTATTTTCTGCGATGTTAGGCTTTGAGGAAAATGAAAACTTATTTTGGCAGCAAGCACAATGGCAAGGACTCTATGTGCCACTGCAAATAAGGCGACAACCATTTTTTGTTGAAATGAGCGATGAAAAGCATCATAACGAACTCGCTGTTTGTTTGAATACCGATAGTCCCGCGGTATCAGAAGAAACTGGACAGGCACTTTTTGATGAAAAAGGTGATGAGTCTAGCTACTTTAAAAGCGTTAAAGCAAACCTTACGCAATTATTGCTGGGTGAAAAAGAAAATAAGGTATTAATAGCAACTCTAACGTCAATGGCCTTAATTAAGCCTATGTCGATAGACATTACTTTTATTAATCAAAGCGCCACTAAATTAGCTGGTTTATATACCATTGATGAAGTAAAACTTGCCACATTAAACAATGAACAAATTTTATCTTTACATCAAAGTGGCTTATTGTCTGCAATACATACAATGATCATATCTTTAGGACAAATTCATACACTAATTGATTTAAAAAATAAGTCTCTAAGTTAAGCACTAGAGATTTAGCAAGGGTAAACGTTATTTGATGTTAGATTTTACACTAAATGATCATCCTAGCTTAACTAAGCTGATGATTGGTAAAGAAAATATACCTGTGTTGATTATCGATGGTTTTGCAAACAAAGCTGATGATTTAATTTCCTGCGCGGGCGATGGTTCATTATTTAGAGCCGATCAACAAAACTTCTATCCAGGCAAACGTTTTTTAGCACCTGCAATATATAGTGAAGAAATTTGTAAGAAATATTTACCGCTATTTAAATCATATTTTGGCTTTGATAATGCGACTAGTGCTAAGGCATTAATGTCTGCATTTGCGGTTTCAGATAGGGCTCCTGAGCATTTAAAGCCAATACAAATGCTGCCACATTTTGATACGGCTAATATTAATCAATTGGCGGTAGTACATTATTTGTGTGAGCCCGAGCATGGTGGAACCTCTTTTTATCGACATCGGGCCAGTGCTTTTGAAAGTATCACCGCAGCGCGTTTAGTTAATTATGGTCAGCAGCTAAAAAAGGAAGCTATTGCGCAGCAGTTACATAAAAATCCCTGCTACGTGAACTCAGACAATAGCCTTTTTGAGCAATTTTATTCAGTTGCCGCTAGGATGAATAGAGCCGTGATCTACCCCAGTATGGCCTTACACTCAGGTGACATTAACCCCATATTAGGTTTGTCTTCAGATCCTAAAATAGGCAGACTAACCATTGGTAGTTTCATTTATGTTGAATAATTTAAAAAAAGTATTTTTTAATGGCATGTCGTTGTTCTATCTCTAGGGCAATTAGACGCATGAGAAAGTACTTTTCTGTCACATTTTATATTGGGTAGTAGTAAATGAAGTTATTGAAAAATAGAAACATACGTTGGGGAATTATCGGTTTAGGCAATATAGCCAATAAATTTGCGACAGATTTGTTAACGGTGGAAGGCGCTGAACTGTATGCGGTTGCTTCAAGAACACAACAAAAAGCCGATGGCTTTGCCGAAAAATATCAAGTAACTAAAGCTTACAACAGCTATGAAGCGTTAGTAAGCGATGAAAACATTGATGCTGTTTACATCGCAACGCCACACTCTTTACATAAAGAAAATGCGTTGTTGTGTTTAGAGCAGGGCAAGGCGGTATTATGTGAAAAGCCTTTTGCCATGAATGCCGATGAAGTAAATAGCATGATTGCTGCTGCCACTAAACATAATACTCTGCTGATGGAAGGACTTTGGACCTATTTTTTGCCCCATTATAATTTTGTTCTAGCAGAGCTGAGTCGCAAAACTTATGGCAATCTTCTGAGAATTGAAGCTGATTTTGGTTTTGTTAAGGTCTTCAATGAAGAGTCTCGGCTTTTTAAAAAATCGCTAGGAGGAGGTAGCCTTTTAGATATTGGTATTTATCCTATTTTTGCAGCACTTTCAACACTTGGTGTGCCAGATACCATAACAGCCAAGGCAAGCTTTTTTGAGAATGGCGCTGACTCTTCCTGCTCGATGGTATTTAACTACAATAATGCCGTAGCAATATTAACGTCGACACTATTGGAATCTACTGCCAGTGAGGCTATTTTTTATTGCGAGCAAGGCATTATTAAAATTAATAGTGGCTTTCATAGCCCGTCAACGGTGACTTTAATTAATGATAGCAAGGAGGAATCGGTATTTTTTGACTGTAAAACCCATGGTTATAATTATCAAATTAGCCATTTTAATGAACTGTTACGCCAAGGTAAAAAAGAAAGTCATATCATGACTTTTAATTTTAGTCGCCAGCTAATTGAAACCTTAGATAGCGTTAGGGCCATTATTGATTTGAAATATTGATTGGAAATATTGATTGGAAACACAGACACCTAAAACCGTTGCTCTAGCTTTTAATTACTTTGTTAATTATTTTGTTAATTATTTTGTTAATTATTTTGTTAATAAAAAAATCGGCATAGACTTACTATTGAAAAATTCAGTATGGCTTAGCTGTTGATAAAGCTTAAGTACTAAAAATTTTCATCTTCGACACCGAGTGACATGATTCTATCACCGATTTTGTTAATGATAGTTATCTCACCAAGACAGACAGCTAATATAGACTTATTCTGTTTGAACTCTTGTGGAATAATAACCCGACCAGATTTATTTTTAGGATAGCTTTTAATTTCATGCTTTAACTCTAAGCTGTCTTCTTGGTAATAAATAATAGTGACGGTAGTTAGATTTTTAGTCTCCAATGTGAGCTCCTTTAAAGTAATTATTAACGGCTAAGGTGCTAGAACTATCGTCTATTAATCGTATTTTGTCCAACTATATTAAGCGAGTAAACTTTTTCATGTTCAATTATCTTCAGTTGAGATGGAAGTTAAGCTTTAATGTTCATCAGGCTTATTTTTTGGTAGGTATTTATACCCATTGAACATGGCAGAAATAAGAGCGCTTTTCTCCCGTCTTTCAGCCATAATTACCCCAATAATATGCAGTGGAATAAGTAATAGCAGGCAGTAAAAAGCATAAACATGCGCGGTAATAAAAGGTTTTCGAAAATCTCTCATTACTTGATAAGCTGCGGCATTTACATTCTCTTTCGAATAAGGTTTTATCGCCGCTATATTGTCTTTATCGACAGCAATGTTTTCAGCAAAATATTGACCAAAGGGTGGGTAGTAAATATCTGTACCGGCAATAACAAGGCCTGAAATCATTTGTACAGTCATAACGGACAACAGTGCTAACACCATCAATTTTCCTGCAGGGCTATGGCCTTTGTAAGCTAACTTTTTACCTTGTGTAAACTCAACTAATTCAGCTTTAAAGCCTTTTTTAAAAGGTAGTATTTTATGCCAGCGCTCATAACCTTTACCGACAAAAGCTGTGATTAACCGGAAAATCAAGTTACTAGCAAAAACATATCCCACCAATACATGTATGGTTTTTAACAGCACTTTACCTTCGGTGCTAATGCCCAATATTTTGCCATTTAATATCACTGTGCCGATAGCGATGAGTAGTAAAATTGCAATGACATTTATCCAATGAAAAAGTCTTATTCTACGACTCCAGACGAAAACTTGTTTTCTATTCATATCAAGCTCTTTTATGACTATTTGCTTAAGCGTAATCATATTATATTGTGGGTTAAGTTAACAATGTAACTTGGTACATCAGTAAATAGAATTAGTGTTAAGTTATTCTATGTCATTAAAAATAGCATTAACTAAAATCGATAGTCCATAAACTTACGGGTACTTATACCAATCCCATTAAGTTATTGCTCACTTGTACTAGTTAAAATAGCTCAAGGCTGTGTTGCTCTCAATCCCAATAGCCAGCTATTACTCAATCGAGCGCCTTACCTTGAGTTATTTTTCCTGCGCACAACAAGATCACAAACTTAATGGAACTGGTATTAAACGTTGTTAGGTAATTATTGCTGTCATTAGACATAGGTCAAATATTATTAATTTTAGTCGTTATCATGCTATTAAATTTTTTTTGACGTGATCATTGTTATTTTTTTAGCAGTACTTATGTGGCCTATTCTCCCAGAAAGTCTTATGGTGATTATTTCTGATTTTGGTGCATTTTTTAGTTAAAGACATACGCTCTTAAACATTAAATACCATTAAGTAAAAACAAGAGTTAGTATTTTCAGAGCATTTATTGAGAGCTCTCTCCATAAATGTAAAGTGCTCGCCATATTTGTAGTTATACCAATTTGATTAACTAAATGATCACCTTTTTCATGAGGAAAAATGGATAAATACAAGGCATAAAATTTAGTCAGTAGTTATTCACCTTATAAATTTTATAACGCTGTAGTTATTCATTTTAACCATTAAAAATGAGCAGGTAATTAATCAACTTGGTATTA
>NZ_VOLS01000085.1 GCF_007954265.1 Colwellia sp. C1TZA3 | reverse complement strand
CTGTTACATTTACTGCCGGTTCAGTTTAGAGACTGGGCTTAGATAGGCTTGAGCCGTGTGCGGGGAAACCAGCATGCACGGTTCTTAGGAGAGCGAGTAGCAGAAATGCTGCTCGCTTATCCGATAACCGTCCTGTGCAGTTATCTTCTTGATTAGCCTGTCTGGCAATACTTTCATTAAGTAACCGCATAAACCAACTAATATCCATCAAACGACTGCGGTATTCTTCCACCGTGTTTGTTAAGGTTTCTTCCAAATAGTGGGCAAGTGGCTCTCCCCTGCAATATTGTCTGGTTAGTAAAGTACCTTTAAACAACTGCTGCCACCGCTCAATCACTTCTTTTTTTGACCAAGCTTTCGCTGTATTTTCGTCAATAAAAATAACCATATGCGTATGATTACTCATAACAGCGTAAGCACAAACATCAATCGCAAAAACCTGACTTAAAGCGAGTAATTTATCTTCTACCTAACCACGCCTGTGCTCATAATCCTGACCTGTCGTTTTATCTTTGCCACAAAGATAAGCTCGGCTGACACAGCGTGAAATACAATGATAATAAGGTGTATCAGCCAAGCTGATCAGTTGTTTTCTGGCTGTAGTCATAAGAAGAATGCCTCTGTATCAAGATCATTAATTAACCTTAGTACAAGGGCTGATAATTCTCAAATAACAATGGATGTCCTAATTATTTTCTCTAATTATTTTCTATGGATGTCCTAATTATTTTCTACAAAGATAAGCTCGCCTGACACAGCGTGAAATACAATGATAATAAGGTGTATCAGCCAAGCTGATCAGTTGTTTTCTGGCTGTAGTCATAAGAAGAATGCCTCTGTATCAAGATCATTAATTAACCTTAGTACAAGGACTGATAATTCTCAAATAACAATGGATGTCCTAATTATTTTCACTGGCTGTAGTCATAAGAAGAATGCCTCTGTATCAAGATCATTAATTAACCTTAATACAAGGGCTGATAATGCTCAAATAACAATGGATGTCCTAATTATTTTCCATTAATTAACCTTAGTACAAGGGCTGATAATGCTCAAATAACAATGGATGTCCTAATTATTTTCTAATTATTTTCCCTAAGGTGCTTAACATCTAAGCTTGAGTACGAGGTTCTTTATAAAGAATTTCTAAAATTAATCGCACACGACTTAATATATTAGTTTACTATAATGTAATGGAGCTAAAAATAAATATACCTTAATGAAAAACAAAATAAAAGCCACGCAACCAAGTACTGACGCTGACTTACATCGATTAAATGCCCTAAAAAAACCGTCACATATTGTTGGTATTGGTGCTTCTGCTGGCGGTTTAGAAGCATTGGAAAGCTTTTTTACTCATGTAAAAACGCCTTGTAGTATGGCGTTTGTCGTCATTCAGCATCTAGATCCCTCTCGCAAAGGTATTATGGCTGAGCTGTTGCAACGCACTACACAAATGACAGTAAAAGAAGCTCGCAATAGTATGATAACAGAGCAAAATTGCGTGTATGTGATCCCGCCTAACAAAGATTTATCCATACTGCACGGCACATTATTCTTGTTTGATCCTGTGGTCAGTAAAGGCTTGCGCTTGCCGATTGATTTTTTCTTTCGTTCTCTCGCCAGTGATCAACGCGAACGTGCTGTAGCTGTTATTCTTTCTGGCATGGGTTCTGATGGCACCGTAGGTTTACGCGCCATCAAAGAAAATGCGGGACTATCTCTAGCCCAGTCACCTGAGTTCGCAAAATTTGATTCCATGCCTCAAAGCGCCATTAATGCAGAACTTATTGACATCGTAGCCAGCGCTGAAGAGTTACCAAAACATATACTTAAGGGCCTTAAACATGGCCCACAAATGACTCCAAAGAATATTGAATCAAAATTGGAACTCAAATCAAAAAGATCACTAGAACAAATCATTATCATTTTGCGTGAGCGCACCGGAAACGACTTCTCACTCTACAAGACAAACACCATTTATCGTCGTATTGAACGGCGTATGAACCTGCATCAACTTAAAAACATAGCACTTTATGCCCGTTATCTGCGCGAAAACCCACAAGAACAAGACCTGCTGTTTAAAGAACTGTTAATTGGTGTTACCCATTTTTTTCGTGATAAAGACATCTGGGCGCAGCTCAAGTCAACCTCGCTACCAGCACTATTGGCAAATTATCCTCAAGGTAAAGAGCTTCGAGCATGGGTTACGGCTTGCTCAACCGGTGAAGAGGCTTATTCACTCGCCATGACTGTGATGGATGTATTGGATGAGGTTAAGCCTAAAGCCCGCTTTAAACTACAAATATTTGCAACCGATCTTGACCAAGATGCTATCAATATTGCCCGGCAAGGCTTTTATCCAGCAAGCATTGAAGCTGAAATAACGCCAACACAATTGGAACGTTATTTCATTAAAGATAATAAGGGTTATCGCATCAGTAAGAAGATACGTGACATGATCATCTTTGCACCCCAAAATATTATTATGGATCCACCGTTTACCAAGTTAGATATTGTCACCTGCCGTAACCTTATGATTTATCTTGGACCAGAATTACAAAAAAAGTTAATTCCACTGTTCCACTATACACTGAATTCTCATGGTACTTTGCTGTTGGGCAATGCCGAAACCATTGGTAATTATACCAGCTTGTTCTCAGCACTTAACGATAGTGCACGGATTTTTACCCGCATCGATATTCCCAAGCATCGAATGGAAGTCGACTTTCCTTCAAGAATATTTCCTGTTATATCCTTGATAAACAATGAACCCAAGAGAACCCGCGATATGAGTAAAGACATTATCAACCTACAAACGCAAGCGGATCAAGTCCTACTGCAAAACTACTCGCCTGCCGCGGTGTTAGTTAATGCTGCCGGTGATATTATTTACATCAATGGTCGCACGGGAAAATATTTAGAAGCATCAGCGGGTAAAGCTAATTGGAACATTCACGTGATGGCATGTGAAGAGCTGCTTATGCACCTTAACCTCGCGATGAAGAAAGCGCTGACACAAATAGAGCCAGTAGTTATTGAAAATGTGATCGTGGGCGCAGAAACGATTAACTTAACGGTACAGGCCATTAATAAGCCAAAAGCTTTAATAGGCTCGCTGATGGTAGTTTTTACACCCGTTGTAGCACCGGCCACAAAGCCGAGCAGAAAACGGGGCAAAGCAGAGCAAGAAAATCAGCTTGAACTGCAACATGCGCGCGACGAAATAGAAGCAACTCGCGAGCAAATGCAAGCGGCACAGGAAGAGCTCAGGTCAACCAATGAAGAGTTGCAATCAACTAATGAAGAATTGCAATCCACCAATGAAGAACTGACCACTTCAAAAGAAGAAATGCAGTCAATGAATGAAGAGTTGCAAACGGTTAATACCGAACTACAATCTAAAGTTGATGATTTATCATGGGTCAACAACGACATGAAAAACCTGCTTAATAGTACAGAAATAGCGACGGTGTTTCTTGACAATGGACTACGTGTAAGGCGATTCACTAACTATGCTACCCACCTGTTTAAGTTGATCCCTAGTGATGTTGGTCGACCACTATCTGATATCGTCACTGAGCTCGATTATACTTCACTACAAAAAGATGCGCGGGGAGTGTTAGACACACTGCTCTTTGTAGAAAAAGAAATAACCGCTAACAATGAACGTTGGTTTAAAGTGCGCATTATGCCTTATCGCACACAAGAAAATGTGATTGACGGCGTAGTCATTACCTTCACTGACATCAGTGAAGCCAAGCTACTTGAGTCAAAGTTACGTAAAATAAAGCCTACTATATGACCAGCCCTTCACAGCCCCCTAGACTGTTGGCCAAACGCTCACCTAAAGAGTTACGCCGGTCTGCCGAAGCACAAGTGAGAAAAAAACGGGAGAGCAAGCAAGCTATGCCTAGCGAAAGTGATGCCCAAAAGTTACTACACGAACTGCAGGTTCATCAAATTGAATTGGAGATGCAGAATGATGAGTTACAGCAAGCGCAGATAACTGAACAACTACATTATCGCTATACTGAGTTATTTGAATTTGCACCCATTGCTTATCTTACTTTTGATCTGAAAGGTAAAATAACTCAAATCAATTTAAGAGGGGCGAGTATATTGGGTATTGAGCGTGCTCACTTGGCAGGCAGTAAGTTTGTCAATTATATCGCCATACCACATCGTAATACTTTCAAAGATTGTCTGGCAAAAGTGTTTGAGCATAAAGGTATACAATCTTGTGAGATATTAGTTAACGTTAATAAAACCAAGCGTTGGCTAAATGTCGAAGCTAATCTGGGCATTACAGGCACCGATTGTCTTGCTGCATTGGTTGATATTACCGAAAGAAAACAAGCTCAAAATGAGCAAAAATTGGCGGCTAGTGTCTTTACTCATGCTAGAGAGGGCATCACAATTACCGATAATAAAGCTATTATTATTGATGTTAACGACAGTTTTACCCGTATAACAGGCTACAGTCGTGATGAAGTTATTGGTCGGAGTCCACGTTTCCTACAATCAAATAAAGAGGCCCCCGAATTTTTTTCTGAGATTTGGCGAGCACTGCAAAAAGAAAGCCACTGGTCTGGTGAAATATGGAACCGACGTAAAAATGGTGAAATATATGCTGAAATGACCACGATTAGTGCCGTGCATAATGAATATGGTATCACTACCCACTATATCGCCTTAGCTAACGATATTACCCTGATGAAAGAGCATCAAAATCAACTGGAAAAAATTGCTCATTACGATGTACTGACTAACTTACCCAATCGTGTATTGCTAGCTGACCGACTATCTCAAGCCATGCTACAATGCAGCCGTCATCAGCAGTCACTCGCGGTAGTATTTCTAGATTTAGATCATTTTAAAGCGGTTAATGATGCCCATGGTCATCAAGTGGGTGATCAATTACTCATTGCCCTCTCACTTCGCATGAAAGAAGCCTTACGCGAGGGTGATACCTTAGCCCGTATTGGCGGTGATGAGTTTGTTGCTATATTAGCTGATTTAGACAAAGTTGAAGATTGTGAACCGGTGTTAGAACGCTTGTTGTTGGCGGCGTCTGAACCGGTCACAGTGGCTGACTTTATATTTCACGTCTCAGCCAGTATTGGCGTAACAATTTATCCACAAGATAGTGCCAATGCTGACCAGCTGGTACGCCATGCTGATCAAGCCATGTATGTAGCTAAAGAGTCGGGTAAAAATTGTTATCATTTATTTGATACCGCTCAAGATGACGCGGTTAAAATGCATCAAGAAAACCTAGACGCCATTCGTAATGCGTTGGACCATCATCAATTTGTACTTCATTATCAGCCTAAAGTTAATATGAAGACTGGCATAGTAGTGGGTGTTGAAGCGCTTATTCGCTGGCAGCATCCTAAACGAGGCTTATTAAACCCTATCGATTTTTTGCCCGTTATTGAAAATAATCCAATGAATATTGAGATGGGTGAATGGGTTATTGATACCGCATTGACACAAATAAGCAAATGGCAAAAAATGGGCCTTAGCCTCCTAAACATTAGCGTAAACATTGCCGCGGTTCAATTACAACAGTCTAGCTTTACACAAACCCTAACTGCATTACTAGCAGCCCACCCTGATGCTAAGCCACACTATTTAGAGCTAGAAGTACTGGAAACCAGTGCTTTAGATGATATTAATCATATCTCAAAAATCATGAATGACTGTATAGCGCTAGGGGTAAACTTTGCTTTGGATGATTTTGGTACCGGCTATTCATCACTCACTTATCTTAGGCGTTTACCCGCGGGCATGATTAAAATAGACCAGAGTTTTGTCCGAGACATGTTAGTTGATGCTGATGATTTGGCCATTGTTGAAAGCGTGATAGCTTTAGCTAAGTCCTTCAAGCGTGGCGTAATTGCTGAAGGTGTTGAATCGGTTGAACATTGCAAGGCTATATTGCAACTGGGCTGTGACTTAGCTCAAGGTAATGGTATTGCCAAACCGATGCCAGCAAGTGATATTCCTGCGTGGGTAAGCCAATGGAAACCTGATGTGAGTTGGCAGATTCAATAAGCTTAAAAGCGTATCAATAAAAGGTCTGTTTTTCTATAAAAGTGCAGGTAAGCTTAAACCACCTTAATAGTGATAGCACTACATCGACAAATTAAGGTAGCTGCTTATAGCCTACAGATTCATTAATTACCTTACCTGTAAATGTTATAGATAGTAGCTTTCTTGGTTGTGCCCAATCTCAGCCACTTGCTGTTGCTCGACAATATGCACCTTCATTTTCTCCTGTCTTACAGCATTTATTGCCAATCAGATTAAGATATTGCTCACTTATAAAGCGGTATCAACTACTATGGCCTGACTTTGAAAAAGTTGCTGGTTTACCGGTAATTTCTAACAAATCAATACGCTTTAGTAAAGGAATACGATTCGCGGAAATATCAGCAATAGTGACATTATCTAGCACATCCATAAATGCTTGAGTCGCTTCCTGAATTTTTTTGGAGAGCTTGCAAATACCAATTAATGGGCAGGTATTTTTCTCAGGGTTAAAGCACTCCACGACGTCTAATCGTCCTTCGGTGAGACGCACAACATCGCCGACCATGATCTCTTCTGCCGGACGGCTTAACCGAAAGCCACCATTACGTCCTCGTAGCGTTTCTAAATAACCAGCTCTGCCTAGCTCGTGCACTACTTTGACAATGTGTGGACGTGACACACCGTGAATGAAAACCACATCATCTACCCGTACTAACTCAGGGGCTTTAAGTGCAGCAAGCTGCAAACAACGCATCGCATAGTTGGTATAGCTGGTTAACTTCATCAGATGCTCTCTATTTTTATGTTGGGCTTACATTGATTGTCACATTTAAAAGTTATATTTTCAATATACTTTTATTTCAATATACTTTTATTTCAATATACTTTTATTTCAATATTGCTTTTATTGCCACACCAGTTTAACATACATTTGAAATACAACTTATATGAGCATTATAGTTATGTTGGAAAACTTCACTGCGGAGACACTTGCCCGAATGCAGTTTGCATTTACCGTCTCCTTCCATATTATATTCCCAGCCTTCTCGATCGGAGTGGCCAGCTATTTAGCGGTATTGAATGGCTTGTGGTTAAAAACACATGATCAAACCTACCTTTTTTTGTTTAACTACTGGAAGAAAATTTTTGCAGTTGCCTTTGGCATGGGCGTAGTGTCCGGCATTGTGATGTCATATCAGTTTGGCACTAACTGGTCAGTATTTGCAGACAAAACCGGGCCAATACTTGGGCCACTCATGGCCTATGAAGTGCTCTCTGCCTTCTTTTTGGAGGCGGGCTTTTTAGGTATCGCTTTATTTGGGCGTGAGCGTGTGGGTAATGGACTGCACATGTTCGCAGTTTGCATGGTCGCCTTTGGTACTTTGATGTCAGCCACGTGGATTTTATCGGTCAACTCGTGGATGCAAACGCCTGTTGGCTATAGCATTAATGATGTAGGGCAATTTATTCCAGAAGACTGGTGGCAAATTGTCTTCAACCCTTCGTTCCCATACCGTTTAGTACACATGGTGATGGCAGCCTTCCTCACAACCGCGCTAGTGGTTGGTGGTGTCGGCGCATTACACCTGCTACGAAACAAGGCCGATGCTGCTGCACGCCGTATGTTTTCAATGGCAATGTGGATGTTAATTGTTGTCGCCCCTTTACAAATTGTTGCTGGAGACTTGCACGGTTTAAACACTTTAGCGTATCAACCAGTCAAAGTTATGGCGATGGAAGGACACTATGACAGTCACCCAGAAGGTGGACCGCTGATATTATTTGGCATCCCTAACCCAGAAGAAAAAAGGATTGATTACGCGATTCAGATCCCCAAACTCTCTAGTTTGATCCTTAAACATGACTTAAACGCCCCACTTGCAGGCTTAGATACCATTCCTGATGAGGACGAGCCACCCGTTACAGTGGTATTCTGGAGCTTCCGCATTATGATTTCTCTAGGTTTTGCCATGTTAGGACTGGGTGTGTGGAGCTTATGGCGACGCATTCGCGGCAGATTTTATGATGACGATTTGTTAAAGCGTGCGGCAATTGTTATGGCACCCATGGGGTTTGTTGCCGTATTGGCAGGTTGGGTTACTACTGAAGTAGGTCGTCAACCTTTCACCGTTTACGGACTATTACGCACCACTGACAGTCTCGCACCGATTGAAGCACCCGCGGTTGCTGTGTCGCTGATCGCATTTATCATCGTTTATTTCTTTGTTTTTGGCGCAGGTACTTACTATATTTTAAGACTGATGAATAAACCAACAGCTACCTCAGACCTTGAGATAAATGACGGCCCTATCCGGACCGCACAAAACCAATTTAGTGAAAAAATTAACGCAGACCCTGATTCAGGTGCGCAAGGAGACAATCGTGGAATTTGAATTATCGTTTATCTGGGCTATGATTATCGCCTTCGCTGTACTCACTTATGTTATTTTAGATGGCTTTGACTTGGGCATCGGTATTTTGTTTCCGTCGGCTAAATCAGAGCAAGACAAGTCGGTTATGATGAATACCATCGCCCCGGTTTGGGACGGTAATGAAACTTGGCTGGTGATGGGAGGTGGTGGTTTATTTGCCGTTTTCCCTCTAGCCTACGCCGTTATTATGCCAGCCTTGTACATGCCCATTATACTAATGCTGTTAGCACTGATTTTCAGGGGTGTTGCCTTTGAATATCGCTGGCGAACCGTCCGTTGGAAACCAGTTTGGGACTTTGCCTTCTGCGCCGGCTCGGTTGTAGCTGCCTTCACTCAAGGCATTTCACTAGGTGCGTTAGTGCAAGGCATTGAAGTGGCAAACCGCGCTTACGCTGGAGGCTGGTGGGATTGGCTAACCCCGTTCTCACTCTTAACCGGCTGTGCAGTTGTCATTGGCTACGGCTTACTGGGCTCCACGTGGTTGATTATGAAAACAGAAGGTGATCTACAAACTAGAATGCGGGGTTATGCAAAATGGTTAGGCATTGCTACCCTAGGTTTTATTGGTGTTGTTAGTATGCTGACCCCTTTTCAAGACCCCGCTTATTTTCAACGTTGGTTTACGCTGCCGGGCAGTATTTTTAGTGTGCTGGTCCCAGGTTTAGTTGGGCTCTGTACTTGGTTGCTATTTATCGGTTTGAAACAAAAAAAAGAAGCACAGCCATTTCTCGCCTCACTCGGCTTATTTGTCCTCAGTTTCATCGGTATCCTTGTTAGTTTTTACCCTAATATTGTACCGCCAAGTCTAACGATCGTTGAAGCGGCAGCACCTGATTCAAGTTTAAAATTCACGCTGGTGGGAACGATGGTTTTAATACCACTTATATTAATCTATACCGCTTATGCATATTGGGTGTTCAGGGGCAAAGTAAAACCTGAAGATGGTTATCACTAATGGCTTTACAAAAATGGAAAAAACTGGCTTGGTTCGTCGGTATTTGGCTTGCTGGGGTTTTAGCACTGGCCATTGTGGCCATGCTGATAAAGTCAGCTATTCTTTAACAACTTGCTGTGCCAGGTCTGATTAAAAGCTGGCCTGGTTTGTTAAATTAAACCGATGAGATATTGCCATAAATTTTGTTGCTACACTCTGTTGTTATACTCTGTTGCTAGACTCTGTTGTTATACTCTGTTGCTACACTCTGTTGCTACAATAGTCATCATCGCTGCACCATGCAATAAACAGGCATCATCGACAAGCTTTATAACCATAATGCCGGTCATTTAACAAAGATACATCGCATTAATCGCCGGCTTAACCGTTGACCGATACAGGCTCGATGTAGGTTGGATTTCAGTCCATCAAGTTAAATGAAATATAACTGTCTTAGCTATAAATTCCGATCTATAAAAATGAGTCATGGCTGCAGATGTTTTTTGGCCCATCGCGTTAATCACTCGCTAGACAGTTGACGGACTGAAGTCCGACCTACAAAAAAATAATACCAGTTCCATTAAGTTTGTGATCTTGTTGTGCGCAGGAAAAATAACTCAAGGTAAGGCGCTCGATTGAGCAATAGCTGGCTATTGGAATTGAGAACAACACAGCCTTGAGCTATTTTAACTAGTACAAGTGAGCAATAACTTAATGGGATTGGGATTGGTATAATACCAATTACATTAAATTTGTGATCTAATGGTAGTTATGAAATATATTACTAAAAAACAATTATCTGAGAAATTGGAGCTTATTAATTTAAAGGCACTTATTGCTCAAGAAACCAATGGCAGAATGAGAATTCGCCTATTAGCTTTATTGCACATTAAGGATGGAGCTGACAGAACTCAAGCTGCCAAACATGTAAAAGTAAGCAGG
>NZ_VOLS01000084.1 GCF_007954265.1 Colwellia sp. C1TZA3 | reverse complement strand
CCTGCTTACTTTTACATGTTTGGCAGCTTGAGTTCTGTCAGCTCCATCCTTAATGTGCAATAAAGCTAATAGGCGAATTCTCATTCTGCCATTGGTTTCTTGAGCAATAAGTGCCTTTAAATTAATAAGCTCCAATTTCTCAGATAATTGTTTTTTAGTAATATATTTCATAACTACCATTAGATCACAAATTTAATGTAATTGGTATAACATAGCAATAGCGAGTTGCTTCTTCTCTCGTTTCGCATTATCAATCGCTGTTGTTAGATGTTCGAGTAATAAGTTACGGTTTGGTAGTTGTGTCAAACTATCAAAATTGGCTTGTTGCCATATGATGTTATCAGCTTTATCTCGCTCAATAGCAATGCCAACAAGATTGGAAACTTGTTCGATTAGGGTAAAGTCAATGTCCTTTGGTGTTGATATTTTATGATGATAAATAGCAAAAGTGCCTAACGACTCACCTTTACCATTAATAATAGGCTCTGACCAACAAGCGCCTAATTCAGCTTTTTTAGCTAACACTGCCCAATTAGCCCAATAAGGATGTGTTGAAATATCGCTGACAATGACTCTTTCTTTGGTAAACACTGCAGTGCCGCATGAGCCCATACCATGACCAATAGCAATACCCTCTATAGCCTCGTTATAAAAGTCAGGCAAACTAGGAGCCGCACCTAACACTAAATGTTTTCCTGATTTATCGAGTAATAAGATACTACACATCGTTTCAGGATATTCGTTCTCAACGCCATGTATGATGGAGTGCAAGACAGTAGTTAATTTACTTGAGTGGGCAATTAATTCGAGAGTGTCATTACGCAGTTGATTTATTTTATCTTTTTTTGATAATTGACGATTTTTACTTTCCATAAACATTGAAAAGGCTAACGAAAAGATATTTGTTAAAATCAAGGAGCCAACAATGCGAGGTAAGGTAAAATTGTCAAACTGTTGATAAGTAATAAACAATGCAATAATTATTAACAAGCTATTCAACACGCTCGCGGTGACAATAGGTAGGAAATAAAAGCCTGATATTATTACGGGAAACAGCCAAAAAATTAAACTTTCACCTTGGATGTAAATGGATGTTAGCAGCGTTAATTGCAGAAAAATAGTCAATAAGCAGCTGAAAAATTTTGTTTTGCTAGTATACCAAACGCCAGAAAAAATGCCCGCTATGCCCAGTATCACAACAAGGTTAATAATAACTCCTACATTGTCGTGCGTTCTAATGCCTGAAATCAAGGCTGGAAGCAATGCTAATATTGCCATCGCGGTTACTGTTAAGAGAATTTTATCATCTGGTAAGCGACTTTTCATTTTAAAAATTATACTCCATTAATTTTTTATAGCTCAATATTATCGCTTGAAACGCTATTGAGCAATCCTTTTACTTCTTATCTAATATAACGGAAAATTTATTTGTATGTAATGAAAAAATACAAACAAAACAATTACATAAAAATAACATCTAACTTACTTTTTAATGATATTTATCAGGGGCTACTGAATTTTAGTGATATTATTTGATTAACCCTTAGTTTTATATATTTAATATAGAGAAGTTATTACTGGTATAAGCTAGTGGTAAATACTTAGCGGTAAAGTTGTTTTGATAAAGCTTAGGACTACGCTCTGAAGCACTATAAAAATCTTTTGCGCCCTAAGGTTTTTAACGTGTAGATCATCATTGAGTATGGTCATTTTTATCGAGTAATATTTGAAATCTGTTCTGCTTTAACGTGATTTTACCTTTATCTTTACCTTGATAAAGTGAAAGTTAAAACTATCATTTTAAGCTTATAATCGTCTAGTAAGATGCTGAAAATATTCTTCTGATTGATTTCTTTGATTTCTTTGATTTCTTTGATTTCTTTGATTTTTGCAGGTTTTAAGGGTGATATTTTTTATTGCTTACGTTATGTAGTGCTTATACTATTGAGCATTAATACTACTTTTTAAAAATGCTTAGCTCACTTATTATTTAGTTCGCTAAGCTGTATTTAGTTTTACTTTTTATTATGTCTTGATTGCAATACCGCCATGACTTCACTTAGCTCAATGTTTTGATCTTGAAGTAGCACCAAGGTGTGATAAAACAAATCGGCACATTCACCTAATAAATCTTCTTTGGTTTCAGCGACAGCTGCTAAAGCAACTTCTACGCCTTCTTCGCCCACTTTTTGAGCAATTTTAGTGGTGCCTCGCGAAAATAAATGGGCGGTATAACTATCTTCTGGCGCATCATTTTTACGACCAGCAATCACTTGCTCAAGTTGACTAAGAAAATTTTGTTGGCTTATGGTTTGTTCAGGAAAACAAGACTCTGTACCCAAATGGCAAGTAGGACCTTGTGGCCGGCAAGCGATAAGTAAGCTGTCTTGATCGCAATCAGTTACTACCTGGCTAACCTTTAAATAGTTACCACTGGTTTCGCCTTTGCACCAAAGTGCTTGCTTAGCGCGGCTATAAAATGTCGCTAAGCCAGAGTTTAAGGTTTGCTCTAAAGCCTCAAGGTTCATGTAGCCTTGCATTAAAACGGCACCGGTATCTTGATGCTGAATAATTGCTGGGATCATGCCAGCCATTTTATCCCATGCCAATTGGCTAATATTGTCTTGTGTAATTAGCATAATCTGATCTCAACTTTTTCATTTTTAAGGGTTTGCTTTAATTCATCCATCGCTATAATAGCTTTATGGAAAACACTGGCAGCGAGCGCTCCGTCAACATCAGCCTGCTGGAAAACATCAACGAAATGTGATATTTCACCGGCGCCACCTGAAGCGATTAACGGCACATTGCACAGTTTGCGTACTTGGCTAAGTTGTTCAATATCATAGCCTTGGCGAACACCGTCTTGGTTCATACAATTGAGCACAATTTCACCAGCGCCTAATCTTTGTACTTCTTGGATCCAATCTAGGGTGCGCCATTTAGTTTTTTGTGTTCGGGTTTCATCGCCAGTAAATTGGTAAACTTGGTATTCACCCGCGCCATTATTAGCATCTTGATTGAAAAAGCTATCAACGCCAACCACAATGCACTGCTGACCAAAAATATCGGCTAAGCGTGATATTAAACTGGGGTCTCTTAACGCTGGAGAGTTAATAGATATTTTATCCGCACCCATCATCAGAATTTGCTTAGCATCTTCTTCGGTTTTTATACCACCGGCGACACAAAAGGGAATGTCGATAACTTGAGCAATGCGACTAACCCAGCTTTTGTCTACTACGCGGTCATCTGAGCTGGCGGTAATATCATAGAAAACCAGTTCGTCAGCACCTGCTTGTGCATATTTTTGTGCAAGCGGCACAATGTCGCCAATAATTTCATGGTTACGAAACTGCACACCTTTTACCACTTTGCCATCGCGAACATCAAGACAAGGAATTATACGTTTGGCCAGCATGCGATTGCCTCCTCTAGAGTAAACTTACCTTCAAGCAATGAGCGACCCAGTATAACGCCATCAACACCCGTCGGTATTAGGGCTTTTATATCTTCTAATGAGCCAATACCGCCAGAAGCCTGCCATTTAATGCTTGGATATTGCTGACAAAGTTCTTGATATAAGGCAACATTACTACCCGTTAATGTACCGTCTTTACTGATGTCCGTACACAAGACATGAATTAAACCAGCAGCAATGTAATCATCTAATAAGGCTTCTAAATTAACACCACTGTCTTTTATCCAACCGTGCGTGGGTAGGGTTTTATTACCCATAGCATCTATTTTTACATCGAGTGCTAACACAATATGTTCACCGCCAAACTCGTTTAGCCATGCTTGCACTAATGTCGGCTCTTTTATGGCGAGTGAGCCAATAACAATACGGTCAGCGCCTAAGTTAAGCAGCTGTTGCACGTCTTCTTTACAACGCACTCCGCCACCCACTTGAATGATCATGCTGTCGTGTTTTACTAAAGTGGCTAGTAAAGTTAATTGGCGTTTATTACTGTCTTTTGCACCGTCTAAGTCAACAAAGTGCATGACGGTTGCACCCGCTTTAGCATAGGCATTTTGTCGTTCTTTTGCAGTGTATTGATAGTTGGTTTTTTGTTGGTAATCACCTTGAAATAATCGGACGACTTCGCCGTCAATTAAATCGATTGCTGGGATCATCATCGCTTACATCTCCAAGAAATTCTTAATTATTTTACTACCAAGCGCACTAGAGCGTTCAGGATGAAATTGGCAACCGATAAAGTTATCTTTGGCAATGGCAGCAGAAAATTCACTACCATAGTGGCAACGGGCAACAGTATATTCAGAAATGGGCGCCGCAAAGCTATGGACAAAGTAGAAATAGTCATCAACGCTGATGCCAGTAAATATGGCATGGTCGCTAACCTGAGTTAGGGTATTCCAACCCATATGTGGCAAGCGTAAGGTTTTAGCCTCAAGCGGACGCACATCGGTGGGGATCAAACCTAAGCACTCAACTACTTCATCTTTACCTACACCTTCAGCAGAAGTGCGGGTCATTAACTGCATGCCCAAACAAAAACCTAATACCGGTTGGGTAAGTTGTTGTAGTGTCGCTACCAAACCTTTCGCCCTGATATTTTCCATGGCGTGGCGAGCACTGCCCACACCGGGTAAAATAACTTTGTCGGCATTTTTAATGACATCGATGTCATCAGAAATGGTAATAGTAAAGCCTAAACGCTCGACGGCAAACTTTACCGATGCCAGGTTTGCACAACCGGTGTCAACAATAACAAAGTTAGCTTGCGGGTTTTCGCTCATGCTATAAACATCCCTTTGTGCTGGGTAGGTCATCACCGTCAACCGCTATGGCTTGGCGCAAAGCACGACCAAATACTTTAAATAAGCTTTCGACTTGGTGATGACAATTGCCTTCAGTCGTTGAAAGGTGCAGGGTGATAGCCATCGAATCTGCTAATGAACGAAAGAAATGTGGCACCATTTGGGTCGACATTTGTCCGACCACATTATCAGTAAATTTAGCATCAAATTCTAACCAAGGGCGACCAGAAAGATCAATCGAGCACTCGGCGCGACATTCGTCCATTGGTAAAACAAAACCAAAACGACCAATACCGCGTTTGTCACCTAAAGCTTGTTTAAGCGCTTGGCCTAAAGCTAAAGCGGTGTCTTCAACACTGTGGTGTTCGTCAATGTGATAGTCACCATCAACACTGACTTGCATACTAAAACCGCCATGTGCAGCAATTTGTTCAAGCATGTGATCAAAAAAGCCTAAGCCGGTTTTTATTTTAATATCACCGACTTTATCAAGGTTGATGGCAACATTGATATTGGTTTCTTTTGTTGTTCTAACAACTCTTGCTACTCTTGAGCTAGTAAGCAGTTGCTCAGCAATGTCGTTCCAACTAAGCGATTGACGGTTATATTTAAGCGCTTTAATACCCATGTTGGCAGCAAGCGCCATATCGGTTTCTCGGTCGCCAATAACATAAGAGTTAGCAAAGTTAACTTTACCCTGCTGTAAATAGTCACTAACTAAGCCTAACTTAGGTTTGCGGCAGCTACAGTTGTCTGCTTCAAAATGTGGGCAAAGTAGTACCTGGTCAAAGTTAATGCCCTGTGATGCAAACATCGCCATCATTTTGTCGTGTGGCAAGTCAAAGTCGCTTTGTGGGTAGCTTGTGGTGCCTAAGCCGTCTTGGTTTGACACCATGACTAAGCGAAAGCCTTTTTTCTGCAAGGCAATTAACACCGGGATCACGTTAGGTTCAAAAACTAACTTTGCTAAACTATCGACTTGTTTATCGCTAATCGGCTCTTCAATTAAGGTACCGTCTCGGTCGATAAATAAAATATTTTGTTGGCTCATATTAATTCTCTTTTGCCACCGTTTGGGCTGTTGTTGTGATAAAACTATTGATGATAGTTTGCTGTAATAGACCAAGCTCGCGTTCGCTACCAATACTAATGCGCAAACAGTTAGCTAAATTTTGCTGTTTTGATTGATCACGTATTAAAATGCCTTGCTCTACCAAGCCATTGAAAATAAAGTTTTTTACTTCTTCATTTTGACAACGAAACAAAACAAAGTTTGCATCACTTTTAAATACTTGGCTGCACCAGCTTTGCTGAGTTAACCATGTAGTTAATTGCGTACGTAAAATTTCAGTTTCTTGTACGCGAATACTCACTTGTTCGAGGCCAGATGGCGCTAATGCCACACTGGCAATATCGGCAACTGGCGCCGAAATAGGGTAAGGCGCTATGACTTTACTGATCATCGAAATAATGTCTTGATTAGCTAGGGTAAATCCGCAACGTAAACCCGCTAAAGCAAACGCTTTTGACAGTGTTCTTAAAATAACTAAATGCGGATAAGTTTTAAGCCAGCTAGCCACTGATTGTTCAGGGCTAAATTCGATATAGGCTTCATCAACCACCACAATGGCCGAGTCGGCAAAGAGTTCAAGCACGGTTTTAATATCTTGCTGTGCCAGTAAATTACCAGTTGGATTACCAGGTGAGCACAAAAAAACCACTTTTGCTTGACCCACTTGTGCTTTTAAACCGGCTAAATCTAATGACAACTCTGCTGTTAATGGTACTTTAATAATACCGGCACCATGATTTTCAGCGCTAATAGCATACATGCCATAAGTGGGTGGACAAATGACAATGCTGTCTTGATATGCTCGGCAAAAGGTTCTGATGATCAGCTCTATGCCTTCATCGGCGCCGCGTGTTGCTAGCATGTTTTCTGCAGCTATAGCACTGTAAGCACTATAAGCATTGATCAGGCTTTCTGGCTGAAAGTCAGGGTAGCGATTGATACTATCACTGCTAACTTGGTAAATACCGGGACCTGAAGCTTCGTTAGCGTTGAGCCAAATTTTGCCTTGCATTGAACCACTGCTGGCATATAGTCTACGCGCAGACTGGTAAGGCACCATATCTATCAGTTCTTTGCGGGCAAGTTTGTTTGCAATGCTCATTTATGCCTCCGTACTCTGGTTAGAGCTGCTGTTGCTCTCACTGTGATCAGCTTTTGTGTTGTTGCTTGTTTGCTCAAATGGGGTTTCTAAGCGAATAGTGACAGCACGTTTATGACCGTCTAGCCCTTCAGCATCAGTGAGCTCGCAAATACATTCTGCTAAACTGCTTAAGCCTTGACGAGTAATTTCTTGCACAGTAAAGCGTCTTGAAAAGTCAGCCAGTGACAAACTGCTGATCACTTTTGAATAACCGTAAGTAGGTAGCACGTGATTGGTACCACTGGCATAATCACCGGCAGATTCTGGCGTATACGCGCCAACAAAAATTGAACCAGCATTACGCAGCTCAGTTAATAACTGCTGGGCATTATCAGTTTGAATAATTAAATGCTCTGGCCCATATTCATTTGATATTTCAACAGCTTGTGCTAAGTTTTTAGTCAGTATTAATCGGCTTTGCTGTAAGGCTTGGCGCGCTATTTCTGCCCGTGATAACACAGTTAGTTGCTCAGCTAAGGCTAATTGAACTGCGTTGATGAGTGCCTCACTATCTGATAACAGAATAACTTGGCTATCGGGACCATGTTCGGCTTGCGATAATAAATCAGCGGCGACAAATCCTGCATTAGCATTGGCGTCTGCTATTACTAGCACTTCTGATGGTCCTGCTGGCATATCAATAGCAAAACCATTGACTTGCTGTGATAGTTGCTTTTTAGCTTCAGTAACATACTTATTGCCTGGACCAAAAATTTTGTTCACCGCTTTAATGGTTTGCGTACCAAAAGCCAATGCGGCACAAGCTTGTGCGCCACCAACACTGTATATTTCTTCAATGTCGCATAATGCAGCAGCCACTAGAATTTCGTCAGCTAATTGACCCTCTTTATTGGGCGGGCAAACTAGCACTTTGCGTGGGCATTGTGCCAATTGTGCCGGCACACCTAACATTAATACCGTTGATGGTAGTGGTGCGCTACCGGCTGGAATATACAAACCAACACTAGCGATAGCTTCAGTTTTTAAGGTACATACCACACCAGGCGTAGTTTCAACCCGAATGTCAGCACTAATTTGTGCTTGGTGAAAACGTTTAATTTGCCCGTAAGCTGTTTCAATGGCTTTTAATCGTTTAGGCGTTAATCTGGTTTTCGCTGCAGCAATTTGCTCTGGTGTCACTTTCAAAGTATCAAGCAACACGCCATCAAATTTTTCGGTAAAATCAAATAAGGCTTTATCACCGTTTTTTCTTACACTGGTGAGAATATTTTCTACCTGTTGTGATAACAAACCGCTTTCTGCAATGGCCGGGCGGGCGAGTGCGTAATTACGCTCAGCACTTGACAAGTTCTCCCAAGTGATTAAGTCTTTTAGTCTGCTACTGTCTTGGTTATTTATGCTCATTTTTTAGCCCATCATTTTTTCAATTGGCATTACTAAAATAGAGTTACAACCTAAAGCGTTTAGTTGCTCCATGGTTTCCCAAAAGAATGTTTCTGTTGCGACAACGTGTACAGCAACAATGTCTTCACGCCCGGCTAAAGGTAATATTGTGGGTGTTTCTTTACCTGGCATAAGCGCGCTTACTTGGGCGATTTTGTCTTTTGGTGCATGCAACATGATGTACTTACTTTCTTTGGCTTTCATCACGCCTTGAATACGAGGCAATAAAGTGTCAAGAATCGCTTGTTTCTCTGGTACTAAAGTGTTGTTGGTTTGAATTAATGACGCGTGCGAGCGAAAAATTTCTTCCACTTCAACCAGACCATTCGCTTCTAATGTTGCACCAGTTGATACTATGTCACAAATACCGTCAGATAAGCCAACACGAGGTGCGACTTCAACAGAGCCTTTTAGTAAACAAAATTCGACGTTGATACCGTTATTTTTAGCAAAACGATTTAATAACTGAGGATAAGTGGTAGCAAATCTAAGGCCATCTAGACTCTTTATACCTTTATAATCAAAGCCTTCTGGCATAGCTATTGACAAGCGGCAGCCACCAAAATTTAAACCCAAGGTGCGAATATATTTTGATTTTTGGCCGATTAATTCCCGCTCTAATGCCGCTTCTTCCAAGGTATTGTCGCCTACGATGCCTAAATCGCAAACGCCATCCATGACCAAGCCCGGAATATCGCTACTACGTACCCGCATGATGTCAATTGGCATATTGGCAACATGAGCAAGTAATAGGCGATCGGAGACATTAAGTTTAAGGCCACAACGCTTTAATAACGCTTGTGTGTCGTCGCTTAAGCGACCTGATTTTTGCATTGCAATGCGTAAACGTGGTTCTGTTGTCATGATTTTTCCTATTAATTTTTAAATTTTTGGTGCTATTTAGTCGCTTTTTATGTGTTTTATCATTGTTCAAAAAAGCATGTATATACAATTTCAAAGCCATAAAAATGCGAAAACCCCCGAGAGAGATGAACTCTTTCGGGGGTTTAGAAATTAATTTTTATTTATCTTACACCACTGAAAGGTTCATAGCCCTCAGCGAATAAACCTGAGCAGCTAATCTGTATGATGATGGTGATGAATGGCAATCAAGTTTAAAGTCATGTGTTATTTACTCTATTATTACTTCGGTTAGCATAGTTGTAAGATAATAATTCATTTGGCTATTTTTTAAATTAAAGCACTACAGTGTTAACAATATACCATTACTTTTAAAGTTACTTTTAATGATTTTACAAAAACTGTCGAAAAATGAAAAAACTTTTAAAGTAGTTACTTTAATTTGAGTTAAAGATACGTTGATTCTCAAGCTAGAGCAAGTGTTTAATGTTAACTCAATATGATTTTTTGAACTAAGCTAGTATTGTTTTGTTCTAAAAAGTGTAGAGCAACAGAGTTAAAGGCTAAGCAAGTATTGCCGATATAACTATAATAAAACAGAGATATTATATTTTAATCAGGGGACATAACAATGGACATTTTCACTACTGCATTAACCCGTGTTGTTCCCGTCCCTATAAAGCCCGCCAGTTTGAAAGTTAAGGCGTTGACAAAAGTGGCTGCAACGACTGCTGTTTCTGACGATATAGCAGGTTTAGAGGAGCCAGCATTGTATTTTAAAAAACCGTCTGATCAAGAAAATAATACTGACAATGCAGCGCCAGAGGTTGTTGAAGCATCACCAGTGCCAGCAGATAATACCGGTAAACGTATTGATGTCTTTGATGATAGTGAGTGCACAACTGCAGAAAAAGATGATAAACCTCAGCTAGATATTTTTGTATGAAATTAAGCTTTTGGCATAAAAGACGAATTTAAGTCGGCAGTATTAACGCATTATTTAGTACTTTATACCAAGTTGATTAATTACCTGCTCATTTTTAATGGTTAAAATGAATAACTACAGCGTTATAAAATTTATAAGGTGAATAACTACTGACTAAATTTTATGCCTTGTATTTATCCATTTTTCCTC
>NZ_VOLS01000083.1 GCF_007954265.1 Colwellia sp. C1TZA3 | reverse complement strand
CACGTCGATGTAGGACATTAGGGTAACGCAGGAGCAGTTACCGAGAATAACCATTATCTTCGTATCGCGCCTTGATCTGATTTCCTAGCTTAACGCTGAAACTGCATCTTGAAGTGGAACGGGTATAAGTAATTTTTAAAGGCGAGCGTAATCAAGTAAGCTGCTGCTATCTGCACTTCATATATTAGGTTATTTTATGTCAACTAAATCTATTTTAATTACGGGCTGCTCAAGCGGCATTGGCTTACACGCAGCGCTAACACTTTCAGCACGCGGTTATCAGGTATTTGCTACTGCGCGAAAAGCGCAAGATGTTAGCGAACTGCAAGCAAAAGGCTTAACCGCTTATCAGTTAGATCTTACTAAGCCTGAAAGTATTAGCCAAACCGTTACCCAAGTGCTTGAAGTTACCGGTGGACGCTTGGACTATTTATTCAATAACGGCGCCTATGGTCAGCCAGGCGCATTGGAAGACCTGCCAACAGCAGCGTTAAAAGAACAGTTTGAAACCAATGTTTTTGGCTGGCATGAACTCACCAAGCAAATCATTCCAGTGATGAAGCGCCAAGGCCATGGTCGTATTATTCAATGCAGTTCGGTATTGGGTTTTGTTGCTATGGCTTATCGTGGTGCTTACAATGCGTCAAAATATGCCATTGAAGGCTTAACAGACACTTTAAGGTTAGAATTAAAAAGTGCAAATATTGCAGTGATTTTACTAGAGCCAGGACCTATTAATACACAGTTTAGAGCCAATGCGTTGGCGGCTATTCAAGCCCATATCGACATCGAGGCGAGCGATCACAAAGTGCAATATCAACAGCAAATTGCGCGCTTAAGCAGTGAAAAATCAAATGCGTCTTTTACCTTAGAGCCATTAGATGTCACTCAGGCTTTGATTCATGCCTTAGAAAGTAAACGGCCTAAATTACGCTATAGGATTACCATGCCAACGAAGATTTTTGCCTTGTTAAAGCGCTTATTGCCAGCACGTTGGTTGGATTATTTACTCGCCAAAGGATGATTAGCTAAATTGTGTTAGATTTAGTGTTAGATATATATTTTTAAATTTTATAGCTTGAATAATAGCCATACAAAATATGGCCATTATTCAAAGGTAGCTCAGTTATATGTAGCCCTTCACAAATAATGAAAACTTATGGTTAGGCTGGGTAAATCCTGTAGCTAGATTGAGATAAATTAATTGACACTCTTGCATCATTAATAGTGAGAGAATCACAAATAACGTCACAAGTTGATAGAAAATGATGACAATTAAGTGCTAAGTGGAAGTCTCAGAGTTGCAGTAGCTAAGGTCTGTTTCAAGCCCATTATGCCGTTGGTATATAAAATATAAACATGATTTTTACTACATCCATAGCTCAGATTTATGTAATTTGGCTAAAGGTGTTTTTTGTTTTATTATTGGATTTTTACGATATGAGGAACACCTATATCGTTTTACAGATAGCGCTTTTCCTAACTTAATGTCATGAGTACAAGAGTGATGTAGGTATTGTGGTGATGAGTAAAAATAGGTTGGGCAGTTCATTAATTGTTATTCTGGTTGAGATACTTGAATTACATGCTGGACTGTTAGCTTTTGAGCTGGTGTCATGGCTAAAAATGTTTTTTTTAAATGTTTTTTTTAAATGTTTTTTTTAAATGTTTTTTTTAAATGGTTGAATCAACAATGAAAACACTTTATTTTCATTGTTGATTCAACCATTTAATGGAATAGGGCTATATTAATGTACTACACTGTTGGCTATACAGTTTTTTACTAAAGTTGGCTAAAATCAACCAATGGTAGGTTTTCAAAACTAGGTTTTGCAAAGAGGTAACCTTGCATTAATTCAATACCCAAATCACGTAAATATACGTATTCCTCTTTAGTTTCGATCCCCTCTGCTAACGGTATAATATTAAGATCGCGAAATATATTTAAACAATTTTTGACTATTGATTGACGAACTATATCTGTATTGATATTGCGAATAAGTTCCATATCAATCTTTACAATGGTAGTTTGAAAGTCTGCTAATAAACCTAAACCAGCATAGCCAGAGCCAAAGTCATCTATTGCCGTCTTAAATCCTAGCTTTTTGTAATATTCAACAATATTTTTGATGGCAGCAGCATCTTCAATTTTTTCAACTTCTGTAAACTCAAACATTATTTTTTCAGCGGGAAAACCATACTTTTCAGCTGCATCCAGTGTTGTCCGTATACAACGCTCTGGATTATATATAGCATTTGGAAGGAAATTAATGCTTAGCATTGATTCAAGTTTGAGTTTAGAGGCTAGGGCAATCGCTTTAATTCGGCAGAGTTGGTCAAATAGATAACGATTATCAACATTCACTTTAGATATTATTGAAAAGGCAGATTCATTATTCAAGCCACGAACTAATGCTTCATATCCATATATTTCATTAGTTTTACAGTTAATAATAGGCTGGAAAGCCATTGTAAAATCAAAATCAAGACTACTTTTATCAGAACAGTTAGCACATGAGAACCTGTCGTAAATCATGGGTTTTTCTTTCATATAATGTACTTTATTAATTAGTTGAAATTATTGAAAGCCATGTTTTCAATAATATAATCAACTTTAGCGTTTATTTGATTGTTTTGACTTGGCTAACCATATGATTAATTTTTATTAATTATTTAAGTGGGTAAAATGTCAAATCAAGAATATTTACACTTATGCTACAATAACACCTACATTTATGCTACAAAAAGTGTTAACCCATTGCTTTAAAATCAATATATTAAGGTTTTAGGGTTGAATCTGCGGGTTATACCAGTTCCATTAAGTTTGTGATCTTGTTGTGCGCAGGAAAAATAACTCAAGGTAAGGCGCTCGATTGAGCAATAGCTGGCTATTGGGATTGAGAGCAACACAGCCTTGAGCTATTTTAACTAGTACAAATGAGCAATAACTTAATGGGATTGGTATTAGGCATAAAAGAGAGACTAACACTTACAACAAAACGTTAGTCATTAATATTATGCATCGATGTCAGCCTTTAGCGATTAGAATACATAGCGTTAAACCAATGGATAATGGTACTTTGAAGTCATGTCTATACAATTAGCTGAGCGACTGAAATGGTGGATAACTCGCCAGTAAGAGGGAATGAATTAGTATTGGTGGTTCGATGACTCCTACAAGCTCCAAGCCGACATTAACATTCCATTTTTTTATGCTAACTATGGAGCATAAAGCGGTCATTGCTGACGTTCATATTAGATTCTTGAATATCAACTTAAAGCTGTGGGTTCAATCGAACAAAGGATACTCAAGTTTTTACTAAATCCTGTGACCGAGATTTACCCCTGCTCTTATTTTATGTGTTTTACTAATAATTTGAACGAATGCGTAAAGTAAGTTTACCTCTCACATCACATAATGCCCTCGAACGAATGAATTGCTTTTTATTTCATAGGTTTGTTAGTGATATTCACTCGAACAAGTGATAATTGTTGATTTTATTATATTTTAGGTTATTATTCATGCATACGCGTGAAAAAGGTGCTTTATGAAAATTCAAATACAGTCGGTTAAAGACATGGGGGCGATAGGCCAGGCTGTTAGGAAAAGCCAAGACTTCGATCAGGCAACATTAGGTGCATTTTCGGGAAGTGGGATCAACTTTGTTAGTCAATTTGAAAATGGAAAAACGACAGTTGAAATAGGGCGAGTATTTGAGTTATTAGATACGTTAGGCATAAAGCTGTCCATCGATATTCCTGTACCTCATGGTCTTGAGGCAAAAAACAGTTTAATGAAACGCTTAAAGCGTGCTGGTGTGGATGTAGACTTTGAGCTAACGAAAAATGGATCTGTTGCGAGAAAACTTTAATGACTGATAGAAAGTTAAACGTTTATGTCAACGACACTTTGATGGGCGTGATAACCGAAAAAACCAATATTTGGACATTTCAATATGAGCAGTCATGGGTGAAAACACGGGGCGCTTTTGCTCTTTGTCCTGATATACCACTCATTGAAAAGGTGCAAATAGACGGAAGTTCAAAGAGGCCTATTCAACACTTTTTTGATAATCTACTTCCTGAGGAAAATGCGCGAATATTGCTGGCAAAAGATCTTGGCGTAAAAGATAAACTAGATACTTTTATGTTGTTGGAAAAGTCAGGTAAAGAATCAGCTGGAGCCTTGACGATTACGTCAGAGGATATATTACTCCCAGAAAGAAGTATGGCCCATTTAACGTATGATGAATTAAATAGTCGCATACAAAACTTACCTAAGTCGCCATTAAATAATCAAAATACTAAGCGAATGTCACTTGCCGGTGCCCAGCATAAAATGTTGGTGATCATGCAAGGTGATGATATCTGCGAACCTAATTTATCGATGCCATCAACGCATATACTTAAGCCCAAACATTCTGTTCCGGATGAATATTGGCAGACGACAATGAATGAGTGGTTTGTAATGACATTGGCAAAAGCAGTGGGACTAGATGTTCCACCTGTTCGCATACTGTACACGCCAGAGCCAGTTTACATCATTGAAAGGTTTGATAGGCAAGGTGAGTTTCCTGAGCATCAAAGAGTTCATATTATAGATGCTTGTCAGCTATTGGGGGTAGATAAGCTTGCAAAGTATCCAATGTCCACCGTTGAGACATACAAAAAGGTGATAGAAGCCTCTAGGCCAAAAGGTAAAACAATACAAAGGCTTTATCAGTGGGTTCTTTTTAACCTGCTTATGGGTAATGGTGATGCACATCTCAAAAACATGAGTTTTTATCAGGTGGGTGATGGTTCGGTATTATCCCCATTTTATGATTTATTGAGTACCGCTATTTACGCGCCTCCACACGATACGTTAAACGAAGGTTTATCTATCGCCATTGGTGGTAAGGAAAGGTTTGGAGACGTTGAATATGCTGACCTTGTAGTTTTTGCTAGTGAAATTGGTTTACCAATAAAGGTTATGAAAAAAGTAACTTCTACTATGGTTAGTAAAATAGAGCGTGAGTTCGATGCCCTATTTGATAGCGTAGTGAAAGCGCCAGTGAATGTCCAAAAGGCTGGAGAAATACGTATGCTAAGAGAGATAAAATATAAGGTATTGATCCCTATTCTGAAAAATATTTCTACCGAATAGCACTTTACGCTCGACGACTCGCCAAGCAGTACATTAGGTATTGCCACGTCTTATAAATATTTATTTAAAACATACAATTCTATACGATTGGCTGTCTATTCATCATTTCGTACGTTTTAAAACAAAGTAGTCATTATTCGTGTGAATAAGGCATTTTAAATTTCTTGCCTAGCAAGAACGCTGGTTTTGAAGTCGGTATGTACTGGCACCATTACCGAGGCATAGCTACGTTTGATCGGAATGTTGGGAAGGGATGATCGTAACACTGGTAAAGTGTTACTGAAATATACAATTAGTGTAAATTTTGGATTATGGCATAAAATTAAGTGTTAGCATCCTTAGATAAAAATCTAACGGCAGCTATGCGCTTTACATTACTTATAACCTACTTCTTTTGCGATGAGAAAAACTTTATTTGTATATAATGAACGATTATATTGGTGGCTAACTCGCCAGTCAAAGGGTATTGGTGGTTCGATGTCTCCTGCAAGCTCAAAGCCGTCGTTGGTATTTCACCTCTTAACCCTAACTAATACCACAAAGCGGCCATTAGCTAAGAAGCACCAATCAATGCTTCGGATTAGATTTAGTATCAATAACGCTGCGTTAAGCGGATTAAAATAATGGGTTATAATATTGAGGTAAGAAACTTAACCCACTGTTTTAATTGCTTTTAAATTCCTTGTTATAGCGTTTACAAATGTACTATTTTGAGTAGCGTATTTCCAGCATGTTTAAATTATTATATATGCTGGATAATAATTTATTTAACTTTTCTCTTAGTTTTTTTCTAGTTTTGTCAAAATCAATTTGGTCCTTTTCTTCAAAGACTTCCTGATAGGACTCAACATGATCGTATACATTTTTAAAAGTTAACTGAAGATCTAGAATTGAGTTTGCAACTCCACAGTCAGGGGCGCCTAATATATCAACCTCATGCGATATTTTTTTCGCTTCAATCATTAACTCATTTACTTCAGACTTTAGCTCAAGTTCTTTTTCAATATCTTTATTCGGGCGATAAAAATTATGAACATCCCAATCTAAAATCGCATATTCAATACTTTTAATCTTAACTTTCCCATTCCAAATCATATTTAGATAACGCCCATACTTCAGCTGTTTTTCCCACTCATTTAGACCAGAAGCAGTAATTACAAAGATTGCAATTGTTCCTACACCAGATAAGAAACTACCGATGTTCCCCATATGCTGCAGAATAAAACTAAGTAAATCGATATTTTTTTGATAGGAAATAAATAGAATAGCTAGAGCCAGAAAGCCCAAGAACAAGCCTAAAAATAATAATGAATATTTCATAAAATTTAAAATCAAAGTACAAAACCTCGCATGCGCTATAACGCCTCACTAAGAGGCAAAAAATTGTTTGCTAAAATGTTTGAGGCACGAAAAACAGCAAACTGTTTTTTGTCTTTTTAAGTGACTTGTTATAACGCGACTACACTAACTTTCTTTAGCTTCTTCTTTGCCTTTTTCTTTAAAACTTACCGCTGAAGTCGTGTATTTACAGATTTTACAAATACGATCGCCAGTATCAGAACCGTTTATTCTTTCTTTATAAGTATCAGTTGAACTACATTTTGGACATGTATACATTTTATATTTCCTTTTATATTAAAACCAAGCGTCATCTTTATGGACATAAACACCATCTGACAAATATTCATAATCATCAGGGTTCGTCAATTGATCTCCGCCATCCTTTACATCTATAAGTCTTAAATGTTGCTCTACGACTTCCGAGGAAACTCTTTGCCAGCGAGTATCAAAACCTTCAGATGTTTTAGCTTTATAGCCAAATCGTTTTCCACTCTTTTCATTTGTAATTATGACAATGTCACCTACCTCAGGGCTTGGGCAAGCTTGATGCATTCTCTCTCGCCAAGCTTGTAAGTCTCCAGAAGTTGCACCACTTGGATCTGCAATCCATGAACCATCATCCCTAATAATTGTTGTCATTATTATTACTACCTTTGAGAGGCTAATTACCAGAATATGAATTAGCGTTATAACGCCCTAATAACAGGCAAAAAATTGTTTGCTAAAATGTTGAGGAACGAAACAGCAAACTGTTTTTTGTCCTTTTTTATTAGCTTGTTATATGTGACTTACTTGGCAAGAATTAAAATGACCAAGAACATAAATAGTTATAGCGTAGGATCAGTAGACTTAAAAAACCTCTCGCCACTTAACTGCTAACCATGAATTTGAGCCGTGTGTAAAAAACTGAGTAAGCATAAACCTAAACAGAATTTATAAAACCTAGGGGGAGTTGAGCGATGTGCACTAAATCCATTTAGGCAAAACTGTGTAACCAAAAATACGAACTGATCTTACTGCACTAAAGTTACCACAAAAGAGAACGGAAACAAGCATAAACCATTAAATTAAATGCCCAAGTTATAAAGAGTAATTACTTGAACAGTGGTGACATATAACGCCCTGTTAGGGGCAAATTGTAGTTGGCTAAAATGTGAAGCGGAGCAGAACTAGCCAACTGTAATTTGTCCCACTTTAACAGCTTGTTAGCAGTACTTTGCCACGAAGAGTCTTAAATTCATTACAATATAAAATCCATAAATTCTCTAGCATTGCTGAATTTTCTAGCAATAAATCATCCGAATTAGGCTCTTTGTACACTTTAGTTAAATCTTGAAGAATAGGGACTAATTTAATTGAAATAATATAAGCACTTAATATAGATTCTTGACTAAGCTTATGGTGCCTATTCAGTTTATTAAATGAAATCCCATACTCTCCACGTGTTTTTAAATATTGATCTAATTTATCTACGCACTGATCGTTAAGATAGCCAACATTATGAGCACTTCCAGCATTCGCTCGATACTTTTCAAGGAATAACTCTGCATTTCGATGTGCGGACATTGCTCTATACAACCGACCAAAATCATCTTCTAACGTATCAATCAATGTGTCTAGTTTATTGTGTTTATATTGTTCTTTCCATGCATGAAGTGCTAAATATGCAACAATAACGCCGAATAAAGTAGCAACATTTGCAACCATACTCAGCACTTTAATCAAGCTATCTAAATTGTCGTTAGATGTATGAAACATCTGTCCAAAAATCACACCTACCACAACAAGAAGAACGCAAATTAAAAAATATATAGATTTAAAGTTCAATATTTACTCAGACCTTATTTGTACTGCTAACGCCTCATTAAGAGGCAAAAAATGGTTGGCTAAAATAAGTGAACGTAGTGAACAAAAAGCCAACTGTTTTTTGTCCTTGTTTAATTTCTTGTTATGCTCTCGCCACAAAAACAGAAAGAATTTGTCTAGCAAGTTTTCTATCAATAGTTGCATTAGTCTTAAAAAGAAAGCTATTACTGAACTCTTCAGGGTTATCATCGATGGAGATACAGTGTCCGTCCGACGTTTCATCAAACGAAATGTATTTTTTATCAACTTTTCCGTTTATAAAAATTTTTCTGCCATCAGATTCCCGATATGTAATAGTAAAATCACTTGCTCCCTTATCAAAGTCATCAAAATGTATGCTTTCTGGTCTATGACGACATCGATTATCTGTAGATTTTAGAAAATACCAAATAACATCTAGTAGTTCATTGCATCGTTCTATTGATGGAGGTTTAGCATCTTGATGTTCACTAAGATTACGCACCAGAAACAAAGACTCAATTAATAAAGGTCTAATCAGTTTATAATCACTTAAAATTTCAACATATTTTCGTTTATTTCCAACCTCTTCAATACTTCGAAATGCGTATATTTTTTCTAGTAATTTAAATCGAATATCCATCGACTTTTTTAAATTTGAAATAGCATCTCGTAAATCAAACTCAGAGTTTGATTTATTACTCAATAACTCTTCAGCTCGCCCCCAATAATCAAAGCACCGATAAAATTCATCGTTATAAAGATAGTCGATTTCATCAATGCCATTAGGAATTTCGTCAAACAAGGGACTTAACCAGATTTTTTGCATAGAACAGTTCAACCTTGGAGCATAACGCCACGTTAAGCGGCAAAAAATTGTTGGTTAAAATGTTGAACGGAGTGAAAACAACCAACTGTTTTTTGTCCGTTTGAACGTCTTGTTATGTAATTGGTATTTAAGCGCTTTACACTAACAAAATACATTGAAAGTTAATAGGTAAACAAGAATGAATACAACACCACCGCCTAAAAAACACTGAACCTTGCTTTTGAGCCAACACAAATAACCTATTTAACGCGACACGAATAAACTCGATAAACAAAAAACGCTTGCTCGCGTTTACCCTTTACCAATATTTGGCGAAAACTCAAAGATACAAATACAACACTAGTTTGAAGCCATTAACGTTTTACACGTATTTCCCTAGAAAATAAGGCGGTACATAACGCCTAATTAACAGGCAAAAAATAGTTGGTTAAAATTAGCGACGAAGGAGCAAAAACCAACTGTTTTTTGTCCTTGTTTAATTTCTTGTTAGCTTTAAATTACCACCAAACCATTTACTCTTAATTCAAAATCAAGCTCAGCATATTTAACTGGTTTATTTTTTATATTCTCAGACGTTTTATAGTGATGAATGCCGTCTATTGTTTTGTTAAAATAGTAGTGTGAACCATCAATGGTTACATTTAAGCTTTCTAGAGTAATTTTTTTATTTTCTATTAAGTCATCACAAGTTGGCTGCGAAATTTTTACATTACCTATACCATTTGCAAAAAATTCTATTTTGCTTGTGCGATATTTTCTTTTGAAACCAACTTCTCTTACAGCCCAATAATTTCCTCGTTCTGCGCACATAGCGTCATAGAACTTTTCACATTTCATGTTTTTTTTAATTGCTGCTTCATCTTTGTATTGAAACTCAATAATGTTATTTCCTTCAATTTGAATTGGTTCACGTTCAAATTGCGAATCTAAGCATTCAATAGCTCCACAACCCGACAATAAAAACACAATCAATATAAGAGAATTACGCACAGAGTTTCCTTTAAAGCTAACGCCCTACTAAGCGGCGATAAATAGCTGGCTAAAATTGCGAGGAACGAAGCTAGCCAGCTGTTTAGCGTCCGTTTGAGTAGCTTGTTAGACTTACCATGCCTAGAAAGTGATTTTCACAGGCACTTGGCTACCATCCTCGTTTTCTAAAATTAACTTTAGGATATCTCCAGCTTCTTTCCGCATTAATTTTTTTGCTTCACTTGCAGGACAACCTGGGATTTTACAGTTTTCTACAGAAATAATTTTTTGGCCTACAATAATCCCTGCATTTTCAGCTGGAGAATTAGACCTTACTTTCTTGATGGTATAGGAAACCAGAGTTGGGCTAAAAAAACCATCAGCTTCAACTTCACCAGAAATACCAAGTTTTACACGTTCACCAGCTAAAACACCTAATGATGTAATTGAAATTAAAATAATTGAAATTTTGAAAATGTGCATAAACAATCCTTGTAAGTCTAACGCCCTGTTAACAGGCTAAAAATAGTTGGTTAAAATAAGCGACGAAGGAGCAAAAACCAACTGTTTTTTGTCCTTGTTTAACAGCTTGTTAAGTGCACATTGCTCCGAACTGTTCTCGACTAAT
>NZ_VOLS01000082.1 GCF_007954265.1 Colwellia sp. C1TZA3 | reverse complement strand
ATGTCACCTTTAGGGAAGATGAGAGCCAAATTTATGCTGATGACGGAGCGATAAATTTAGCGACTATCAGGCGTAAACTACTCAACTTAATCAAAGCACACCCACTAACAGATAGTGTTGCAGGTAAGATGCAGCGGGCATGTTGGGATGCTAAATTTAGAGCGGAAATTTTATTTGGTTAAAAATAAAGCAAAGCATAATCCCGCCCTGGTGTTGGGTCTTTTTGTCCACATTTTCTAATACTTCGTTACTAACAACTTTATCGTTACGTTCAAAAACGAGTTTGTCGGTTTGCCAAAAGTTATCGGCTTCTGCTTGGGAGACAACATCAGTATCAAGTTTGCCAATAATTTCTTCTGCAGGCCGGCCAAAAAGTTCTGCTACACGGCGATTAACATATTTAAAATGGCGCTTATCATCTTTCATGTATATGTAGGCATCGACATTATTTAAAATAACATCGAGTAAATGCTTTTGCTCTTTATTATCTGCTTCTAGGGCTTTTTGTTCGGTAATATCTGTTGATATCCCTGAAATACCGATAACTTCTCCAATATTATTGAATATAGGACTTTTAATGGTTTTGTAGGTATGTACTTTACCGGTAAGTTTAATGAGATTATTTTCTTCAAAAACTAATGAAACCTTATTAAGAACAACCTTGTAATCGTTTTTTAGTAGTTCATCAAGCATATTTGAATCAAAAAATTGGCTGTCATCTTTACCAATAATATCTTGCACAGTGGTTTGAAATAACGCGGCAACATTAGCATTAACATAGGTGTATTTGCCGGCTAAGTTTTTGCAATAGACATAGGAGCCAATATTATCCAGCACACTAGTCATTTCCTGCACTTGTTGTAATAAAGCGGCTATATTTTTTTTATTGCCCATACGCACATCCCATTGCTATTATTTGACTTAATATCTGATACCAATCTCATTAATTACCTGATCATTTCACCTGGTTAAAACAAGCCACTACTGCGTTATTTATTTAATAATTAGCACAACGAGTTATTGAAATAAATACCTTATATTGAGTCGTTTTTCCTGCGTATAAAGTAGACTACCTAATTAATGAAATTGGTATGACTATCTTTTCAACACTTAATTTATAGACTTTACAGCAATCAGTAATTTATTATGAAAAAAAAATTTCATTAAAGTTTTTAAAATAAGTTTTTAAAATAAGTTATGCAAAATAAGTTTTTAAAACAAGTATTCAATATTTACTCTATGACGTTAAATGAAAATTTTAACTATCTGTAATATATTGATATATAAGTTCAGTTATGCACATTCATATACTTCTCATGGTCTTTTATATACTTTTCGTCGCCGCGATTTAACTCGCTAAAGTAAAAAGTATTTTATTGAGATAAAACTATAATATTTTATTAATAGCAGCTTATCAATGGTCATTTATTAAGCACGATTTACCAAGCATGGAGTTGAAATTGATAATTGTCCAGTTAATACTAGTGCATTGTTTAATTACAGATAACTCAGCCTATTGTCCGGTATTACATTTAGCTTAGATAATACCAATCTTACTAATTATCTGAGCATTTCAGTTGGTTAAAACAAGCGATTACTACGTTATTTATTTACTCATTATCGCTGCATGGATGCCGCTTATTAAACAATGCAGGCGCTTATTGTCCCTGTGTATAAAGTAAACCAGATAATTAATGAAACGGTTATAATCAATTTACTGCTATTTTTTTTGCTAATGAAGTCGCCAATAATTGTCCACCACAAATGTTATCTAAGCCTTACGATGAGCAGCTAGAATTTGACTGCGTTGCTGAAAAACGTGCTGCATAGGCTAAGCATAAAGCCAGTTTTTTGATGTTATCTTGTAGCTCTTAAGTTTTTATCTTTAAGCATTATTATACCAGTTCCATTAAGTTTGTGATCTTGTTGTACGCAGGAAAAATGACTCAAGGCTGTGTTGCTCTCAATCCCAATAGCTGGCTATTGGGATTCAGAGCAACACAGCCTTGAGCTATTTTAACTAGTACAAGTGAGCAATAACTTAATGGGATTGGTATTACTTAACGTTGTCTGGATTTTTTCGACGATATTGCACCGCCATGACCTTGATAATATCGCGCCAAGTAATAATACCAATGGCACACTTATTTTCATCTACAACAGGAAGGCACGATATTTTGTGATCATGAAATAGCAGCACCGCTTCAGTTAAGCTTATATTTTCTGTTGCGGTGATTAGATCTCGAACCATGATCAAATGCACTTTTTTATTCAGTATAAAACTATCTTGTGGGGTTTCTTTTCTAGTGCCTACCGTAGGGCTTAAGTGTTTCCATAAATCACGGTCGGTAATAACACCTGCTAAGGTAGTTTGATCTTTGATCAGAATATGATGCATATGATGTTTTTCAAACAGTTTTTTAGCACTTTCTAAGCTGTCATCTAACTCTAACGTTATCAAATTACGCTGCATTATTTGATTAATGTTCATGTCTTTATCCTTCAGCATAATATAACCGTTCCACTTCAGAATAAGGTTCTTGCATAGATGTAGGACAGTAGAGTAACGCAAGAGCAGTTACCGATAATAACCTTTAGCCATGTATAGCGCCTTGATCTGATTTTCTAGCTTAGTGTTGAAACTGCATTTTGAAGTTGAATGGGTATACATTGCTATTTCAATAGGTATTGTTATTTCATCAAAAATATTTAATAAATTATAATATAACTAAGAACTAGCAAGTTGTCCTTGTTAATTTTTTAATGCCAATATAACTTTCTCGACTTACACAGATCTGAAGTTTGAAGTGGAGTGGTTATAAATTGTTATACGAGATAAAAACGCCTTGTCACAAAACTGTCATGTTGCTGTCCTATAATCGTCGCAGTTATAAAAATTATTATAGTTGAAGGTGTTTTTAAGTGGCCATTGCTTCTAAATCAGCAAACTATCGCAAGGTGAAAAATTCATTAGCAAAATGGATGATCACCTTAGGCGGTATCAGTGTTTTATTTACCTTAGTATTAATATTCATGTATTTACTTTATGTAATTAAACCTATCTTTGAATCTGCAAAAGTTGATATAACAGCAAAATTTGTTATCAACGAAGAATATAAGGTGTTAGCTACAGGCGTTGATGAATTAAAAGAAGTTGCCTATAGCATTACTGAACAAGGCAAGATTAACTTTTATCAATTAGTCGATGGCGCAGGCCATAAAGCTGGTGAAAAAATACTTTCTCAGCAACTGGTTGCTGACGGTGAAAGTTTAACGCAGCTGATTAATGTTGGTCAAAAGCAAAAACTATTAATTGACAGTGCTGGCAATGTCCAGCTTATTGTACCGAGTTTCACCGCTAACTTTACCAGTGGTAAAAGAGTCATTATTCCTAGTATTCGTTACCCGTTAGGTGAAGAGTACTTACCCATTGATGAAAATAACGCCGTTATTACCCAGCTGTCGTTTGCCATGGATGATGAAAAAGCAATCTTCGTTGCTTTTACCCAAGATAAGCGCCTAATTAAAACTACTTTGTTAGCCGAAGACGATTTTAGTTACGACACGGCGTATGAAGCGCAATATCAAGAAATTGATTATGAGGCAAAGCAGGTCAATGATATTTTGGTATCGTCAGGTCTCTCTATGGTGTTTATTCGCCAAAATGATCAAGTTGCTGTGTTTTCATTAGATGATGAAGCCGAATTAAAAGCGACCATTATTCCGCAATTAGCACAAAACAAATCGACACCCCATCATATTACTACTATGGCGTTATTATCGGGGGGGAGTTCAGTTTTATTGGGTGATGACAAGGGCTCAGTCAGTCAATGGTTTGAAGTCGCCACAGATCAAGGGCGTGAGTTCAAAGAAATTCGTCGCTTTAAAGTGAGTGACAATGAGCCAGTAGTCGCCATATATACCGAGCAATATCGTAAAAGCTTTTACACCGAAACACCGTCAGGTGAAATGGGCATGTTTTATACCACCAGCGAAGCAGATTTATGGCGTGGTAATTTACATCAAGGTAATGCTCAAGCGCTTTCTATTGCGCCTCGTGCCGATGGCTTAGTGATGTTTTCGAACAATGAACTGGCTATCTTCTCTGTTGAAAATGAGCATCCAGAAGTTACTTGGCAAGCACTTTGGCAAGAAGTTTGGTATGAGGGCTATCCTGAACCTGAGTTTATTTGGCAATCTACTTCTGGCTCTGATGATTTTGAAGGAAAATTTTCTTTGGTGCCGATTTCATTTGGTACCATTAAAGCCGCATCTTACGCGATGATGTTTGCTGTGCCTATTGCGTTAACCGCGGCAATTTATACCGCTTATTTTATGACGCCAGGTATGCGCAGAAAAGTTAAACCCACCATTGAAATGATGGAAGCCTTGCCTACCGTAATATTGGGTTTTTTGGCTGGGCTTTGGTTAGCACCCATTATTGAAATTTACTTACCAGCCATTTTTTTATTGTTGGTCTTTATTCCCTCTTCGGTGTTTATTACCGCTTTTTCGTGGCATAAATTACCACGAAAATACAAATCACTTATTCCTGAAACCTGGGCGCCTGTTATTTTAATTCCGGCCATTTTATTAGCGGCTTATGCGGCATTCGCCTTATCTCCAGTGCTTGAATTACACCTGTTTGGTGGTGATATTCGGCAATTTATTACTAATGATTTAGGTATGGATTTTGACCAACGAAATGCTTTAGTTGTTGGTATTGCCATGGGGTTTGCGGTTATTCCAACGATATTCTCTATGGCTGAAGATGCTATTTTTAGTGTCCCTAGGCATTTAACCAGTGGTTCTTTAGCCTTAGGCGCTACGCAATGGCAAACCTTAATTAAAGTGGTGTTACTAACAGCAAGCCCAGGCATATTTTCTGCGGTTATGATGGGGCTTGGACGCGCGGTAGGAGAAACCATGATTGTATTAATGGCAACCGGTAATACCCCGATCCTTGATTGGAGTATTTTCCAAGGTATGAGAACACTTGCAGCAAACATTGCGGTTGAAATGCCAGAATCAGAAGTGGGTAGTTCTCATTATCGTATTCTGTTCTTGGCAGCATTTGTTTTATTTGTATTTACTTTTGTAGTCAACACGCTTGCTGAATTTGTACGTCAGCGTTTGCGTGAAAAATATAGCTCATTGTAAGGAAGGCGACATAGCATGAATAATTGGTTTAAGTCTGGCTCTCCTTGGGTGTGGTTGTCAGCAGGTGGTGTTAGCATCAGCCTGATATCAGTAATAGGTTTACTCGGGTTAATAGCTTGGCGTGGTTTAAGTTATTTTTGGCCCGCAGATATTTATCAGTTTGAAATGACTGATGAACAAGGTAAACATTTAACTGTTATTGGTGAAGTTTACGAAAAAGAAAGTATACCTGCATCGCAGTTGGTGCATCTCAACCTTGATATTGACTCGTCAGTTGAAACCATTGAGCGGCTATTAATTAAAACCGGTAACCGTGAATTAGTCAGTTTAGACTTTCGCTGGATTTTAGTACCGCAAATTAATAACAGCTCTTTACCTGCAGAGTTAGTGGTTATTGAGCGCCGCACTAATGGTAATTTCTACGGTTATATCGAAGACGTTATTCTGGATGGTCAGGTGGTAGAGCAAAACCAAATGTTACAGCTCGTTGAGCGAGTGAGTGACTTTCAAGCAGAAATGGAAGAGCTACAAAAGTCTGACATTGGTGCGATTAACTATCAAATTGAACGCACGCGTTTAAAAGAGCGCAAGCATATACTTGATGACACGCTTACCACACAATTGCAGCAAGAGTTTAAAGATAAAGTAGCAGGTTTAAAGGCTGATTATAAAGTGCTAGAAAAGCAGTTAATGGCTTTACGTGAGAAAATATCACGTGACCAACTTGTGGTGCGCGCGATGGATGGTCAAAAAGTTACCATTAACTTTGCAGATGTATTACAAGTTACTTTTAATAATAAACTCAACGTGTTTGAAAAACTGAAAATGTTTTTTAGTCAAATAGGTGCATTTGTCAGTAAAGACCCGCGTGAAGCGAACACCGAAGGTGGCGTATTTCCTGCGATATTCGGTACGGTATTAATGGTGTTGTTAATGACGGTGATTGTTTCACCATTGGGGGTTGTTGCGGCAATTTATTTGCATGAATACGCCGGTAATAATGCGCTGACAAAACTATTACGTATCGCGGTAATTAACCTTGCCGGTGTGCCGTCTATTGTTTATGGCGTATTTGGTTTAGGTTTTTTTGTTTATATGGTCGGTGGCAGCTTAGATCAGTTGTTTTATGCTGAAACCTTACCCAGTCCTACGTTTGGTACGCCAGGTGTGATGTGGTCAGCGCTTACCTTGGCTATTTTAACCTTACCTGTGGTAATTGTTTCAACCGAGGAAGGCTTATCTCGTATTCCTTCTGCTATGCGACACGGTAGCTTGGCGTTAGGCGCCACTAAAGCTGAAACTTTATGGCGCATTATCTTACCTATTGCCAGCCCAGCAATTATGACGGGCATTATTTTAGCCATAGCACGTGCGGCAGGTGAAGTTGCGCCATTGATGTTAGTGGGCGTGGTAAAAATGGCGCCGAATTTACCGATCGATGGTAACTTCCCATTTTTACATTTAGATCGTAAATTTATGCACTTAGGTTTTCATATTTATGACGTTGGCTTTCAAAGCCCAAATGTTGAAGCAGCCAGACCTTTGGTTTATGCCACGGCATTGTTGTTAGTAAGTATTATTGTGGCTTTGAACATAACCGCGGTATCGATTCGTAATCGTTTGCGGGAAAAATATCGCATGTTAGAGCATTAAGCTAAAGTGATAAAACCAAGCGATTTAAAAACAGATTAAAAGATGCACGGGAAGTGATTCCCATCTATTGAATAAGATTTAAAGAGAACACTATGATTTCTGTTACCCCAAAAAATTTATCAGCACACAATGTTAAGCTCGATCTTAATAACCTGTCGCCAGAGCAAGTGGCGTTAGAAATTAAGCACCTAGACTTATATTATGGTAACAAGCAGGCCTTGCAAAATATTTCAATGTCGATCCCTAAAGGGCAAGTAACCGCTTTTATCGGACCCAGTGGTTGTGGTAAATCAACCTTATTACGTTGTATCAATCGGATGAATGACTTAGTCGATATTTGTAAAATAACAGGTGAAATAAACCTTAATGGTGAAAATATTTACGATCGCCATACCGATGTTGCTGCCTTACGTCGTAAAGTAGGTATGGTATTTCAACGGCCAAACCCTTTTCCCAAATCTATTTATGAAAATGTTGTTTATGGCTTACGGATCACCGGTGTCAACAATCGCCGTGTGCTAGACGAAGCGGTAGAAACAGCCTTGCGTAGTGCCGCGTTGTGGAATGAAGTTAAAGATAGGTTACATGAGAGTGCTTTGGGGCTTTCGGGTGGTCAACAGCAGCGCTTAGTGATTGCACGTGCCATTGCCATTGAACCAGAAGTGTTATTATTAGATGAGCCAACATCGGCTTTAGATCCTATTTCAACCTTAACTATTGAAGAGTTAATCAATGACTTAAAGAAACAGTTTACTGTGGTTATTGTTACTCATAATATGCAACAGGCAGCGCGTGTTTCAGACCAAACTGCCTTTATGTATATGGGAGATCTTATTGAGTATAGTGACACTAATACTTTGTTCACAACTCCAGCAAAAAAGAAAACAGAAGATTATATTACGGGCCGTTACGGTTAATAGAAATTGACGATAAGCAGAGGGTTATACCGTGGATAAACTAAATATTGGTCGTCATATTTCTGGCCAGTTCAATGAAGACTTAGAGCGCATTATCAATCATGTCATGCATATGGGGGGCTTGGTTGAAAAACAGCTAACTGACGCGCTAACATCGGTTTGTGATGCGGATGAAGCGTTAGCGAAAAAAGTACTCAGCAATGACTATTTGATTAATAACGCTGAAGTCACTATTGATGATGAGTGTACGCGCATCATTGCCAAGCGTCAGCCAGCCGCTGGCGATTTACGCTTAGTGATGGCGATTGTAAAAACCATTACTGATCTAGAGCGTATTGGCGATGAAGCCGGAAAAATTGCTAACGTCACCTTAGAAAGCTTGTCAGGGAAGCACAAAGACTTATTATCAAATTTGGATAATTTGGGTCGCCATGTCTTAACGTTTTTGCAAGCCACGTTAGATGCGTTTACCCGCATGGATGTTGAGGCGGCAATTCAAGTGCATAAAAGCGATGATAAAATTGATCGCGAATACGAAGCATTAATACGCCAACTCATGACCTATATGATGGAAGATCCACGCTCAATCCCACAAGTAATGAGTGTTATTTGGTCAGCGCGAGCGTTAGAGCGGATTGGAGACCGTTGTCAAAATATTTGTGAATACATCATTTATTTTGTTAAAGGTAAATCAGTTCGTCACACCACACCTGAAGATTTTGACTCATTATCTTAAATCATTATTTTAAATCAACGTGTTTAGTTATAGGCATTATCAGCTATTGTTTAGCTAATAATGCCTATACTTTTAAATGCACTGATAAATAATAACCATACTATAAACCGCCGTTGTCTTGTGATAAAACCTTTGAATTCACTTTCAAATGCTTTAATATCCGCGGCGAATAAAAAACAAAGAGCTTAAGCTCCTGGAAACTAATCATGGCCAGAAACTCAATAATCGGCATATTTGCAAAGTCGCCAATTAAACCCCTAGAAAAACATATTCGAATAGTACATAAATGTTGTAGTCAACTTGTGCCTTTTTTCGCGGCAGTGACCGAGGAAGATTGGACTAGTGCAGGAAAAATTCGTAAGAAAATTTCTAAATTGGAATGTGATGCTGATGATTTAAAACGTCAAATTCGCTTAGAACTTCCAGGCGGCTTATTTATGCCCGTCGATCGCGCTGATTTACTAGAGTTATTATCTCAGCAAGATAAAATTGCCAATTGTGCGAAAGATATTGCTGGACGTATCTTTGGCCGAAAATTAACCATTCCTACCGCATTACAAGCGCAGTTTATAGCTTATGTCGCCCGTAGTATCGACGCCGCTGAAAAAGCTGCAGATGCAATAAATGAACTTGATGACTTATTAGAAACTGGATTTCGTGGTCGTGAAGTTGAATTGGTCACTAAAATGATCAGTCAACTTGATGAAATTGAAGATGATACCGATGGTATGCAAGTTAAATTACGTAAAGATTTATTAAATATTGAAAAAGATTTAAATTGCATAGACGTGATGTTTTTATATCAAATCATCGATTGGGTTGGCTTATTAGCTGATCTTGCCGAACGTGTTGGCGCACGTCTAGAAATTCTTTTGGCTAGAAAATAAGGCTCACTCATGGAAATTTTATTATCTCATGGCTCTACGTTAGTCATGATCGCCGCTGCTGTCGGTTTTTTTATGGCATGGGGCATAGGCGCAAATGATGTTGCTAATGCAATGGGGACCTCGGTTGGTTCAAAAGCATTAACCATTAAACAAGCCGTTATTATTGCAATGATTTTTGAATTTGCTGGCGCATATTTAGCTGGTGGTGAGGTTACATCGACTATACGTAAGGGCATTATTGACCCAGCGTTATTTGTTGATATTCCTGAACTGTTAGTCTTTGGGATGATTTCTGCCTTATTAGCTGCAGCAACTTGGTTGTTAGTAGCGTCTATCTTAGGCTGGCCAGTATCAACGACTCACTCAATTGTTGGTGCTATCATCGGTTTTGCTGCCATTGGTATAAGTCCAGATACAGTAGCTTGGGGTAAAGTAGGGGGTATTGTTGGTAGCTGGGTTGTTACACCATTGATTTCTGGTGTTATTGCCTTTGTAATTTTTAATAGTGCACAAAAACTGATTTTTGATACCGAAAAACCATTAGAACAAGCGAAACGTTATGTGCCGTTTTATATGTTTTTAGCCGGTTTTGTCCTATCGTTAGTGACCATTAAAAAAGGTTTAAAACATATAGGTTTAGACAATATCAACTTAGGTTTCTATAACTTCGAAATTGCTGGTGCTGGTGGTTATTACTTAGCGATTATTGTCGCTGTCATTGTTGCTGTCATTGGTAAGTTTTTTATTACTCGGCTTAAATTTGACGACAACGCTGATAAAACCACACATTACGCTAATGTTGAAAAAGTGTTTGCTGTTTTGATGATAGTAACGGCTTGTTGTATGGCATTTGCTCACGGTTCAAATGATGTCGCCAATGCTATTGGACCATTAGCTGCTGTGGTTAGTATTGTCGATAACGGTGGTGAAATTGCTCAAAAAGCTTCACTAGTCTGGTGGATTTTACCACTGGGTGGTTTAGGTATTGTTGCGGGTCTAGCCTTGTTTGGTCATCGTGTTATGGCGACAATTGGTACCGGCATTACTCACTTAACACCGAGTCGTGGTTTTGCTGCTGAATTAGCCGCTGCATGTACGGTAGTTATTGCTTCAGGTGCAGGCTTGCCTATCTCAACGACACAAACATTAGTCGGTGCGGTGTTAGGTGTAGGAATGGCACGTGGTATTGCCGCTATTAATTTAGGGGTAGTACGTAATATTGTTATCTCTTGGGTGATAACCTTACCAATAGGTGCGGGTCTTTCAATTATCTTCTTCTGGATAATGAAAGGTATATTTAGCTAATAGTCTAAGTATAAAATCGTCAATCAAGCCAGCAATTATGCTGGCTTTTTATGTTCAGGACCAATGGTATGCCACGATCACATGACCGCTCCTAGCGATTCCTGGCTCCATGGCATTAATGCTGCTCGGTAATTGCTCCTACATTTCTCTAATGACTTATTTCCTTGTTATAAAAATACAGGTTGATGTAAAAGAGCGATGATGCGTGTTAGCTAATGGAATTAGTATTATACCAATCCCATTAAGTTATTGCTCACTTGTACTCGTTAAAATAGCTCAAGGCTGTGTTGCTCTCACTCCCAATAGCCAGCTATTGCTCAATCGAGCGCCTTATCTTGAATTATTTTTCCTGCGCACAACAAGATCACAAACTTAATGGAACTGGTATTATACCAATTAGATTAAATTTGTGATCTAATGGTAGTTATGAAATATATTACTAAAAAACAATTATCTGAGAAATTGGAGCCTATTAATTTAAAGGCACTTATTGCTCAAGAAACCAATGGCAGAATGAGAATTCGCCTATTAGCTTTATTGCACATTAAGGATGGAGCTGACAGAGCTCAAGCCGCCAAACATGTAAAAGTAAGCAGG
>NZ_VOLS01000081.1 GCF_007954265.1 Colwellia sp. C1TZA3 | reverse complement strand
CGCAGGAAAAATAATTCAAGGTAAGGCGCTCGATTGAGCAATAGCTGGCTATTGGGAGTGAGAGCAACACAGCCTTGAGCTATTTTAACTAGTACAAGTGAGCAATAACTTAATGGGATTGGTATTATACCAAGTTGATTAGTGCTACAAAACTAAAAGTGATGCAAGACAACTAAAATATCAGCAAAAAAAACGGCCCTATATAAGGACCGTTAGTATTTTCAATATCTGCAACAGTATTTAATTAAAGCTAACTTAACTCAATCCTGTGAATAACATAGAAGTTATATTCAGCAAAAATTGTATCTGCAGTTTACTGTACAACTGCCGTATCAGTTACTTTGATTAATTGTCCCATCGTCGCAAAGAATACCGCCACTTGCGATTGCATTTCTTGTGTTGCTCTAGCACTTAACGCAGCGTCTGGTGAAGCCGCAGTAGGACGAGGATCAAGTATTGAACTATGATGACCATTAACAAACCTCACCACACCTGAGCCATTAGTGTCTTCACTAACACCTTGCAAGCCTAATAAAGTAATAGCAGGTTCAGTGCCACCCATAGGGGTAAACGGTGCTCTGTTTGTTACAGTTTGGTCTGATAGATTATCATCGCCATTACCGACGACTTCAATTAAATGCGTAGGTGTTTCAGTCGCTGCTAGTGTTTGCACATAAGCAATAGGGTCGCCAGAATCTGTCACCGTTTGCGCTGCAAAGGTAAATTGCGCAAAGCCACCATCTAAAGTTGCTTTTTGCTCAATGGTTAAAGTGTCATAAAAGGCAAAATAAAAGGCACTTAATTCGTCTTGGCTATAATCGGCCGGTAAAGTTGCCTCAACCGCGGCTTTAAAGTCAGGCGATAACTGTAAAGTTAAGTTAGATTTGGCTAAGCCTTCAAATGCTGGCGAATCCAAGCCAAAGTTAGCTAACATTAAACCCGGCATTGCTAAAGATGTACTGGCAATTTTAAATAAACCGTCAACTTGTGGATTTAACTCAGTGTTTGCTAAACCAACGGCATTAATGCCGTAAATACCACCTAAAGAGTGACCTAACAGGTGTACTTTGCTGCTATCAATTTTTATTGGATTGTTATCACTGTCAACACCGCCTAAAAAGTTCATACCTAAACGCAAACCTAATAAATCAGCGGTACTTTGGCGTGTGTTATCACGCATGCTTAACATGCTACCCAAATTTACATAATGTAAGGTTGATACAGTACTGGCATTAATATCATCAACATCATCACCATCTAGATCAAAACCTCGACTACCATGTAATGGCTGATCAATCGCAACCGTTGCTATACCAAATACAGATAATATACCGGTAATGGGTAACATTTGCTCTTTTGTTGAGGTAATACCATGCACTAAAATCGCTACTGGCCAACCATTCTCAGGTTTTTCTAAGGCCGGTAAGTTCATACTTTCACGCACTGCATTAGCAAAATCTAAATCGGGCGTGGTCATTTGAACATCAATGGGTAACATCGCGCTTGTGGCTGGAATGGGATTAAACTTAGTTAAATTGCGTTCAGTATCAATAGTAGCTATCGCTGGATTTGAGCTTGAGCTTAAATCACGTAGGCCAAAATTCATACAAAAACCATCATTGGCATCTAATGCCCCAGCAGGAATTGCGGCTGGATTTGCTGCAGCTAACCCGGCCAGTGTCGCACCTGAGTCACAACGTGCACGCCACCAGTCATTAACCGGTGCCAATGGATTTTCTGCAGAGGGTACGCCTGAGTAATAAGGTAGTGTAATTGAACCACGAATATAATTTGCTGCCGAATATAACGGTACTAATTCAGCGGGAATTCTACCCGCTAATACGTCCGCAACTGAAATACCCGTATCGGCGACGCCAATGGCTGGAGTACCTTGCTGAGCATTAGCTACCATTTGCGGTACACTAGCTGCCATTAAAGATTTAACCGTACTTAATACTCGCGTAGTTGATTGTGTCGTCATCGCCGCACTATAAATAATAGTATCGCTATTAACACCTGCAGCCACTACAGCCGCTTCATAACTATTAATCGCGGCTTGCAAGCCTAGTTGCGACTCGTTACCCAAAGGTAAAGTTTTGATGTCTTGGCGTGCTAATTCATAAGTACTAGAGCCAGCAACCGCTTTACCATTGTTATCACGAAGGTTATTCGTCATCACCATGACATAAGTTGTTTCTGCTTTAAGGGGCTGAGTTGGGACAAACAAAACATTGTCGCCAGACTTTTGCGTGACAAAGTCTTGCATGTAGACAAGCTCACCAACAACTTTACAGGCCAAACCACGTGTTACAGCGGTGCAGTCACTGTCATTGACGTCGCCGCCCATCACAGTTTCAAAAACTCTTACCGATCCAGGTTCAGATGCACTACTGGCATCTAAAGAAGTACCCGCTGGAAATTCAATAGCGAGGGGGAAAGGTTGAGAGATTGACCAACCGTCAAGCGCACTAATAGCAACAAAAGGGTCTGAACCATCGGTTGGATCGGCAACAGGGATCTCTAAAGTTCCATCAACTGTGCCAGAAAAAATCAAATCATTTGGTATAGAAAGTCCAGCAGCGCCGGCCGCTGGATCAAATTTAACGCGTGCTGTGGCTGTTACGACCGTGCCGTTTTCAACTACTTCACTTTCAACATCTGTTATAGTTTCGTCTTGACAAGCACTTAAACCTAATGTGCTGGCTATTGCTAGACTGAGTACTAACTTTTTCATTTTATCTCCCCACTGACTAATCTTTATTTTATATACTTAGCTATTAGCTAAATATATCTTTATTATTTTTCATTATTATCATTGATTTTTATACTTATCCTAGTATTAAATTCAACTTGTTCGACCAGTCAAACTTACCTCAAGAATAGGTCAAGTGCTAGTGATTTTTTAATTTATTCACAGTTTTATTCCATAAATATAGATTACTAACGAAAACACTCGTCAGCATAGCAGTGAAAGTAGTAACATTGTTATCAAATTTTTTCAAAAATTAATCTTATGTTTGACTACGCAATAACACCACAAATTTTAGCCAACAAAACTATTTTAGTTACCGGTGCCGGTGCAAGTATTGGCCGCCAAGCCGCATTAACTTATGCTGAACTAGGCGCTACGGTCATTTTACTAGGAAGAACCGTTGCAAAACTAGAAGCCGTTTATGATGAAATACTTGCAAAGGGCTATCCTGAGCCCGCTATTGTACCGCTAGATTTAAAAGGGGCAACAAAACAAAATTATATTGATTTAGCCGCCACTATTGTTAATCAATTTGGTCAATTAGATGGGGCATTACTTAATGCTTCAATACTAGGTGAGTTAACGCCCTTTAACCAAATTAATCAACAAATTTGGCAAGACGTTATGCAAGTTAACGTCGATGCTCAGTTTTTATTAGCACAAGCATTAATACCGGTATTACTCAAAGCTGACAATGCATCGTTAGTATTTACCTCGTCAGGTGTTGGTAATAAAGGTAAAGCTTATTGGGGCGCTTATAGCGTGTCTAAGTTTGCCACAGAAGGACTAATGCAGGTCATTGCCGATGAATATGAAAAAACTTCGCTTAGAACCAATGTAGTGAACCCCGGCGCAACGAATACCGATATGCGTTCAGTGGCCTACCCGGCAGAAAACAAAGCTGAAATTGCTTTACCAAAAGATATCATGCCACTTTACGTCTATATCATGGCAGACGATAGTAAAGCGGTTAACGGCCAAAGAATAAACGCACAATAACGCTTTTACCCTGCGATGTAACAAGTTAAGAGTGTGGTATTGTCAAATAGAAAAGTAGTTGTCTTACTGACGTGGCACTGGCTTCTTACAAAGAGGTAACTCACAATCACTGAGATAGCTAAGAACAACCTGAACATTGCCACTCTTTTACAACAATATACCCACGACAGACAATTTATTATGAACAATAAAAAAGGCCAACAATTGTTGGCCTTTTTATGATGTAACTTTAAGGCCGATTAATGACAAGCCATAGCGCTATATAAATTAGCGTAATTCACGTCGTAATATTTTACCAACGTTGGTTTTTGGTAACTCATCACGAAACTCAACAAATTTAGGTACTTTGTAATTAGTTAAGTTTTCACGACAGTGCTTAATTAATGATTTCTCAGTCAAATTAAGGTCTTTACGTACAACAAATAGTTTTACTGCTTCACCAGAAGCTTCATTAGGAACACCAATAGCAGCAGCTTCTAAAACACCTTCATGACTCATGACTATCTCTTCAATTTCATTGGGATAGACATTAAAGCCAGAAACAATAATCATATCTTTTTTACGGTCAACGATTTTTAAAAAGCCATTTTCATCCATACAAGCGACATCACCAGTGGCTAACCAACCTGCTTTTAAAATTTCATCAGTTGCTTCTTGACGATTGTAATAACCTTTCATTACTTGCGGGCCTTTAACCCACATTTCTCCAGCTTCACCCATCTTGGCGTCGCTGCCATCTTCTAACACAATACGAATATCGGTAGAAGGTGCAGGTAAACCAATACTGCCACTGTAATGTGTTTGATTATAGGGACAAATCGTCACTAAAGGTGAACACTCTGTCAGACCGTAACCTTCAAGTAAGCGTGTTTTAGTCACACTTTCCCACTTTTCGGCAACCGGACGTTGTACCGCCATGCCACCACCTAGTGATAGTTTTAAGTTAGAAAAATTTAGCTCACTAAAGCCTGGCGTGTTCAATAAACCATTAAATAAGGTGTTTACACCGGTAATCGCTGTAAAGTCATACTTTGCTAATTCTTTAACAAAACCTGGCATATCACGCGGATTGGTGATCAACAAGTTTGTACCTCCCAACGTAATAAATGTCAGGCAATTCGCTGTCAAAGCAAAAATATGATAAAGCGGTAAAGCGGTAACAACGAGCTCTTTACCCTCTTCAAGTTGCGGTTTAATCGCCGCTTTAGCTTGCTCTAAATTCGCGACCATATTGCGATGCGTTAACATTGCGCCTTTTGAAACCCCGGTTGTACCACCGGTATATTGCAAAAAGGCTAAATCATCACCGCACAGCGTCACCGGGCTAAAACTTAATTTTTCTCCCTTGGCTAAAGCTTTATTAAAATGCTCAACATTCTTAAGATTAAAAGCCGGGACCATTTTTTTAACGTACTTAACAACACCATTAACAATGGCACCTTTAACGGTACCTAAACGATCACCAAGCGAGGTTAAAATAACTTTTTCAACCGGTGTTTTATCAATAACTTTTTCCAAAATACTGGCAAAGTTTTGAATAATCAAAATCGCTTTGGTGTTGGAATCTTTTAATTGATGTTCTAATTCACGTGCTGTGTATAGCGGGTTAACATTCACCACCGTTAAACCTGCTAACAGGGCGCCAAATAGTGCAATAGGATATTGCAAGCAATTGGGTACCATAATGGCAAATTTATCACCTTTGACTAAACCTAAGTCTTGCTGTAAATAAGCTGCAAATGTTGTAGCTTGCTCAGCAAGTTCACGATAACTAATCTGCGCCCCCATATTAATAAAGGCAGCTCTATCGGCATAAACCTCGGTATATTTATGGAACATATCGACAATTGAAGCGTATTTATCAGGATCAATTTCAAATGGAACGCCAGGAGGGTAACTCTTCTCAAGCCAAATTTTTTCCACGGTACCTTTCCTCTTTAAATTTTTATTTTTAATTTAATGACACGTTTTATCAAATTTTCACTGGTCGATCCAGTTAATTTAAACACTTGTTTAAATTAACTGGATAATGAGTAAATTTAATCGCGTTAAATTGGTTAAAATTCACCCTAAAAATCTAGACTAAGTGAATTAATCTTGCTGATGAATAAAGCTATTTATAAGCTTAGCAGCATACTCAGCTTGTTCCATATGTACATGGTGGCCACCAGTCAACTTATGCACCTGTAGCGTTTTAAGCAATGGGCCAAAGCATTTTAAACCTTTAGCCACCATTTCCATACCTTTACTACCATAAAGCAATTGCACTGGTGTACTTATATCAGCAACAAGTTGCTCTGCTTGCGCTAGGGTAAATCGATAAGGAGAGGTTGAACGTAAACGACTATCAGCACGCCAAATAAAGCCAGCCTTGGTTTGCTTGATACCGCGTTTAACAATAATAGTGGCGTTATCGGTGCTTAAATCTGACACTAACACCCGGGCCGCAACAGCAGAGTTGAGACTAGTATGATATTTTTTAGCCTTATTATCTCGCGTTACACGACTTAACAGGCCTTTGCGTAGTTGCTTGGTTGTGGTTGTTACGTCTGAGGTTAAAACACCGATGGAGTCAATCAGTGTTAATGATTTTACATGCTCAGGAAAAGCTGCTGCGAACGCAGACGCTACCATCCCTCCCATGGAGTGGCCAATAATATCAATAGCTTGCCATTGCTGTGAGCGAAATAAACTGAGCAAGTCATAGACCCAATCTAAAAAGTGATAATGAGCATCAACGCCACGGTGTTCAGATAAACCATGTCCAGGCCAATCAATAGCGATAACATGATAGTTTGACAAATACGGCATCAACGGTTGAAAACTGGCGGCATTGTCAAGCCAGCCATGCAAACACAATAGCAATCGCCCCTGCTCATCACCATGACTTATGCCACTTATTTTTCGACCGTTGACATCAAATTCCACTGTTTTAAATACATCAGAAGTTGCCATGAAAATCCTTTATAAGTCTAAAGAGAGTACATTTACGTTAAATACTCACAATAATCTGCTGATAGCTAGCGTGTGCTACGCAACGATATTTTACTGAGTCGATAGGTTGCCAATAATGCCGCCATAAACCAGATAGCAATCCAGATTATTTCAGGAATATAAGTCATATTGGCTAAAGCAGCACCGTCGCCTTTGGCTTGACCATCCAGCAAGTAGAGTGGACTCATTAAGCTATTAATTAAGACCAATAAACCAGTTAATTGTAATAACATTTGTAGATACTTTTGTGATGAATATTTTAGTTGCGCTATAACTAACATAAGTAAAAAGATAACAATAGATAAAGTTAATAGATCTCGTACCCACAATAAAATACTACTCGCTAACAAGCCTATTAGTAGTATAGAAAAAATCCGCGCTATTTTTCGATGACTCGAAGCCAAATAAAAGATTAAACATCCCCACAATATTGCGCCGCCATAACCCATTAAGCTGATAAAAAATGCTGAGCCACCCCGTGTGGTACAAAGCCCCGCACCATTAGGAAACAACTGAATTTGTACAATACTGCCGCCGGTTAACAGTGCGGTTAAGCCATGACTAATTTCATGAAAGTAGCTTTCTAACCATTTAAACGGAATAGAAATAAAAGGCAATTGTAAAATAATGATGGCGGCGATGAACATCAGCCAAAATTGAAATTTATGGCTAAAGGTCATGATGCTTTTTCAGCAGAGGAACGATGGTTTTTCTCCAATAAATCAGGCAAATAAATCAACACCAAAAATTTGTTGAATGCTATCGCGTTGAGCAATAGTGTCAATAGACTGATAAGCAGCTACCGCTAATTTATTTTGACTAGGCGGTGCATCGTAACGACTATTGGTGCCATTTTGCTGGTTGTCTTGCGTACTGTTTGATTGTGCGTTGTTACGACTGTCATACCACTGTAATTGCTCACGTTCGATAAGTGCAATAGCTTGTTCATCGATATCGAGGCGTTGGCGGGTATCAATGTCGGGCTGTGACTTTTGGCTTTGACTTTCTTCATTACTAAGCGCTTCACGTGCAAGTGCTTTAGTACGCTGCTCTTGAGCGGGTACGGAGGAATTCTTCCCTAACGCGGCAGTCGCTTGGGGTGTTAAATTGATAGAGTTATTGACTTGCATAAAAGTAATTTAACAAATTTTTCATTAAGGTCAAAACCTTTTTTCATCAAAAAATCACCTAGGCAATAACTAAACTACATTAATAAGCAGTAAATTATAGCTATTGCAGCGGCGAGTATGAAAAAATGTTCATCAAAGATTAATCAATAAAAAAGAGTCATAACCAAAAACAAGGTGATGTCTGCTTTATCGCCCAGGCAATTTCTTCCATGACACGGTATCTCGAACGTATTTAGGTTGGGCGTGTTCAGCATCAACACTATGCCCTGTAAAACCTACTTGTCCAATGGCTAACATAGCTAAAGCAGTTGGAAACAAAATTTCAGGTGAATCCACATTGGACTTTAATGCTGCCAATTCAGGATAAGCGTCCCATCCTGTTCCCACGCCATAAGCCGGTAATACGAGGTCTTTATAATACTGGGCTACAAATTCAGGTTTTAACACCGTTTCTTCGGTTTTTGGCTGCATAATACCGAGTTCATCAACTTCAAAGTAGCAGGTATACACTTCTGACATACGGGCATCAATCGCGGCAATAACTTTATTGGCGCCTTTATCTAAGTATGCTTGCTGAGCCATGGCTTGTAAGGTAGATACACCGCGCGCCGGCAATTGTGTGGAAAAAGCTAAACCTTGTGTTACGCCTATGCCAATACGCACACCAGTAAAACTTCCCGGTCCTTGACCAAAAATAATACCATCAAGCTCAGTTAACTTAACATTAGCCTGCTTTAATACGCTGTCAATCATAGGTAATAAACGCAAACTATGAGACTGAGGACACAATTCATACTCACTAAATTGTTTATCGTTGTACTTAATTGCTACTGAACAAGCTTCAGTAGAGGCATCAATGGCCAAAAAATTCACGTCAAAAACCTTTTAAAATTACTGTTAATGTTAATCTGGCGAGTTTAACATTATTTTACCTTAAGCCCAGAAAACTTTAACGCCAGCGAACTCTGCCTCTGAAAGCATCAATCGGGTGAACTCAAATAGTGTGAACTGCGCTTTAGAGCAAATTTGATACCAATTTCATTCATTAGGTTCTCTACTTTATACACAGGAAAAAAGATCAAATATAAGGCATTTACTTTAATAACGTGTTGTTTAGGACAATAGGCGCCTGCATTGTCTAATAAGCGGCATCCATGCAGCGATAATGATTAAATAAATAGCGTAGTGGTTAGTTGTTTTAACCAGGTGACATGATCAGATGATTAGTGAGATTGGTATCATCTTCGCAAACGTTACTCACGTTCAACAAGTTGTGCTAAAAATTTTGCCGCTTGGTTAATATCCCTACTGCGCTTCATGTCAGGTAAACTCTTCAGAAAAACTTCTCCATATGGGCGATTAACTAATCGGTCATCACAGATAACCAGTATGCCGTTATCATTAACATCGCGAATCAAACGCCCTACCCCTTGCTTTAAGGCAATAACCGCTTGGGGCAATTGAATTTGAGCAAACGGGTCTTTACCTTGTCGTTTTACATCTTCACTGCGTGCCTGCAACAAAGGATCATTGGGTGAAGCAAACGGTAGTTTGTCGATTATAACGCAGGTGAGTTTGTCGCCCCTAACGTCAATACCCTCCCAAAAACTTGCCGTAGCAAGTAACACCGCACTGTCTTGCTCAACAAATTGCTCTAATAGCTTACGTTTGCCCATTTGTCCTTGCACCAGCAGTGGGTTATCAATACGCTCAGCCAATAACTCGGCAACTTGGTGCATAACACGGTAACTGGTAAATAGCATAAAACAAGCACCGGCACTAGCGGCAATTAAGGGTATTGCAAGCTCACTTAAGGCTTTAGCTCGGTTCATGTCATTAGCTGCGGGTAAATAACGCGGAATAATTAATTGGGATTGTTTCGCATAATCAAACGGGCTATCAAGTAACAAACTGGCCGAATGTTCTATACCTAAATGGCCAGAAAAATGTTTAAATTCGCCATCAACAGCCAGTGTTGCTGAAGTAAAAATCCAACCCGCACCTGACTCTTTTACGTAAGTACCAAACTTATCGGCCACTGACAACGGTGTTTTGTGTAGCACAACATGCCGCGGCGTAGTTTCATACCAAAAGCTCATGCCCATGGCATTTACATCGGCCATCACTTCATATTGCGTTAATAGATTTAACGCTCGGTCAAAGCAATGATCAATTGCCTCGTTACGCGAAACACAGAGTTTGATCACTTGATAAAGAAAGTCTAAATCTGTTTTTAATAAACTAAAGGCATGAGCAAATTTCTGTTGTTGATGTTTTTCTCGCCAATTGCCACGCTCGGGATCGTAACTAAAAAGTAGACGAAATTCTTGACTGGTTTTTAACAGTTTTTCTGCCGCCTTGGCCAGTTGTTTTACATCGGTTAATTCTGTTCTATAAACCTGTAAAACATCGCTACAAAGATCAAGTAACTGCCGAGTAGAGAACGCCTCGCCAAAATATTCACTGGCAATATCGGCAATTTGATGGGCTTCGTCAAAAATCATCACATCAGCTTTAGGAATTAACTCACCAAAGCCACTGTCTTTTAACACCATATCAGCAAAAAACAAATGATGATTTACCACCACTAAATCGGCATCAATGGCTTTTGTACGCGCTTTAATTAAATAACAACTTTCAATATTAGGGCAATCTTTGGCGAGACAGTTATCAACAGTACTGGTAACAAATGGAAATACCGGCGAGCCTTCAGTCACATTAACCAACTCACCAATATCACCACTTTGAGTGCCATTAGCCCAAGATCGAACTTTGACAAAGTCAGCCAATGTTTGCGCGTCAAGTTGGCCACGCGATTGTTGATATTGCTCCAAACGATATATACAAAGATAGTTGGCACGCCCTTTTAATAACGCCACTTGTGCATTACTGGTCAGCGCTTTGCGAATTAACGGTAAGTCTTTATGAAATAATTGTTCTTGGAGGTTTTTTGTCCCAGTTGAAACAATAATTTTTTTCTGCCCAGCATTGTTTTCAGCATTGGCTTTATTAGCCAATAACGCCGGAATTAAGTAGGCAAATGTTTTACCCGTACCTGTCCCCGCTTCGACAATGAGTGAGCTTTTTTGCTCGATAGCTTTAGCGACTTCCAGTGCCATATCTAGCTGAGCTTGGCGTGGAGAAAAGCCATTAATAGCTTTTGCTAAAGCACCTTGATGTGAAAACGCATGTTCAACAGCACTCATAAAGGCACGACATTAATAAATTTGCGCTTATTATAATCATCACAGACAAAAATAACAGAAAAAACAGCAGAAAAATATTGCTAAGCTTAGCTAATAAACCAGCTTATATAATGTTAATTAAAGAGCATTGAAGACAAAATAAAATACTGGATAAAATTAAGAGTAAGGTGGAGGGTAAAATGGAAAATAAGCACGGAGTAATACCAATTTGATTAATTAAGTGATCTACTTTTTCATGAGGAAAAATGGATAAATACAAGGCATAAAATTTAGTCAGTAGTTATTCACCTTATAAATTTTATAACGCTGTAGTTATTCATTTTAA
>NZ_VOLS01000080.1 GCF_007954265.1 Colwellia sp. C1TZA3 | reverse complement strand
TTTTTGCTCTATCGCTAGTTGGCTAGTTAATTGTTCGAGTTGTTCAAATGAATTATTCATATACAATCTCACATCAATTACTGTATGTAACCTCAGTATAGCATCAATTAACTACGACATAGCCAATTTGATTAATTAAGTGATCTACTTTTTCATGAGGAAAAATGGACAAATACAAGGCATAAAATTTAGTAAGTAGTTATTCTACTTATAAATTTTATAACGCAGTAGTTATTCATTTTAACCATTAAAAATGAGCAGGTAATTAATCAACTTGGTATAATACCTACTGTAGTAACTGTTCAACAATTACCATTACCTGACTATACTGAGTGGAAAATTCAGTAACGGGGATCATGGCGGCGCTGTTTTGCAGAGTTGCATGATGACTGATATCACGTAACTTGCAGTAATTATCCACCAAAGCCTGCTGTTGCTGTTTTGTTATTACCCCTATATTTGCTAAATACTCCAGCAGATTAATATTGTCTGAATAATCGCTCAAATTGGGGTGTTGAGCACTGTGTGCTAAAACCAAATATTGTACAAGAAACTCAATATCAACTAAACCGCCGAGTCCCTGCTTAATATCGACTGCAGTCTTTGATGATTTATCTAAATGTTGACGCATTTTATTACGCATTTTTATCACGTCTTCACGCAACACCGCTTTATCACGTACTCTCATTAAAACATTGCGCTTAATTTCTTTAAATCTCGCGGCTAATGCTGCGCTACCATAAATTATTCTGGTACGGACCAACGCTTGGTGCTCCCAGGTCCAAGCGTCACTAGACTGGTAATGAGCAAAGGTATCAATGTGCACCATTAAAAGGCCGGCACTACCCGACGGTCTTAAACGCATATCTAGCTCATATAAAATACCATTTGCCATACGAGTATTAAATAAGTGCATCATACGTTGAGCAAGTTTCAAGTAAAATTGTCCCGCAGAGATCGACTTATCCCCTGAGGTCATTTCTGCCAAGTCAGCGTCATGGACAAAGACTAAATCTAAATCAGAGCTATAACCGAGTTCAACCCCGCCTAACTTGCCATAACCAATAACAGCAAAGCCTTTATCTTGGCCGTCTAACTTACTCGTTGGCACGCCAAAACGCAGTGCCATTTGTTGCCACGCTAAGTTTGCTACTTCTTCAAGTAGTGCTTCTGCCAGTGCGGTTAAATGATCACTGACTTTGGTAATTGGTAAAATATCAGTAATATCTGCAGCCGCGATACGCAGTTGTTTAGCTTGTTTAAACTGACGTAAAGTGATCATTTGCGCTTCTTGATCGTCTTCAGGTACCCGTAACATGGTTTCACGTAGTTCTGCGACATAAGAAGATAACAGTGGTGGCTGATAAAATAGTTTAGGGTCAATCAATTCATCAAGTAAGATGGGGAATTTAGCAATGTGCTCTGCCACCCAGCTACTGTTACGGCACAAATGAATTAATTGCTTTAATGCCCCTTCATTTTCAAATAATAATTCCAGATAGGCTGTGCGTGTTGCCACGGTTTTTAGTACGCCTAATACTCGTGCTAATGTTTGATCGGTCAGTCTTAAATCCGCAAGATGCCACAGCACAGTTGGGATCAATTTATCTAGCACTTGACGACCACGGCTGCCCATACTGCGTTTGATCATTTCAGCGCGAAAACCGCTCAGCGCTTGCCATATAGTTTCACTGTGAGAAAACTCAACACCAGCTTTTGTGTCTAGTAATTGCGGAGACTGATCAATCCAAGCGATAGCCTCCTCATCACTCCATTCACTATCCCAAAGTGTGGTCCAATATTGGTCAACCGCCTGACGATTTGGACTTTCCTCACCAATTAGCTCACCAAATTGCTGGTGAACGCCTTGCATATGAAAAGTAAGCTGTGCAAGAAAAGTTGACCAGTTTGTACAGTTTTCATCGCCAAGAATGGTGACTAAACGCTGCTGGTCTAATTCATTGTCAGGTAAGGTTTGAGTTTGTTGATCATTTAACGCTTGAATAATGTTTTCAACACGACGCAAGAATCGATAACTAGCGGTTAGTACTTGCGCACTCGCTTGCATAAGCACATCGTGAGTTACCAAAAAAGGCAGCACGGTGAGTAAGTTACGGTGTTGTAAATCAGTAACACGACCACCTCGGATCATTTGAAAAACTTGCACAATAAATTCAACTTCACGAATCCCCCCCGCACCCAGCTTGATATTATTATTAAGTTGCTTGCGCCTAACCTCTTGGGCAATCATAGCTTTCATACGTCGCAGGCTGTCGATAACACTAAAATCAATGTAGCGTCGATAAACAAAAGGTCGTAACATGTTAGACAACTGGTCATGATATTTGCCCTCTCCAACCAGCCGCGCCTTTAACATTGCATAACGCTCCCAATCACGCCCTTGATCTTGATAGTAATCTTCCATAGCATTAAACGACAAGACTAATGGCCCACTTTCACCAAAGGGGCGTAAACGCATATCAACACGATAAACAAAGCCGTCAGCGGTATGTTGATTTAACGCGGTAATTAATTTTTGTCCCAAGCGCGTAAAAAACAATTGATTGTCGATACTTCGCCTAAGCCCTTGCGTTGCTCCCGCTTCAGGGTAGACAAAGATCAAATCAATGTCAGAAGAAAAATTGAGCTCTTGACCACCTAATTTCCCCATGCCATAGACCAGTAAACTTTGTGCTTCGTTAGCACTGTTAACCGGCACACCCCATTTACTTTCACAAAAGCTTGTTAACCAAACATTGGCCGCAATAATTAAACTATCAGCTAATAAAGATAGTCGTTTTAACGATTCATCAAGCGTTATCTGCAATAAAAAATCACCAACCGCGATATGCACCATTTGTTTTAAACGAAACAATCGCAGGCATTTTTGCAGCTGCTCTTCTGTCGAGCATTTATCAACACTGTCAGCGAGCAGAACATTATATTGCGGGGTTTGGCTCGACAATAACTGCTCGCTATTGAACAGCTCTACAAGCAATTCAGGTGCCTGTATAGCACTGCGCAGAATAAAGTCACTTAACGCTAACGCCTTTTGAAACAGCGCTAAACGATCGTATGATAAAGTATCGGTAACATTCGGATGTTGTTGAGAAAACTGTAACCAACTATCAGCTTGTTGGCTGACAAGTAATGGCGAAAATGGCAAAGGGGATGAATTAGACACGTTATCCTCGATAAAAGCTAAAATAAAAAATGAGTGAAAATTAACAATAGGTCACAAATTAATTTCACTGATATACTTAAAAAAATAGACATAATATGTCAGAAGTGATATTAATAAATAATAACCATAGCATTTTTGAGGACACTATGGCAGAAATGCAGCCGCTAAAATCAATGATACTCTTGCTGATGTTATTGCTCTCCGCTTGTGGAGATCCAATAAAAGGGCAAATAACCCAACAAATCCCACTTACTGAACAACGTATTGAATTACTTGCACAAGCACTTGCTAACGGGCAAGTTCGTAATGCCAATTTAATTAGTCAATACGGGGAAAGGTTACTACAAACCAAAGCGCATTATAAACCTTTAATTGATGAATTTTTAAAAGATACGGGGACAAAAGGCCCGATGTTTCTTGCCTTAGTCGATCGACTAAACACGGTAAAAAAACAACCACAAATGTTTGAGAGTTCTCAAGCCATCTATGATGAATTATTAAACTTATATCAAGCGGCTGATCCCGTACTATATTCTGATGCCTTAAGTGATCCGCTTAATGTCTTGGCTGATATGTCTGATGGCACCTTACCGCGCGTTAACGCGCTGTCAAAAGAGCAAAGCCTTGTGGCCAATAAGGCACAAGACTTTGGCACTGGCGAGCAACTTATTGGTAACCCGTCTTATGGCAACTGGACTACTGGCTCAAATGGCATGTCATTTTGGGCTTGGTACGGTATGTACTCTATGATGGGTGATGTATTTGGCTCTCGCCGAACCAGTTATAATGATTGGGGCCGTAACCGAAATTATAGTTACTACAATGATTATGGCCGCAAACGCTACAGCTCGCCAAATCAATTACGTAAACAAACAGATTTAGATACCCGCACCAAGAAATCATTTCAAAGCCGTGGCCAAAAATACACCAGTACTTACAGCAAAAATAGAACTGGCGCGTCAAGTATTTCTAGCCAGAGCAAAAGTGCACAAACCAGTGCCAATCGATTTGCTAGCAAAACAGCCAATAAAAGCACTTATGCAAAATCAAGCACAAGTGGCAAAAATGCTAGCTTTAGAAACAGTAAGAGTACAACATCACGCAGTTTTAGACGTGGAAAGTAAGGATAAATATGAATACATTTATTGAAATAACTGGCCTAAACATAGAGTTATTAATTTTCTTAACTATCGACATTACGATTGCCATTATATTACTTTGCGCCATGCGCTTTATCAGTGGTTTATCCGCAAAAGTTAACTCAACCGATGAACTTGCCAAAGAAGATAACTTTGCTTTTGGTATCAGTGTTGCCGGTAGTGTAGCTGCCTTGGGCATTGTGCTAACCGGTGCCATTACCGGTGAAAACGCCGATAGTTATTTAATGGAAATTGTTGGCATGGCAAGTTATGGCATTTTAGGTTTAATTTTAATTAAAGTGGGCCGGGTTTTTCATGACCGTTTTGCGTTAAACCAAATAGATAAAAATGCACAAATTAAAGCGCGTAATATTTCAGTGGGCATTGTCGATGCTGCAGGTGCTATTGCCACTGCCATTATTATTCGTGCAGTATTACTGTGGGTTTATGGTTTAGATATCAACACCTTTGCTGCTATTATCGCTGGCTTTATAGTCTCACAAGCCATGTTAGTGTTAGTTACCCGTATTAAAGAACACCAATATGCTAAGAACAATCAAAATAGCTGTATGCAAAACGCCTTTGCTGAAGGCCAAGTTGCTTTAGCCATTCGTTATGCTGGTCAAGTTATTAGCACGGCCTTAGCGGTAACAGCTGCTAGCCACTTTTTAACTTATAGCCCAGAAACATTATTAGCAAATATAGTTGGCTGGTTTGTCTTTGGTATGGTGATGACGATATTAGTCGCTATTCTTACCTCAATTGCTAAACGCCTAGTACTGATGGGTATCAACTTAGTTGAAGAAGTAGACCATCAACACAATGTTGGTGTTGCCTGTGTCGAGATGGCGATTAGCATTTCAATTGCGCTTATTTTAACCGCGTTAATGTCATAGTTTAACCAAAACATTGTTATTTAAATTATCAAGCGTAAGTTATTGCGCTTGATAATTTTTCCCGTTCATTAAAAGTAAATTAATCCAAGCTAGGAAGTACCATGACAAGCAACAGAAGTCGGCTATGGGACGATGTTCTCCTGATTTTAACTATGGCTGTTTTAGCCGGTTGTGGGCTGATATACGAGTACCTATTGTCACATTATGCTGGTCGTGTGCTTGGTATTATGGAAAGTACCATCTATGCCATGATTGGCCTGATGATTGTCGCGATGGGATTAGGTGCTTTTGCCGCGCGAAAAATTCAATGTGCATTTAATGGCTTTGTTTGGCTAGAGCTAATGATTGCTTTTCTGGGTAGTAGCTCAATACTAATTATTGGTGGACTGATCGCCCTGACACAAACTTTTCCTGACATATTAGGCTCGATGTTTAATTTGCCCCCTGATGCTTATCCGCGTGGTGGTTTGTTTAAACAACTGAGCTTTATTGCCTTTAATAGCCCCTACTTTTTCGGTCTAATTTTGGGCTTCTTTATTGGTATGGAAATACCGCTCATTGCACGCATTCGGGAAGAAATACATCAAAAGCATCTTAAAAATAATCTTGGCACCATTTACGGTGCTGACTATATCGGCGCCGGCATTGGCGCTGCCATTTGGGTAATATTTCTCTTATCTATAGACATCAGCAAAGCGAGCGCATTAACTGCCGCCTTAAATCTAACCGCTGGCATTGTCTTTATCTTATATTATTGGCAGAAATTGACTTGGCGAAAAACTTTAATAACCGCTCATGGTGTTTTGTTAGTGATGATCATGGCCATTTACCAATTTGGTAATGGTTGGCTAAATCAAATGAGTAACTTACTCTATCTCGACAAAGTTGTTTATAGCGATAAAACTCGGTATCAACAACTGACCTTTACGAAAAGAAATATGGGCCCTGAGGTAGGCAACATTATTAACTTTTATTTAAATGGCCGCTTACAGTTTTCATCCTCAGATGAATTTATTTACCATAGCTATTTAGTTAACCCAGTATTAGCTGGCTCAGCACGCCATGACAACATTCTAATTATTGGTGGTGGTGATGGCCTAGCATTAAGAGATGTTTTACAGTGGCAACCTAAAAAGGTCACTTTAGTAGACTTAGATAAAGAGTTGATTGAATTATTTAAAAACCCACATAAGAAATTACCACTGAAACTTGCTAATGCCATTGACGATTTAAACGCAGCAAGTTTGCGCGATAAACGTGTTGAAATTATTGCTGCTGATGCCTTTCTCGCTATCGACCAACTATTACAAAATCATCGAAGCTTTGACGCTATTATTGTTGACTTGCCCGACCCTAGCCATCCAGATTTAAATAAACTTTATTCAGTTAATTTTTATGCTCGATTAAAACAACTGCTGGCGGGTGATGGCTTAATTGGTATTCAATCAGCGAGTCCATATCATGCCAAAAACGCCTTTATTGCGATTGGAAAAACCGTGCAAGCTGCTGGATATTCAACTGTGCAGCAATATCATGACAACGTACCCAGTTTCGGCGAATGGGGTTGGACTATCGCCAGTAAAATGGGCGCAGCGCCTTTAACCAGATTAAAGCGTTTACCTGAGCTACCAGTTCCTCACCATTGGCTGACCTTACCTATGGTGACCAATGCCTTTGAATTTTCTCGAGACTTTTATCAAGACAGTGAAGCCATACCGATTAATTATCTTGGCAGTCATGCTATTTATCAATTACATCAACAAGCATGGCAAGATCAACAAGGCTTGAACAATGCTCATTTACAATAAGAACAATGAATACAACTTGACTAGATTATTGATTGTTTGTTTAGCACCAAGCCGTTTAGTATAAATTAAGCTAACTTAACTTAAGCTAACTTAAGAAAAATGAAATAAGCACTTGACATAATATGTCATGATGCTAAATTAACCCAACACGACATATTATGTCGTTAAGTAAAACAGTATCACTGATTTTACGCTACTTATTCGAGTATAAGGAATAACATGAATATCCATAAGATAGCTGGCTACCTAAATACCTTAGCTGATGATTCAGATACTGGAATGGTTTTTGATTGCCAACCCATTTCAGGTGAAGTTGATGTATTACAAATTACGGTATTTGGCCGTGAAGAGTTACCTATTTTTGTATCGGTAACTGATGATCAAATTCTTTGTATCACCTACCTCTGGGGTGAAGAAGAAGTTAAAGAAAATAAGACAAATGAGATGCATGTCAGTATGTTAGAAATGAATATACCCATGCCATTATCTTCATTTTCGAAAATTGGTGATAAATATGTCATTTTTGGTGCGCTAGCGATTAGCTCAACATTTGATGATATCGAACACGAGCTAGCGGTATTGAGCAATAATGCGCTAGAAATTATTGACGACATGAGTGATTACTTAATTTAAGCAGCCACCTGAGGAGTATTATGATGAGTATTTTTAAAAAAATTATGACCGCAATTCGCGGCGGCGCAACTGAAGTGGGTGAATCCATTATTGACTCAAATGCTACGCGCATTTTTGAACAAGAAATTCGTGACGCAGAAAATCACCTCACCAAAGCTAAACGTGATTTAACCGGCGTTATGGCACAACAAATGTCGTCTAGCCGTGACGTTGAGCGCATTAAACGTGAAGTTGTTGAGCATGAAGGCTATGCCGTTCAAGCCCTAGATAAAGGTGATGACGAACTTGCTTTAGCGGTTGCTGAAAAAATATCAACACTTGAAAATGAACTAGCCACACAACAACAATCACTTGATAGCTTTCAAGGTAGTGCAGAACGCTTGAAAGATTTAGTGAAAAAGAGTGAACGTCACGTTGCTGAATACAAACGTCAATTGTCTATGGTGAAAACTACAGAAAGCGTGCAAAAAGCTACCTCAGCAATTACCGATAACTTCTCATCAAGTAACTCTAAGCTATTGAGTGCCAAAGATTCATTAGAGCGCATTAAAGCTAAGCAACAAAAATTTGATGATCGAATGAAGGCCGCTGAAGTACTTGAGTCAGAAAATTCAGATAACTCACTTGAAGCTAAGCTTAAAGACGCAGGAATTGGCGCTAATGACAACAACGCAAATTCAGTATTAGAGCGTTTAAAAGCTAAAAAGAAGTAACGCACTAGTGACTATCACCGCTTTGCATCCATGATGCAAAGCGGTTTTTTCGCTTAATGTAATGCAAGTTTAGCCATCGATATTCGGAGCAAATAGTGAGCTTTTTTAAAAATATATTTAAGAAACCGACACCAGAGCGCAAACTCAACAATGTTAAAGAACTCACCCTAGGTGACATTATTGTGCTGTCAGACAGTTTTGGTTTACCAGCAGCACTAAGAGCGCAAGAATTTCAAGTAACCGCCGTTAACAGCTATGAATTTGAAAATAAAACTCAAGCAGAATGGGTCTTGCAGGGTAATGACAATACAGAGTTATATTTAACCTTGGACGTTGATGATAAAACCTATCTAAAATTTTCCTTAAAAATATTGCATCAAGATATTGAAACACTGTTTGATCTTGAACAATTTGCTGAAGTTTTTGATGAGCCAGGTCAAGCGCAATTAGCGCGCATAGCAGACAGTAGCACTACATCAGGGTGGAGCAGCGAAATATATCAACAAAGCAGTTATGCCCAAGTAGGTTACTTTCACCGTAAAGATTATCGAAAAGATGAACTTTCACCTTATCAAGGCAAAGACAGCGGTGAGCAATTTGAGCTTTATTCGCTATTTGATGAAGATCAAGATAAAGGCGTCGATATCGAAGTATGGCAAGACGGCGATACTGAAGTATTTTTAACTTTATTTAAACCCACTAGCGATATTGTTGATATGTATCCAGGGAGTTAATTGTGTCAAGAAAAATCCCCGAAAAATGGCAATCATCAGTAAAAGCGGTGAAAGCGGTACAAGTTGCTTTTGATATGGATGAGAAAATTCAACTCGCCATTAGAAAACAAGCATTAGAGGCTGGTATTAGCCCCTCAGAGCAAATTCGAGATATTCTTGGGTTGCCGATAAATAAGCGCCCTAAACGACCAAGGTTAACTGTTAGCTTGTCCCTAAGCGATTATGATCTGCTGGCCGATAAATATGAACTCTCATCTGAACAACAACTTGAAATTAAGAAAAAATTAATGGATGATTTAATTAATTATGTTGATGATGCTCAAGTTGATTAAAGCTGAGTTATACCAGTTCCATTAAGTTTGTGATCTTGTTGTGCGCAGGAAAAATGACTCAAGGTAGGCGCTCGATTGAGCAATAGCTGGGGATTGAGAGCAACACAGCCTTGAGCTATTTTAACTAGTACAAGTGAGCAATAACTTAATGGGATTGGTATAATACCAAGTTGATTAATTACCTGCTCATTTTTAATGGTTAAAATGAATAACTACAGCGTTATAAAATTTATAAGGTGAATAACTACTGACTAAATTTTATGCCTTGTATTTATCCATTTTTCCTCATGAAAAAGGTGATCACTTAATTAATCAAATTGGTATTAGATTCAATAGACCACAAAAATTAAATAATGTAAGTAAGAGATTAAAATGATAGTTGTGCAAAAAGCAATGGAAAAAACTAATTTATACCGTGTTGATGACTTTGGGATAAAAAACTACAACTACGGTTTTATTGGCATTACATCTTTCATATTATTTTTAGCTTTGAACTTATTGTTAGGCTATATTACCTATCAAGCTGAGCTTGGGCTTGAAGGCTCAAACGTGAAAAGCTATAGCGATGCTATTTGGCTAATGGTGATGTCTTCTACCACCATCGGTTTTGGTGATGTTTACCCCATTAGCTTTATCGGTCGAGCGTCTGTTTTTATGATGTTTATACTCGGTGTTGGAATACTTGGCGCTATGGGTGCGATGTTTATTAATAAAATATTTGGCTTTGCCGACACCAATATTAAAAACAGAGAGCTAAGAATGCAAAATGCCCAAATTATTACTCAAAATAACGCAATCACTGAAAAAATGCAGCAGCTAGAAGAGAAATTAGAGCTATTAGCTCAAAAGCTTGAGTAGCTGATGGTTGAATGTAGATTACAACCTTAATTAAGCTCATTAATGCTAAAGTTATACCAATTTCATTAATTAGGTGGCCTGCTTTATACGCAGAAAAAAAGACCAAATATAAGGCATTTATTTTAATAACTCGTTGTGCTAATGGTTAAAAAAACAAAGCAGCAGTTGTTTTTTTAACCAGCAGAAATAATCAGAAAATTAGTGAGGTTGGTATAATACCAATCCCATTAAGTTATTGCTCACTTGTACTAGTTAAAATAGGTAGAAAATTTTTAAGCCTAACATTAACTAAAACTAAAAAAATCTGCCAAACATAACCTTTACCTACTTAACACGCAAATAATACCAAGTTGCTTAATTACCTGCTCACTTGTACTAGTTAAAATAGCTCAAGGCTGTGTTGCTCTCAATCTCAATAGCCAGCTATTGCTCAATCGAGCGCCTTACCTTGAATTATTTTTCCTGCGCACAACAAGATCACAAACTTAATGGAACTGGTATAAGATGTTGTTAAATACACCTTTCACTAGACGCCCTAAAATAAGCAAAATAAAAATAAACCATTGTTTAATATTGACTTATTTTTAAATGTATTCTGCTAGTCATTATGTCTTGTTTTTATCTCACCACTTCTACCTCAGCACTGCTTATAAAAATTTAACCACTAGATCAATTTGATAAAAAATTTTGATTAATAACAGCAAAATAATTCACTTTCCAATTTTCCATTATCGGCCCATTATCACATCGAAAATACAAATATGATTTTTTTATAAGGTAAAGAAATGAACATTGATACATATGCAGACACTGATATTGATGAAGATTCAAATTTTGACACCGGTATTGCTGGTTTTGAAATTGCCTATGGTTCAACCAGTAAAAAAGCAATTAGAAAAACAGCAAAACAAACTTACCAAGTCAGACAAAGATTAGATTCATTAAATGAAAAAAAATTTCTTGATAGACAACTTAATTCATTAAGTGATTATTGGGACATGTAATGAAACATCAACGAGATTCGAGATGAAAAAATTAATTTTAGCGCTAGCTGTACTGATACTAATGTCCAATACAGCATTTGGCCAAGAAGATGAACCCGAATTAATGGCAGCCTCACCGGACTATGTCATTAGTCTTTTAGCACAATGTAAAGATGATGCAGTAGAAGACGAAATTACCACATCAGCAATGAACAGTTATTTATTAACCTGTATCAATGATGAGCTAGAAGCTAGTTATTACATGGTAATTAAAGTTCTACCAGAAGAGGACTAGAATCGATAACTTATACCAATTTGATTAATTAAGTGATCTAATTTTTCATGAGGAAAAATGGATAAATACAAAGCATAAAATTTAGTCAGTAGTTATTCACCTTATAAATTTTATAACGCTGTAGTTATTCATTTTAACCATTAAAAATGAGCAGGTAATTAATCAACTTGGTATTATACCAGTTCCATTAAGTTTGTGATCTTGTTGTGCGCAGGAAAAATAACTCAAGGTAAGGCGCTCGATTGAGCAATAGCTGGCTATTGGGATTGAGAGCAACACAGCCTTGAGCTATTTTAA
>NZ_VOLS01000007.1 GCF_007954265.1 Colwellia sp. C1TZA3 | reverse complement strand
TCGTCAGCAGATAGCAAGCTATCTCTGTTACCGCTCGACTTGCATGTGTTAAGCCTGCCGCCAGCGTTCAATCTGAGCCATGATCAAACTCTTCAATTAAAAATCGTTTGTGATGCTCACCTTAATCGACCCGAAGGTTTTCTTAAGAAAAGACATCTGCTCAATGAATTCTGTCGTGTTTCTATCTATCGTTCCCTAATAAAAGAGTAAGAAGATAAAAACTACATAAAACGTATTATTTAAACCCGAAGGTAAAAATGATACTTATTCTTTGTGTGACATCATATTAAGCTGTTTTTTTGTTATCCGAGGATAACTATGTAAAATCAACGTTAATGTGAGTGTCCACACAAATTGCATGATAACTAATTGTTAAAGAAAGTTAGTTTATCTCCGAGGAGGAAACTAACCGAAACAAAATCTCACTCGCTTTGTTTCGTTGCTGCAGGCCTTGCCTGAAGCGAGATGCGCATTCTACGCAACTCTGTTTTAATGTCAACGCTTATTTCGTTTTATTTTAAAGTTTTTTTCAACTTTCAAACAATTCGTTTTATCACGTTAAGTTAATCAAATTAGCCTAAACTGTATGAGATAACCTATTAAAACAGCTCTTTGGGGTGACCCCTTGGAACTGGAGCGCATTCTAGCGATTTCTCGCTTCACGTCAACACTTAATTGTCCTTAAATGTTGATTAAATGTTTGTTTGTCTCTTAATTAAGCAATGTGAGTAAATATAAGCCAATATAAGCATTTATAAACGCTAACAAGCAATAGGTAGTAGGCTCTGACTTAAATTAATGCAAGTACTAATAACTTGCAAAGGTCTTTTATCTTAAATGATTAACTTAGCATGTAATACCAATCCCATTAAGTTATTGCTCACTTGTACTAGTTAAAATAGCTCAAGGCTGTGTTGCTCTCACTCCTAATAGCCAGCTATTGCTCAATCGAGCGCCTTACCTTGAGTTATTTTTCCTGCGCACAACAAGATCACAAACTTAATGGAACTGGTATAAGACGCTGTCTAATAATATTCTGTTGGCCGTTCAACACTGTGTTCATTTGTAATAGGCATTGTTATAAAAAAACAAGCATATATACCCGCTCCACTTCAAGGTGCAGGTTTGTGCAAGTCGAGAAAGGGTTAGGTACCAGGCATGGATTGAAGAGAATAGTTATTCTCGGCAACTGCTCCTGCGTTGCTCTAATAACCCACATCCATGTAGGAATATTGTCGAAATCCATAACGCAGGAGATGACCCTTTATCGGCTTGCCCGTAGGGAGCTAAGCTAGAAAACCAGTCCAGCGTTGCATACATGGATGTATGTACTTAGGTTTTGTCTGGAACAAAAAACCTGTGCACTACTTGATAAGGTTCCTACATGGCCGTTCTTAGCCATCCATGGCTCCACGGCATTAGTACTTCCATGCACGTCGATGTAGGACATTAGGGTAACGCAGGAGCAGTTACCGAGAATAACCATTATCTTCGTATCGCGCCTTGAGCTGATTTCCTAGCTTAGCTCTGAAACTGCATCTTGAAGTGGAACGGGTATAGTACTAAAGTTAGTTATTGAATGGCGCTTAGGTTTAATGTCTTCGCATCACTACTTATGAATAAAACTATCAAGCCGTGCTTGGCTGGATAGCTTTAATGGTCCAGAAACAGAAAAAGCCACTAGATAACTAGCGGCTTTCATTTTTAATATCGTTATTCATGACAGAAAGTCAATAGATGGCGGTGAGGGAGGGATTCGAACCCTCGAAGGCTTGCGCCTTACACACTTTCCAGGCGTGCTCCTTCGGCCACTCGGACACCTCACCGTATTAATCACTATCTATTGAGCTCCATGTAACGAGCTGCGCTATGTTAGAAAAATAATCTTCATAACGCAACCTAATTTAAACAAAGTTCAAGCAGTTGCTCATTTAACAGGCAACGTAGAATAGAATCACTTATTTTTATTCATTTCTGTATTAAAATTTAACATGCGATCCAATGATTGAAGTGCTCCTGTACGAAGCTTCATATCAACGAAGACTTCTCTTCCTTCTGGGTTTAAGAGTGCTTGTTCAATTTCTTTTAAGCCATTCATCGCCATCCACGGACAATGTGCACAACTACGACATGTCGCACCTTCGCCAGCTGTCGGTGCTTCAAAGAATTCTTTATCAGGACATAACTGCTGCATTTTATAAAAAATACCGCGATCGGTTGCAACGATGAATTTTTTATTTGGCAGCGCTTGAGCTGCTTTAATTAGTTGGCTGGTTGATCCTACGGAATCAGCAAGATCAATGATTTCTGCTGGTGATTCAGGATGAACAAGCACCGCAGCATCTGGATGAAGCGCCTTCATATCAATTAACGCTTTGGTTTTAAACTCATCATGGACAATACAAGCACCTTGCCACATGATCATGTCAGCGCCTGTTTGCTTTTCAATATATGCACCTAAGTGACGATCTGGACCCCAAATAATCTTCTCACCTAAATCATCTAGATGCTCAACAATATCTAAAGCGCATGATGAAGTTACTATCCAGTCTGCACGAGCTTTAACCGCGGTAGAAGTATTAGCATAGACCACGACTGTTCTGTCAGGATGTTGATCACAAAAAGCACTAAACTCTTCAATTGGGCAGCCTAAATCTAGCGAACATGTCGCTTCCAATGTTGGCATTACCACAGTTTTCTCTGGTGTCAGTACTTTGGATGTTTCACCCATAAAACGCACACCCGCTACAATCAGAGTCTCTGCTGGATGATTATTGCCAAATCTTGCCATTTCTAATGAGTCAGCAACACACCCACCGGTTTCTTCTGCTAATGCTTGAATCTCGGGATCAGTATAGTAATGCGCAACCAGCACAGCATTTTTTTCTTTCAATAATAATTTGATACGTGCTTTGTACTCTTCACGCTCTACAGCACTTAATGGCGTAGCCTTTTTGGGGAATTGAAAGTCAAAATCAACGGCTAAATTTGCTTGGGTCATATGTCTTCTCAATGAGTGCCTTAAAATCATAAGAATTATAAGGTATAGAAGAATAAAAGTGTACTACGAATATGTACGAAGGTGGATAAGAAATATAAGGTGTAAATTGATAAAATAAATTGATTAAGTGTTTATAACGAATGAAATGGTTTATTGAGGTATTGAGGTATTGAGGTATTGAAGATGCTAAGGTAATAACCTACGAAGCATAATAATTAAAAGTGGTCGGTCGTGAAGGATTTGAACCTTCGACAAATTGGTTAAAAGCCAACTGCTCTACCAACTGAGCTAACGACCGATAAACTACTTTTAATTTTTAAAACGAAATCGCATAGTGCTAATTTCAGTGCCACTAAATTCTAAACTATTAATGCTTAACAGTAGAAGAAAAGTGGTCGGTCGTGAAGGATTTGAACCTTCGACAAATTGGTTAAAAGCCAACTGCTCTACCAACTGAGCTAACGACCGATATATACTTCGAAACAAATGCCAAGCACTTTTCATTGGTAAAAAAGTGGTCGGTCGTGAAGGATTTGAACCTTCGACAAATTGGTTAAAAGCCAACTGCTCTACCAGCTGAGCTAACGACCGGCATTTGTTTCCGCTGGACTACTCGTCCAATGCGGGGCATATAATACTCATAATATTTTTAAGTGCAACAACAATCGTCTACTTTTTTACACTTTATTGTTTGTTCGAACAAAAAGCCACCAAAGCGCACAACTTATAAACAAAAACTATGGCTTGATACTATTTAATCGTGGTTGCGCTAGTTTAGCAGCACTTGAATTAGGGTATTCAGCTATCAGCTTTTTGTATACTATAATTGCTTTAGTTTGGTTATTTTCTTTTTGCTCAACCATAGCTAACTTTAACATTGCATCGCTACGCTTATTAGAATCAGGGTAATTACTCACCACTACATCAAATTCTTGACGTGCTTTAGTTAACTCACCTTTATTAAACAATAACTGTCCTAACCAATAATGGGCGTTCGCGGCATAAGTCGAGTTGGGGTATCTTTGATTGAACGCTTCAAACTCAGGGATAGCTTGTTCGTAACGCTTATCTTTTAGTACCATATTAACCGCACGGTCGTAAGCTTCATTTTCAGTTAAGTTGTCACTATAATTTACCTTAACTGCATTACCTGTAGGTGCAATGGTCACCGCCGACGTTTGATTTTCTGGTTTTAATGCTTCTGATACTCTGCGATCAAGTTCTTGATACAACTCACGTTGACGGTCAAGTACTTGGCTTAATTGATAAGTGTGTAACTCAGTGATACCACGAAGCTCGTTAACTTCGTTTTGCAGCTCATCAAGTTGTCGTTGAACGTTAACTTGGGCTCGATTACGGGCATCAAGCTTGCGCTCAAGACTAACCAGCTGTTCACTCAAGCTTAATTTGGCAGCTTTGGTAGGCGTACCAGCGGATACTTCAATAACAGGGGCCATTTCAGCTGCTACTGCCAAATTGGCAGCAACAGCAAACGTCATCCCGAATAGCATACTATTGGGTTTCATTTCATTACCTGATTAGTAGACTAATACTGCACGACGGTTTTTAGCAAACGCGCCTTCGCTACGATCTTTAATCATAGGTTTTTCTTCGCCGTAACTTACTGTGCTCAATTGTGCAGCTGAAACACCCATATTTTCTAAAAACGTTTCAATAGCTTTTGCACGACGCTCGCCTAGTGCAATATTATATTCAGGTGTGCCACGTTCATCAGCATGGCCTTCAATTAACACGTTTACAGTTGAGTTTTCGTTAAGGAACTTAGAGTGTGCCTCAAGAATAGCGGCAAAGTCACCACTTACTGTTGATCTATCAAAATCAAAATAAATAATATGCTCTGAACGTAACTTTTCAATTTCTTGGCGTTTTTTAGCTTCAATAGCATCGGCACGTTGCATAGCTTCAACTTTGACAAGCTCTGCTGCTTCACGAGCTTTTTGTTCAGCCATAACGGCTTCATTTTTTTGCATCGCACTAGCGTCTTCGCTAGCTGAGTCAGATGAACTACAAGCTGATAAAGCCATGATAGGTAAAACAACCGCTAAGGCTTTTACTGTTTTATTAAAGCGCATTTTATGTGTCCTTATTATTTACAAATTAAATTACTAATAATTATTATAAAAATGGTGACCATGAAGGTGACTTCACTTCGCCATTAAGTGCTGGCAATCTTGCCTTAAATCTTCCATCTACGGAAACTAGACTTAGTACCTGACGGTTATTGTGTAAAGTACTATAGATAATCATACCACCGTTAGGTGATATGCTTGGAGACTCATCCAAACGTGTTGTTGTTAGTACTTGAAAAAGCCCCGAATCAAATTCTTGCTTGGCCAGATGATACTTACCGTTTGTACGGTTTACCATCACTAATTGACGACCATCAGGTGTTAATGAACCACCTAAATTCATTTCGCCGTCAAAAGTTAGCCTTCTAATTTTACCGTCGACTAAATTTACGCGATATAACTGTGCTTTTCCACCTCGTTCTGAACTAAATACCAATGACTTACCATCAGGTGCCCAACTAGGTTCAGTATCGATGGCACGATGACGGGTGATACGTCGTAACTTTTTCGTCGCAACATTCATCACGTAAAGCTCAGGATTACCATCTTTAGACAATACCATTGCCAGTTTTTTTCCATCAGGTGACCAAGTAGGTGCACTGTTTATACCCTCAAACGAGCTTATTAAGTTACGTTGACCAGAATAAATATCAATAATATGAATTTGTGCTTGTCGGTTTTCAAAAGTTACATAAGCTAACTGGTTACCGCTAGGATGCCATGATGGAGACATTAATGGCTCCCTTGAACTTAATAGAACATGCTCGTTAAAGCCATCGTAATCGGCAATAACCAATTGATAAGGATATTCTCCTTGGTCGCGCACAATGACATAAGCAATTTTTGTTAAAAATGCACCACGCGTACCGGTGAGTTTTTCATAAACAGCATCACTAATACGATGAGCATAGCGACGAAATTGCTCAGCGCCAATCTCAACAGTACTTTCATCTAGAATATGATCTGAAGTACGTACTAATTCGCCATTGCTTAACATTTGCGTTTCACCACCAGTGACTTGGCCACGAATAACATCAACTAGCTGATAGGTAATTTGATAACGACCTATCGAGGTTTCACTAACTTCACCAATAACAACGGCTTCGACGCCCTCACTTGCCCAAGCGCTGTAATCAATTTCGCTATCATTGTTCGGTGTCTGAGGATAGCGTGATGCTTTAATTGGACTAAATTTACCACTGCGTAGTAAATCATCACTAATCACTGTAGATAAACGCTCTGGCATAATACCCGTTCCTGTCCATTTGAAAGGCACCACAGCGATAGGGCGTGCACTGTCAACACCTTCGGTGATAACAATTTCTAAGGTTGCCATTGCCTGCTGTGAAAACACAGCAGCAAAGAATAGTAAAAATAAAGTTACATTTTTCATAGAGTCGATTATCTTCCTAATATATACATATATACAAAACTTAATTAAATTTGTCGGGCGCTACCGTTAGACTGATGGTCCTCATTTCTCGAAATATTTCAGGGTCTTTAGAAACAGGTAAAGTACCCGCTTTATACACCGCTGTTTTTGCCGCTTCACAAACTCGTCTGTCACCTTGGCCGGTCACCACATTGGTCACAAAACCTGATGGTGCTAGACTTATGGTTAATTTACAAGATTTACCTTCCATAGTGCTACGGTCAGTAATCAAATTACGCTTTATTGTTTGCGTTATGAGTGCGGTAAATCGACCAATCTCTGTCATCATTTGTTGGCGACGAGCTTGTTGACGATTAGCCATTTCCTCAGCCATTTGTTGCGCTAATAATTTTTGCTGAGCGGCACGTTCTCGCTCTTCTTGCTGTTTACGTTTTCGGTCGGCCGCTTTCTTTTTACGCAAATCTTCTGCTTTTTTAGCCGCTTGCTCTTCTTTTATGCGCTTAGCTTGCGCGTCTGCTGCCGCTTTATCAGCTTGCGCTCTTTCAAGCTCTTTTTGTTGGCGTTGTTTGTCTGCCGCGTTTGCTTTAGCTTGAGATTTTTTAGCCGCGCTGTCCGCGGCCTTTTTTTCTTGCTCTTTTTTCTTACGCTGACGTTCAAGACTCTTAATGCGCTTTTCTTCATTTACTTGTTTTGTTTTTGCTGCTGCAATACTATTTTCAAGATCTTTAAGCTTTTTAGCGTCATCGGCTTTTTGCTTCTTAATCTTATTAATTTGCGCCTCTACTTTACTTCTTTCGACAACAACCGCTTGAATGGGCTCCATTTGCACTGACGTTACCGTAGGTTTTGGTGGCGATGAGAAATCACCCGACAACAAAACGACAGCCAGTACTGTATGTATAGCAAAACTTAACGCTAAGGGAGTTGAATACTTCGATGACACTACTTACGCTCCGGGGTATCAGTCATTAAGCCAACCGAGGGTACACCTGCTATTTTTTGTAGCATCACCATTAATTGAATAACCGCATTATAAGAAACCGCACCATCACCATTAACCACCACAGGCGTATCAGGCGCCAACTTTAAATGTGCAGCGACTAAAGTGGCAACTTCTTCTGCCGACATGGGTTCGTTTTTACTGGTACCAACTGCCAAATAATAATTGCCATTGGCATCAACTGAAGCGACTAAAGGAGGCTTCATATCTTTACTGAGCGGCTTAGCATCAGCTTGCGGTAAATCAACTTTAACGCCTTGTGTTATCAACGGTGCCGTTACCATAAAAATAATCAGCAGCACTAACATTACGTCAATATAGGGCACTACATTTATCTCAGCAACCTTGCGGCGCCTCACTCGATTATACATAGTTAATCTCTACCTTAGCCGTGTTGCTCTGTCGCTGTTTGTCTTTGTAATATACTTGAAAATTCGTCCATAAAGTTACCATAGCTATTTTCAAGTTTTTCAACATTATGACTAAAACGGTTAAATGCCATCACGGCAGGAATGGCGGCAAATAAACCCATTGCTGTGGCGATTAATGCCTCAGCAATACCAGGTGCAACCATAGCCAATGTAGCTTGCTCAACGGCACCTAAGGCAATAAATGAATTCATAATACCCCACACGGTACCAAATAGGCCAATATAAGGACTTATTGAACCAACAGTGGCCATAAAGGGCAAATGTGTTTCTAGGCTATCTACTTCTCTTGACATAGCCACGCGCATTGCTCGGTGTGTGCCGTCAACAATCACTTGCGGCGCATAGCCGTGAGATTTACGTAAACGAGCAAATTCACGAAAACCCGAAACAAAAAGGCTTTCAATACCGTCAATATGTTCTTTAGCAGAAACTTCACTGTAGAGTTTACTTAAATCAGCGCCACTCCAAAATTTATCTTCAAAGTTTTTTAATTGTGTTTGAGCAGCCAACAAGGCCTTACGACGTTGAAAAATCATGGTCCAACAGGCAATGGAAAATCCTAGTAAGGTCAACATCACCAGCTGAACTAATAAACTAGCCTGTAAAAATAAATCAAAAAACGAAATTTCAGCTGACACGTTTTAATGCTCCTAATATGCTTTTGGGGATAATACAAGGTTTGGCAATTGATAAGACAACACAAGCGACTTTAATTTCAGCCGTACATAATGTTATCTGCTTCTGGTTCACAAGCTGCTGTGAAAATACCAAACTGGCAGACTTCAGTCGGCTTATTGTCGTGGTAATTGTTAACAAGTCATCAAGTTTTGCTGATGCCTTATTGTCCATCGCCACCTTTGTGACCACAAAGCCAATGTTTTGTTCTAAAAATATTGATTGATTAATACCAAGTTCACGCAGCCATTCTGTTCTAGCGCGTTCAAAAAACTTCAAATAGTTCGCATAATAAACAATACCACCAGCATCGGTATCTTCATAGTAAACACGTACGGTGTGTTGGTGACTGTTTAATAACATTAAATTTATTCGATTTATCTTAGTACAAAATTTTCAAGTGCTTATCTTAATAGATAAAGCTCACATGGAACAAGAGCTAAGGTACTTTCTTTGTGAAAATTTCAGTAATAAACCTAGTTACTGATCTATTATACTAATGATATTATTGAAAGTTGTCACTAATCAGCAACGGTAAATAATTACTTAGCTTGCATTATTGCAAATCATTTCGCATTAGTTTTTCTAATGATTAACATAAATTTGTTTCATTGGTGTTAATCAACTCATCGGACTAGAATGGCTTCGTTGTTTGAGCTAGCGCACGAATTTTGTTTCGCTTACATTTTTCATCTTAGCCCAATAATGTTTTGATAGGTGTTGTTACCTTTCTCTGTTATATATTTTTTAGGATCCCCCATTTCCTTTTATCAACTTATATTCTAAGTTGGCCCACATAGATTTATGTGGGCTTTTTTTTGCTTAAAATTCAAAGAATAAACATCAACGTTCTATCACATCCATGTGACCACGCCATACCGCTCGTCCTGAACATAAAAAGCACCCGAAGGTGCTTTTTAGCGGTAAAAGTTTAGAGGTGTTAGCTTGGGAAGTCTAAGCCAAAATGCAGGTAAGCTCGGCTGGTGGCAATTCGCCCACGCGGTGTACGTTGTAAAAAACCTTGCTGTATTAAAAAAGGTTCTAGTACGTCTTCAATAGTTTCACGCTCTTCGCCAATGGCCGCGGCAATGTTATCAAGGCCAACGGGTCCACCAGCAAATTTATCAATTATCGCTTCGAGTAACTTACGGTCCATTAAATCAAAACCTTCATTGTCTACCTCTAGCATATCTAAGGCACTGGCTGCGGTCGCTTTACTGACAACACCATTAGTTTTTACATCGGCGTAATCTCTTACTCTGCGTAATAAACGATTGGCAATACGAGGAGTACCACGAGAGCGCCTTGCGACTTCAAAAGCACCTGCTTGAGCAATATCTAAATTTAAGAAATGGGCTGAACGCATGACAATTTCGGTTAACTCTTGGGTGTTATAAAACTCTAGCCGTTGTACTATGCCAAAACGGTCGCGCAGTGGCGAAGTTAACGCACCCGCGCGAGTGGTGGCACCAATTAAGGTAAAGGGCGGTAAATCAAGTTTTATTGAGCGTGCTGCTGGCCCCTCGCCAATCATAATATCTAGCTGATAATCTTCCAACGCTGGGTAAAGAATTTCTTCTACAACTGGGCTTAAACGATGAATTTCATCGATAAACAACACGTCATTTTCTTCAAGGTTGGTCAGTAATGCCGCCAAGTCGCCGGCTTTTTCCAAGACTGGGCCTGAAGTAGCGCGAATACTCACGCCCATTTCGTTAGCAACAATGTTGGCTAAGGTGGTTTTACCTAAACCTGGCGGACCAAAAATCAATAAATGATCAAGCGGCTCTCGCCTTTTCAATGCCGCCGCAATGAAAATTTCCATTTGAGACTTTACATGAGCCTGGCCTGTATAGTCGGACAACATTTTAGGCCTAATAGCTCGGTCAACCGTTTGATCTTCACGGCTAGCTATTGGTTCAATTAATCGATCTGCTTCTATCATGTCTTACTCTTTGGAAAGTTTTATCGTCATTTACGTTAGGCTGAAACTCGTCATAATCAATATTACGTAGTTATTGATGGTTATAACATGGCTTTTAAAGCACCACGGATCAAGTCTTCACTACTTTTATCAGCATGAAAGACTGCTTTAACCGCTTTATCTGCTTGTAATTGACTATACCCTAAAGAAACTAAGGCGTTAATAGCGTCACCTTTATTATCACTGACAAAAGCATTAGCTTGATTAACATCCGTGGGCATCATGTGCACCAGCGCGTCACTGCTGTCAGTTTGCCAATCTTTTAATCTGTCGCGCATTTCAATCAACAAGCGTTCTGCTGTTTTTTTGCCAACACCGGGTATTTTCACAATAGTGGTTAAATCGTCATGTATAACACAACTGACAAATTGATCGGCAGACATGCCGGACAAAATAGCTAAGCCTAGTTTAGGTCCAACACCATTAACCTTGATCAGTAAGCGAAACAGTTTGCGCTCAACTTTATTAGCGAAACCATAAAGTAATTGTGCGTCTTCGCGTACCACAAAGTGGGTATATAAGGTCGCTTCTTGATTAACTTCGCCAAGGGCATAAATGCTGGTCATTGGCATGGTTACTTCATAGCCAACACCATTACATTCAATTAAAATTTCGGGAGCCATTTTTTCTATTAATATGCCGCGTAAACGTCCAATCACAGCTTAGCCTTTACTTGATATACTATATAGCAACACCATACCACTAGATATTTATACAGTAAAGTTTAAGCCCAAGTTATTTAAAGTGGTGCGTAAATAACGATAATACTAAAACAGCAGCCATTAACGTAAGCGCCTACGTACTGTTTTAGTGGCTTGGCCTGAGAGTTTACTAATCGAGTCATGACTATGCGCATGACAAAGTGCAACGGCTAGCGCATCAGCTGCATCAGCTTGAGGTGTGCCCGGCAATTTCAAAATAGTTTTCACCATATGTTGCACTTGAGTTTTATCTGCCGCACCTGTACCAACAACCGATTGTTTAATTTGTCTAGCAGAGTATTCTGCAATCATTAAACCATTGTTAGTCGCCGCAACAATAGCCGCGCCTCGAGCTTGGCCTAATTTTAGGGCTGAATCAGGATTTTTAGCCATAAAGACTTGCTCAATAGCAAACATATCAGGTTGAAATTGCAAGATAAGCTCACTAACGCCAGCAAAAATTGTTTGCAAACGCATACCTAAATCTTCACCTGCCGCTGTGGCTTTAATGCAGCCACTGCCTAAATAGGTAAAATTACGCCCCGCTTGTTTAATAACACCATAGCCGGTTAAACGTGACCCTGGGTCAATACCTAAAATAATACTCACTCGTCATTTACCTTAATAAAAGCCTTAACTTTAAAATAATACTATTGAAAAAAAACGCACGAATAAGGCCTAAGTAGCATTAATTCGTGCGTTTTAATTGTTTTAACATCAACGCTTAGTCACGTTAAAATTTTTCTAACAGAAGTTATTCTGCTTTTGGCTCAGTATCAGTTTCTTTTGCCAAACAAGCAATGCCTAGTTCAGCCAGTTGTGCGGGGTTTGCATGGCCTGGCGCATTAGTTAACGGACATGCCGCAGTCGTTGTTTTTGGGAATGCCATGACATCACGAATTGAACTTGCCCCTGTCATCAACATCACTAAACGGTCTAAACCAAAGGCTAAACCGGCATGCGGTGGCGCACCGTATTGCAAGGCTTCCAGTAGGAAACCAAATTTTTCTTGCGCTTCTTCATCGCTAATACCCAAAATGCGAAATACTGCAGCTTGCATATCTTGATGATGAATACGCACCGAACCACCACCTAATTCACAGCCATTAAGCACCATGTCATAGGCATCAGACAAGGCACCTACTGGGTTTGCCTCTAATTCTTCAGCGGTTAAATTTGTTGGCGCGGTAAACGGATGATGAATAGCATGCATGTTGCCGTCAGCTTCTTCAAACATTGGAAAGTCTACAACCCATAATGGCTTCCAGTCACCTTGCAATAACTCAAGGTCTTCACCCACTTTTAAACGCAAGGCACCTAATGATTCAGTCACCACATTATAAGTGTCTGAACCAAAAAAGATAATATCGCCGGTTTTAGCATTAGTACGGCTTAATAGCGCATTAACGGCAGCTTCATCTAAAAATTTTAAAATCGGTGATTGTAAGCCATCGAGCCCGGCATCAAGGTCATTAACTTTTAACCATGGCATGCCCTTCGCGCCATAAATACCAACAAATTTAGTTAATTCGTCAATACCTTTACGAGAGAATTTAGCGGCGCCTCCCGGTATACAAATAACAGCAACTCGGCCTTTATCGTCGTTAGCTGGGCCAGAAAAAACTTTAAACTCAACATCTTTTAAGATGTCAGCCACGTCAACAATTTCAAGTGGATTACGTAAGTCGGGTTTATCAGAGCCAAAACGGGTCATTGCCTCGAGATAAGTCATACGGGGAAACTCACCTAAGTCTACGTTAAGTAGCTCTTGGAATAAGCCACGGATCATAGTTTCAGTCACTTGCATCACTTGATCTGAACTCATAAATGAGGTTTCAATATCAATTTGAGTAAATTCTGGTTGGCGATCTGCACGTAAGTCTTCATCACGAAAACACTTAACAATTTGATAGTAGCGTTCCATACCTGACATCATCAACAATTGTTTAAATAATTGTGGCGACTGCGGTAAAGCAAAAAATTGCCCTTTATGAGTACGGCTAGGAACTAAATAATCACGCGCACCTTCAGGGGTTGCTGCCGTTAAAATTGGCGTTTCTATATCCAAAAAACCTTGTGATTCAAGTGATGCACGTACTGCTGAAGTCACTTTAGCGCGAAAGCGCATACGCTCAGTCATTTCTGGACGACGTAAATCAAGATAACGATATTTTAATCGTAGTTCTTCAGAGTTTTTCTGATTTGAATCTAAAGGGAGTGGTGCTGACTTATTTAAAATGGTTAACTCTAAGCCTAAAACTTCAATGGCGCCCGTTGCCATATCTTTATTAACTTGGCCATCAGGACGAGCGCGCACTTTACCTCTGATTTGCACACAAAACTCATTACGCAAAGTGTTGGCTTTTTCAAGCACCTCAGGAAAGTCCGGATCGTAAACCACTTGCACAAGACCTTCACGGTCTCGTAAATCTAAGAAAATTACCGCACCTAAGTCACGACGACGATTAACCCAACCACAAAGTGTGACTTCCTGACCCACATGAGATTCATTAACCTCACCACAATAAAGACTACGCATGTATTTACCCTAAAATTCGAATAAGCTGAACAAATTAATAGATGTTTGATAAATCTATAACTTGTGATGATAAAAATTGCCAACATTATAAAGCAATGCTAAGTAAAGTCACCCGACATTCAATGAATAGTCTAAGTTATACCCGCTCCACTATAAAATGTAGATTAATTACATTGATAATGCTTACCCCCTCAAGCTTTAAGCGCGTTTTGCATTCTGTGCTAAGCGCTGCCAATAATGGCATAAAGTAAGCTATAACGCCCTAGGCAGAACATAAACATACATTACCTTGTTTATCGGAGAATATATCAGGTAAAATACGTTTTTATAGCCTGAAACGTTAGTATAGTTTTGACATCATGAAAACATCAGATACCGATTTAATTTTTTCTAATAAACAAAGTAAAATCAAAGATTTTGCATTCGACGCGCAAGTTGTAGAAGTGTTCCCCGATATGATCAGCCGCTCAGTACCGGGTTATAGCACTATTATTGATACCATAGGCCGACTAAGTCAGCGCTATGTCACCGACAACAGCCAAATTTACGACCTTGGCTGTTCGCTTGGCGCGGCAACATTGGCGATGCGTAAAGGTATCAGCGCAAAAAACTGTAAAATTATCGGCGTTGATAGCTCAAGCGCCATGGTTGAACGCTGTAAAATGCATGTCAGTGCTTTTAAAGGTGAAACACCGGTTGAGATAATAGAAGCTAATATTCTTGATATTGAAATTAAAAATGCCTCAATGGTGGTGCTTAATTTTACTTTACAATTTATCGCGCCAGAACAACGGCAATTATTGTTAAGTAAAGTAGCTAAAGGCCTTAATCCAGGTGGCTTATTGTTACTGTCAGAAAAAATAGCCCACACCGACAGTGTCTGCAATGAGTTGCTTGTCGACTTACATCATGACTTTAAGCGTGCCAATGGTTATAGCGAATTAGAAATCGCCCAAAAACGCACCGCATTAGAAAACGTCATGCTCACTGATAATTTAGACACCCATTTAAAGCGTTTAAAACTTGCTGGCTTTAACCATAGCGCGCCTTGGTTTCAATGTTTTAACTTCTTCTCTCTGATCGCGATTAAATAAACCGATGATTTCATTTAACAAATTTTATCAAAAAATAGCAAGTAACCGATTAAGCCACTGGCTTAACACTTTACCTGCTCAACTGACTCAGTGGCGTGAGCAACATTTACATGGCGAGTTTGCCCAATGGCAAAAAACCCTAACGGCACTACCGAAAACATCACCATCGAGCATTGATATTAGTACTACCGTTCGTGCAGGAGATCGCGCTGACATTAATGACGGTGAATATAAACGCTTAGAAAACTTGCTGAAAAAGTTTAAACCCTGGCGTAAAGGCCCATATCATATTCACGGCCTGCATATAGATACGGAATGGCGCTCAGACTTTAAATGGGATCGCTTAGCGCCACACATTAGTGACTTAACTCATCGTTATGTATTAGATATTGGCTGTGGCAGTGGCTATCATTTATGGCGCATGCGCGGCGCAGGTGCTGAGTTTGTCGTTGGTATTGACCCAACACAATTATTTTTATCGCAATTTCAAGCCATACAACATTTTGTTCAAGATGATCACGTTAATTTATTACCCTTAGGTGTTGAACAGCTACCTGAGTTAAATGCCTTCGATACGGTATTTGCTATGGGCGTTTTGTATCATCGACGCTCGCCAATAGACTTTCTTTACCAATTAAAAGCGCAATTAGTTAAAGGCGGTGAACTGGTCTTAGAGACCTTAGTGGTCGATGGCGATGAAAATACTGTCTTAGTACCTGGCGAACGCTATGCGAAAATGCGCAACGTTTGGTTTTTACCCAGTTGTGACGCCATGTGTACCTGGCTTGAACGTTGTGGTTTTAAAAATATTCGTGTGGTTAATATCGATATTACTGCCCTCGACGAACAACGAAAAACCGACTGGATAGATACTGAATCATTACAAGACTTTCTTGACCCTAATGATAACAGTAAAACCATTGAAGGATATCCAGCACCAAAACGGGCGATATTTATTGCTAATAAATAGCCTTGTGTACCTTAAGTGTCACTACAAACGCAAAGCTATTTCACCAGCGAGGGACTTCGTCCTACACCGAGAAGAGAAAAAATCATTAAGGTAATATCTTACCCAATATAAATTTACCTACATTAAATTCACTCAGTATTTATACCAAGTTGATTAATTACCTGCTCATTTTTAATGGTTAAAATGAATAACTACAGCGTTATAAAATTTATAAGTAGAATAACTACTGACTAAACTTTATGCCTTGTATTTATCCATTTTTCCTCATGAAAAAGGTGATCACTTAATTAATCAAATTGGTATTACTCCTTCTTTTCTCATTCTTTTCTTCCTGTAAAATACTAAAAAAGATTCACAGGGAGAAAAGAATGAGGACTGAATGAGATAAAGCAACACGATACTTAGTGTTTTTACTATTGAAGTCACTTCTCGGTATAGCGTCCAGCACCTCTGTGCCTCGGTGGTAAAGTTTTTTAAAAACTATTAACCACCGAGGGACTTCGTCCTGCACCCAGAAGAGCAAAACATTAAAGGGAAGAAGGTAAGCAGCGTGTAGGAGATAACTTAATAGATTTGGTATTACCTTCCTTTAAAGAATAATATACTATTTGTATCATACGGTTAATTCAGCTTGAAAGTAGAGGTATCATGGACAATCCTTGGCAAGTAAGACGGTTAGAGCGAGTTGCAAAAAGACATCAAGATCACCGCAGCCCATTTCAACGTGACCGAGCTCGCATTCTCCATTCAGCCGCATTTCGACGATTACAATCAAAAACCCAAGTGATGAGTAGTGGTCAAAGTGACTTTCACCGCACCCGATTAACCCATTCTTTAGAAGCCGCCCAAATTGGTAGCGGTATTATCGCGCAAATTCGCAGTAAATACCCTGAGCATAGCGCTGCCCTACTGCCCGCTGACGACAGTTTAATTGAAGCATTATGTTTAGCCCATGATATTGGCCATCCGCCATTCGGCCATGGTGGAGAAATTGCCCTACATTATATGATGCGGGACTATGGTGGCTTTGAAGGTAATGGACAAACCTTTCGTATTGTCGCGCATTTAGAACCCTTTAGTGAGCATTTTGGTATGAATTTAACTCGCAGAACACTACTGGGCTTAATAAAATATCCGCAAACCTTAGGTAATTTACAACAAAATATCCCACAAGCGTTACCAGCATCTTTTCGCCAACTAGAAGCGTCGAAATGGCACCCACCCAAAGGTTTATATCTTGACGATATAGAAATGTTTAATTGGGTATTAGCGCCGTTATGCCAAGGAGACAAAGCACTTTTCCAACAATTTACCAACAAAGCTAATAGCCATAGTAAAACGAACTATAAATCTTTAGATTGTTCGATGATGGAATTAGCGGATGATATTGCCTATGGCATTCATGATTTAGAAGATGCCATTGTTACCGGCGTAGTTAATCAACAAGACTTTGATGAAAATGTTATCAAAAGACTATTGAAAATAGACGATGAGTGGCTGCATGATTATAGCTTAAGCTTAGCGGACAATCTTTTTAGTCATCAACGCTATAAGCAAAAAGAAGCTATTGGCGGTTTAGTGAATTACTTAATAACGGCAGTCGAATTAGATGATATTAATGAAACCCAAGCGTGTAACTTTCAAGAGCCACTTTTACGCTATAATGCCGTGCATCAACTTATTGCCGCTCAAGTGCTACAGATTTTCAAAGACTTTGTTTATCAATTTGTGATCAAGCAAACGTCAATTCAACGGTTAGAATATCGTGGTCAGCAAATTGTGATGGAATTATTTCAAGCCTTGTCTTCCGATCCTGAGCGCTTATTACCTAAAAACACCGCAATGCGTTGGCTACAGGCAAAAGAAAACAAGCTCAATCAACACCGTGTTATCGCTGATTATGTCGCAGGGATGACCGATGAGTATGCCACTAAACTTTATCAAACCTTATTTTTACCCATAGGCCAAACGGGGTTTGGTCAACACGATTATTAACTTATCAAGCGGATACCCCAAGAAAGTGCTGATGAATTAATACCAATTTGATTAATTAAGTGATCACCTTTTTCATGAGGAAAAATGGATAAATACAAGGCATAAAATTTAGTCAGTAGTTATTCACCTTATAAATTTTATAACGCTGTAGTTATTCATTTTAACCATTAAAAATGAGCAGGTAATTAATCAACTTGGTATTATACCAGTTCCATTAAGTTTGTGATCTTGTTGTGCGCAGGAAAAATAACTCAAGGTAAGGCGCTCGATTGAGCAATAGCTGGCTATTGGGATTGAGAGCAACACAGCCTTGAGCTATTTTAACTAGTACAAGTGAGTAATAACTTAATGGGATTGGTATAACTAGCGCTAGAAGATAGTATGCACTTTAATAACCAATGGAGAGGTTTTTCTAACGATGGCAAATATGCTAGATATTTATTGTGGCAGCAACGCCTTAAACACAATACAAGAACAAGGCTTTAAACCAGCGCTTTTTAGCACTATGCTGGGCGCCAGTGGTGGGCCAAAATGGTTTAGCTTATTTGGCTTAGACAAATACCTTTTTGGGGAATATTTTAAAGATCGCCGCACTGAATTGAATTTAGTCGGTTCGTCAGCAGGGGCATTTCGCTTTGCCGCCCTTAGCCAGCAAGATCCCGTTGCGGCTATTACGCGCTTAGCGACACTATATTCCAAAACCACCTATTCAGAAAAAGCCAAAAATAAAGAAATTACTGCCAAAGCAATGGCCCTACTTGAAGAAGTGTTAGGGGCTAACGGCAGTAATGAAATTATCAACAATCCAATTTTCAAAGCCCACTTTATTGTCGCAAAATGCCGTGGTTTAACTGCTTTTGAACAAAAAACACCGTTAATGTTGGGGTTAATATCGAGCATGGTATTCAATCAAGTCAATCGCGGTTTACTTGCTAAACAATATCAACGCTTTGTTTATCATCATCCGACAAGCCAGTTAACTATTAATGACCATTTTAATTTTAACACCCAATATCAAGCCTTGAATCACAAAAATTTAACCACAAGCTTGCTTGCCTCTGGTTCTATACCGGTTGTTATGGGTGGTGTAAGAAATATTGCTGATTCGCCAAAAGGCATGTATCGCGACGGTGGTATTATTGATTACCATTTTGATGTTGATATTAAACCAGTATCTGGCCTTACGCTGTATCCACACTTTTCACCAACACCAAAAGCCGGTTGGTTTGATAAAAATTTAGCGCGTAAGGTCAATACCGAGTATTACAAAAACACCGTAATGTTAGTGCCCTCTGCAGCCTTTATTGCTCAATTGCCTTTTGCAAAAATACCCGACCGTAAAGACTTTATTAATCTAGCGCCGACAACGCGGCTAAAATATTGGCAAACGGTGTTAAAAGCATCCGAATGTTTAGCGGATGAATTTTCAGCACGCGTAGCTACGTCAAACACTGAAAATATTAAACCCATCCAATGAGCTTAATACCAAGCGGACTAATTGAGTCCGCTTGGTATTATTTGAGCCAAGCCATGGTGACTATTTTATTGTCAGGCTGGGTTAATGCTAAGTTAAAGCTCAGGTGTTTGCTTGGGATTTCTCGGATAAAACTTATCGGGTAAGCCATTTATATGTTCAAAAAACCGTGTATCTTTGTAAGGCAGCTTCATAAAACCAGAAATACCAATACCAGTAATCGTTGGTAGCAACTGTAATATATCGGTCAAGCATTGCTTAAATTCTGCTTCTTTGTCGTGATTTAACAACATTAAATAACTGTGAATTTTAAGGTGTCGTGGCAAGACCTCAAAAATAATACAACCGGTGTGATGGATCTGATTTAAACGCGCTAACACCACCATAACTTCGTCGGGTAAATATAAATATTCATCTGGGTCGACACCATCTTCAAAGTAAGAGTGCAGTCGTGTTATATCGTCAATATCGGCAATATCACTGACATCAAAATGGATAGCTTGATTGGCTAAGGCTTGAAAGGGTTGTTCTTCGTTTTCACGCTCAACATGCAACGTATTTCTGGCATTGAATAAACAACTTTTAAAAACCCCTATTCTGAATATACCTTGAGCCAAGCGCACCATATTATTCACCGCACTTTGAAATGATGTTTTCAGTTTTGGGTCAAATAACGATAAGTTTGAGTCAATATAGACACCATTTTTTTCCCAACGCACAGCCAAGCCACCCACGACAGGAAAATTAGCTAAACGGCTAACCGCAGCAACAAAGGCTTTCTCGGTATCACCCATGCCCATAAGAAAATTTTTAAAGTATTTTTCTAATTGCACATCGTCTATATCATTTAGCTCGTCTACATCGGCAGATTCTCGCAGGAAAGATTTACGCGAACCATAAACCACAGTATCCATATTTTTGTGATAATTTTTGCACCAAACCGGCACTAAAGGCTTAATTTCAACCGGTAAAGGCGGATCGGCCATCACGGTATTTTTTAACAAGGCTAGATGTTTAAAAAAATAGTTCCCCGCTTTATTTCGCTGACTTCGGTCTTTGCTAAACATACCCGATAATATTTGCGCCAGTAATTTAGGCAAACCCAAAGATGAAGGTGTGATCACCGCACTACCATAGCGACAAGACTGACCCGAAGCTAAGGCATATAAGGTTGCTGCTAGCCCTTGTTCGTCAAAACGGGGCGACGACATTTCACCGCTAATTTGCTCATCACCAATAAAGTAAACATCGCCTAAGCGGGCATTACTATTTTGTAAATCGCTGCTCATTAAATCCATAACATTATTAGCGGTAGATTGGCCATTAACATCAAGTTGGGCGGGTACTGAAGAGCCCCAGTCGACTAGGTATACTTTCTCGGTTTCAGGATCAAACACCACGTTTGATGGTTTTATATCACCATGGACATAAGGCCTAGCTTTATCGTGTTGACTGCTATCACGCAAATAAATAAGAATATCGGCAAGTTGCAAGGCAATTTTAACGATTAGTTCACTCGCTAAAGGCCCTCTTTGATAAGACAACTTTTCAAGGTCTATGCCAGGTGCTCGCTGCATATGAACAATAGATTGACGCTTTATTTTGTAATAGCCAATAATTTTAGGAATGCGTTCGTGAGAGAGTTGGCGCTGAATATCAGCTTCTTCAGCTAGGCGGTCTTGGACATGTTGTGGCAGGTTAATACGGGAAAACTTAAAGACCTGTGATTGCCCCTGCTCATCTTCACCACCAAAAACAAAACCATAAGCACCTTTACCAATCAGGGCGATGTTTTGATAACCCAACAAAGTTAACTGCTGCTGACAAAGCTCAACCCATTGCTTTAATTTGGTTGCATCTTCGTGATTTAATAAATAAATCGACTGTTCTTCAGCGATATAAAAATGCTGGAGTTTCTTTTCCGCCACTAGACTTCCTTAACAGTAAACAACTAAATTCAAATAAATTCTCATTGAATTTAAGCTTAATTGATATATTTTACCTGAGTTGTTGTTACTAAAATAACTCAAAAAATTTAGTTATTTAGATTTATCTTTTCTTTATCATAAAAAAGGTCTGCTAATGCAGACCTTTAATCAGTTTATTTATAGTATACAAAAGCTTACGACATATGTACTAGCATGTTGCTTGGCTCTTCAAGGAATGACTTCCATAAATTACAAAAACGGGCAATGGTGCCCCCATCAATAGTGCGATGATCGCCAGACCAACTCACTTGCATAATTGAGCGAGCTTCCACTTCACCTTTGTCATTAAAACGTGGTAATTTTTGTAACTTACCTAACGCAACAATAGCAGATTCAGGCTTATTGATAATAGGCGTTGCCACCGTGCCGCCAATAGCACCAATGTTTGAAATGGTAATCGTACCACCTTTCAAATCAGCTGCTGGCACACGACCTGAGCGCGCATCATTAGTTAAACGGCTAATATCAGCGGCTAGTTCTAAAATAGACTTTGTTTGTACTTGTTTAACATTAGGTACTAACAAACCTACTTTAGAGTCAACGGCCATACCAATATTATGATCGTCAAAATAAGTCAGCTCAGTACAGTCTTCATTTACTTGCGTATTCACTAACGGAAACTGCTTCAGCGCTAACGACATAGCTTTCATAAAGAATGGCATCATAGTTAATTTAATATCTTGTTTGGCATAAACTTCTTTTAGTTCACCACGCAATTTAATCAAATTGGTCATGTCGATTTCTTCACAATAAGTAAAGTGAGGAATAGTCGATACTGACCTAACCATAGCTTTTGCCATCACCGCTTTTATACCGCGAATAGCTTCTACGCGCGTACCACCAACAACACTAGCGCTAACATTGTCAACTGCAGCGACAGTATTAGTATCAGTAGTAGCCACTGCTGGTACTTTGTTAAAAGCTAAAACATCGTCTTTATAAACCCGACCTTTTTTACCACTGCCTGGTACTTGATGAATGTTAACGTTGAGCTCACGAGCAACACGGCGTACCGCTGGACTCGCTACAGCTTTTTCATTAATAACCTTTGCTGCCACCGCTTTAGTTTCAACAACCTCAGCCTGAGCCGTGACATTGTTTTTCATGGCTTTTGACACATCAGCTACAGGTGTTTCAGCAGCAATCACTTGTCCAGATGTGGCAATTTCAACAGCAAACAAGGGCGCATGAACTTTAGCAATTTCACCTTTCGCATAATAAAGCTTAACCACTTTACCTTTATGCATAGCTGGAATTTGTACCAAGGCTTTATCGGTCATAACGTCGGCTATCGGTTGATCTTCTTCAATCAAATCACCTTCAGCCACTAACCATTCAACCAGTTCACATTCAACAATACCTTCACCTATATCAGGTAAAATAAAGTCTTCTACTTGGCTACCACCTGCAACAGGTTCAACAGCAACAGGCGTTGCAACTACAGCCGTATCAACTGCGCTTGCTTCAACAGCGCTGTCCGTACTACCTGCAGGTGTCATAGAAAATAAAGGCGAATGAACTTTAGCTATCTCACCTTTTGCGTAGTAAAGTTTATCTACTACACCAGAATGCATCGCGGGAATTTGAACCAAGGCTTTGTCGGTCATCACATCAGCAACGGGCTGATCTTCTTCAATCACATCGCCTTCTGCTACTAGCCATTCAACCAGTTCACATTCAACGATACCTTCGCCAATATCTGGCAATATAAAATCAATGCTCATGCTTATAAATCCTAGTAGGTCATCGTGGTTTTAATTGCTTCAAAGATCTTTAAATGATCGGCGGCGTATTCTTTTTCAAGTGCTAATGGATAAGGTGTGTCCATACCACAAACTCGGGCAATTGGCGCTTCTAAATGTAAGAAACATGCTTGTTGAATAGTAGCGGCAATTTCACTAGCAAAACCAGCCGTTAAGGGCGCTTCTTGACTGACAACAAAACGGCCTGTTTTCGTCACTGAGTTTGCTACTGTTTCAATATCCCAAGGCAAAATAGTACGTAAATCAATAATTTCACATGAAATACCATCGCTTGCTGCCAATGCTGCTGCTTTCTCAACAATTTCAACTTGAGCGCCCCAAGCCAGTAAGGTGATATCACTGCCTTTTTGCACAACCTCAGCTTTACCTAAAGGTAGTTCGTAGTCTTCTTCTGGCACTTCGCCAACTGATGCACGATACAAACGTTTAGGTTCAAAGAATATCACTGGGTTATCGTCACGAATTGACGCCAGTAACAAACCTTTTGCTTGATAAGGGTTACGTGGCACAACAACTTTTAAACCCGGCGTATGAGCAAAGTAAGCTTCAGGTGATTGGCTATGATATAAACCACCGGCAATACCGCCGCCATATGGCGTACGAATAGTCAGTTTACCAACATCAAATTCATTACCACTACGGTAACGAAACTTAGCTGATTCATTAACAATTTGATCAAAAGCTGGAAAGATATAATCAGCAAACTGAATTTCAGCAATAGCGGTACTGCCTTGAGCGGCTAGGCCATTAGCAAAACCAATAACACCTTGCTCAACTAATGGGGTATTAAAGCAACGGCTTTTACCGTATTTTTCTTGTAAACCACTGGTTGCTCTGAACACGCCACCAAAGTGGCCCACATCTTCACCAAAGCAAACCGCACGATCATTTTCTGCCATCACGATATCAAGCGCGTCATTAATCGCTTGTAATAAATTGATTTGCGCCATTACTTAATTCTCCCTGCCGAAAACGGGTAAGCTTTAGGGTATTTTTTGATATGTTCTTTAAGCTCATCAAATTGACTTTGTAACAAAGGGGGTACTTGGTCATAAACATCAGTAATGAGATCTTCTACTGGTGGCTTATCAATTTTTTCGGCCACTTTAACGGCGGCTAAAACTTCATCTCTTAGCTTTTCAAACAACGCAGTCTCTTGTGCTTCGTCCCACCAACCTTGAGCAAGCATCCAGTTCTTCATGCGAAGAATAGGATCGTGTTCTTGCCATTTGGCTTCTTCTTCACGTGTTCTATAACCTGAAGGATCATCAGACGTTGAATGAGCACCTAAACGATAAGACATCGCTTCAATTAATACCGGCTTGCCTTCTTTTATGCCATATGCACGCGCCAATTGTACGGCAGCAATAACAGCTAAAATATCGTTACCGTCAATACGTATGGTTTTCATACCGTAACCGACACCACGCGAAGCAATACCATTACCGACATATTGTTCTTCTGATGGTGTTGAAATAGCGTAACCATTATTACGACAAAAGAAAATAACTGGCGCTTGATGCACAGCAGCCATGTTTAAACCAGCATGAAAATCACCTTCAGACGCTGCGCCTTCACCGAAATAACAAATGGTAACCGCATCTAAGCCTTGTAGTTTTTGACCATAAGCATAACCCGCCGCTTGTGGGATTTGTGTACCAAGCGGTGATGAAATCGTCATATAGTTCAATTCACGACTACCGTAATGAATTGGCATTTGACGACCTTTACCTAAATCTTTTTCATTACTGAACATTTGGTTCATAAAGTTTTCAAGGCTAAAACCTCGAAACATTAATGCGCCCTGCTCACGATACTGCGCCATGATCATATCTTGATCTTTCAGGCCAGCAGCACCACCAACACTAGCCGCTTCTTCACCGAGTGCCGTCATATAAAAACTGATGCGGCCTTGGCGCTGCGCTGCCACCATACGTTCATCTAATACCCGATGAAAAGCGAGCGTTTTATAAGTTTTAGTCGCCAGCGCTTGATCAATATTTGGCATAGCAGCATTTTCATAAATGCTACCATCTTGTTTCAATATTTTAAGGATTGGAATTTCAACTGAATGACCATCAATAAAAGCGGGTTGATGTACAACCTTGCTTTCGCTATATACGTCAGTGTTCATAGCCTTCTCTTTTTTTATTAACCTTGGATGCAAGGTGACATGACCTATTCCACCTTTGCTTTAATCAATGAAAGTATAGAAGCTTTCAGCGCAAGGTGAATATTTATGTTGTTGTGATGAATTGTTGGTTGTAATAATCGCAAGCACTTTACCTTTACGTAAACTGAAAAACAAGTTTAGTGATTAAGCCAACCTATTATATAACCCTTACAGCGAGCATAATTCTTTACAGTTATACTTGCTGCCATCAGTCTTGATTACTCTAAGGTATTGATGCAAAAGATTTTAGTTTCAGACGAGACCTCATTAGCTAAAGGCCAAAGTTCATTTAGGAGCAGATTTTTAGTTTTAGAGCTAACCTAAGTACCTAAATATAACGAAATCCACCTAGGCACAGGTTATTTGTTCCAGACATAACCTAAGTACCTAAATATAACAAAATAACGAAATCTACCTAGGCACAGGTTATTAGTTCCAGACATAACCTAAGTACCTAAATCCATTTAGGCACAGGTTATTAGTTCCAGACATAACCTAAGTACCTAAATCCATTTAGGCAAGTGTGGTGGGGATAACAGTTAGCATCGCACGTTGACCAATAGCGACATTAGCATTGGGGAAAATAATCGCTTCACCGTCTTGCCCAGTTTTAACTGCCTTATCACCGTCAATCGCTAGAACATGACCTTTAGGAAAGTCTGTGAAGTTTTCAACATCATCATCAAAAGTTAACGAAAAGTCTTCATGCTGACGATCAATCACTTGTGATATTTCATATAGGTTAAAATCGCTAGCTTTATATGGTGCTAAGTCAAGCTGTTGACCTGACACTAGCTTGGTCAAGGTGTCTCTAACTTGCACAAACTGACTCATATCATTCTCACCAAATGGACGCACTTTACCTAGTTCAACAGTAAAAGCATCGGCGCCAAATTCATTTGAGGAAAAATAGCTAAAGGTTGTGGTTGGAGAATGTGACAATAAAATAGTACTAACACCGCAAGCATTTAGAAACTGCAGCTGACTTTTCTTGCGCGGCGCACCATGTAAAAAAGGGTAAACCGCAAATTTATCACACTTTGAGCCACGAATAGCAGTATGTAGATCATAATGACAGCGGCTACGTTCTGCGCCATCTACTGAGCCTAACTTACTGCCCGCAGCAAAGAAGTCTCTCACCGTGTTCTCTAATAACAAAGCACGATGACGCTCTTTATTAATTAAACCTACGCCTTGGCCTTGGTCTTGTGAATGGCCACCAGAAAACAAGCGATTCAGGTTTTCTTCAATAAAGCGCTCAGCAATATTCATTGACGCTGGATTTCCAAAAATAAATAACACTCGTTCTGCTAATGCCAATTCACCTCGGATCAATTGGCTAATAATATCGCTACAAATTTCAATAGGCGCGGTTTCATTACCATGAACGGCACTCGATAAAACAATATCCTGGCTGCTGGCACGATTAATCGGTTCGAAGGTAATTAGGCCAGTATCTAATACCGTGACTTTACTCAAGGTTTGAGAAGCTTGATGCCTAACATCAAAACTAAAAGCGCCACCAGGTAATGACCATTCATTGGCACGAGTCATGGATAAAAAATCACCACTTTGTTGTAAAGTTGATGCGAAGGCATTGGTTGAACTTGAAAAATCACTCACGCGGTTTCACCTGTTGTCATGGTAGAGTTTAATTGAGTAGCGTAGATTGGATACGATAACGCTTATTAATTGCTAATTGCGCGCTATTGTACTTGATTTGAAACTAAACGTCCTTGCGCTGCTAATTTATACCCGTTCCATTAAGTTTGTGATCTTGTTGTGCGCAGGAAAAATAACTCAAGGTAAGGCGCTCGATTGAGCAATAGCTGGCTATTGGGATTGAGAGCAACACAGCCTTGAGCTATTTTAACTAGTACAAGTGAGCAATAACTTAATAGGATTGGTATTATACCAATTTCATTAATTAGGCGGTCTACTTTATACGCAGGAAAAACGACCCAATATAAGGCATTTATTTTAATAACTCGTTGGGCTAATTATTAAATAAATAACGCAATAGTCGGTTGTTTTAACCAAGTTAAATGATCAGATAATTAATCAGATGGGTATTAATCTCCTTTGTGCATAATTGCTCAGTACGAGCTTTAACAGTAGATATTTTTTATAGCTATTGGTTGCTTGATTGGTAATAAAATATTTGTCTTTAATGATCACAGCTAACAATAAAGCGAAACAAGTTGATTCGCTTTATTGTCTTGACTCACTGTTAACGATTAACAAAGCCAGTAACAAAGCTTACCATCGATTATTAACTACCTATTTGCCGATATAGCAGTAGAAATAGGGCTAATTAGCGCATAAAGCTATTATTTTGTGCGCTAATTCATTTCATCAACGCTGCAATGTTTTTTGGCCATTAACGATTCAATAGCTCAGCATTGCTTGGATATTTTTTCAGTAGCTCAACAAGTTTACTAGCACCTTCTATAGGTTTAAGGCCGGTAAGTGCTCTTCGCAACCTTTTTATATTCTCAAGATCTTTGGCATTAAACAACAACTCCTCACGGCGCGTACTACTTTTAGCCATATCCAAGGCGGGAAAAATTCGTTGCTGTGCAGCCTCACGTGATAAAACAACTTCCATATTACCCGTGCCTTTAAATTCTTCAAATATCACTTGGTCCATCCGGCTGCCAGTGTCAACAAGTATGGTGGCTAAAATAGTAAGCGACCCACCATGTTCAATCTTTCTCGCAGCACCAAATAATTTTCGTGGTATCGCCATCGCGCTAGCGTCAAGGCCACCCGACATAGTACGACCACTGTTTTTTTGACTGGCATTATGTACTCTTGTCAGTCGAGTCAAAGAATCAATAACAATCATAACATCATGACCTTCACCCGCTTCCTTGCGAGCGATATTAAGCAGGTTATTAGCGACACGAACGTGTTGATCATGGCTTTCGTCCGTAGAAGAAGCATGTACTTGTGCCGAGACACTTCGCTTAAAGTCTGTCACCTCTTCTGGACGCTCGTCAATAAGTAAGGCATAAAGCTTTATCTCGGGATAAGCTGTCGCCACCGCTTGGCAGACATCTTTTAAAAGCGTAGTTTTCCCAGAGCCTGGCGGAGCAACAATCAAACCTCGTTGACCCCTTCCAAGCGGCGTGAACAAATCCATCGCTCGCATGGAAAGTTGCTCAGAGCCTGATGCTAGCTCAATACACTGATAAGGATTGATGGCTACGCCATTTAAAAAAATCTTTTGTGGGTCGTCACAAGATACCTCTTTGACGACTTCATCTACTTGTTTGGGTACTTTTTTTCTTTTTGTTGGTAATGTTAATATTTTTCTTGTCATGATATCGCTTTATAGCTTTAAAGAGTTAAGTGTTCTTTAACGTCTGCATTTTAGTCTAACGCAACTAAGTGGGTATATATTAACCGTAGAAGATTAGCTGCCTGATTGGGTTATATTTTATTAACAATCGTGATTAACCCATTAAAGAAATTGATGAATATTTTCAGCCGGTGTCTTTCAACGCGAAGCCTACATTAAGCTTAAAGCACGACCGCCCTACTTGCCCTACTGCCAACGTGGTTATACCAAGTTGATTAATTACCTGCTCATTTTTAATGGTTAAAATGAATAACTACTGCGTTATAAAATTTATAAGTAGAATAACTACTTACTAAATTTTATGCCTTGTATTTGTCCATTTTTCCTCATGAAAAAGTAGATCACTTAATTAATCAAATTGGTATTATACTAGTGTGTCGTAAAGTAAAAAGGTCAGCAGTATGATTACAGAACGAGCTTTTTACCAGCTGACGCTTAATGTCATAAAATACAGTAGGTGGTAAAACAGCGTTTATATTGTGATTAACTTTCATATTAAACTAATCTTTAGTTAGAGTGATGTTGAAGAGAGTTAACAGCCGCTTTGTACTCAGGTGAGACTTTATCACTTGGCTAATTAACAAGCCGTGCTTTTGATAATTTATGCCGTCATATCAATGACTATTTTATGGTTTCACTTTGCTTATTAAAGATCAGTAAATTTTCGTAGCATAACTGTTCTATTGGTAAATGGCCGATGCAATTAATTAAAGTGGCATTTGTACAGATGGTTCAATAGCGATCATTACTGTTGATTTTTAAGGCCAGTTCTTATCACTTACTCGGCTTATTCTTATCGTGCTATTGTGTAAAATAACATTGAAAAAAGCTGAGTTTAATATCACTATGATTTTAACTTGGTAACAAAAGCCTGTTCAAAGTGGTTGAAAATTAAAATTTCATCACCGATAGCGATAAATAACTCAACGCTTTGTTTCTCGAAATTTAGCCGTTAATGTGGCTTCATGTTTTGCAAGTAAGTCTGTTGAAAAAGAAATAACTTGACCACGCCCAGTTGCTTTAGCAAAGTATAAGGCTTTATCGGCGTTGCTTAGTAGTTCATCTAAAGTCGTACCATGTTTTGTATACTCAACAATACCGGCACTAAAACTAATTTGAGTAATATTTTTTTCTGGTGTTAGTATCTCGGAAAATTTTATTGAATCTAAAACGTTATGAATCAGCGTATTTAACTCTACGCTATTACGTGTGTAACTCAATACACAAAATTCTTCTCCGCCAATACGGGCAAAATAGCAGTCATCATCTAATGCTAGCGTAACCTTCTCGGCAAAAGATTTAAGTACATCATCACCAAATTCATGACCATAAATGTCATTAAACTGCTTGAAATGATCAATATCGAGTACACATAGAGAAACATTAATATTATCTTGGTTTTGGTATTCAATGTATTCATTAAATTTTTTAAACATAGCTCGACGATTGGCAATACCGGTTAGTGAGTCGGTATAGGCCATTTTAATTAGGCTTTTTTCTTGTGTCTCCATAATAGACGCATAAGACTGTAATGAGTATTCTAGTTTCTTTAATTCGCTTATGTCCTGACCCACAATCATTAATTGCTCTTTACAATAATCACTAATGGTAACTTTAATGGTTTTACGCGTGCGATCATCTTTTAATTGTATTACAAATTCATAAGGATTTTGTGCATCTACAGTTAAGACTTTCTCTCTAGAAAATTGTTTATCTTTGCTCTCAAATAGGTTGAAAATAGCCTCACCACATGCTCCTATCATCGCCTTAAATTTGCTACTCGAATAAGAAGGCATCAATGTTTGCCTGTCACATATTGCTACGACAATGTTTAATTTATTTAATAAATCAAAGCCCATATTATTATTCCGCAACAATTAACGGTTTTCGAGCCGCTATCAAGCTAGCTAAGGTTTTGATGTCGTCTGCTTCAACTTTAAAATTGTTCAATGTAGCGATAAAAATTCCGACAACTTCATTCCATTCAGTTTCAGTGATCTTAAATTGACTATGAGCTGATTTGAGCTTTTCATCATCATATTCACCTGGGCCACCCATCATAGCCGCCAAATATTTGGTTTGGTGCTCAATTAACCTTTCCATGCCAATAGGTTCAAAAATGTAAGCGACAATATCTGACTCTAAAACCGCATCGTAAAACTCACCGACAAGAGGATATAAAGTGGCAAAGCCACCATATTTTTCAAAATAATTGATTGACGTCATTTAATTTCCATTACTGAGAATATATCAATAGCTAGATACGTAATATCTCGATGACTAACTGATTGTTGTTATTTTTATTTATTTATTTATTTATTTATAATCGATTGAGCAATATTAAAGCTCATTATATCAGTCTTAATTGCCACCACGATACTTGATAATACACTGGGCGTAAATAAAACTACCTTGACGTCTGCTTAATATTATAAGAACAGAAAACAACGCATAAAATTTCATGATCTTTGATTGGAAATATCTTGTAGCAAAAAATAATAAGTAAATATTAGAATAACACAACGCCGAATAAAGCTGCCGTTAGCAGCTTTATTCAACACCATGCTAGCCATATTTCAACCGTATTTTATGCTAGTGCTACAAACCAGCAGCAACAAAGGCAGCGCTGACAAGTTTTTGTGCATCGCTAATAATTAACTGTAAATGCGCATCATCAATAAAACTTTCTGCGTATATTTTATAAATATCTTCAGTGCCTGACGGGCGAGCAGCAAACCAACCGTTTTCAGTACACACTTTAATGCCACCAATAGCGGCATTGTTACCAGGCGCATGTGACAATATTTGGCTGATTTTTTCACCAGCTAACACATCAGTAGTAATAGCACCCGCTGTTAGCGAAGTAAGTACTCGCTTTTGCTGCAAGTTAGCGACTGCTTCAACACGACCATAGCAAGGTTCGCCTAGTTGCTGTGCAAGTTCTTGATATAATTGATAAGGGTCTTTTCCAGTAACAGCAAGCATTTCAGCCGCTAGCAAAGTCATTACAAAACCGTCTTTGTCAGTGGTCCAACAACTGCCGTCACGGGCGATAAAGGTTGCACCTGCACTTTCTTCACCACCAAAGGCATAGCTAGCATCATGTAAACCATCAACAAACCATTTAAAACCAACAGGTACTTCTGAAAGCGGACGGTCGATAAGCTTGGCAACGCGGTCAATTAGCGAACTAGAGACTAGTGTTTTACCTATTTTACAGGTTTTAGGCCAAGCTCTATGGGTCATTAAATAGTGGATAGACACCGCTAGGTAATGATTAGGGTTCATCAAACCACCGCTTTTGGTGACAATACCGTGGCGATCAAAATCAGGGTCGTTGCCTACGGCAATATCAAACTTGTCTTTCAAGGCAATTAAGCCTGCCATGGCATAAGGTGATGAACAATCCATACGAATTTTGCCATCTTTATCTAACGGCATAAAAGCAAAACTGGCATCAACTACCGGATTGACTATGTCTAATTTCAAAGCATATTTTTTAGCGATTACCGGCCAATAATGAATACCTGAACCGCCTAAAGGGTCGACACCAATATGTACACCTGCTTTTGCAATCGCCTCCATATCGACAACCTGGCTTAATTGTTCAACATAAAAAGTGATAAAGTCTTCGCGAGTCAGTAATGCAGATTTTAGTGCTTGGCTATAATCAAGACGTTTAACAGCAAGCAATTTATTAGCAATAATGTCGTTCGCACGTTGTTCAATAACTTGAGTTATTTCACCTTCGGCTGGACCACCATGAGGAGGATTATATTTAATGCCACCATCGCTTGGTGGATTATGCGAAGGCGTGATGATCAAACCATCAGCTTGGCTAGACTGGGTTTTATTATGGACAATAATCAACCGTGAAATAACTGGTGTTGGCGTAAAGCCATCATCGTCTTGAATAACAACAGGGACATTATTGGCGATTAATACAGAAATAGCAGAAGCAAAGGCCGGTTCAGATAACGCATGGGTATCTTTACCTAAATAAAGTGGCCCATTAAAGCCTTGCGCTAAACGATATTCAGCTACCGCCTGACAAATAGCTTCAATATGCTGCTGATTGAAGCTTAATTTACTGGCATTACCACGATGCCCTGAAGTACCAAAAGTAACTTTTTGCTCAGCAATCTCAACATTTGGTGTTTGTAAAAAATAATCGCTAACTAAACGACCAATGTTAATTCTATCTATCGGTCTTGCTAGTTTGCCTGCATGTTGATGAATGGTCATTTAATTTCCTTATCCCTGATAAAAATTTAAGCGGTGTACGTTACTTAATCACAAGCTAATCATTAGTTAATCGCGAGTTAAATAACCACGATAACTAAAGTAAATCGCGAATGTCTTCTACATCTTGCTCGTTATAGCCTAATGCTCGACTGACTTCAGTTAACATCATTTTTTTACGGGTCGTGTTTGAATTGGTAATCACCCAAAATGGGCTTTCTGGGATCTGACGAGGCTTGGTACTACTGCCACTGGCCACTAATTCAGCTTCACTGTCCGCAAAATATAGACGGTCACGACCTCTGATCTGACAAGCGACTGAAAAACGCTGGCCATGCACCCGATGTAATGCCGCTAATACCAATAAGAATCGACCAACAGCGCCACGCTGCATAGCCAACTCTTCTCTATTGATGTAATGAAATACTGAACCATTAACATCAACCGTTACCTCTACTACTGGCTCTTCAACAACTGCTTCTACAATTTTTTCAACAAGTTCTACTTTAGCTGCCGTAACAACCTCAGCATTGTTTTGGCTTGGTAAGTTAATTAAACGCCGTAATATCGACGATGCACTTTCGCCAATGTATTGGGTATTTGAGGCAATGTGTTGATAAAGTTCTTCATCTATTTCGATGTTTTTCATTAATGACCCTAGGAAAATTATGATAGATCGCGGCAAGATTATACTTGCGTTAATAATAAGTCTCTATAGAGGATTAACAAATGATGGAAATATTTTTCAAAAAGCCCGTGGTTAAGCTATTAAAATTAACTATTAGCCATTAGCCATTAGCCATTAGCCATTAGCCATTAGCCATAATAATCCAGGCATTTAAATTCATACACCACTATATTTGAAACAAATTTAATTTGGATCTTATCGCCTCAAAATGTAAAAATAAGCGTAATTCCCCCCCCCTTTAAATAACCCTATAAGAGACCGCAATGGCGAAGCTTTTAAACTATCAACAATCTGGCAACGGTAAAGACATTATCCTTATACACGGTTTATTTGGCCGCCTAGAAAACCTTAATATGGTGGCAAAGGCCTTAGCGGAAAATTATCGAGTAACCAGTGTTGATGTCCGTAACCATGGCGACTCATTTCACGATAGTGTCATGGACTACTCAACCATGGCACAAGACATGGTTGATATTATGCAGCACCTAGCCATAGAAAGTGCCGTAGTACTAGGGCATTCTATGGGCGGAAAAATAGCCATGGAATTAGCCCTTACTGCGCCAGCGCTAGTTGAAAAGTTAATCGTAGCTGATATTGCCCCAGCTGAGTACCCACCGCACCATCACCAAATTATTGCCGGCTTAAAGTCGCTTGACTTTGCCACAATAAAACAACGTAAAGACGCTGATAAACAGCTCAGTCGATATGTTGATAACCTAAGCGTGCGACAATTTTTACTGCGCAATTTAAGCAGCGAAAAGGGTCAGTTTTCTTTTAAATGTAATCTTGAATACATCGCAAAAAACTATCCAAAAATAATGAAAACTTATCAAGGCAGCCATAGCTATCAAGGGCCAACCTTGTTTATCAAAGGGGCTAATTCTGACTATATATTGCCAGAACACCGCACAGAAATATTACGCTTATTTCCACACAGCCGTGCCCGCATTATTCAAGGTGCAGGACATTGGTTACATGCTGAAAAAACTGTCGCCTTTAATCGCAGCGTTGAAGGTTTTTTAACAAATTAATTGATCTAGCGCTGATAGCAAACAGTATAACTTTATATAATTAGCGTGATAAAATTATTTTATGATCAGACTCACAGGCGCCAAAATAGCAAAAAAATGCTGGCAAAGCGGTTACTCAGGTAACAAAAATAATGTCTTTAAAAGCCGTAATATGCTATAGTGCGCCCTGAAAATTTTAGGGTTAAATATGTTAGCAGAACACTTCGAATTAATTGAAACTATCGGGCTAAATTTATTTTTTGCTTTTATCTTTATTTTCATTGGCTTATCAATGCATGATGTGATGAAAAAAAACGATGTACCTAAGATGGGAAAGATAGTTGTTTATTTTGTATTATTTTTAGGGTGTGCTGGATTTATCGCAAAAGGCATCATTCAGTTTATTTGGGAAAGCCAAGGCGTTGGATAAGTAAGTAATAAAATGGCAAAAGAAGTAGCAGATTTAACGACCATTGACTTATTTAGCGATGAAAAGCGACCGGGGCGACCAAAAACGAACCCTCATTCACGCAGCGTGCAAGTAAAAATAAACAAACGCAATCAGGTCAAGCGCGATAAGAACAATGGCTTAAAGCGTATAGAGTTTAAATTACATCAAGATGTATATGAACGATTAGACGCTTTAGCAAATGATAAAGGTGTTAGTCGAAGTGAGTTAATAGAAGCCCTATTAGTTCAGTCGCTTGATGCCAACGATATTGAAGTTTAGTTAGCTATAAAAAGGTTAAATTGATGGCAATTGTAGGTTTATTTTTCGGAAGTGACACAGGTAACACCGAAGCCGTAGGTAAAATGATCCAAAAAAAATTGGGTAAAAGCCTTGTCGATGTTAGAGATATCGCCAAAAGTACCAAAGAAGAAATCGCTGAGTTCGACTTAATAATTTTAGGTATTCCTACCTGGTATTATGGCGAAAACCAATGTGACTGGGATGACTTCTTACCTGAATTAGAAGAAATTGATTTCACTGACAAACTGGTGGCCATATTTGGTTTAGGCGATCAAGAAGATTACTCTGAGTACTTCTGTGATGCGATGGAGCCATTGCGTGATATCGTCGAGTCAAAAGGTGCTGTTATTGTTGGTAACTGGCCAACCAAAGGTTATGAGTTTGAAGCCTCAAAAGGCTTAGTTGACGAAAACAACTTCATCGGTTTGTGTATTGATGAAGACCGCCAGCCTGAACTAACTGCTGAGCGTGTTGATACTTGGGTTAAGCAAATTTACGATGAACTTTGTTTAGCTGAATTAGCAGACTAAATTGTAAAGTCGCAAGCTACATTTTATTGAAAGAGCCAGCCATCAGCTGGTTTTTTTGTCTCTATTACTAAGCTAATACCAGTTCCATTAAGTTTGTGATCTTGTTGTGCGCAGGAAAAATAACTCAAGGTAAGGCGCTCGATTGAGCAATAGCTGGCTATTGGGATTGAGAGCAACACAGCCTTGAGCTATTTTAACTAGTACAAGTGAGCAATAACTTAATGGGATTGGTATAATACCAATCTCATTAATTATCTGATCATTTCTACTAGTTAAAACCACCAACTACTGTGTTATTTATTTAATCATTAGAACAACTAATTATTAAAATAAATGCCTAGTATTTGGCTACTTTCACTGCGTATAAAGTAGGCCACCTAATTAATGAAATTGGTATAACACTAAAAAATCGGCTTATGCACTTATACCAAGCCGCCAGTTTTAAGATTTATACAGCTGTAAGTTCTCACTTATGCCATCAACTTAGTTATAGCAAGTTAATTAATAACCTCTGCGATTGCATAGGTATAAGTATATAAATTAATCTTTAAGCGCCCATCTAAAAACTCTCTAGCTAACAAATAGCGTGCAGGCATAGCAGAAGATAAACGCTCAAGAGAAATATAATCGTGGTTAGCTATAATCCAAGATCTTTAGTCGTTAGTCTTTGGTCTTTGGTCAAGCAGAGCCTAATTAAGCTTATAGTAACTTGATTTCCATAATTAAACTTAATTAATATTAGAATTTTTGCTATCATGATTCCCCGATGATTTGGTACTGATCTTTCTAATGCAAAAATTTATTTTAAAAGCTATTTTGTTGTTTTTTTTAGTGCTTCCTCAACTGAAGGCATTTCAACCACCATCAGCCATTGAAAACATCACCTTTTATACCGAGGTTTACCCGCCAGCCAATTATTTAGTTAATAATGAACTAAAGGGCATTTCAGTAGATACACTAAAAGCTATCTGGAAGAATTTAAATCTACCTGAACAAGAAGTGCTGTTAGTGCCATGGGCACGCGGCTATAAATTTACTTTAGATAAAAATAACACCGCTTTATTTACTATGTCTAAAACTCAAGCACGTGCAAAGCTATTTAAATGGGTCGGGCCTTTTTTTCATTCTACACATGTCTTAATTGCCAAAAAATCAAAAAACTTTAACTTCTCCAACGTAGAGCAAGTGTTTAATCATACTGTCGCCGCAGTAAAAGGTGATATTTCAGGCATTTCACTGCATAAAGTTGGTTTTCCTGCCGCTAATATCGCAAAAATTTCAAAATTAGAACAAGCCTTTTTAATGATGCAATCAGGCCGTGTAGATATGATGGTTACCTCTATTCATGCTTTTGAGCATTTAGCAAAAAAAAACAACTTAGATGCTAATGTCTATGAGAAGGTATGGCAGGTCAATAAAACCGGTAATTACTTGGCATTTAATATCGAGACACCCGATCAAATACTACAAACCTACCAGCGAGCCTTTGATAATATTGCTGAGCAGCGATTAACCATTAAACAGCAATATGACTTGTCTCCAGCAGAGTACTAATTACAAGAGTATATTGGCTATAATACCAAGTTGATTAATTACCTGCTCATTTTTAATGGTTAAAATGAATAACTACTGCGTTATAAAATTTATAAGTAGAATAACTACTTACTAAATTTTATGCCTTGTATTTGTCCCTTTTTCCTTATGAAAAAGTAGATCACTTAATTAATCAAATTGGTATAACAAGACTTTGCTCATAATAAAATTAACTGTTTTAATAAGTAATTTTCATGGCTAAAAGTTACTCGCAGACCTTGTGCTAATAGATTTTACCTCGTCAGCTATAGGATGAAATATAACAATAATCAATTTACCTGTGTTTAAGCTAAGCTTATGCCTGTTGTAGGCTAACGGTGTTGCAAGCTAACAGTATTGTGAGCTAAAAGTTGTAAACTAAAAGTTGTGAGCTAAAAGTTGTGAGCTAAAAAAGTAATACTCTACTATCTACGCTGTACCTACAATATTACTGACAATTTTTCGCTGAATATCTTCAACACAACAAAATAAATTATATTTACCACTAACCTAAATAAGTTGCAAAAAAGAAATACAATGTCGTCGCAACACTGGCCACAATCACAAAACCTCTGACTTTTTTCTGTGGTAATTGCCGTGATATGTTCGCTGCCATATAACCTCCCACTAATGTGCCGCATAATAAAATAGTGCCTTCATACCAGACAATAACGTCATTATAAATAAACAAGACGATGGCAATTAATGACACGGTTGATGACACTAATAATTTTAATCCATTCATCGCATTGATATTGGTGTAGCCCGCTAATGCTAAATAACTCAGTACAATGATGCCCAACCCCGCATTGAAAAAGCCCCCATAAATAGATACTGCTAACAATAGTATCAACAATAAAACCCCACCAATGGCAGATGCGTGTTGGTGCTTAGTAGCTATTTTTTTAAATTCCGCATTAATCTGGCCACCAAAAATAAACAGCAGGGTAGCAAATAACAATAACCAAGGAATAGCGACTTGAAATACCACTTCCGATGTTTGCAGCAATAGCCAAGCACCAAAAACACCACCCATTAAACTAATAATGATGATGACCAGTAAATCATCTTTATGCTCAGCAAGCTCTTTTCTAAAAGCATAAGTACCACTCATATAACCAGCGCATGACGCAAAAGTATTGGTCGCATTAGCCATAATAGGAGGAATACCGACAAAGATAAGCGCGGGAAAAGTAATAAAACTTCCACCACCAGCTATTGAGTTAACAACACCACCAAAAAAACCGGCAAGGAACAAAAATAAGAGTTCAAATGACATGATCAATAATAAGCCTCTAAACATCGAAATAGGTTAAACGGTAGCATATTTCCCTTAAGTCCAGTAGATACTGACAAGTAATACCAAGTTGATTAATTACCTGCTCATTTTTAATGGTTAAAATGAATAACTACTGCGTTATAAAATTTATAAGTAGAATAACTACTTACTAAATTTTATGCCTTGTATTTGTCCATTTTTCCTCATGAAAAAGTAGACCACCTAATTAATCAAATTGGTATAATACCAATTTGATTAATTAGGTGGTCTACTTTATAAGCTGCATCAACCCAGCGATAATGAGTAAATAAATAACGCTGTAATGGGTTGTTTTAACCGGGCTGAAATAGTCAAATAATTAGTAAGCTTGGTACAACATGCTTATATGCACCCGATCAGCTTGAATTTAATTAGTCAAACTTTTGAATGACGACACTGGGAAGTTTTTATTTTTTACCTCTTAGAGCGAACACTATATCAATAATATAGCCTTCGCCTTAGCGCGCTTTCAACATTATTATTACTTCGTCAATGTGGCTATAGTATCGTGCCATCCCTGCGCTTGTTCTTGCCAATTTTCTGCCGCAATGGCAGGAGAAACCAGATAACCTTGAAAATTTTCACAACCATAGTGATTCAAAAGCTCGAACTGTCTTGGAGTTTCAACGCCTTCAGCGACAATACGCATATTTAAGGCATGGCCAAGGTCGATAATAGATTTCAAGATAGCTAGGTTCCTAGCATTTTTCTCCATCTCCCAGACAAATTTACAGTCGATTTTAAGTGTACTTATTTGTGGATATTTCAGCAGATATACCATTGAGGAATAGCCGACACCAAAATCGTCTAGCGCGATACTTACGCCCATTTCACTCAGCAAGGTTAGATTTTTTGAGGTCTGCGTGGCATTTTCTACTAGCATACCTTCGGTGATTTCAAGCTCTAGATTCTCGTGATTAAGACCAACAGCTTTAACCTGGGCATCAACATAGGCCGGCAGATTAGGATCCTGCAAGGTGGGTGCTGACAGATTGACGGAGACATGAAATTTTTTCTTGTGCTTGTCCTGCCAAGCCTTCAGCATCTGCAGACCTTTGCTTATTGTCCATAACTCAACTTCCTTAAAATCCATTTTCATTAGTGCAGATAGAAAACTGTCTGGATAGAGTAGGCCTTTGCTGGGGTGATTCCAGCGTATCAGGGCTTCTGCACTGACGATAACTTTGTTATCGAATTGTGGTTGAAAATAGAGCACAAATTGCTTTTCTTTAATGGCAATTTTGAGTTCATTATCCAGCTCACGCGCCTGAATAGTGAGCTGATGTATGGCGTCGTCGTAAAACTGATACTGATTGCGACCTGCCGCCTTGCCTCGCATCAGCGCTGCATCAGCGTTCGCTAACAGCTCCTCCATATTCGCCCCATCTTTCGGGTAAATAGCCACGCCACAACTCAGAGTAATTGAACAGTTATTATTGACTATAACAAACGGATCCTGCATTCGTTTAGTGATTTTTTCTGCCACCGCTGCCGCTGAATCCGCGGTGTCTAGGTTGGTTGCCATCACCACAAATTCATCGCCGCCAAGGCGGGCAGCAATATCAGTTTCCCTTAAGCTGTCTTTAATACGTTGTGCACATTCCATCAGTAGGCGATCACCGGCCTCGTGACCGTAGGTATCGTTGATCAGCTTAAACTTATCCAAATCTAACATCATTACTGCAATATATTTACCAGTGCGTTTTGCCGTCGCAACCTCACGCATAAAGCTATCATAGAGTGCCGTCCGATTAGCGAGCCCAGTCAGTTGGTCCGTGTGGGCTAGATGCATTAAGCCCAACTCTGCTTCCTTACGCTCGGTAATGTCGCGCACAGTAACTAGGTTGCCTGGGCCTCCCATCCACATGCATTCAACCGAATGTAATTCACCGATGCCAGACTCTTTGCCCTTGCGAAAAATATCGATTTCAGTATATTGACCATCGATTATAGGGCCACCAAAATAATGATTAATAAAACTTTCTGATTTACGTTGAAATATCTCCTCAGCAGATGGATTAACATAAACAACATGGTTGCCTTCGTCGAGCACAAGGATCGCATCGTCACTTTTAGCAACAATCTCTTTAAAGCCTTTGGTCGATTTAAGTAGCGACTGCTCGACTTTTTTGCGCTTGGTAATGTCAGAGATGGCGGTGAGCAAGCCAGTTACTTGCCCTGAAGCATTAATATTTGGCGAGACACGGACATTAACCGTGTCTATGCCTTTAGGCAGTACCGCTAGTGTTAAGTCAAAGTCGTTAAATTCACCAGCCAGAGTGGCATCCATGTAGGCTTCCATCTCCAAAAATACCGCCTCAGACATTATATCACTGGCATACTGGCCAATAATCTCATCAACCCTGTAACCAACCATTAAAGCATAGGGTTTGTTAACAAATAAAAAGCGCTTATCGTTATCGAACTGGGCAATCATCACCGGAACATGATCGCTAACAAAGCGTAACTGTTGCTCATTTTTTATTGCTTTATCATGGCTGCGAGCCAGTTCAAGGAAGATACGGATTTTCCCCAACAGCACGGCTGGCACTATAGGTTTGATGATGTAGTCGATGCCGCCAACTTCATAACCCTTAAATATCTGTGCTTCCTCGGTATACTCGGCCGAAGCGAAAATAATAGGGATTTGCCGAGTGTTGTCATCGCCACGCAAGTATTTAGCTAGCTCGTAACCATCCATTTTTGGCATGTTAACGTCCAAAATGGCGAGACAAAACTTATGCTCTAGCGTAGCCGTAAGAGCGTCGTTACCACTGGTCGCTTCGATAACCTCAACGTCAATGTCGCTCAGTACCTGACGTAGAGCTATCAGGTTTTCTTTGCGGTCGTCGACGATAAGAACTTTTTGTCTCGCGGTCATCCGTGTACTTCCTTCGCTATTGATTGGCTTTTTCGCCACTAACTTATTATGCTATTAGGCATATCCCGTTGTAATAACACCGGTAGGTGCTTTACGCATTGAATATGGCTTATTTATTTTTCTTATTCTTCTTGGAACAAAGTGCCGATACGATCGTAGTCGTTTTGCGGTACATGCACTGGATTACCAGACAAAATGCCGCTGATGCCATGAAACTGGCCACCAATGTGCATACCTTGACTGTCAACTTGATATTGCCGAATGCCCTTGTCGTGCATTGAACCACGCATTTTCAGCACCATGATACCACGGTGTACTTCACCAAACATTTCGACATAACGCAGCATAATGATGGTATCTGTAATGGTGGAAATGTGTTCGTCGGTGACCGATGCGCTGCCTAGCAAATCAGGCGTTGCGACAGTGAACATCCCCAATATCTGCTCATTTTTGATAAATGAAGTGAGGCCGATGACGAACTCCCGAAACGATTTACCCGAGGCTACGCGCTCTAATGCCGACAGACTGTCAACGGCAATGCGTGTGGGTTTAAACTCTGCGATAGATTTTTTTATCAGCAACAGATGATCTTCAAGCGATAGAAATTCAGGGTAATTACAAATAATTTTTAACTGGCCGCTTTGTTCCAGCTTTTTAAAATCGATACCCCAGCCGTCGGCATTGCGTGTCAACTGCTCGCGGCTCTCTTCATAAGCGAAAAACAGTGTGCGCTCCTCTGGACCTTGCTCAGCTACAACGAACGTGCTGGCAAGCAAGGTTTTGCCACAACCGGTAGCGCCAGAGAGCAGCACAATGGAGTCTCGAAAATAGCCGCCGCCCGACATTTCGTTAAGCACGTCGTTGCCAGAAGAAGCTCGCTGCTTGGATGATTTTTGCTCTAGTCGGGTTTCGCCTAGCGGGATCACAATAATGCCGTCTTCTACCGTGATGGAAAATGGATATTCGCCTTTGCAATGATCGCTTCCACGGAATTTCAGAATTTCGAGTGTGCGACGACGTCTTTCCGAATCGAGCACATTGCGCAAAATAATAACATTGTCAGCGGCAAATTCTTCTACGCCATAACGCGCTAAGGCGCCGTACTCTTCGGTGCGTTCAGCTGTCACCATCGAGGTGACACTTAAGGTTTTCAGTTTCATGAATATTTGATGCAGTTCTCGGCGCACAATTTCGGTGGCGGTTAATTGTCCAAAAATACTGCCTAATGAATCGACTGACAGGCGTTGCGCCTGCACTTTTTTAACCGCGTAATTGAGCCGCGCCACTAGGGCGCCGAGGTCATAACTGCCAATTTCGATATCGCGATGATCGAGTTGAGGACTCGCATCAACGAAAGCAAGCTTGCCTTCGTTTACGTACTGTTCGAGGTCCCAACCAAAACCACTGACGTTGCGCATAATGTCTTCTGGCGATTCTTCAAAAGTAACAAACACCCCGTGCTCACCCTTGCGAATACCTTCAACTAAAAACTGGATGGCAAGTAAGGTTTTTGAGCTACCCGAGGTACCTACCACGAGTGTAGTACGGTCTTTGGGCAAACCACCAAAAGCGATGTAGTCTAAGCCACTAATGCCAGTTACAACTTTTCCGAGTGTGTTTGTCAACTGTTTCGTTGCTGGTTTCATAAGGAAACTTCCTCTATATCGGGTGCTGAATTATGCTCAGAGACGATATCAAGATTAAGTAGAACAGGTTTTGTCGCATTGATATCACCAATAACCCGACGCGAAGGTTCGGGTTTTGTTTTCACCAGCGTAGGAGTCGCCATAATTTTCTGCTCCTCGGCAATTTCAGGATGTTCGATAACATCAACCACAGTAATATCATAATCACCTTGGAGCTCTTGCTCGCAGATTTGGGTAATATTGTTAATGGCGGCAGCTGAACGGGCGGTTTTTCCGGTCACATACAAGGTCAATTTATACTTAATCATGTGCCTTCCTTAGGTTTGTTTTTTCTGTGCTCTCATGGCAGTTAGGCTCTGTTTGTGGACCACGCTGGCGATAATAAGTAGATAGGTTGCCCATTACCTCGAGTACGACAAATCGACCTTCTTCGATAATCGCTTTAGCCTTTAGCGGTGGCACTTGTTTGGTTGTTCTTGCCAGTGCAAGGGAATGCAATTCTGCGACGTCTCGGGAGGTGGCAAACAGCTTACCTAACTCCTGTGCGATCGCGCGAAGCTGCTCTGCCACTGGGTGGCCTACTTTTAGGATCAAGTTCTCAACCGCTTGCATCAATGCCTGACTATAGCGCTGAACCAAGGCCTGAAATTTTTCCTTGTTGGAGGTTGACAACGATTCGGTGTCGATGAGAACTGAAGACACTTCTGGTACATTGGCCAGAGTATAACGCCGTTCTAGCTCTTCACTTAATTTCTCGGCTAATGCCTCACGGTAACGGTCCATCTCGAGAAACAACTTCACTTTACCGAGCAATATTTGCGGCACAATGGGCTTAACAATGTAATCAATACCCCCGACTTCATAACCTTTGAACACGTCTTGTTCGTCGGTGTGTGCGGCGGAGACAAAAATAATAGGCGTTAATTTTGTTTTTTCGTCGCCGCGCAGATAGCTGGCCAGTTCGTAACCATCCATGCCCGGCATCATGATGTCTAATATCGCGAGGCTAAAGCGATGCTGTAAGGTGGCCGCAAGAGCGTCGTTGCCATTACTCGCCTCGATGATCTCAACGTCGAGGTTGAGATCGCTTAGTACCAGACGCAAGGCTATTAGGTTTTCTTTGCGATCGTCAACGATAAGAATTTTTTGTGTGTTTTTCATCTGCGTGAGTCCTTTGGCAGTAACTTTAATAAGCGGGTGCTGGCGAGTGACCGCGGCTTTGGCGCGCAATGCTCCAGTGCAGCTAAGTCGATCAATCGCTTAGCAATATTTTGTGTGCTCAGTACCTCGTCTATTGCGCCAGCCGTAATTGCCGCTTGTGGCATCACCGGGTTTTTAGTGCTGGTTGGGTCCTGAGCAATGTTGTAGCCACCCGCTTGCTGAACAGCAAGCATACCTTGCATACCATCGCAATTAGCGCCTGAAAGCAGCACAGCAATAAGCTGTGCTTGCCACGCGCACGCAGCACTTTCAAACAAAACGTCGATGGAAGGGCGTGACCAATTTACTTTTTTGTCTACTGATAATGCTATGCTGCCATCGCGCTCAAGCAACATGTGATAGTTAGCCGGCACTGTGTAGACGCAGCCGGGCTGGGTCATTTGCTTGTCGCAGGGCTCGATGACTGTCAGCGGAGTTTCATGGCCCAGATGCTCAGCGAAACCTTCGCTGTCGGTGGGATGTAGGTGCAGCACAATAATAATCGGTAACGAAAAATCTGCTGGCAACATGCCCAGTACACTGCTAAGCGCAGTATAACTGCCTGATGAACCACCAATGACGATGGCACGGTAACTCATAAAACACCCAGTTTTCGATAAATTTTTTCTTTGTCAGCAAGCACTTGGTAGCGATGAGAAACATTGGAAAAACGAATATCTTCTTTGCTGCCAAGACAAAGGAAACCACCATGCACTAAGCTTTCAGTAAACAGGCCTAGGGCTCGGTTTTTTAATTCTTGGTTGAAATAGATCATTACATTACGACAAAAAATCAGGTGTATTTCGCCAAAGCTACTATCAGAAGCCAGATTGTGAGTCGAAAAAACCATGCGCTCTTTTAGCGCAGCACTCATAGCAACGGCATCATAGCGTGCATGGTAATAGTCTGAAAACGAGGTTTTACCACCTGTGCGCTGGTATTTTAAGGTGTCGTCGCGCATTGTTGCCATGTTATAAATGCCCTGCTGCGCCTTCGTAATGGCGTCTTCACTGATGTCGGTGGCATAAATGGTCGTGCGATCGTATAGTCCCTCTTCTTTTAGAACGATAGCCAGCGAATAAACTTCCTCGCCGGTGGCACAACCAGCATGCCAGATTTTAATATGTGACCAGGTTTTCAACAGCGGCACTACTTGTTCTCTAACGACCCGGTAGACCTCGGGATCGCGAAAAAATTCGGTCACTGAGACCGATAAATAGCTAACAAATTTGGCAAAGAATTCACCATCATTGAGCAATTTTGGCATCACTTTTAAAACAGATGGGTAGTCTGAATCGGCTAAAAATAACTTAATGCGCCGCTCTATTGACGCGCGCGCATAACCACGAAAGTCGTAACCGTAGTGTTGATAAATGTCTTCCAACATAGTATCAACAGTCATTATTTCTGCGTCGATGCTTTGCACTATATAGCTCGCTTAAGATTAATAGTATTCATCGATACAACCATACACGCATCATCGACATCAACTTTTCAGCATCCACAGGTTTTGGTAAATAATCGCTGGCACCGGCCACTATGCATTTTTTTCGATCCTCGGGCATGGCCTTAGCGGTAAGCGCGATAATGGGTAGTTTGAGAAATTGCTCCTGACTGCGAATTCGCGCCATGGTGGTGTAGCCATCCATCACAGGCATCATAATGTCCATCAGCACCAGTTCGACGTCAGGTTGTTCCGCCAACAATTGCAGAGCCCGTTTGCCGTTCTCAGCCTTAATCGGCTTCATGCCGCGTTCACTGAGTAAACGTGACATCGCAAAGGTGGTACGCATATCGTCATCGACGATGAGTATTTTTTTGTCGCGCAACAGTTCGTCAGTATCATTTAGGCGCTGGATTATTTTGCGTTTAGCCACTGGCATGTCGTCCACCACCCGATGCAGAAACAGTGACACCTCATCAAGTAAGCGTTCATGAGATCGAACGTCTTTTACAATGATGCTATGCGCGTGCAGGCGTAGCGTTTCTTCTTCAGCACTTGTTAAGTCGCGAGCCGTCGACACTATGATCGGAGGTAGCTTTATGCCCTCTGCTGCCAGTATTTTTACTATGGCATCACCATCCATATCTGGCAGTTTGAAATCTAGTACCATGCAATCATAATGCTGGTTACGCAAGGCTTGCAGAGTTTCAGCGCCGGTGCTGGTCGCATCTACGTCAATGTCGTCACAGGCGATTAGTGCAATAGTTTGTTGCAATACATCTGCGTCGTCTTCAACCACTAACACGCGCTTTCTGGTGTTGGTATAAATTTTGTTTAATTTACTAAATAGTAAGTCAACATCGTCCTGTTTAAGCGGCTTAGCGGCATAGCCGATCGCACCTTTGACACGTGATTTCATTTCGGCTTCCTCGGCTGAAACAATGTGCACGGGGATATGACGAGTATTAATGTCACCTTTCAAATTTTCCAGCACACTCCAGCCATCAATACCGGGCAGCTTAATGTCGAGAATAATGGCGTTTGGCTGATGTGAACTTGCTATTTCCAAGCCAGATTCACCAGTTAGTGCTACTAGCGTTCTGAAGCCTTGATCTTGGCATTTTTGATAAAGAATTTTCGCAAATATTGGGTCGTCCTCAATAATAAGCATAACTTTTTCTGAGCCGTGAATATGCTGGTCTTTGTTAGCAACCAAACTGGTTGGCTGAGCTTTGCTGTGTCGAATTTTCTGACGTTTGATGTTACTTGCGACACTCTCAATTTCAGTACGCTGGATTTCAATCTCTTTGATGTCAGTATTTGGATCGTCTTGCGTTGCCTCCACGGCTAAAGGTAAATAGAGCGTAAATATAGAACCTTGACCTAGTTCACTTGCCAGTTGAATTTCACCACCGAGCAGTTTGGCCAGTTCACGCGAAATAGACAAGCCTAAGCCTGTGCCGCCATATTGCCTAGCGGTAGACCCGTCAGCTTGCTGGAAGGCTTGAAAAATAACCATCTGTTGCTTGAGCTCGATGCCAATACCGGTGTCTTTCACCGCGATGGCAATACAACGTTCAGGATCAAGGCCGCTGCTTGATAGATCGGTGTCGGCTGAAGGTTGACCAAAACTAATCTCCACACTACCGCGTTCAGTGAACTTGAGGGCATTCGACATCAGGTTACGGATCACCTGTTCGACGCGTGTACGATCGCTGAAAATCTCCACCGGAGTATGCTTTTCTATTATCAGTGCTAGGCTCAGGCCTTTGTCGATAGCCATATGTTCGAAAGAAGAGCGGACTCTTGACGCGAGTTCTTCCACGCGAACCGTACTAGGAGACAAGCTCATCTTGCCAGCCTCTATCTTTGACAGGTCAAGGATATCGTTGATCAAGGTTAATAGATCACCACCGCTGCCATGGATTATCTGGGCAGATTGCACTTGCTCTTCGGTCAGGTTTCCTTCTTTATTTCGCTCTAATCCCTGCGCTAGCAGCAGCAGGCTGTTGAGTGGCGTACGCAGTTCATGTGACATATTGGCAAGGAATTCAGATTTGTACTTACTGGCCAAAGCCAGCTCTGTTGCTTTGTCTTCTACACCTTTACGGGCGCGCTCAACCTCTTGCTTTTGGCGCTGCAATAGTTCGTTTTTCTCTTCCAACTCTTCATTGGTGACCTGTAGCTCCTCTTGCTGGCTCTTGAGTTTTTCTTCAGATAATCTGACCAGTCGTGATTGCTCGACGAGTTCTTCGTTGGCGACTTTCAGTTCTCTTTGTTGTTGTTGCAGTTCATCCGACTGGCGCTGTGTTTCCAGTAGCAATTCCTTTTGTCGTTGTCTAGAACGGGCGGTCTGCAGTGCAATACCTATGCCCAGTGCGGTACTGTTGAGAAATTCTTTATGCAGATCTGACAAGGGCACCATCGAAGCCAGTTCAATGACACTCTCTACTTGGTCTTCAAAGAATATCGGCATTGCCAAGACACTTTTAGGCACAATCTGACCCAAAGACGAACCAACCAACAGATAATCATCGGGTATATCGTTCATCACCATAGCTTTGCCTCCCGCCGCTGCTTGGCCTACCAGACCTTCGCCGAGGGAAAAATTATCTGGCACGCCAGGGTGACTGCGATAAGCAAATCGTCCACTCAATTTCAGCGAATTGTCCTTAAGCAGAAACAGCGCACCGACTTGTGCACCGATCCGTTCGGCAAGACAGGTAATGATATCATTCGACAGTTTGCCAACATTTTGTTCACCCTGCATACGCTCACTCAGCATGCGCTGACCTTCGCCAATCCAGTTTTGGCGTTCGAGAATTTTCGATTGCTCGACAATTTCGGCCTCAGCTTGCTTTTGTTCGGTAACGTCACGCGCAGCAGCGAATACGCCGAGCACGTTGCCATTGGCATCTTTATAAACCGAGGCGTTATAAAGTACCTCGACCAGATGGCCATCTTTGTGGCGAATAGTGAGTGAGTAATCGGTAACAAAGCCTTTGGCAAAAACCTGCTGATAACCTTCACGGGCCTGTTCGGGCTGGGTAAAGTAATTAGAGAAATCGGTACCGATAAGATCATCACGCTCCACGCCGGTAACTTTGGCGGTGGCTTCGTTAACGTCAGTGATCTTGCCTTCTGGGCTGATGGTGACCAAGGGATCTAAACTTGCCTCGATTAAACTACGGGCGTATTGAGAGGTTTGCTTTTGCTCGGTGACATCACGCGCAGAGGCGAACACCCCCAGCACCTTACCATTAACATCTTTATACACTGAGGCGTTGTATAGCACGTCAACTAGACGACCCTCTTTGTGGCGAATAGTCAGCGGATAATCGGTAACAAAGCCTTGGGCGAATACCTGTTGGTAGCCTTTCTGGGCTTGGTCAGGCTGGGTAAAGTAATTAGAAAAATCAGTACCAATAAGGTCATCGCGTTCTAGGCCGGTAACCTTGGCAGTCGCTTCATTGACGTCAGTGATTTTACCTTCTGGGCTAATGGTGACCAAGGGGTCAAGGCTAGCCTCGATTAGGCTGCGGGCGTATTGTGAAGCCTGTTTTTGCTCAGTGACATCACGCGCAGAGGCGAACACACCAAGCACCTCGCCATTAACATCTTTATAGACCGAAGCGTTATAAAGCACATCAATCAAACGACCATCTTTATGATGAATAGTCAACGGGTAGTCGGTAACAAAGCCTTGGGCAAAGACCTTCTGGTAACCTTCTCGGGCCTGGTCCTGTTCGGTAAAATAATTGGAGAAATCGGTACCGATTAGGTCATCACGCTCTAGGCCGGTAACCTTAGCCGTTGCTTCGTTGACGTCAGTGATTTTACCTTCGGGGCTAATCGTGACTAAAGGATCGAGGCTAGCCTCGATCAGACTACGAGCGTATTGAGAGGTTTGCTTCTGCTCGGTGACATCGCGCGCGGAGGCGAAAACGCCTAGCACCTTGCCATTAGCATCTTTATAGACTGAGGCGTTATAAAGCACATCAACCAAATGGCCATCTTGATGACGAATAGTCAGTGGATAGTCGGTAACGAAGCCTTTAGCAAACACCTGCTGGTAACCTTCGCGTGCCTGATCAGGCTGTGTAAAGTAATTGGAAAAATCAGTGCCAATGAGATCATCACGTTCTAGGCCGGTGACCTTAGCGGTGGCTTCGTTGACATCGGTAATCTTGCCTTCGGGGCTAATGGTAACTAAGGGATCTAGGCTAGCTTCAATTAAACTACGAGCATATTGTGAAGCATGCTTCTGCTCGGTGACATCGCGTGCGGAGGCAAAGACACCGAGCACTTCGCCATTGACATCTTTATAAACTGAGGCGTTGTAGAGCACATCGACCAGGCGGCCATCTTGGTGGCGAATAGTTAGTGGGTAATCGGTAACAAAGCCTTTAGCGAACACTTGTAAGTAACCTTCACGAGCCTGGTCGGGTTCAGTGAAGTAATTGGAAAAGTCGGTACCAATGAGATCATCGCGCTCCACACCGGTAACTTTGGCAGTGGCTTCATTGACGTCGGTGATTTTACCTGCGGGGCTAATGGTGACCAAGGGATCGAGGCTAGCCTCGATCAGACTACGGGCGTATTGAGAGGTTTGCTTCTGCTCGGTAACATCACGCGCAGAGGCAAAGACACCTAGCACCTCGCCATTAACATCTTTATAGACCGAGGCGTTATAGAGTACGTCAATAAGTCTGTTGTCTTTGTGGCGAATAGTCAGTGGATAATCAGTAACAAAGCCGTTGGCGAACACTTGCTGGTAACCTTCACGGGCCTGATCAGGCTGGGTAAAGTAATTGGAAAAATCGGTGCCAATGAGCTCATCACGCTCTACGCCAGTAACTTTCGCGGTCGCTTCGTTAACGTCGGTAATTTTACCTGCTGGGCTAATGGTGACCAAGGGGTCGAGACTTGCCTCGATTAGACTACGGGCGTATTGAGAGGTTTGCTTCTGCTCGGTAACATCACGCGCGGAGGCAAACACACCTAGCACCTCGCCATTAACATCTTTATAGACCGAGGCGTTGTAGAGTACGTCGATGAGACGACTGTCTTTGTGGCGAATAGTTAGCGGGTAATCAGTAACAAAGCCCTTGGCGAACACTTGCTGATAACCTTCACGGGCCTGATCGGGCTCAGTAAAGTAATTGGAAAAATCGGTGCCAATGAGCTCATCGCGCGCTACGCCGGTAACTTTGGCGGTCGCTTCGTTCACGTCGGTAATTTTGCCTTCTGGGCTAATGGTGACTAAAGGGTCGAGACTTGCCTCGATTAGACTGCGGGCGTATTGAGATGTTTGCTTCTGCTCAGTAACATCGCGGGCAGCGGCAAAAACACCAAGCACCTCACCATTGATATCTTTATACACCGAGGCGTTGTAGAGCACATCGACCAGACGGCCATCCTTATTGCGGATGGTCAGCGGGTAATCAGTCACGAAGCCTTGGGCGAACACTTGTAAGTAACCTTCCTGGGCCTGGTCGGGCTGGGTAAAGTAATTAGAAAAATCGGTGCCAATGAGATCATCGCGCGCTACGCCGGTGACTTTAGCGGTCGCTTCGTTGACATCGGTGATCTTGCCGTTGGGGCTAATGGTGACTAAGGGGTCGAGGCTAGCCTCGATTAGGCTACGGGCGTACTGAGATGAAGCACGGGCATGCTCTTCGGCAAGCTTTTTCTCTGTAATATCATTACTCATCAGCAGATAGCCAACCGGCTTACCTGCGATATCATTGCGCCGTGTGACGACGACATTTGCAACAAATTGGCTACCATCTTTGCGAATACGTAAAAACTCACCTTCAGCCATACCTTTGTCGTAAGCAGTTTTCAGCAGTTTTTTAACAACACCTGATTCAATGTCTTCTTGAACGTGAAGAATTTCTGAGTTCTTACCGAGGACTTCGTCAGCGCTGTAGCCATAGTTACGCACTGCGCCTTCGTTCCACGATAGGACATGATGATTAAGATCCTTTCCAATAATAGAATATTTACTAGAACTCTGCAGAATATTGTCAAGCAGATTTTTGGTTTCTTCAAAATCGTGTGCGACGCGTCTTGATTCAGTGACATCGCGAGCAGCAGCAAACACACCTAGCACCTCACCATTGACATCTTTATACACTGAGGCGTTGTAGAGTACATCGACCAGATAGCCATCTTGGTGGCGGATGGTCAGTGGGTAATCAGTAACAAAACCTTTAGCAAACACCTGCTGGTAACCTTCGCGCGCCTGCTCGGATTCAGTAAAGTAACTGGAAAAATCAGTACCAATGAGATCATCGCGCCCCACACCAGTAACTTTGATAGTGGCTTCGTTGACGTCAGTGATCTTGCCGTCTGGGCTAATCATAACCAGTGGGTCGAGGCTAGCTTCAATCAAACTACGTGTGTAGGCATTATTGTTTATTTGTGACCGAAAATTTGCAGCAGATGACTTTACCTTGCTCATGATGAAATAACCATAATTACTCCATAAAAAGTGGGCATAAGCGATGGGGAATATATTTCGAATTCTGCCGTCAACATTAAGCTGCCAAAACCACTAGCTTGAAGCTCAAACGTTTTACTGCTGCTAGGTGATTCTAATAGTATTAGGTTCATAAAATTTCCATGAGTCATTCGACAGACTGGTAAAGAATTGATTTAAAATCACTTTGCATTTATATAACAACACATTACATAATGTAATATATTGTTCCATAATGTAATAAGATATTTCATATAGCAATAAAATTTTTATCTAATTAAAAGTCACCATTAATTGTGACTAATACTTTACTGTGCTTATTTAAGTGATGTTTTTCAAATACCTGTTTTATTATTCATCATAAAACTATCATACTTATACAAAAAAAAGTCCTTGACCACAGAAGCTAATAGGTACTGAACGACCACTTAAAAAATATGGTCAAAAGTATATATGATCGGGTTAAAGTGATTTTTATATTCGAGATATTGGCCTTTCTTGATGACTTCTGAGCATGTGCTAGCGAAATAAGATTGACCAAAGATTTGTTGACAGGTCGGTAATTTTCGGAGGAAAGTGAGATCTAGTTGTTAGCTATTCTTAAGATGGTAAACATAAAAGTGGTGGAATAGTTTAATTCATTATTACAATAATAATGAATTAAACATCGAACAACTGACTAATAATGCTGATCAAGCACTTTATAAGGCAAAAGATAAAGGTCGAAATCGAGTTGAAATATTTTCACCAAAGCAAAGTTTAAAAGGTTAATCGCTCGATACCTGCATATAAATGAGCAAAAAGAAAGTAACAGACTTTATTGCTTAATTATTTTTAATAAAAACACTGCTAAGCATAAAGCGTTTTATTCGATCATAAAATAGCTCACTTTGCTTGCAATCAGCTCAAAATCAACTAAAAACCTCAACAACCAAAACCTATAACTATATGATTTATAATAGCATTAACGACTGATCAACCGGTTGTTGGCCTGATAATGGCTTCGTACTCGTCTTCATAAGGTAAAACCGGCTAAAAAGAACCCATCATAAAACTCTTGCTTCCCTTCGCCTTATGGCATGATGGCCTAAATATTTTTTAATGAGTTACTTGATACCTCAATATATCAACAATTTTTCACTAACAAAAATTTAGTCTGCAATTGCTCTATAAAGCTTACCTATAACAGCGTAGGATGACATAACTTTAGATATAAAATTAGGTTTGCACTTCCGGTGCACTAACATAAATAATTATGCAACTAACAGCAAAAGCATCACTGACTAACGCGTTACTTATTTCTATTTGCACACCACAGTTTAAAGGTGATGAAGCAACCGAGTCACTTGCAGAACTGGCCCGTTTAGTCACTACCTTAGGCTTTAAAGTGGTCGGCACGCAATCGCAAAAGCTGAATTCAACCCAAAAAGTGAATGTACTCGGTTTAGGAAAACTGGCTGAAATAGCGCAGCTCACCGGTAACAAGGGCGTAGTTGAAGGCTTAGAAGAAGAAGAGGATGAAACCGAATTTACCCTTAACCCTGTAGATGTCCCATCGGATAACCTACCGTTTGCCTGTGCTGATGTGGTGGTATTTGATTGTGATTTAAGTCCATCTCAGCTACGTAATGTCGAGAATCAATTAGGCGTAGAGGTGTTTGACCGTACTGGCATTATTATTGAAATATTTAGTCGCCATGCTCGGACCAAAACAGCAAAATTACAAGTTGAAATTGCTCGGCTTAATTATGTCGCACCGCGCCTTCGTGAAACATCAACTGGCGATAAAGAGCGTCAAATGGGTAAAGGCGCTGGCGAAACTACATTAGAGTTAAACCGTCGTGCAGTACGTGACCAACTTGCTGAACTCAAGCGCGAGTTAGTCAGTGTTCAAGACGAAATGAAAGGCCGACGTAGCCAACGTTCTGAGCTTTTTTGTGTCGCTTTGGTGGGCTATACCAACGCGGGCAAATCATCAATGATGCGAGCGATTACCGGTAGTGATGTCGAAGGTGAAAATAAACTTTTTGCCACGCTTGATACTACGGTTCGTGCTTTATTCCCTATCACTCAACCGCGAATATTAGTGTCAGATACCGTCGGTTTTATTAAAAAATTACCGCACGACTTAGTCGCCTCATTTCATTCCACTTTAGCAGAAGCCCATGATGCATCATTATTGTTATATGTAGTTGATGCTGCCGATCCTTCGTTTCGTGCGCAACTCGATGTCGTGCACGAAGTATTGGCAGAAGTCGGTGTTGCGGACAGTAAAAAATTGTTGGTACTAAACAAATCAGATCAACTGAGCACTGAGCAACAACAGGCGCTGATGGAAGAATTTCCTGATGCTATGATGACTTCAACACGTAATCCAGCTGATGTCAGTAAATTGCATAAATATATTGTTGGCGTTGCACAGGATGAGATGATTGAAGACGAAATTATTATCCCGTATACCGCTAAGGGTATTATTGGTGAAATTCGTTCAAATATGAGTGTGGTTAAAGAGGAATATGAATACAGTCATATTAAGCTTACGGTACGTTCAAACGCGATTGATTTAGAAAGGTTAAAAAAGAGCATGTTAGACTTATCAACTGGTGACTCATAAGTCATCAGTCATCAGTCATCAGTCATCAGTCATCAAGTATAGTGCATCAACTGCACAGTAATTAACTACTCTAACGGGAACACATTAATCCATGTGTTCCCATTTTTTATCTAATAAGCAAAATAAAGCTCACACCATGGCTTAGCTAACTTTTAGCCTGGATGATTAAGGTTTTAGCCCTATTATTATACCAAGTTGATTAATTACCTGCTCATTTTTAAAGGTTAAAATGAATAACTACAGCGTTATAAAATCTATAAGGTGAATAACTACTGACTAAATTTTATGCCTTGTATTTATCTATTTTTCCTGATGAAAAAGGTGAGCACTTAAATAATCAAATTGATATTATACCAATCAAATTAATTAATGGTGCAAATTTTAATGAGGGTAAATTTTCAAGAACAAGGCGCTTGATTGAGCAATAGCTGGCTATTGGGATTGAAAGCAACGATGTTATTGGATATTTAGACCATTTAAAAAGATCACTTAGTTAGTTTGATTGGTATTAGTCACTTTATTACAACTATTATGCTGATTTTTTTCTGCGAATATATAACTTTCTATTCAGCTTAGCGACAATTTCGCCTTGCGCGTCTTTAACGTAAACCGGAATTTCAGGTAGATATTTCTCGCCTTGCGCGGTCTGGGTCAAAATATCTGCAATTAAAGCATCGGTGATGATAAATTCTGCGGTTACTGTGCCCTTGCCGGGTTTAATATAGTCGATGTCTGCTGACTTATCCCAAACGATATAATCTTTTCCTAATCGCGCCATCACCAATAACATGCAAAAGGGATCTGTCATTGCATATAACGAACCACCAAAATGTACACCAACCGCATTTTGGTTGAATATGTTTAACTTTAAACGCACTTTGGCTTTACGAAAATCTTCAGAAACATCAACAACGCGAATGCCAGTAAATAAAAATGGCGGCCAAATATTTAATAATAATTTCATTTGCCAAGCTTTTTTAAACATATAATTTCCTCAAAGGCAGTATAAAAACGTGAGTACTCATATAACCCATAAGGTTTAGAATATCATACTCATCAGACCAGCAGAGCATTATGACGTTTTAAGCTAATAAAACCAACAAATTTGATAATCATTTACAACTAGCCCTTTCAACCAAGCTCATAACCCCCTATAATTTTCTATATATTTAAAGCAGATGTAGAGACTAAAATTAATGCCTGAACAAAATGAAGAATTAAAAAGAGCTGGACTAAAAATTACTCTGCCACGCATTAAAATTTTGGCCATTTTACAAAATCCCAATAACCAGCACATCAGTGCTGAAGACGTATACAAACTTTTGCTTGAGCAAAATGAAGAAATTGGTTTGGCGACAGTATATCGCGTATTAAATCAATTTGATGATGCCGGTATTGTCACTCGTCATCATTTTGAAGGCGGGAAATCAGTATTTGAGCTAAGTCATAAAAAACACCATGATCATTTAGTGTGTTTAAATTGCGGTAAAGTGATTGAATTTGAAGACGATGTAATCGAGCAGCGTCAAGAGGATGTTGCTAAGTTGCATAAAGTAAAACTGACCAATCACAGTTTATACTTGTACGGTGAATGTGAAGACGAAGTAGCCTGCGAGAAATTTCGTAAAGCGCAGTCTTAAAGCACAGAAAAAATAACCAATAAAAAGCCCTAGTTATTAACTTAACTAGGGCTTTTTATTTTTAAGAACAACGGCCTATATATAAAATAGTAACTTAATTTATTGCTCACTTAGTGACACTTAAACTAGCATCAAGCTAATACCAATCCCATTAAGTTATTGCTCACTTGTACTAGTTAAAATACCAATCCCATTAAGTTATTACTCACTTGTACTAGTTAAAATAGCTCAAGGCTGTGTTGCTCTCAATCCCAATAGCCAGCTATTGCTCAATCGAGCGCCTTACCTTGAGTTATTTTTCCTGCGCGCAACAAGATCACAAACTTAATGTAATTGGTATAACACCTCTATAGCTGTAATCAAGCCTAACTTACCAACGCTCAATACTCCATTGCACCGCCATCAATGCAATGAATAAAGAACCTAGCGGCATCACGCCTTTGCTATAGAATTTGCTCTTGCGCAGTAAAATTAATACCGGTAGTAGGATAGCTAATATAGCTAACTGGCCAATTTCCACACCAAGATTAAAAGCTAATATACTCAGCAATTGTTGATCAGCAGGTAAACCTAATTCGCCTAATACGCCAGCAAAGCCCATACCGTGTAACAAGCCAAAAGCAAAGGTTAGCCAAGCTAAACGTAGTACTAGAGGCCAAATATTATTTAATGCAGCGAATAAAACCGATAAGGCAATGCCTAGTTCCACCCAACGACTACTTGGGCTTAACCAGCCTAAAGCTGTTGCAGTTAATGTCAGCGAATGGGCCAAAGTAAATGCGCTGATAATCCACACGGTATTGGTTAAAATAACGTTAACACTGGAAATTGCTTGCCACTGCTTGTTTTTACGTTGTAATACCGCCGGCAACAGTAGTGCTAACAAGAACAGAATATGATCAATGCCGATCCAAATATGGATAATGCCTTGATACACAAACTGCTTAAAGGTGGTCAGCCAACTCCCCTCACGTAAATCTATCGCTATTTCTCTGGTGTTATCATCCAAGACAAAACTGTGCATATTGCTGCCATCACCAATGTTTAGCACCATTTCATGGCTACTATCTAAGGCAAATATCGCACTGTATTTTACATTTAATGACCCACTAATAGCACATTGCCCTGAGAAGTCAGTCACAGCAAAAGCCTCGTTAGCATGATCTTGCAAACGCTCTACAAGGTCAAAACGCAGGTTACATGTAAGCTTGTCACGGTTAAGTAATAAATTTTCTGCTAAGTAACTAGCGATCTCAGTTTGGCGACTTTTGACTTCTCCCCACGTTAACTGACCATTAGCATTGAGGTCTAAACCCACCGCTAGTTCTAAATCAGCTAAGCTCAATTGCCATTCGCCATTAATGCGACCCGTATCGTCAATTTCAGCAATAATATAACTAGTACTCAATTGATGCGCTGCCACGGTATTCGCCCATAATAACGACAGTCCGATTAAGCCTATTTTTAACCACTGTTGCATATCTTTTCTCACTACTGTTATTGCTTAATGGAGATAATGTTTATGGCGCTAATGTTTATAGCTGATGCCTACGTCGTACTTTTAGAAGAATTTTGTATTGCCAGTGCGCGTTCGAGTAAACGTTTATCTGGGCCTAATTTAGCTTGTTGCCAATTTATTTTTGCCCAGTGCAAAGCTTTAAGCGGTTCGGGGGCGATGTCTAAGTAATAACGGGCAATATCAGCGGCATGGGCTGTATCATTGCGCTTTAAGCGTATTTCAATACGCTGAGTTAATCGCTGCTGCCACACTTTTTCAGCTGATTTACTAACTGAGTTAATGGCTTGCTCTGCCAAGGCTAAACGCAATAATAATGCATCATCAAAACTGTCACTGGCCATGACAATCGGCCCTAACTTATCTAATACAAGGTTAGCTTGTTGTTGCGCCAAATGAATATCAGCCCATAGCGCCAAATAACTCACCGGCGCTTGTGCTAAAGGAAAACCTGACAAATGCTGAATTGCTTGCTCTGGTAACTGCTGGCGTTGGGCAAGATCAGCCAAAATTTGTTTAAGCCATACATGCTGTTCACGTGGAATATCACCCGCCATATTAACTACGCGTTGTAGTTGCTGATAGCTCTGGGCAACTTGTCCTTGTTCAGCATTAACTTCAAGTACACAGGCTGTGCTTAGCAAAAGACTGCCCTGCCCCAACACTTGTAAACAGGCTCGTTTAGCCGCAACTAAATCACCTTGAACCATATGAATATTGGCTTTCATTAGCCAAGCGGCGACATGATCAGGCTGAAGCTGAAGTATTTCAGAAAGCAGTTTTTGTGCCTGCTCAAACTCATGATAGTGCTGCAATACTGTTGCTGAATAAAATTGTAACTCTAAATCATTAGGTGCTGCTAACAGTAAGGGCTTAAGTAATGCGCTAGCACGGCCATAATAGCGACTGGCTAAACCTGGTTTACTCGCGTCACTGATAAGTTGCGCGATAAATACTTTAGGTTGTTCTGCGGGTTTCGGCACCGTCCAACTGGCAACGATACTTTGGTCTGATTGGGGGACATAGCTTGCTGAATATAAGGGGGTAGCGGTGGTTATAAAAACCAATACTAACAAGTAGCTGATGTAACGTCGCAAGTGAATTAGTATTGGCATATTATTATCCATAAAAAGGCGCCTTCCTTGGCGCAGTCAAGCTCGATTTTACTGCGGCAGCAAATCGTCATATGCTGTTGGATCTTCAACATCTTGCATAAACGCACGACCATTTACGGCCAAAGGTTCATCATTTGGTTGTTGATTAAAAGCTGCACGACTGGTGCTATTAAAAGATACTGTTAGCGCTTCAATAGTAATGTTGACCGTACCAGTAACCGCAGCGTTTACGCCGTCAGTAACTGAAAAAGTAAAACTATCACTACCCGTTACTTCGTTATTAGGTTGGTAAGTAAAACCACCATTGCCGCTAACAGTAACCACACCTAACGTTGCCTGTTGATCAAGACTAAAGCTTAAAGCGTCGCCATCTGCGTCAGTTGCACTTAACATATCGGTAATCGGCGTTTCTGTTTGAGTAATCAAATCTACCGTTATCGTAGTAGGTGCCACATTGGCTGGTGCGCTTGGCTCTTTATAACCATCATTACAGCCTGCAAGTACCAGAGTGGTCGCTAAACTCAACGCTATCACCTTAAGTTTCGGTACTGCGATAATAGCCGAAGCTGTGTTTCGTTTATTATATTGCATTAAAATGCTCCTTATTCAGATTTAGAACCTGGTAACGGCATAGCCAAATATGGAAAGCTAGTACCTGTCATAGATGCATCGCTAGGTGCGCCATCGGTAAACGGTGCATTACCAACACTAGCATCTTCTGGCATACAGAAGCCTAAGTTTGTCGGCTCGCCATTCACTGGAATGTCATGACACAAGGCACCCATCACTACACGAAGTGCAATATCTACTACATCATCACCTGGGCGACGACCATTTGGAAAGCCAGCTAAATCATTTCCAGCTACGCCAAATGCAGATTGCTCGCTAGCTGGCTTAGCCGGAATACCAGTATTTAAGCGCAACATTTCAGAACCTGTAACAATTGATTGCTGGTTAACATTTTCAAAGCCAGTCAAAAATGCCGCAATTAAATCAGTTCGCGGGAAGTTGGTTGGTGCTAGCGTTTCTAAATCAGTGCCAAGTCTAGTGTTTACCGCATCTTTAAACAGAATATTCAGTAATTCAGGTAATGTTGGATGTGTGACATAATCGATAAACTGGCCATCATTACTTGGATGTGAACTAGAGAACTTATCTTTATCTGCTAAACCTATCACCAACTCATTTACTAGCGGTGAACCCAAACGTGAAACCTGAGTCATTGCACCGCCATTAACTTCGGCGTTATCGAAACTAGCATTCGGATTCAAAATTCTTGCTTGTGGCAAACTTGCGCTAGTCCAACTACCAATTACGCCATTACCTTCGCCAATTAAACAAGCTGTTGGTACTTCGATAGCAATACTGGTGACGTTTTTATCAGCTAAATCATCATTCATCGATGACTGAGTAATACCGTCTGGAAAGCCTTCTCCATCGCCATTACCACGAACACTGTCACCTTCAACAGGAACAAAGTTGACTAAGTCAAAAACCTTACCCAAGTTGACAGTAAATGCGTCTTTACGCTGACCAACAAAGACTTTCGCTGGCACGTCACATCCTGGGATGGCTGCTGAGTAAACAAAGCTATCAGCATAAGTTTTATACTCTGCAGCGCTGCCAAATGATTTAGTACCAATATAATCTAGTGGCTTACGAAAACTTGTGCCACCAGTGTCCATATTAGTAACATCGGCAGTAGTGCCGGTGCGCATAGGGCCTGAAGTCATTTTAACTGTGTACTTTTCAGAAAAATTAGCTGCAGCTTGATTATCTGCAGTGATCTTACCTATATTTTTCAGTGGTACACCAACTGATTTTTGTTCACCTTCTGGGCCTACCATCAAGGCAATACCAGCATTGTCGTTACCTAGCATCTGACTGAAATTAAAACTAAAAGTGATATCTTCAACGGCATCGCCGTCGCTGTCGATATGGATGTCATAAGACGCGGCAGGGTCCATCGCGAAATAGTTAGGTCCACCGTAAGCATCTTGTAAAGGGATGTAATTCGCAATTAGGGTGACGTAATCGCCACGCCCTGCTTCGTAACTATTGAATGAATAAAAATCTGTTGAATCTATTGTTGGCATACGCGTGACATTAGGTGCTTCACGATGACTTGATGCTGTAACAGCTTGAGACAAGGTCGCACTCATAATTACCGAGGCAATAAGTGTTAATTTATATTTTTTCATGACGTTTCCTTTTAATTTTATGATTCTTAATGGTACTTTTTTTAGAGTTCATATAGTTAAACGATTGAGATTAAGCATTGGATGCAAAGAAAGTAATCTTTTTTTAAATTAATTATTTTCCAAGCGATTAATCAGTTTAAACACACTAATAAGTCATATTTATCTGCCATATTAAAACGTGTCATAACTTATATACCGCTCTTATTTACCGCAACACCTCTATGCTGTTGTACATTTGTGCTTTTTTATTGATTGTTTTTTCATTCAACTTATAAAACTTAATTAGCTAACACAAACTGAGTTAAGGCTAGCTCACAATGACACTATATGCATTTGTGCTTTTGTCAACTAGGTTAGCTTTCAACTTATGCAGCTTACGCAGCTTGTACTAGCTGGTTAAACTTATGCCGTAATCCCGCTCAATATTTTTTAATGATTGACGATTTATCCAACACATTAATAACAGACCGCTAATGTGTAAATTTATTTCAGGCTGTAAAAAAAAGAGTAAAAAAAAGCGAAACTTACGTTTCGCTTTTCATCTTATTTAGGACAGATCATGTCGTAAGGATACAGCTCATTAGAGCTCACTAATAAACTAAAGCGTAACCAGTTTAGAGGTATATAGCACGGTAGTGGGTGAGCCATTAGGCGAGCCACCTAGAGGCTCTAAACTCACCGCCAAAGCAGCAATTTCAATTTCATCAAACAACTGAGGTTTACTTAAGGTCAACTTACCTGTTTTAGGTAATAAGCCTAAAGAGATAGGCGCTCTACCATCTGCTGGCACTATCCATAATTGATAATCAGCATTGGTTTGCGCCGCTAAGGTTTTAGTCGCTTGAATATCAATAGTTTCTGTGCCAATTTCTAGTGCCCATAACAATTCAGTTTGTTCATTATTCACCAAAGCGAGTTGTTGAGCATCCGGCGCTGATATGGGTGCAACATTGACTAATAACACCGCTAGCACCAAGGCAGCCGCTGACGCTAAACCCGCGATGCTTTGCCAAATTCTTGGCTTGGCCTTAGTTATTGATACCAGATTATTTTTTGCTGGCTCGGTAACAAACCCTAGCTGCTGTTCGATGCGCGGCCAAACTGACACATCAGGTGTCACTGGCGGAATTTTTTCTCCTAAGCCATTTAGGTGCTGCTCCCAAGTATGGGTTGCCTCGCTGATCGGCGAATGTTGCATCATTAATTTTTGAAAGCGCTGACGGGCAGGTCCGCGCAAAGTGCCTAATACATATTCTGCAGCCAAAGCATTTTTGAGGTTTTCAGATAAATAATTCATGAGGTTAAACAACTTTGCAAGCTTGTAAGACCACGTCTTATCCAGCTTTTAACCGTGCCCAGAGGGTTATTTAGGTGTTTAACCACCTCCTGATGGGAGCAGCCATTGAAGTAGGCCAAATAAATAGCCTGGCGTTGCTGCAGATCGAGCTTTTGTAAGCATTTATCTAGTAACAATTGTTCTGCATCATTTATTTGCTCGGGCGTATCAAGATCAAAGCTGTCTTTCTCGATTAATTCATCTTCTTTTCTAATTTTGTTATAGCGCAAAATATCTAACGCCCGATAACGTACTATGCTAATCATCCAAGTCAACACTGTGCCCTTACCCACTCGGTATTCTGATGCGTTATGCCAAATACGCACATAAGCTTCTTGCAACGCTTCTTCGGCTAATTCTTTGCGGGCTAACATTTTCAAACTAACCGCATAAAGCTGTTTACTGGTGGTTTGGTAAAGCGCTGAAAACGCCTTTTTATCGCCTTGAGCTATAGCGCCAAGTAAGGCTAGGTGCTGTTCATGTTCCATGATTTATTACTCTTTTTATGAAGGAATAATTTACTGATAAGGGCAGATAGTATCCTAAATGATAATGATTTACCTACAACTCCAGCTAGTATCAACCGATAAATTATTTTTAAAACAACTCAAAAATTCTTCTTTGAAAAACAAAAAATGCCCTAAAAAGAGCTGTTACCTGCCTAAATTTTTGACAAGATTTATCAGCACTCTCCAACAATAATTATTGAAGAGAGTGAGTTATTATACTAATTTCATCATCAGTTGATATCTTTAACAGGGTCTGTGGCAGCTAGCTGTACTGCGGTAAATAGAAGGTTAACTTCACAAGGTCAACAGTTTTATCGTTGCATAAAGCAGCGCTAAGCTTATCAAAATAAAAACAATTGCGGCCAAGGTAAAAACACTTTTTGCCAAGCGATTTTTCATCTGGGCAAACCAACCTTTGGGTATATCGTCAGTGTTTGGCGTATTAACTAATAACCCTAATATCGCACTTAATAACAGGCTCCATGTGGCTAATAACAAACTCGGTATACCATAACTATTTTGCTCAGCAATAGAGCCATTAAGCAATAAAATTGCAATAAAAACCAGGCCGGCAACAAAGGCAAAATTTAATAACGGTTTGATAAAAAACAAACGCTGCGCCAATTTTTTAACTGTCATGCTTTATGCCTCTTTAACATCGTTTTATACCAATTTGATTAATTAAGTGATCACCTTTTTCATGAGGAAAAATGGATGAATACAAGGCATAAAATTTAGTCAGTAGTTATTCACCTTATAAATTTTATAACGCTGTAGTTATTCATTTTAACCATTAAAAATGAGCAGGTAATTAATCAACTTGGTATTATATGTAGCTTTAGTTAAATTTAATTTAACTTTCATGTCTCATTAATCTGATTTACCAAGCAGTCGTACAATAGTGCGGTTGTCCTGACAGTTTAACGTTTTTACACGCAGACTCAAACCACTAGCTTTATCATTTAAAATAATTATTTATACCAAGTTCTGGACCTAAAGTAGCATTCTATACTTTGGTTTTATAAGCCATGCTACTAAGCTGAAATTACTCTTTTAGCGTCTTGATTTTGAGCTTTAATTTTACTTTTATTATTTATTCTAGAAATTTAAGTGGCTGTTTACTCCATCAAGTAAGCATTTAAAATTAACAGAAGATAGTTTACAGCTCAAGATCAAAGACCACACTGATTGCAGCAGAAAAAACAATATTTTCTTGTAAATAGCGCCCCGGTTTTGCCGAGCTACCTGCCATACGAGTGCTCATTTTATAACCTTCGTTATTAGCGCCATACCTCTGCTCAATGTGAGTTGAATTAGCATTGATACTGTAAATTGCCCCTAAATTTACGCCAAAAGCCTCTGCCAGTGATTTACCTTTAGCTTTAGCATGGCTAACCGCAAGCGCATTAACCTCTTGCTGTAGTTGTTTTTCGTTAGAAGATTTTAATTCGATATTGCGAATAGCATTAATTTTTGCCTTTAAGGCAAAGTCCATAAAGGCATTCAACTTATCTATATTTTTTAATGTCACTGTTAAGCTTCGACGCGCAACATAACCTTCAATTTTATCTTGCTTACCGCGGTTATAAGCGTAACGCACTTCCGTCGAAATATTTGACGCCGAAACATTATCTTCATCAACGTCAAAGTCAGTTAATCCGTCGAGTAAGTTGTTTACGCGTTCATCAACTTCTTTTTTAGCAGCCAAACTGGTTTTTTGCTCACTTTCAACATTTAAATGCACAACCGCAATATCTGGCATTGCCATCAACTCAGCGCTGCCGGTCACGGCAATGTGCCTGTTACCAGGCAAACTGGTATTCGAAAAGGCTAAGGTAGAAAAAATAAGCAGCACAACACAAGTAAATAATTTCATTAAACATCCTATTAAAAAGCCATTTATACTGGCATGGTAAAACACAAGTTCGGTGACTAAGTTTCTAGATTCTTAGTGGTTTATTGTAACAACATACTATTTTATGACAGTATAAATGAACCTTAGCTGAACATTCGCAGAGTACTAGCTAGACAAAAAACATATGATTTTATTATGGCAAATAAATAATCAATCATTAAAGTCATATTTCACTCGATTTGTCGGGTGAAATCATCTACCGTGCACTTTTTAATACCAACGTACATCCTTATTGTAGTTATTGTAGTTACTTACTGAGCAAAACATGATCGAATCTCTTTTAGAAAATAAATCCATAGTCACCGCAGTATTAGCTATCGCTATTATTACGGTAAAGTTAGTTATTACTCGCTTAATTAAACACCGTGCGAAAAAGAAAAAACTAGATAAACGTTTAAGCGTTAACTTACTGAATAATCTTTTTAATTTTGCACTTATTTGTGTGGTATTCAATATTTGGTCGGTCGAGATTCAAAAGTTTGCCTTTTCCATTGCTGCATTTGTTGTGGCGATAGTACTTGTGACACGCGAGTTTATTCAATGCCTTATTGGTTTTATTTATGTGGTATCAAATCGTCCCTTTCGTATTGGTGATTGGATACAAGTGGGCAATTACTGTGGTGAAGTAAACTCTATTGATTGGATCAACTTAACGCTATTAGAAGTTAATATCAGCAATTATCAATTTACCGGTAAAACACTATATATGCCAAATAATCAATTGGTGACATCGGCAATTAAAAACTTAAATTTCCTTAAACGTTACGCCGTTCATCACTTTACTATTACCCGAGATGGTAGCGTCAATCCATTTGAGTTTATTGATACGCTAAAAGTAAAAGCTAACGGCTATTGTGCCGACTTTAATGATGTTGCCGTAAGATATAACCAAGTCATAGAAAGTCGATTTGACATCAAAATTGCAGGGCCAGATCCTCATATTGAAGTCGCCACTTCAGAACTTGGTGATACCCAGATTATTTTCACTATTTTTTGTCCAACCGAGCGCGCAATGGAAATTGAAAATAAACTCACCGCTGACTTCATGAACTTTTGGTTTAGTGCAAAAAGTCATAAATAATCACTGTGTTTTTAAAATAAGCCCTGAACTCAGAATAATAGCCTGAAGTTAAGGGCTTATTGCATTAAACTTTCTGCCATCACAATGCTAAAATGCGATTTAATAAGGTTATTATTAGCGTTTATATAAGCTTGGCAAAAGATGAACACTTAATTAATCAAATTGGTATAACCTATGCTCGCCAGTTACCATTAGCTTTTTTCAAGCCTAGATAAATCATTGACTGTAAGCAAAATATTTATACCTAATCTACTTAAGGGTATAATTTAAGAGCTAATATAAATTTTACAACAAATTAATATTACTTCTTATTTGTACATTAACTGGTTAGAATCACCTGTTTTTTAAAATAGGTTGCCTGCATGTTTTTTCGATTTCTCACATTTTTCTTTACTTTTTCTTTAACGTTAACCTCCTATGCTACTGATCTAAGTAGCTTAAATAAAAAATTATCAGCTAATATTGCCAGTGAATTAAAAAGATTTAGCATCCCGGGCGCGGCATATGCCATTGTTAAAAATAATCAAGTGTTTGCCATGCAAAGCTTTGGCTATATCGATAAGGCGAAAAGCCAAAAGGTTGATAATAACACGGTGTTTCGCCTAGCCTCGGTATCTAAGCCTTTTGCCGCCACTATTACCACGATGTTGGCACAAGAGCAGCAGCTAAATTTATCAGACCCAATCACTAATTATGTGCCTGACTTTGCTTTAGCCACCGAAGGCGCCGCAGATAATATTCAATTAAAGCATCTGCTCAGCCATTCAAGTGGCTTGATGCCAAATTCCTACGATAATTTACTGCATGAAAATTGGAGTATGGAAAAAATAATTAGCCGCTTTAATCGTATTTCACCGATTTGTCAGCCAGCAAAATGTTACGGTTATCAAAATATTGCCTACGGATTTTTGCAACCGGCCATTGAAGCGGTTAGCGCTAAAAGCTACGCTACTTTGCTACAAGAAAGAATTTTCACCCCCTTAAAAATGACCAACGCTTCAGTGGGTATTGATGTATTTTTACAACAGCAAAACACCGCTAAACCGCACATTTTAAGAAAGCGCATAAAAACTGGCAAAAAGAATAGAGCCGGTAGAAATATCAAACGCTATATTTGGCGTACAGTAGATGTTGAGCCTGACTATTATAAAGTTGCTCCAGCCGCAGGTATTAACGCCAGTATTGCTGACTTAGCAAAATGGTTGATTGCCAATTTAGGGCATAACCCTGAGACACTTTCACCGGCACTGCTCACTGAACTCACCACGCCACGTATTAAAACAAAAAAAGATTTGCGCCGCCGATATTGGCGTGAGCATTTAACTGATGCCCACTACGGTTACGGTTGGCGCATTTATCAATTTGACGGTCATCCTATTATTTATCATTCTGGCTGGGTTGCTGGCTTTCGTGCAGATATTGGTTACTCGCCCGAGTTAGATATCGGCTTTGCGGTTTTAATTAATGCAGAATCGAATGTGATTAACAAGATATCGAGCAAATTTTGGTCGCAAGCGCATCAATTACTTATTAATAAGAATAAAAACAAATTTTAACTTCTTACTCAGAAATAAGAGTAATTGCCCTTTGCTGTTTACAACTACCGTTATTGATAGCGCCCAGACTGTAGTTATTACCTTTTGCTATTAAAAGTTTAATCAATAACGACAGAGATACTTTTGTTGGCAACAAAAACCTGTGTTGCTGCTTAGATTAATAACCATTAACTTTACTGACCGATTTGGGTATCTGACCAGTTGCGCGAAAACTTATAATATTTTTAGCGACAATGTCACAAGCGCTGTTAAGGTTTGTTGGCGCAGAGATATGAGGCAAAATAGTAATATCAGGGTGCTGCCAAAGCCCGCTATCAATGCTTAGTGGCTCATGGTCAAAAACATCAAGCACGGCATGGCTTAGGTGTTTACTGTTCAGCGCATTTAACAGTTCATCGGTATTAATGATGCCACCACGGGCAAAATTAATCACGGCACTGCCTTGAGGTAATTGTGCTAATAATTTTTTATTCACCATGCCGCGTGTTGTTGGTGTTAATGGCAATAAACACACTAAAATATCACTTTGCGCGACCATTTCTGCCAAACCACTATTGCCGCTGTAGGTGCCAATGTTAGGTATTTTTTTCGCCGTGCGGCTCCAACCCATAACCTTAAAACCATTTTGTTGTAATTGCCTTGCGCTAACTTGGCCTAATTCGCCTAAGCCAAGAATACCAATACGCCGTTCGCTTGCTGGCACCAGTTGATGCTGCTGCCAGTGCTTATTATGCTGCTGTTTAGCATAACGTGGCATGTCTCGATGAAGATATAAACTCCAGGCTAACACCGCCTCAGACATGGCTCTGCTTAGTGTTGGGTCAATTAAACGCACAACGTCAATCGGCGAATCAGCCAATGACATCATCAAATTCTCAACACCAGCCCAAATACTATGTAGCCAAGTTAAATTTTCAAATTCAGCCAGTAATTCAGTATTAGGGTTGGCAACAATGGCGAGCAGACAGTGTTTTTTGTCTGCCGGTTTAAGCTCAGTAACCGCAATAATGTTTTCATCAGGCAGCGCCTGATTAAGTGCGGCTATCCAGATATTTTCTTCATCTGCAGGTAATTGGCTAATAAATGGGATCATAGGGTTTTGCGTTTATATTGAAGAGATTTTATTATATTACCTCAACATAATACCTAAACCAGACAATGTTTTAAACTTTTGATAAATAAAAGTTATAATTTTGCTCTGGCATCCAACGCCCAACTAAGGTATAACGGCGCTATGAAAGTACCTAAACGCATACAGCCACTTGTAAATGATGGCTTAATAGACGAAGTAATAAGCCAATTAATGAGTGGAAAAGAAGCCACCGTTTATATGGTTCGATGCGGCGATGAAGTTCGTTGCGCTAAAGTTTACAAAGAAGCCATTAAGCGTAGCTTTAAAAAAGCAGCGCAATACCAAGAAGGTCGAAAAAGTAGAAATAGCCGTCGTGCCCGAGCGATGGAAAAAGGTTCAAAATACGGTCGTGACCAACAAGAGTCTGCTTGGCAAAACGCTGAAGTTGACGCACTTTATCAATTGGCAGCAGCTGGCGTTCGTGTGCCGCAACCCTTTGGTTGTTTCGACGGTGTATTATTAATGGAACTTGTCACCGATGATGCTGGTGATGTAGCCCCACGCCTAAACGACGTGGTAATGTCAGCGGAACAAGCACAAGAAGATCACACGCTGGTTATGCATTATGTCCAGTTAATGCTCTGTGCAGGCATTATTCATGGTGACTTATCAGAATTTAATGTTTTAGTTGATGATTATGGTCCGGTTATTATTGATCTACCACAAGCGGTAGATGCATCAGCTAATAATAATGCCAAAGCCATGCTAATGCGTGATGTTGCCAATATGACTAACTATTATGCTCAATTTAGCCCCGCGCTAAAACAAAGCAAGTATGGCCAAGAAATGTGGGCACTATTTGAAAGTGGCGAACTAACAGCAGAATTAGAGCTGACCGGTTTATTCAAAGAAGACACAGCCAGCGCAGACGTTGATACGGTATTAGAAGAAATTAAAGCCGCATTTGAAGAAGAAGAAGCTAGAATAGAGCGTATTAGTGACGCTAATGCTGATGACAGTGACTATTAACATTACTGATAAATAGCAGCTATTTTTTGATGATGCCCAACCTCGTTGTTGGGCATCATTAAGCTAAACTAAACTGAACTAAGTAAGCTTAAGTTAAATCACCTTGCTGCAAGTAATACGGCTAATAAAAAAACATGATACCCGCAATAATCAAACTCGCCAAAAATACTGTTTCACAGCCCATTAACAACACGGGTCGCCAACCAACAGAAAGCACTTGTTTTAATGAAGTTTTAACGCCGATGGCCGCAATAGCAATCACTAATAAGTGACTCGACAGACTCCGAATAAACTCAATCAGCCAAATAGGCAACACCCCGACATTTTTTAAAAATGCCAGCACAAAAAACATAATCAAAAAGCCTGGAATAAAAGCACTAACACCCCCCGACATTTTGCTATTTTGTTCTTTAAAGGCAAAGAATACCATCATGACTATTGGCATTAACAACGCTACTCTGAGCAGCTTAATATAAGTTGCTACATCGCCCGCCTCAGGCGATATGGTATAACCGGCACCAACCACTTGGGCAACATCATGAATAGCACCACCAATAAAAACCCCGGCTAACTCGTCTGATAAACCTAAGTAACTGGCAACAATAGGATAAAATATCATTGCTAAGGTGCTAAAGGTGGTAATACCTATGACGGTAAAAGCAAAGTACTTTTCTTGAGATTTATCGTTTGGCAACACTGTTGAAATCGCGGCTGCCGCTGAAACACCACAAACCGCTACCGCACCACCAGACAATACGCCAAAAATTTTTGACAAGCCTAAAACACGCGCAAACAACACCCCGAAAACTATGGTCAAAGCCATGCTCACCACCACAATTAAGGGTGGAGTAATGCCAAGTGAGACAATATCAGCAAAAGCAATACGCACACCCAATAAACCAACACACAAACGCAATAGCTCTCGTGAGCAAAAGTTAACACCGGGTTGAATATTTATATTGCTGTAAAATGAATGTAGGCTTAAACCCATTAATAACGCAAAGAGTATAATGGGCGCTTGATAACGCGTGGCAACTATTGTGGCGATGACACCAACCAATGAACATAAGCCAATACCTAATAATTTAGCTTGTAAATTTATCAACACTTTAGTTTAACCGTAAGATTTTGTTGCTAAAAAAGAGGGGCTAAATTATACCACTCGTGGTACTAATTTCATTGGTTTTTCTTATGCTAAGCATTAAAGAAGCCTGCAAATTCAAGCTTCAAATATGAAGGTTATAGCGCTTAAACCCCAAGCATAATAACCACTAACTAAACCAATTATTATTATTACCTTTAGCGGCAAAACGCACTAATCCCAAAGCAATAACGATCGCCATAATCGGCATTATTGTGGCACTAGGGCCGTTGACATCGTAAGCATTACTAAAACAAAGTGTATGGAACATTTGCAGCAAAACGCCGATAAATGAAATAACGAACAATTGATAGCAAATGCTTTTTTTCATTATCAAGGCTAGGCTAGCTAAGGCACCAGAAAAAACAGCAACAGCAAAGGCTATGGTTACCCATAATGGCACTGTAGTATAGAGGTCTTGCTCCGCTAGTGGTAATTTGGCCAGCATTTCTGGTGTTATTACTACCTGCCTAATAAAGGCCATAACTCCAAGTAAATTCCACACCAGTGCCATTATAGCACCGGTATAAAACCAGCGAGGTATGGAAGTAATTTCTGAGTTTGGATTACCGTTTGCCATAATATATACCTAATGATCATTTAAAACTGCTAAAAGCCTTAAGTTATTTATAGCACATATATCAATTTTTTAAGCGCTGCTATTCGCCCCAAATATCTTTTGGTTTAAGTTTTAGCACTTTACGTTCACCGGGTTTGCGTTCAACTTTAGTTTTATTTGGGTTAACATAAATTTTACTGGCGTTAGTATTAGCCGAATTATAATTTTTATCCGCTAGAACTTCTTCTAACTTATCTTTAACCTCTTCAACTACCGGGCTTTTTACTTGTTCTTTTGCGCGACGTTGCACATGAAACTTCTTATCAACGCCCTGTAAAAAGTTGCGTAATACCTGATCTTTACATTCACGATAATTTTTATGCTCTGGCTTGCGAGAAAAGGCACTTAGCTCAGGCTTATTTAAACGAAAATTTGCTGATTCCAACATCTCGATAATATCTTCTGCTTTTAAATTAAAAGCAATTTTCAATTTAGTGAGAATAATATTATTGTTTAAACGCTTTTCAACCTTGGCTGGCTCACCTTCTTTTTTACCGCGGCGCTCATTAATAAAGCCATTTAAAAATGCAGCAAAGGTAGTATCAGGGCAATTGACATAAGCGGGGTCTTCTTCTTGCTTTAACCAGTTACTGATTTGATCTCGCGTCACGGTTAAATCACCGGCAGAGAAAATAGCAATAACCTTCTGATCGTTAAAATTAAAGGTATATCTCAGGCGACGTAAAACATCGTTGTTAGTCACAAACTTCTCCAAAAATCCAACGAGTGTCGCTGGTTAGTTTTACTTTTAGGCGTAAGCAGGCTGACATTAGCCTATTTGCTACTAGCGAAACTATAGGTTATTTAATTGCGAGCTATTATACACGCTTTAAATAAGCAGATCTTTACCTGCATGCGCTATTTGTTAATTGAATAATGTTGAAGCGTAAAGGCTTTAAATTTAGCGGTTAAAGATCAGGTAAAACTCATGTTAAGATAGCTTCAATTTTGATATAAACTGCATTCACTGGTGCAAATACTAAAGCTTAAAATACCAAGGCCGCGGTTCAATAAAGTGCTTCACGATGTATTATTTTTAACGCAATTAAATTACGAGCAGTTATGAGCAAAAATGTTAATCTCTTCAATCCGGTATTAGCTAAGAGCTGGGGTAAAAGTGCCGATAAAAAAGTTTGGCAAAATCTACCCGGCAGTAGTGCTACTGTCGCTATTTTTCACGGCGCGTTATCAACGCAACAGCCCATATTACTACTTACTCATGATACGCCATCGGCATTGCGCTTAGAGCAAGAACTCGCCAGCTTAAATCAACAAGCCCAATTACCTATTTGCTTATTCCCTGATTGGGAAACCTTGCCTTACGATACCTTTTCGCCGCACCAAGATATTATTTCCCAGCGTTTAGCGACCTTGTATCAATTATCGCGTATGGATAAAGGCATTGTTATTGTGCCTATTTCAACTTTAATGCAACGTTTAGCACCAAAACAATACATTGAAGCTAATAGTTTAATTATCCAAAAAGGCGATAAAAAAGATTTACATCAATTAAGACAAAGCTTAGAAGCCAGCGGATATCGCTGTGTTGAACAAGTCATGGAGCATGGTGAGTTTTCTGCCCGTGGTGCCATTCTTGATATCTTTCCTATGGGCAGTAAGACGCCATTTCGTTTAGATTTTTTTGATGATGAAATTGACGAAATTCGCTTATTTGATCCAGAAAACCAACGTTCTAGCGACAAAATAGAGGGTATAAATTTATTGCCCGCGCATGAATTTCCAACCGATACTGACGGTACTAACTTATTTCGCAGCCAATACCGCGAACAATTTACCAGCACCATTGACAAAGCATCTATTTACCATCAGGTCAGTAATGGCATTATGCCAGCGGGCATAGAATATTATTTGCCTTTATTTTTTCAGCAAACCAATACTTTATGTGACTACCTTGCTGATAATACCTTAGTCATTATCAGTGGTGATATTGATAAAGCCTTGGCCCATTACTGGACCGACATTGACTATCGCTATGAAGATAGGCGCTACGATCCCACTCGACCACTATTGCCACCAAGCCATTTATTTCTCAATAGTGAAGAGCTCTACAGTGCTTTAAAACCTTTCGATCGAATCAATTTAAAACCTGAAGTCAGCGAAGACGAGTTAAAAACATCACAAGTGCAGTTTGACGTGCACACACTGCCAGATCTGACTATAGATCATAAGTTAAAGCAGCCATTTGAATTACTCAATAACTTTGTTACCAGCAAAGAAACACCAAATAAACTATTATTTGTTGCAGAAAGCCAAGGTCGACGTGAAAGTGTTTTAGAGCTACTAGAGCGTAATCAAACCAAGCCAAGTATCTTTGAAAGTATTGAAGATTTTGTTAACAGCGAGGCACTAATAGGTATTACAGTTAACGCCTTAAGTGCCGGTTTTATTTTTCAAGCCAAAGGCAGCGCGAAAAAAAATGCTATTGCCTTAATAACAGAAGCTGAATTACTCGGCGATCGCGTCCGTCAAACTCGCCGTCGCAATAAACAACAAGAAATTCAGAACGACGCGATATTTAAAAATTTAGCCGAACTAAGTATTGGCCAACCTGTAGTACATATTGATCACGGCATTGGTCGCTACATGGGTCTCCAAACCATTGAAAATGGTGGTATTACCACCGAATTTTTAATGCTCAGTTACGCAAAAGAAGCCAAATTATATGTGCCTGTTGCCTCGCTGCATTTAATTAGTCGCTATTCAGGCGCTGATGCTGACCATGCGCCGTTACATAAACTAGGTAACGACACTTGGAGTAAAGCTAAACAAAAAGCAGCAGAAAAAGTACGTGACGTAGCTGCTGAACTGTTAGATATATATGCCAAACGTGCGAGTAATCATGGCTATAGCTTTAAACAAAATAAAGATGATTATCGCGCTTTTACTGACAGTTTTGGTTTTGAAGAGACCTTTGATCAAGCACAAGCCATCAATGCAGTAATTAGCGACATGTTGTCGCCAAAAGCCATGGACAGATTAGTCTGTGGTGATGTCGGTTTTGGCAAAACAGAAGTGGCTATGCGCGCGGCATTTATCGCGGTGAATGACGGCAAACAAGTAGCGATATTAGTACCAACCACCCTACTTGCTCAACAACACCATGAAAACTTCCGTGATCGCTTTGCCAATTGGCCAATTAACATCGAAGTTTTATCGCGTTTTAGAACCGCAAAGGAACAAAGCGCCATTGTCAAAGAGGTTGAATCTGGCCAAGTAGATATTTTAATTGGTACCCACAAGCTTTTACAAAACAGCATAAAATATAAAGACCTAGGGCTTTTAGTCGTTGATGAAGAGCATAGGTTTGGTGTTAAACAAAAAGAAAAAATAAAACAGCTGCGCGCCAACGTAGATATTTTAACATTGACCGCAACCCCAATCCCACGAACCTTAAATATGGCCATGGGCGGCATGCGCGACTTATCAATAATAGCAACACCACCGGCAAAAAGATTAGCGGTAAAAACTTTTGTCAGAGAACGTGATGACGCCTTAATTCGCGAGTCAATCTTGCGTGAAGTATTGCGTGGTGGTCAAGTCTACTTCTTACATAACAATGTCGACACCATTGATAAAACCGCTGCAGACATTCAAGTATTATTACCCGAAGCGAAAATTATTACCGCTCATGGCCAAATGCGCGAGCGTGAACTTGAACGTGTGATGAACGACTTTTATCACCAACGTTATAATGTGCTGGTCTGTACCACCATTATTGAAACTGGCATCGATGTACCCACGGCTAACACCATTATTATGGACCGAGCTGACCATTTAGGTTTAGCACAACTGCACCAATTACGTGGTCGTGTCGGACGTTCACACCATCAAGCTTACGCCTATTTATTAACCCCACATGAAAAACGTATGACCAAAGATGCGAAAAAACGCCTTGAAGCTATCGCCTCATTAGAAGACTTAGGTGCAGGCTTTACCTTGGCGAGTCACGATCTAGAAATTCGTGGCGCAGGTGAATTATTAGGCGAAGATCAAAGTGGTTCGATGAGCCAAGTCGGTTATACCCTCTACATGGAAATGCTTGATGCCGCCGTTGCCGCGCTAAAGGAAGGCAAAGAATTGTCGCTCGACCAAGTAACAAGAACTCAAACTGAGGTCGATTTACGCGTAGCGGCACTATTACCTAATGACTATATTTTCGATGTAAGTTTACGCTTAAGTTTATATAAACGTATTGCCAGTTGTAAAAATAAACAAGCACTCGATGACGTGCAAGTTGAACTGATAGACCGTTTTGGCTTATTACCACAAGCAGCAAAAAATTTAGTACATATCGCCAAGCTGAAACTTAAAGCACAAAAAATGGGGATTACCCGCATTGATGCAGGGCCTGCTGGCGGTGCATTTGAATTTAGTAGTGAGACCAAAGTAGACCCCATGTTTATTATCGGCTTAATTCAACAACAACCGAAAATATATAAAATGGAAGGTGCTAATAAATTGAAATTTAAACAAGTGACTGAAGATGCAAAATCTCGCTTTATTATGATCGCTACCATGCTAAACGAATTAGCAAATCACCTACGCGCTTAGACACAATAATGATCAATACTTAAAATCAAGATAGTTAACTTTTATATCTAACAGATAACTGATTGACAATATAAGTATTGATCAACTTTTGCTATTATCACTAGGTAAAATAACCATTAACTGGATACTGAATGAAATTAACTCAACTATTTTTATGTTCTGCCGTCTTAACATTTCCGCTAACGTTAAATGCGGCGACACAAGAAAATAATGACCGATGGTTTGATGTCGAAATTATTCTTTTTAGCCAATTAGGTGATAAAAGCCAGTTAAAAGAAAATTTTCCAGAGAGCAGTGAATTACCAAAACATCAACGCGTAGAAGATTTACTCAGCCGCTATTTAAACCCTGATATTCGCACGTTAAAACAGCGATTACCCCGTTGTGACGCACCAAATAATCTCGGGGATTTTGCGCAAAAAAAAGCCCAATTACCTGAGCTTTTCAATGAAAAATCATTAGCGCAAATATCACAATTGACGCCAGGACTTTTGGTTTTAAATCAATCTATAAATGTAGGAAAAAATAACACCGACGCCATTGATACTAGCAACAATATGACCCGGTCTTCAGCAGATAGTGACATAACTAACTCAAATACTTTTACCAACAGTAAAGGGCTAAATAGCCCTGTGCTAAACAATGAAGTTGCGAGTAGCGCTCAAATAAATAACCCTGTTATTAGTAAGACCGTCATGAATAACGCGACTATTAATAGTGATAGTGATGGCATCGGCAACAATGACAGCAATAACTTAGTGTTACCAGCCGAGTTGTCTGATGAAGAACAGGCAAAAATTCAAAGTTTAGTACTAGCGGCCGAACAAGAGTTTCAAGAGCTTAAATTTCAATATACAGCCAAGACTAAGCCAATATTATTATGCCGAATTGATGAAGCATACTTTGCTGACTATCAAGTCGAAAATCCTAACTTTGACTACCACGGTTTTTCAGTTGATAAAGTGCCATTATTGATTAATGGCCAAGAAGCTGTCGACAACAACAAAACTCATTTGCTTAGTAAAGACTCATTACAGCTTAATGATATTATCCAAGACTTAAGGTATAGCAAAAACTTTCGCCCTATGTTGCATATGGGCTGGCGACAAGTTGCTCGACCTGAAAAACAATCTGTGCCCGTAAAAGTTTATGCCGGTGAAAGTTTTTCTGCAGCTTACCAAAAACAACTGAGCCGTTTCAATGAGCAAAAAGATCAGCAAAAAGCTCAATTACTTGAAGATGCTAGTAAAGAAAGTACGGTTAGATCTTTACCAGTGCAAAACCAAGCTGAGCAATTACAACAAGCTAAACAAGCGCATATTGAGCAGATTATCGCGCAAGTAGCACAAGTAAACGAAAATACTGATGAACTATTAGCAGCACTTAACCAACAAAATTTAGCGCTAAACCTTACTCATAAAATGCCCTTAGCAACGACAGTAAAAAACCCGCCAATAGCGCCTATTCAACAATGGTTTATTGAGGGATTTTTCAATATTCATTTAAAACATTATTTATTTATCACTGCTGATTTTAATATTTTAGATAAGAGCTTAGCAGAACTCGCGACTGCAAAATTAGCGCCAACGCTAGCAACGAGTGTAAATGCTAGTGGCAACCTAAAGGTAAATGCCGACAAAAATACGTCGAAACCAATACAAGCGAAAGCTATTCGCTTTGAACAAAACCGACGTGTTATCAGCGGTGAAGTACATTATTTTGACCACCCGTATATGGGCATGATAGTGCAAATTAGACCTTATACAAAACCTGAACCTGAAACTGAACCTAAAGAAAGTCTTTAGAGACTGATTAATGGCTTCATGATATTTTTACTAATAACACTTTTGAGGATACTATGGACAAAGAAATTGAAATTCAAGCGGCAGTATTTCGTCGTTTACTCGCACATTTAGATGATCGCAAAGACGTACAAAATATAGAATTAATGAACCTTGCCGGTTTTTGTCGTAACTGTTTTTCTAAATGGACGGTTGCTGAAGCTGAAAAACTAGGTGTTGACGTTGATATTGATACCGCACGCGAACAAGTTTATGGCATGCCTTATAATGAGTGGAAAGAAAAACATCAACTCCCGGCAACAGATGAACAGCTGGCAAAATTTAACCAATTAAACCCAAAAAAATAAACTCAGCCTAAGTGGATTAATTAATTAATTATTCCACTTGTTATTTTAATCGAGCTAGTTGTTTAGACCCTTTTTACGACAATAAAAATTAGTGAGGTATTCAAACTGATCAAATCATACTTTTCTCTATTCATACTAACTGCAGTGCTGATATTAAGCTTCCCACTTGCTAGCCAGCAAATGCTTCACACCTCCTATTACAGGCAGAATGTAGCACCACAACTCTTCTTTGATGATAAAGGCCGTCCCACTAGCGGTATTCTCTTTGATATTACTCACGCCATTGCCAGTCAGTTAGACATGAAGCTTGAAATGATACCCATCCCGCGCAAAAGAATTCAGCAATCACTGATAAAAAACATTATCGATATGCAATGTGCTGCCAACCCTAAGTGGTACAAGTCAAAAGCTTTACAATGGAGTAGCGTAATTTATAACAATCCAGATATTTTGATTAATCGCCAAGGAATAACTACTTTAAGTGATTTATCTGCACATAAAAGTTTAAGAATCGGTACAGTATTAGGTTATATTTACCCAGAACTAACCACCTACATCAACAATAAAAATATCTTGCTTGTTACTAGCATGACTCCTGCCGACAGCTATAAACAATACCGTAAAAACAGCGTCTCTGGTTTTGTCAGTGCATCAATTGAAGCCTCCTACTTTTTTAAAAAAATGGAAGATTCAGTTATACAGATGAATAACAATGATATACATTGTGTTTTTTCTCCTAGCATGAGAAAAAAAACCATAAAAAATATCAATACTGTCATTGATAGCTTAAAAGCTTCAGGTGAAATTGAAACAATATTAGCAAAATATAGCCGCGTGCCTGATGCAAACTTTCGAATGACTGACGTCATTGCAGAGTAATATACTTTATGCAGTTAAATTTTCACACTAATATCAGACGCATTAGCCCTACGATCGTTTCGGTCGCGAGATTCTAACCAACGCCCTCTGTTCATTTCTTGCTCCCTACGATCGTCACCAGTGCGGCGCTCAGTTTCAACTATTGTTTGTGAGCTCGTTTTAACTTCAGCCTGCTCAGTCGGTAAATTAGGCAAGTTTTTTGTCTGCTGGTATCCTTGTTTCTGACGACTATCTTTTACCGAGGGTTCTACTTTGGCGGTAAAACTGCCCGGCAATAAATCTACTAAAACATCCATCGCTGTTCTCACTCCTCTCTTAAATAGCGCTTACAACTCTTTGGTTAATTAATCGGCAGTTTGCGCTAAAAGTTTAATCATTTTTAACAGGCGACAGATGATTTCTGAGTTTTAAAAATAATAAAACCATTGTGAAATTGTAGAAGTCACTGTTACTAAAAAGTTATTTATAATATTTAGCCTACAGAGTTATTTTAAAATAGGCAGAAAAAAGCAGTAATGGGAAGTCGCTTGATGGGTAATTGATGGGTAATCGCTAGCTATTGCGATTAAAAGCAAGGGTGCCATTGTTATTCTTGTTCTTGCTAATCCGCTAGGGTAAGAAATATTTATTCGAATGGCGAATGGGTATCACCTGCGCTAACTAAAGCTAAGCATTTATAGAAAAGCACTGACTTCTTCGGTGTTTAAATAACGCCACTCACCTAACGCTAAATCAGCCAGTTTTACTGGGCCTATTTGCTCGCGATGCAAACCAACAACCTGATTACCAACCGCGGCAAACATGCGCTTAACTTGATGATATTTACCTTCGGTTATGGTTAACAAGACTTCTTTTTCGGCAACTTGCTCTAACTTCGCAGGACGAGTTAAATCGTCTTCACCTTGCAACTGTACGCCATGAGTAAACTTTTCAGCCGTAGTCGTCTTTAGCGGGTCACGTAACCGCACCCGATAAACTTTTTCGCATTGTTTCTTCGGTGAAATAATATTATGTGACCAACCACCATCATCAGTAATTAGCACTAGCCCTGTAGTGTCAGCGTCTAAGCGGCCAGCAATGTGCATATCAAAGGCTTTATCAACAGCAATTAAATGTAATAACGACGGATAAATTTCATCAACATTAGAGCAAATGGTAGCAAGGGGTTTATGCAAAATAATATAGCGAAAGCTACGGGCAGTGAGTGCTTCACCTTCAATACAAATATCACTATTGTCATGCACTTGTGTCGCAGGGTCTTTAGTCACCAGATCATTGACCGTTACTTTGCTCATTTTGAGCAGTTTCTTAGCTTCAGTACGGGTAAGTTCAGTGCTTTTGCAAATAAATTTGTCGAGACGCATAGTCAGTAATGTCGCTAAAAAGTAATGGAATAAAGGCGCCGCTATTATCGCTATTTAAACGTTTTTAGCAAGGCTAGCGTATACCGGTATTACAAAAAAATTCATTATCATTAGCTTGGATTGGATAATATAAAACGATGCACAAAACACCTACATATTGAGTTACTAAGTACCCAACAATTAAACTGACTAAGTTTTACCTAGCGCTATTTATACCAATTTTATTAATGAAATGATCACCTTTTTCATGAGGAAAAATGGATAAATACAAGGCATAAAATTTAGTCAGTAGTTATTCATTTTAACCATTAAAAATAAGCAGGTAATTAATCAACTTGATATTATACCAATCCCATTAAGTTATTGCTCACTTGTACTAGTTAAAATAGCTCAAGGCTGTGTTGCTCTCAATCCCAATAGCCAGCTATTGCTCAATCGAGCGCCTTACCTTGAGTTATTTTTCCTGCGCACAACAAGATCACAAACTTAATGGAACTAGTATTATATGTCAAATACAGCTAGTCACTAATCATATATAAGCAATCTTTCAAGGTTATTTTTTCAGGGTAGCATGCAAAAGTAAATCCACTTTTTTGATAGATTTTAATTGCACTGGCATTATTTTCCACAACAAATAATGAGCATGAATTGGTGTTTAAATCAGCTCTTCCTCTAACCGTTAATTGCTGAATTAAATGCGCCGCAATACCCTGATCACGAAAGCTAGGGTTAATCACCGGCCTGCAAAGGCGGCACTTACTCAATCTGAGATAATATTGTCCAAATCCTAACAACCCTACTTGCGCAGAAAGTAAGGCAAATAACGGCAAATACTCTAATTTCAAATCACTCTTAAAAGTATTCAAGTCAAATGGCAAGATAAAATTATTTCCTGACCAAAGACTTAGTGCTGCTTCGGTCGAAAACCACGACATCAATTCAGTTAAGCTTTCATCCGATGGTTGAGATAAGTACATATTCACCTTAAGCCATGCGACAGGGAAATTGCCTATCAGTACTAGCGTAGCCTGAATAAATTAACCATTAAACCTTGATATAAGGCCGATACAAAATAAGCTTAAGTATTGATAAGCTTAAGTATTGATAAATTTACCTGACAAGGCTAAACCACTGCGATGGTGCAAAACACTGTGACATTGCGCTAAAATAGACAAGGCAATTGACTCGGGCAACTCACCCCCAATGTCGAGGCCAACAGGGCCATTAACATGACGCATTAACCACGCTCTGTCTTCAATATTAGCTAGTGTTTCAACATTACCTCTGCGTTCAGTCGGGCCTAATAAACCAATATATTTTGCAATGTTATTTTCATGCAGCAAACTTAACCAAGCAGCGTCCAAGTTCAAATTATGTGTCATCAGCACGGCGGCATCAAGTTGGCGAAATTGCCTTATTTGAGTAAAGTCGTTGGGATGAATTCTAAAAATTTCTGAGGCCTGCTTAAAGTTGCTGCTGCGCGCATAGCTAGAGCGATGATCAACAAGAGTTACTCGCCAGCCCATCTGCGCGGCCATTGAAACTAAAGGAATAGCATCTGAACCACCACCAAAAATCCATAAATTAGTAGGTGCAGATATTTTGGTTATCGACACTTGGTCTTGATCTATGGTGATATTACTGTGCGCTGTATCTTGTTTTACCATCTGCATTAGGGCATTATGTTTAACGCTTTCTTGCCCCTGAGCTGATGTTATTAATAACTGGCCAGCATGATCAAACAAACTGATGCTGTTTAACGCCTGTTGTGTTGAATCCTCAGTTAAAAATGTTTGTTGTAAATAGCTTGCTTCCCCCTCTTCCATGCGCTTAAAAAGTTGCGCAAATAAGGCTTGATGTGCGGTGGTGACATATTGTAATAATACGCCTATTTTACCTTTGCACCCTACGCCTAGCTCTGCTGCATAACCGTCTTCTTCTAGCATATCGTATACAACGTAATGAGCTTGCTTGCTGTCGAATACTTTTTTCGCGTGCAAAACAATATTGGCTTCTAAACAGCCGCCACTGACTAAACCAAGAGATTGTCCCAAACTATTAACTAGCATAATAGCGCCTGGTGAGCGGTAACTTGAGCCTGCTTTATTCACTATAGTGGCAATTACCCACTCAAGTTTTTCGCTATGATTTAAGTAATGTTCAAGCAGAGAGTAATGGGAGTGATTGTTTAGCAATGGTAAACCTTAAAGTTATTGAGAACTGGGCACGGGTCTTTAATTTATTATAACAAGTTAGGTAAACTTAAAAAACGTCGAATTTGTATCTTGTTAATAAGTGCATCTGTCAAAATGGTATATTTTAACATCGACTGACATAGAGATGCTGATGTCGTGCAGCCATATTATTAGATTGAAATATGTCACTCGAGTAGTGCTAGCGCAATTAATACCAATCGCACTAATTACCTGATCATTTCACCTGGTTAAAACAACCCACGACTGCGTTATTTATTTAATAATTATCGCTGCATGGATGCAGCTTATTAGACAATGCAGGCGCCTATTGTCCTGAACAACGAGTGATTAAAATAAATGGCTTATACTTGGTCGTTTTTCCGGCATATAAAGTAGACCGCCTAATTAATGAAATTGATATAATACCAATCCCATTAAGTTATTACTCACTTGTACTAGTTAAAATAGCTCAAGGCTGTGTTGCTCTCAATCCCAATAGCCAGCTATTGCTCAATCGAGCGCCTTACCTTGAGTTATTTTTCCTGCGCACAACAAGATCACAAACTTAATGGAACTGGTATAACAAATGGCGAGGAACGGCGATTGTATGATCATATATCGCTTTTTTGTAATTAACAAAAAAGCCACTTTGCAGTGGCTTTTTCATTAAAAGTAAAACTCGCTAATAATTATTTAGCTAGTGCTTCAGCAGCTTTAGTTGTTTTGGCTGTTTTAGTTGTTTCAGTCGCTTTACTTGTTTCCGCCGTTTCAGGCAGTGTATTTTTTGATAACAGCGCTTCACGTAAACGTGTATCTATTTCTTTTGCTATTTTAGGATTTTCTTTCAAATATTTAGCCGCATTTGCTTTACCTTGGCCAATTTTATCGCCTTTATAGCTATACCAAGCGCCGGCTTTTTCTACCATTTCATTTTTAACACCAAGGTCAACTAACTCACCTAAGCTATTAATACCTTCACCATATAAAATTTGAAATTCAGCTTGCTTGAAAGGCGGCGCTATTTTATTTTTGACCACTTTAACACGCGTTTCGTTACCAATAATTTCATCACCGTTTTTAACGGCGCCAATACGGCGTATATCTAAACGCACAGAAGCATAGAACTTTAAGGCATTACCACCTGTAGTGGTTTCTGGAGAGCCAAACATGACACCAATTTTCATACGAATTTGGTTAATAAAAATAATCATGGTGTTTGATTTTTTCAAATTACCGGTTAATTTACGCATGGCTTGCGACAACATACGCGCTTGTAAGCCCATGTGTGAATCACCCATATCACCTTCAATCTCAGCTTTTGGCGTCAACGCAGCCACCGAGTCGACCACAATAAGGTCAATAGCACCTGAACGAGTTAACATGTCACAAATTTCAAGCGCTTGCTCACCTGTATCGGGTTGAGAAACCAATAATTCGTTAATATCTACACCCAATTTTGCGGCATAAACAGGGTCAAGTGCATGCTCAGCATCAACAAACGCACAAATTTTACCATTACGCTGTGCTTCAGCAATAACTTCCAGTGTCAGCGTTGTTTTACCACTTGACTCTGGACCATAAATTTCAACAACACGACCTAGAGGTAAGCCGCCAGCACCTAAAGCAATATCTAATCCTAATGAACCGGTAGAAATTGTTTCAACGTCCATGGTGTTATTGTCACCTAACTTCATGATAGAACCTTTACCAAATTGACGTTCGATTTGGCTTAGGGCAGCTGATAATGCTTTTTCTTTGTTATCGTCCATTTATTACTCCACGAGAGGTTTAGGTGCTTAATTCGTTTTGATGACACAAAGTATACTGTATAGTCGTACAGTATCAAGGTTTTTATTAACTTATTTTATTTACATGCAAAAATAAAATAACCAATAGATATTAACCATTGAAAAATATATACTTTATTAACATCAGTAACTTTATAAAAATTTAAGTAAAAAAGTTACTAATGTACTTTTCAGATGTTATACAGCTGTTTTTATATGATGAGCTTACTCATGACTTTTCTCAAAAATAGAAAGGTTTGATCGCCTGCCTTATGGCATAATCTACGCCCTTAATACCTTCATCAATTTTAGTTATGGCAGTTCAATGACAACAATAACCAAAGACCTTTCTTCTCACACCCCGATGATGCGTCAGTACCTGACTATTAAAGCGGAATTTCCTAATATTTTAATTTTTTATCGTATGGGGGATTTTTACGAACTATTTTTTGATGATGCTAAAAAAGCATCTGATTTGCTCGATATATCATTAACCGCACGTGGTAAAACTGGTGGTAATGCTATCCCAATGGCTGGCGTGCCTTATCATGCGGTGGAAGGCTATTTAGCTAAGTTAGTCAAATTAGGCGAGTCAGTCGCAATTTGTGAACAAATTGGCGATCCAGCGACTAGCAAAGGTCCGGTAGAGCGAAAGGTTGTGCGTGTGGTTACGCCTGGCACAGTGAGTGATGAAGCACTGCTTAGTGACCGACAAGACAATTTAATTGTTGCCGTTCATCAGACACTACAAGGCTTTGGCCTCGCTTATTTAGATATGACTAGTGGCCGTTTTGTGCTGGTTGAGCCTAAGACTGAAGAACAAGTTCAAGCCGAGTTACAGCGTTTATCACCGGCAGAATTGTTATATCCCGAATCATTAGTTGCCACTACTATTATTGCCGGCCGCAAAGGTTTGCGTCGACGCCCAGATTGGGAGTTTGATTTAGACACTAGTAAAACTTTACTCAATAAACAATTTGGTACTCAGTCATTATCAGGCTTCGGTGTTGAAGATAAACCTTTAGGTATCGCGGCGGCAGGTTGTTTATTTCAATATGTTAAGGATAGTCAGCGTACCGCACTGCCACATATTAGAGCCATTATTGGGGAGAGCTCGTCAACTGCTGTTATTCTTGATGCCGCCACTCGCCGTAATTTGGAACTCACCCAAAATCTGCAAGGTGGCAATGAAAATACCCTAGCTGCAATTCTTGATAAAGCCGCTACGCCCATGGGTTCAAGATTACTTAAGCGTTGGTTACATTTTCCACTGCGCGAACTAAATACCTTAAATAATCGTCAAAATACGATTGAAGAAATATTACAGCAAGACTTACCCTTTGAACTTAACGCTAACTTAAAGCAGTTTGGTGATATTGAACGTATTGTTTCTCGTGTTGCCTTGCGATCAGCTCGGCCACGTGATTTTGCCCGTTTACGCAATGCTTTAATGCATTTACCTGATTTACAAACGCTTATGGCTAGCTGCACTCAACTGCACATAGCCGAATTGGTTAAACAATGTCAGCCTATACCGGCTACACAGGCACTATTAGAAAGGGCTATTGTTGAAAATCCACCGGTATTAATCCGTGACGGCGGTGTTATCGCTCCAGGTTATAACGACGAATTAGATGTGCTGCGAGATTTAAGTGATGGTGCAACCGAGTTTTTAGCGCAACTAGAAGCACGCGAAAAAGAGCGTACTGGTATTCAATCACTCAAAGTTGGTTATAACAGAGTTCATGGTTTCTATATAGAGATGAGTCGCACTTCAGCCGTTGATGTGCCTGATGATTATATTCGCCGACAAACCTTAAAAAATAACGAGCGCTTTATTACTAACGAATTAAAACAACATGAAGAAAAAGTGTTATCGGCACAAAGTAAGTTTCTCGCCCTTGAAAAGCGCTTGTATGACGCGTTGTTTGATCAAATATTGCCTGAGTTAGAAAAATTGCAACTACTCGCACAATCGCTAGCTGAAATAGATGTGTTAAATACTTTTGCTGAACGCGCTGAAAGCTTAAATTATGTCAAGCCTGTGCTACAAGAAGCCAGCGGTATTAATATCGACGCTGGGCGTCATGCAGTTGTCGAACAAATGACCGCTGAGCCATTTATTGCTAATCCGGTAGTGCTAAACAGTAGCCGAGAAATGTTGATTATTACTGGCCCTAACATGGGGGGTAAATCTACCTATATGCGCCAAACAGCGTTAATTGTATTACTGGCACATATTGGCTGTTATGTACCAGCAAGTGCTGCCCAAATAGGCATGGTAGATAGAATTTTTACTCGTATTGGTGCTTCTGATGATTTAGCCAGTGGCCGTTCAACTTTTATGGTAGAAATGACAGAAACCGCTAACATTTTGCATAATGCCACTAATAAAAGTTTAGTCTTATTAGATGAAATTGGTCGTGGCACTAGCACCTATGACGGTTTATCACTGGCTTGGGCCTGTGCTGAAATGCTAGCGATAAAAACCAAAGCTTTCACACTTTTTGCCAGTCATTATTTTGAGTTAACCTTACTAGCTGAACAAATAGATACTTTAGCCAATGTCCATCTAGACGCCGTTGAACATGGTGACAGCATTGTCTTTATGCACACAGTGCAAGAAGGGGCGGCAAGTAAAAGTTTTGGTTTACAGGTAGCGCAACTTGCTGGCGTACCCAAAAGTGTTATTCAGCGGGCAAAACAGCGCTTAGCTGAGCTTGAAAATATGCAAGCACCTTCGGTGATGAGTGCTGTTCCGCAAGCTTTTGAACAACTGTCTTTAATCGATAGTCAACACCCTGTTGTTGAAGAGCTAAGCGCCATAGAGGTAAATGACTTAAGCCCTAAAATGGCCTTAGATTTGTTATATAAATTAAAAGAATTAATTTAAAATAGGTTAGGATATTTTAAATTAGCATACCTTTGCAGCGAACAGTGATTAAAGTACAGGTTGACTTTAATCACTGTTCGCTAACAACATCAATATGGCCTAAAAAAGCGATTACCCAACCTACTTCACCCGTGGCAATATGTAATACCAGTTCCATTAAGTTTGTGATCTTGTTGTGCGCAGGAAAAATAACTCAAGGTAAGGCGCTCAATTGAGCAATAGCTGGCTATTGGGAGTGAGAGCAACACAGCCTTGAGTTATTTTAACTAGTACAAGTGAGCAATAACTTAATGTAATTGGTATAATACCAGTTCCATTAAGTTTGTGATCTTGTTGTGCGCAGGAAAAATAACTCAAGGTAAGGCGCACGATTGAGCAATAGCTGGCTATTGGGAGTGAGAGCAACACAGCCTTGAGCTATTTTAACTAGTACAAGTGAGCAATAACTTAATGGGATTGGTATAAGTTCAAGGTTGGACTTTAAGCCATCAAGTTAAATGAAATTTAACCGTTTTCGGCAAGATTCTTTCCAAAAATATAATACACCGCGGCAAATTTTTGTTTACCCATTCGGTTAATCGCTTGCTAAACGGTTGACGGACTGAAGTCCGACCTACAAAAAATCACTGCTGAAAATGTTTTTTCCCATTAGATTAATCGCTCGCTAAACAGCTGACTTCCTGATGCAATGGCTTGGGCAGGTACATTATACCAGTTCAATTAAGTTTGTGATCTTGTTGTGCGCAGGAAAAATAATTCAAGGTAAGGCGCTCGATTGAGCAATAGCTGGCTATTGGGAGTGAGAGCAACACAGCATTGAGCTATTTTAACTAGTACAAGTGAGCAATAACTTAATGGGATTGGTATAATACCAAATTGATTAATTATCTACTCATTTTTAATGGTTAAAATAAAAAAATACAGCGTTTAAAGTTTATAAGGTGAATAATACCAAGTTGATTAATTACCTGCTCATTTTTAATGGTTAAAATGAATAACTACAGCGTTATAAAATTTATAAGTAGAATAACTACTGACTAAATTTTATGCCTTGTATTTCTTCATTTTTCTTCATAAAAAAGGTGACCACTTAATTAATCAAATTGGTATTACTCATAAAATGTAGAGCTAAAAAAACCAGCAATCACTGGTTTTTAGTTTATTCACTGAATGTAAGCCTATCGCACTATACTTGAAATAGTGCTTCAATCGATAAGTCTTGCTGGCTTAAGATATCACGCAGACGCTTCAATGCTTCAACTTGAATTTGACGAACACGTTCACGTGTTAAGCCTATTTCGACACCTACATCTTCTAATGTCGCCGCTTCATAGCCTAACAAGCCAAATCTTCTTGCCAGCACTTCTCGTTGCTTAGAATTAAGTTCATTTAGCCAATCTACAATGTTATGTTTAATATCATTGGTTTGTAATTTTGTTTCCGGACTACCACCTTTTTCATCCGGAATAACATCTAATAAAACTTTTTCACCTTCACCGCCAAATGGCGAATCAACTGAAGCAATACGTTCGTTCAAGCGCAACATTTTACTGACACTTTCTACGGGTACATCCAGTTCAAAAGCAATATCTTCAGCCGTTGGCTCATGATCAAGCTTTTGCACTAACTCACGGGCTGTACGTAAATAAATATTAAGCTCTTTAACCACATGAATAGGTAATCGAATAGTGCGAGTTTGGTTCATGATGGCACGTTCAATGGTTTGTCGAATCCACCAAGTGGCATAGGTGGAAAATCTAAAGCCACGTTCCGGATCGAATTTTTCAACAGCGCGTATTAGGCCTAGGTTGCCTTCTTCAATTAAATCTAATAAAGGTAAACCACGATTGTTATAACGGCGAGCAATTTTTACCACTAAACGAAGGTTACTTTCTATCATACGTTTGCGAGAGCGTTCATCACCTTTTAAGGCAAGGCGAGAGAAATAGACTTCTTCTTCAGCGGTTAATAACGGTGAAAATCCTATTTCACTTAGGTATATTTGTGTTGCATCTAAATTAGACGGGCTTTCTTCAGGCATTTCTGCCTCAGTGCTTTTTGGCTTTTCTTTCACTGCAAGATCAGAACATTCTATATTTTTTTTTATGCCCATGTTATATCTCCCTATTTAGCATTAGCTAAATCTACTGACTAATTATTCACATTAACCTCAAGTTATTATTGGTAAATTTTTATTATTATTTCGGCAAATACTTCATAGGATTAACTGATTTTCCGCGAAAGCGAACTTCAAAATGAAGCATGACTCTTTCAGCGTCAGTATCACCCATTTTGGCAATCACTTGACCGGCTTTTACAACTTGCTGTTCTTTGACTAGAATGCGATCGTTATGGGCATAAGCGCTGAGATAATCTTCGTTATGTTTAACGATGACTAACTTGCCGTATCCTTGTAGCGCATCACCGGCATAAACTACCTTACCGTTTGCAGTTGCTTTTACCGAATCACCGTGCCGCCCCGCAATGTCGATTCCTTTATTTCCTTGCTTTGCGCTGGAAAACTTATGAATAACTCTTCCTTTCGCAGGCCACTGCCACTTGCTAATTTTTTGTGAAAAGGCCGTGTGTTGCTGAACTTTTTTGCTGCTTTTTTGATCAGCTACATTTTTACCATACTCCTGCTTTTTCTTCTGTGCAATAGGTTTTTTTATAACTTTTTGTTTTGAAGTATTAAAGCCTTTGCTTTTATAATTCTTTAACTTAGCATTAAATTTACTTTTTGTTAACATTAATTTTTGTTGTGGATAAATATTGTATGGCGCTTTAATATTGTTGATATTTGCTAAGGTACGGATATCAATATCTGCACGCCATGCTATTGAGTATAACGTTTCACCTTTTTTGACTATGTATTCGCTACCACTAACGCTGTTCTTGAGTCTTTGACTAAGAGGAAGAGAGCCTTGCACATCTACAACAGGAGCAGGTTTATTACGACTCGAACAGCCGTTTAGTGCTAATATTATTATTAGCACTAGTAGGTTATTAGCGCTGAATAATTCACCTTGCATCCGTTTTGTCATAACAAAAAAACGTCCTTATCGTGTCGCAATATAAGCAATAATAATAACGCTAACAACCGACCAACCTAGGACATCAACCCATTGTCTAATTTTTTGTTCCATCGGTGCTCCGCCCCAACGAATAACACCTGCTACCATGAAAAATCGCATGCCACGACCAATCGCTGACGCGAATAAAAACGGTAAAAAAGCCATATTTAAAAAGCCAGCACTCACGGTAAATAACTTATAGGGGATCGGAGAAAAACCAGCAATGAATACTACCCATACACCCCACTCACTAAACCATAACATGGCTTTATCAAAACGCGCCTGATAACCAAATTCAGTAATTAAGGGTTGGATCCAAGGTTCAAACATCAAATAACCCAAGCCGTAACCGACCATACCGCCGAGCACTGAAGCTATGGTCGTTATCGTGGCAAAGCGCCAGGCTTTATCACGCTGAGCCAGTACCATCGGTGCTAATAAAACATCTGGTGGAATGGGGAAAAACACTGACTCGGCAAAGGTTAGTACCGCTAAGATTCTAGGGGCAAACTTATGCTCAGCCCATTTAAGTGTCCATTGATATAATGCAGAAAATATTTTCACAAACTATCCTAAAGCGCCAGGTACAAGAGGAACAAAACGAACAGCTTCAATTTGCTGCTCTTTATATTCATCACCATGACGGGTAATTAATTTTAAAATTTGGTTTTGTTGACCAACCGGAATGATTAAGCGGCCACCATCAGCTAGCTGGGCTAATAATGCCGCAGGCACCTCGTTAGGTGCAGCGGTAACTATAATGGCTTGAAATGGGGCTTTATTGTGCCAGCCTTGCCAACCATCACCATGTTTCATGGCAACATTATGCAAATCCATCGTGCGCAATCTTCGTTTAGCTTGCCATTGCAACGACTTAATACGTTCAACAGTAAATACCTTGGGTGATAACTGCGCCAATATCGAGGTTTGATAACCTGAGCCCGTACCTATTTCAAGAATACTGTCTGGCACACCATCAGCCAGCAGAAGTTCTGACATTTTTGCCACAATATAGGGTTGTGATATGGTTTGCCCTTGGCCAATCGGTAGCGCCGTATTGTCATAGGCTTTATGTGCTAAAATCTCGGGTACAAAAATATGCCGAGGTGAGCGGGCAATAGCCTGGAGCACTTGTTGGTTTTTGATGCCTTCAAGTAATAATTTTTGCGCCAATAATGCTCCACTTCGACTCGACTTCCCACCGATATTACTGCCGAGTCTGGGATTGATATTAGTTGGTCTCATAGTGAAAGTTCATTAATCCATTCGGTCATTTTTGCCAGACTTTTATAAGCAGTCATATCTATGGTTAACGGGGTAATTGATGCATAATCATTAGCGATGGCATGAAAATCAGTACCGACGCCAGCATCAAGTTCTTTTCCTAATGGGCCATACCAATAAATATCACGTTGCCAAGGGTCCTGTACTTTTTTCATAGTTTCCGCTTTATGGCGGTTACCTAAACGTGTTACTTGAATACCTTTCAATTGCTCTAGCGGTACATCGGGGACATTGATATTAATAATTTGATCACTTGGCAATGGGTGTAATTGCAAACGCTCAATAAACTTGGCAGTAACAACAGCGGCGGTTTGAAAATGTTTAGGGTCTGAAGACACTAGCGACACCGCGATTGCAGGCATACCTAAATGGCGCCCTTCTGTGGCCGCCGCTACCGTGCCAGAATAGATGGTATCGTCACCTAAATTAGCCCCGTGATTAATACCTGCCACTACTAGATCAGGTTTTGGCTGCATTAATTGAGCGGCACCTAAATGCACCGCATCAGTGGGTGTACCATTAACAGCAATAAAGCCATTTTCTAGTGCTTGCGCTCGGAGTGGATTCAATAGTGTTAACGAATTGCTTGCGCCGCTACAATTTCTATCTGGCGCGACTACGGTAACATCAAATATTTTGGCTAATTCGTCAAAAAGCACTTTAATGCCATCAGCATGAACACCGTCATCATTACTCAGTAATATTCTCATGTTAGCTTTTTAACTCCGTATTGTTATCTATTGCGTTAGTCTGGGTTTTAGTTGCAGCAGTTGTGTGCCTAGCTGCACTGACATCAACGCGCTCAGTCATATCTTTATAGTCGATTAATTCACGCATAATGGTGGTGGCATAAGCGCCTGATGGCAAGAAAAATGACAAGGTGACAACATCGTTATCTACGCTAATATTAGTGTCTTTAATCGTTAAGCGAATACGTCGACGTTCTTGCTTTAAACCAAAGCGCGGTAAACCCTCGCAAAATGCTGGCTGGCCATCGGCAATACTTTGCTCAAAAGTACGCGCATCACCGGTGGTCATTAATTCGCCCGCACCCCACATAGATGCGGTAATATCTAGATCATGTTCAAGTAGTCGTGTTTGTAGGCTTTCATCGATAACATCAGGAAGAAATACCGACTGTGTTCCCGCTAACATCAAGACGTCACCATTCATTAGACTGTCAAATGTTTGTTGCTTGATACGTTGGCCAATAAGTTGATTAAAAATAAATGAACGTGCAGCCGATAAATACATACCACGTTTTTTCTTGTCTTTAACTTTTTGACCAGCGAATAAATCTAAGGCTTTTTCAATATTACCGCCATTAATACCAAAACGCTGTTCACCAAAATAATTTGGCACACCAAAATTAGTCACTACATGCCAACGTCTTATTAGCTCGTCAATTTCTGTCACGTCACGTAAGGTAATTTCAAAACGATTGCCGTCTAAACCGCCAATACGCAGTTTTTTGTTATGGCGTTTATAAGTTAAAACCTCAACACCTTCAATGTTTAAGTCACTTAAGTCATAGCTTTGCTTACCAGGAACATGCACGCCAAACCATTGCTCTGTCACGGCAAAGCGATCTTTTAAACCAGCATAAGAAACTAAGGATTCATTGACCGAAAAATATTGCGCTAATTGCTTGGCAACAAAGGCGGTATTGGCACCAATTTTTCGAAGGTGAATAAAGAGGTGTTCACCTTCACCACAAGGTTGAAAAGGTAATTGTTCAAAAACTTTAAAGTCTGACCTATGTCGGCGTAACAAACCGGTCGATTTTGGCTTGCCATATAAATAGGATAATTCAGGCAAGGGAGATTGGCTTGGCTCAGGTGCTTTCTGAACACTTTGAACAGCTAACTCTGGTGCTTTCACTTCACCTTGATTAGTCGGCTCTGGTATTTTCACTTGGTCTTGCTTAATCGGCTCTGCAACTATATTTAAGTTACTGTTAGGCTCAGTTTTCATTAATAGTACAACGGCATGTACGTTAATGCCTTCTTTGCGACCCACATAGCCTAACTTTTCAGTGGTGGTTGCTTTAACATTGACTTGTTCAATATCCGCTTGTAAATCTTGTGCTAAACATCTTCGCATCGCTAAAAGGTGCGGTGCTATTTTTGGTGCTTGCGCACATACAGTAATATCGGCATTGCCTAAGCCGTAGCCTTTTTCTTGCATTAAGCCAACCACATGGCGCAATAAAATACGGCTCGATATATTCTTGTATTGACCATCAGTATCGGGGAAATGGTTACCAATATCGGCTAAGCATAATGCCCCTAAAATGGCATCACATAAGGCATGAATAGCTACATCACCATCAGAATGAGCAATAAAGCCAAACTCATAAGGAATAGCAACACCTGCTAAAACTAATGGCCCTGCACCACCAAATTGATGAACATCAAAACCGTGACCTATTCGCATATTTCCTCTGCTTGTAAATTATTTTTTTGTTGGTTAAGGATAAATTCAGCTAAAAACAAATCTTCTGGCTGAGTAATTTTTATATTGTCACTGCTGCCATTGACTAAGCCGCTTGCAAAACCCGATGCTTCCATCGCTGATGATTCATCGGTAATACTTATTTCTTTCGCTAATGCTGCGGTAATAGCTGAGGTTAGTTCAAGCGTTTTATACATTTGTGGGGTCAGCGCATGCCACAGTTGACTGCGATCTAAGGTGGTTGCTACTAATTGCTCCGTATTCGCATGCTTCATGGTATCGCGAACAGGGCTTGCTAATAAGCCACCATGATCGTTTTTAAGACAGTAATTAATTAAGCGGGTTAAATCTTGATGTCGAACACAAGGTCTTGCTGCATCATGCACCAACACCCATTGTTCTTGGCTCGCATGTAAATGTTTTAAACCGGCAAGTACCGAATCAACACGCTCTTTACCGCCGGTGACACAGGTAATGTTTTTATGATCAACTAAGCTAGTACTAGGAAAGTATTCATCATTTTCACCTAAGACAATAATGACATGAGAAATTGCCTTATGGCTGAGTAAACGCTGAATGGTATGTTCTAAAATAGTTATATTTTCAATAGTTAAATATTGTTTTGGACAAGACGAACGCATGCGTTTACCGACACCTGCAGCGGGCACTACTACAGTAAAATGCCCTAATAAGTTACTCATTATCGCAATCGTTCCTTCTTGTTGGCATCGTCATCATTAGGAATAACGCGAAAAAATGTCTCGCCCTGTTTGATCATACCTAATTCATGGCGTGCACGTTCTTCAATCGCTTCGGTGCCCGATTTTAAATCATCAGTATCAGCATAAAGTAATTTGTTACGTTGCTTTAGCTTATTGTTATTGACTAACTGTCGAGTCACTTCTTCTTCTAATGCTAGATAATCAGGCACACTGTTTTTACCAAACCAAAGTCGGTATTGCAAAAGTACCAGAAAAAGTAGTAAAACTGCCGTAATCAGCCGCATAAAGTATTTAAAGTCGGTTTCGAAGATATAATATTGATACGCTATTATAAATGCGTACCGTCTGCTGTAAACAGCCAACAAGATTTAAAATCAATTGTCAGGCAAATTTACCCTAGGTTGTTTGAAATTACGCCAATTAATGCTGCAAGATAATAATAATTCTCACAATGAAGGCATTATCGGCTGCAATTTTTGATTATTTTCCCAACGATGCCCAGCGCATGCTGCGATCATTACTTTTTTAGTTGGTCTAAGTAAATTAACTTTATGAAAGTTAGCGTCGCTCTCTGCTTTACTCGCTATATCACTGTTAATAACACTCTCAGTAGCACTCTCAGCGGCACTCTCAGTAATACCAATCCCATTAAGTTATTGCTCACTTGTACTAGTTAAAATAGCTCAAGGCTGTGTTGCTCTCAATCCCAATAGCCAGCTATTGCTCAATCGAGCGCCTTACCTTGAATTATTTTTCCTGCG
>NZ_VOLS01000079.1 GCF_007954265.1 Colwellia sp. C1TZA3 | reverse complement strand
ATTTAACCTGATGGATTAAAGACCAACCTAAATAGGACCTACGGGTGATAATATAGCCTTGAGTGATTGTTTTTGTAGGTCGGACTTCAGTCCGTCAACTGTTAAGCGGTTGATTAATATGATTAAGTAACAAAAATCTGCAGCGGATATTGTTTTGTCGGTTGGTATTAGCCTGTTTTAGAGGCTTTAATTTCTTAAAAGATATTTAGGATAAATAATGACAAAAATTGTGCATGTTGCTGTTGGCGTGATCAAACAAGAAAATAAGTTTTTTCTCACTAAGCGTTTAGCAAACAGTCATCAGGGTGGAAAGTGGGAATTTCCTGGTGGCAAAGTCGAAGAAAATGAAACTGTCCACCAAGCGCTACACAGAGAGCTAAAAGAAGAAGTTGCCATTGAAACCCTGTCTTGCACACCATTAATGCAAATAAGCCATGATTACGGTGATAAAAAGGTACTATTAGACGTATTTGTTGTTGATAACTTTACTGGCGAAGCAAAAGCTTTAGAAGGGCAACAATCAGCTTGGTTTACTTTAGCAGAGTTTGCTGCCTTAAGCTTTCCGGCAGCTAATCAAGCCATTATTGAAAAGCTGCAAGCAAACTATCAATAATATTTTGCCGCTTATGCACGGTAACAATAGCGCTAGTATTAACCTCATTTTCGGCAAGTTGTCAATATTATACCAGTTCCATTAAGTTTGTGATCTTGTTGTGCGCAGGAAAAATAACTCAAGGTAAGGCGCTTGATTGAGCAATAGCTGGCTATTGGGATTGAGAGCAACACAGCCTTGAGCTATTTTAACTAGCACAAGTGAGCAATAACTTAATGGGATTGGTATTATACCAGTTCCATTAAGTTTGTGATCTTGTTGTGCGCAGGAAAAATAATTCAAGGTAAGGCGCTCGATTGAGCAATAGCTGGCTATTGGGATTGAGAGCAACACAGCCTTGAGCTATTTTAACTAGTACAAGTGAGCAATAACTTAATGGGATTGGTATTACTCAGGTTCAACAAAGAACTTATTATGCTGTAAAAACTCGGCTTCTAAAGCGTCGAGCATTTCTTCATTTAACTCGACCGCGCCTTGTACGGGTTGACTAATTTTATGATTTTCGTCAGCCCAATCACCAATATCAATTAACTGGCAACGTTTACAACAAAATGGACGATATTGACTTTCTGCTTGCCAAATTACTTCTTTTTTACAAGTGGGACAAGCTACTTTTAGTGTCATAAGAATTACTACTCGCTTAAAATTGTATTGTTATTATAAGAGAATTTTAGTCAAGCGGCTAGGGGGGAAAGCTGTAAGCTTTCAATTTGAAGCTGTCAGTTAAAAGGCAAAGTAAAAGTTGAACACTCATAAGTGTAGCCAACTAACAACACTGATAGCGGGCAGCTTAAAATTAATAACTATGCTGGTTTATTTGCACCGAGCTAATTGGAAGTTTGTTGTTTGTTTAGAATATTTACGGCCGGTTTCATTGCAGGGCATCATAAAGCGTATTGAGTAGCGAAAACGGTTACCGCTAATGGTGGGATAAAATGGTAGATGATCGGCAATCTTAATACGTAATAATATTAATCCCTCGCCATTATCTTGGTAAAAGCCACTTTCAGTTGTTATTTCCTTGAACTGCGTCCGTTGACGAACAAATTTTAGCACCAGTGATAAACCCGCACTAATTTGTGCTAGTAGCGACAGCCAATGGCGGCATTGTGCTTCAACTTCAGCGTTTGGTTGGTTTAACCAAAACTGTAACTGCGGTAGATCAAAGTGTGAACTGCCGCCCTGAATGGCGAAACGTTGTTTCAACGTCATTAAAAATTTATCATCTTTAAATTGCAGCCACTTAGGGCTAGGTACTTTTAATTGGCTAGAGAGCGCAACCGTTTGTTTTAAGTTATCTTCGAGAGCGGCACTATTAATATCTGGAATTTGTGACCAAACGACTAAATTTTGTTCTAATTTCTCTAAGTCTTTAATTAAATCACCACGTATATCATTGCGATCAACGGTATCTAGAATGGCAAATAAAGCATTAAAAAACACACTATGACTAGTGGCGATATTGTATTGTAAGCAGTCTGAAGCCTGAGCAAATAATTGCTCAAGTTTTAAATAATTACGAATACGCTCATTGAGCGGATGTTCATACAGTATAGCGGTCATTAATTAGAAGCTTTTTTTGAAAATGAATGGATGATATCTTTATAGTACGCACAGCCAAGTAAAATGGCGAATTATTTTGTCAAAAATACCAGCCAAAGGCTTATTTATCAAGGCTAGAGCTAGTTGATAATAACTGGTATTTTTCAGCTAAATTTAGCACCTGTTGGCGAATGTTTTCTAGACTTTTATGCTGATTATTGATGATATCATCAGCAAAGCTAAGACGTTGTTCACTCGGCATTTGACTAGCGATAATACGCTTGATTTCTGCCGCTGAGCTTGGATCACGTGCCAGGGTGCGAGCGACTTGGCTTGCCTCGTCAACATTAACCACTAAAACGCGGTTGACTATTTTATGTAAATTATTTTCTAGCAGTAAGGGCGCTACCAGTAGGCAATAACTGCTTTTAGCCTGTGCTATCTGGCGAACTATTTCTGCTCGAATTAAAGGGTGTAATAAATTATTTAACCAAGCTTTATCTTGCGGCTGACTAAAAATGCGGCTGCGCAGTTTAGCTCGGTTAAGTTCGTCATTATCATCAATATAGTCAGCGCCAAAATGCGCTTTAATTGCTAGTAGTGCTTTACTGCCTGGCTGTACAACAATACGAGCGGCAATATCTGCGTCGATAATATCAATATTTAATTCGGCGAAAATATCACTGACCGTGGTTTTGCCACTGCCAATACCGCCGGTTAAGCCAACAATAAATTCAGACATATGTGAGTCCTTTGCTCTGCCAACGAATAGACAGGTCTTTTTAGTTTTAAGTTTGAAGCTGTCAGCTGTCAGTTCCATGGCACTTGTTAGAGGAGATTGTTTTTACTGAAAGCTGAAAGCTTGTTTACTGACAGCTTTCTTGATGTTTTTGAAGCTTTTTAAGTTAACGTGCTTAAATACCACGACCAAATGCCATTACCCCAAAGTAGGGTTATCCAACCGGCAACGGCTAAATAAGGGCCAAAAGGGATCACCTGCTCTCGCTGGTGATTGTTAAATACCATTAGGCTAATGCCAATAATAGCGCCAACGGCTGAAGCCATTAAAATCAGTAACGGTAATAATTGCCAGCCTAACCAAGCACCAAAAAGTGCCACCAGTTTAAAATCACCATGGCCCATACCTTCCTTGCCGGTAATTAACTTAAACAACCAAAATATACTAAACAAACTTAAGTAACCGGCAACTGCGCCAATAACGGCGTCGTTTAACGGCACAATACTGCCGTTAATATTAACCAATAGTCCTAGCCATATTAATGGCAGGGTTATTTGGTCAGGTAATAGCATGTGATCAAAATCAATTAAGGTTAAACAAATTAAGCCCCAAGTTAAGACTAATAGCATCAGAGTGGTGAAGGTAACCCCATAATTGGCAGCAATAACCACACTTAATAGCGCAGTTGTTAATTCAACTAACGGATAACGCAGCGCTATTTTTTCCTGACATTGACTACATTTACCCCGTAAAAACAACCAACTTATGATGGGAATATTTTCGTAAAAACGAATTTTATGTTGGCAAGATGGGCAGCTAGAGCTTGGTGTTGACAGTGTAATAATTGTGTCTGCAGGCTTGATAGGTTTAGCGAGTTCATCAGCTAGGAACTCACGACACTCTCTTTTCCAACCTTGCTCTAGCATTTTAGGTAAGCGATAAATAACCACATTTAAAAAGCTTCCTATCAGTAAAGAAAAAACGAGGACAACAGCATAGAAAAATGCTGGTGAGTTTGTCATTAGCGTAATAAAGTCTGTCAAAAGATTAGGCCTCAAAATGTAGGTGATTTTATGTTAATTGCTTTAATGAAATTGGTATAACGTAAAGTGAATAAAAAAACGATGACGAGCATCGCTTTAATTTCATCGTGTCAATATCAATATCAATGTCTAGTGCTGTAACTTATACCACCATACCAATTTGGAAAATAGGTAAATACATCGCAATAATTAACCCCCCGATAACCACCCCGAGCACCGCCATAATCATGGGCTCAAGCAGTGTGGTTAAATTATCCACCGCATTGTCAACTTCTTGCTCATAAACGGTGGCAACTTTCGCTAGCATATCGTCAACTGAGCCAGACTCTTCACCAATGGCGACCATTTGCACCACCATATCAGGAAAAATAGCACAATTGCGCATGGCTAAGTTCATTTGCATACCTGAGACTACTTCAGCGCGGATCTCTAAAATAGCCTCACGAAATACCGCATTACCTGACGCACCAGCAGCAGACTCTAAGGCATCGGGTAAAGGCACACCAGCGGCAAAAGTGGTTGATAGGGTTCTGGCATAACGAGCAACAGCCGCTTTTTTTAGCACGCCACCAATAACAGGAATTTTTAATATTTTTCTATCAACGCTATTGCGCAAAGTCAGACTATTGGTATGCGCCTTTTTAAAGAAGTAACTGCCAATAAATAGCCCAGCAAGACCAAAATACCAATAGGCCTGCATAAATTCTGATATCGCAATAACCAGTAAAGTAAAGCCGGGTAGTTCTGCACCAAAACTAGCGAAAATGTCTTGAAACACCGGCACTACAAAAATTAATAAAACTGAGGTAACAATAAAGGCAATAACTAAAACAGAAATAGGATAAGTCATGGCTTTTTTGATTTTTGCTTTTAGTGCTTCTGCTTTTTCTTTATAGGTAGCAATACGTTCATAGATAGTTTCTAGTGAACCAGATTGCTCACCTGAGTTAACTAAATCACAATATAAATCATCAAAATATTTTGGGTGTTCACGCAAGCACTCAGAAAGTGGAATACCCGATTGTAATTTATGACCAATAGTGGCGAGTAATTTTTGCATATTGCCATTGTTGTGGCCAGAGCCGATCATTTCAATGGTTTGCACTAAGGGTACGCCAGCCGATAGCATAGTGGCAATTTGGCGAGTTAGTACTGCAATATCAACTGGCAGAATATTCTTATCGCCACCAAGACCAAATAAAGGTTTAGCTTTTTTGTTGGCTTTACCTGGGGTGATACCCTGCTTACGTAGCTGTGCTTTAAGCTCTAAGATACTAGTGGCATTAAGCTCACCACTGATTTTTTTACCTTTGCGGTTTAGCCCTTGCCATTTATAAACATCAAGTGCCTTAACTTTACTTTTTCTGTTTTTTACTTTTACTGTCGAAGAAACAGCCATGGGCTTAACCTAATTTTTTATTGTCTAGTTATTGTCTAGCTATTGCCTAGTTATGGTTAAGCTTATTGCTAGCCATAGCGCTAGGTTAATTTTTATTATTGTTATTGTTATCGTCAGTATGTTGAGCTTATCGCTATTGTCTACACTTGGCAATTTTTAGCTGGGGAGTGTTGGTATAGCGACTAGTTTTTTGCTGGCTAAAGGTTAAGGGCTAAAGGCTAATACCTAATGGCTAATAAATAAGGCTGACTTGTTTAATCAACGAGTGATATTACTAGGTTAAGCGCAGTGGCAGTAAAACCGTTAGGCGTTGGTTACCCGATTAACTTCTTCTAAACTGGTTACCCCTAAAGCGGCTTTCTCTAGCCCCGACTGGCGTAGATTATTGTAACCTTCACGCTGGCATTGGGCGGCAATATCTAATGAGTTAGCGCCGTTCATAATTAAATTGGCGGTAATGTCACTAATTTTTATCACTTCATAAATACCCACTCGGCCTTTATAACCGGCGGTGCAATAATCACAACCAACGGGTTTAAATAGTTTTATTTCGCTAAGTTGCTCAGGTAAAAAACCTTGAGTTAATAGTTCAGTTTCAGGTATGTGTTCTGCTGCTTTGCATTGAGTACATAATCGCCGAGCCAAACGCTGGGCAATAATAATGGTGACTGAACTGGCAACGTTGTATGACGGTACACCCATATTTAATAAACGGGTTAGGGTTTCTGCTGCTGAATTAGTATGCAAGGTTGATAAAACTAAGTGGCCGGTTTGTGCGGCTTTAATAGCGATTTCTGCGGTTTCTAAATCGCGAATTTCACCCACCATAACAATGTCGGGATCTTGGCGTAAAAATGAGCGTAATGCACTGGGAAAGGTTAAGCCAGCGCGGGTATTAATTTGCACTTGGTTAACGCCTTCAAGGTTAATTTCAACTGGATCTTCGGCGGTTGAAATATTTCGTTCTTCGGTATTTAAAATATTTAAGCCGGTATAAAGTGAAACAGTTTTACCTGAGCCGGTTGGGCCGGTGACTAAAATCATACCTTGTGGCTGTGCTAAGGCATCCATATAAATTTGCTTTTGCTTGGGTGCATAACCCAGCATGTCGATACCTAACATGGCGCTTGACGAGTCAAGAATACGCATAACCACTTTTTCGCCCCACATGGTGGGCAGGGTACTGACACGAAAATCAATCGACTTCTTTTTAGACAAGGCTAATTTAATACGGCCATCTTGTGGCACACGACGTTCAGCAATATCTAATTTTGCCATCACCTTTAACCGTGCTGCCATTCGCGCGGCTAGTGATACTGGCGGCCTGGCAACCTCGTTTAAAATACCGTCAATTCGAAAACGAATGCGGTAAGACTTTTCATAAGGTTCAAAATGTAAATCCGAGGCACCTTTGCGAATAGCGTCGAGCAGTATTTTATTGATATAGACCACAATGGGCGCATCTTCTTTATCGCCAACACCAATGCTTTCTTCTTCTTTACGTTCTGCTTGAACATCAATACCAGATAATGCTTTCGCGTCGCTATCTGAAATATCAAGCGCATCGCTATCGGCTTCTAATAGTTTTTCAATACAAAGGCTTAAAGCGGTTTCGTTGGCAATAACTAACTCGGTAGCATAGCCGGTATTAAACTGAATTTCTTCTAGGGCATCAAGGTTAGTAGGATCAGACATGGCCACAAATAACACCTTGCCGCGTAAATACAGCGGCAGAGCGTTGTGTTTAAGGATCAGTTTTTCGTTGCGTATGCCATCAGGGATTAACGAGGTATCAAAACTGTCTAAGTCAATTAATGGACAGCCGAAACTACGAGCCAGCGTGCTAGCAATATCCTTAGCATTAATCTCTTTGTCTTCAACTAAATAGCGCAAAAACGGCTTATTTTGTCGAATAAAATCGGCACTAATTTTCCCCGCTTTTTCAGTAGAAACAATATTATGTTTAGCTAGCGCAGAAAGCAGGCTAGATTGTTGATGAAGTCCTTTCATAGATCTCTAAAAACTCATTAATTATCAACAGTTACAGTGTAACTATTTTAGTTAGGAAAAACAAAAAACAATTTTTTATTAATTTATTAGAAAAAAAAAGCTCCCGAAGGAGCTTTTTACTAATTTATATTTATTAACATAAACCACTGGCTATACAAGTACCTGTAGTTCTATCCCAAGTAACCTGCCCAGCTAACCATGTACCTTTTAAAATATAGGTATCACCATCAGGGAAGGTAGTCGCATTGCCAATAGCTGTAATTAATATATTTGGATCTGAAGCTGTAACCTTTACGCTAAGTACTTCACCTGTTGCTCCAGCATCGGCAATGCCATTTTTGGTAGCAATGCATTCACTGACAAAAGTTGCTACAGTTGTTGCTGCTGTTTGACCACAAAGTTCGACGGCTATTTTTTGTGTTGATGAAGCTAAAACTACTTCTGAGAATTTTGCTTTTTGGGTATAAGTCTGATAAGCCGGTAATGCTACCGCGGCTAAAATACCAATAATCGCGACAACGATCATTAATTCAATTAGGGTAAAACCTTGTGCTTTTTTGATTGTATTTAGTTTTTTCATTGTGAATAATTCCATATATTATTATGTTAACTAAATAGATATTGCGGTAAAAAAGGCAGAATGTAAATTATTTGTGACTAATTTGTTTTATTTTTTACGATTTCAACCTTTAATGGCTAAATTTAACGCTGTTTATTAGTAAAAAAATAGTTATCAGTAAAAAATAGTTATCAGTGAAAAGATAGCTATCAGTTTTAAGCTGTCAGCTGTCAGTAAAAAGATAGCTATTAGTTTTAAGCTGTCAGTTACGCCCAACTGGCGAGTTGGTTTTTTTTACTGAGCGCTTAAAACTGAAAGCTTAAAACTTTTGTTGGTTTATTTAAACAAAACGCATAGATAAATCAACCGCTTGTACGTGCTTGGTTAATGCCCCTACTGAGATAAAATCGATACCTGAGGTGGCATAATTTTTTAGTGTGCTTAAGGTCATGTTGCCTGACACTTCTAACTTGGTGTTGCCGGCTGATATTGTGGCGGTCAGTTCTACTGCTTGTTCAATCATCGCAATAGTAAAGTTGTCGAGCATAATAATGTCAGCGCCGGCATGCAGTGCTTGGGTTAATTCAGCGATGCTTTCTACTTCGACTTCAACAGTTTTGTCAGGGTGATTAATGCGCGCTGTAGCAATGGCTTGGTTAATACCACCACAAGCGGCAATATGATTTTCTTTAATTAAAAAAGCGTCAAACAAGCCTATTCTATGATTGACTCCACCACCGCAAGTTACCGCGTATTTTTGTGCACTACGCAGGCCGGGTAAGGTTTTACGAGTATCAAGTAGCTTAGTACTGGTGCCGGCAAGGTGTTTAACATATGAGCTAGTAACGGTTGCGGTAGCTGAAAGGTTTTGTAAAAAGTTTAAGGCGGTACGCTCACCAGTTAATAAAATACGTGCGTTACCGGTTAATTCAAATAAGGTGGTATTGGCTTTTACGCTTTCGCCATCGTTAACAAACCAAGTGATTTTGGTCTCAGTGTTATAAATGTTATCAAGCTGCTTAAACACTTCATTAACCCAAGCAACGCCACATATAACACAAGCATCGCGACTAATAATATTAGCTACCGCTTGGTTTTCTAACGGAATAAGTTCGGCGGTTATATCACGGCTAGTGGCCAGTTCTTGGTAGGTATTTACGCCTAGGTCTTCACATAATGCCCAGGTAACGGTTTTGCTGATGTCGTGTAATAATGAGGCTGGTAACATTTAAAGCTGCTCTCGTAAAATTAGTTGTTTTCCGGTTTGGCTAAATTCTACTCTTTTTAGCGCGCTCATGCCCAACAGAATTTCATCAGCCGCCATACTGGGGTTAATATTTGCTGCTATATCATACAAATAGATATTACCAATGCGTAATTCATTTATTTGGGTGGTAAAGACGGTAATAATGCCATTAGCGGTTTGCACGCGTTGTTGTCCTTGAGTTTGCAGGGCTAAGTTGTCTGCAATATGAGCCGGAATTGACACTTGTGTTGCGCCAGTATCGAGTAAAAATGTCACCTCGCGGCCATTAATGGCACCGTTTGTTAGATAATGCCCTTGCCGGTTTTGCTCTAAGGTCACCGCGGCTTTACCATTGGCTTGCATTGAAAGCTTAGGGTCTTGATTGGGATTATATTGTTCGTCTAACAGGTCTTGAAAAATAAAAACCAATAAGGCGATGCCAATAACCCAAGCTACCCAGACAAAACCTTTGCCAAAATTTGCTGTTGCGTTATTTTTAGTCACTTATGTCCAACCTTCGGTTAATCTGTTTGGTATATCTTGTTCTGTTGTCCACTTTACTATGTAATAGTGCAACGATAAACAACCAGTGAATTATTGTATGTCATTTTTGCCAAATGACCGAAAAAATAGCGCTGAACTCAGCATTAAAAAGGGTTGGCTTAGTGACGTTGAAATTCAACCATCGAGCCATTTTGAGCCTAGAGCTGACAATGAAGCGGTGAGTTTATTGGTTGTGCATAATATTTCATTGCCACCGGGGCAATTTGGCGCTGACCACATCACTAATTTTTTTCTTGGTAATTTAGACCCAAGCATTGACCCTTACTTTGAAAGTATATATCGCATACGTGTCTCCGCGCATTGCCTTATTCAGCGTGATGGTCATATTGTGCAATATGTTTCGTTTAACGATAAAGCGTGGCACGCAGGTCTGTCGTGTTATCAAGGTCGAGAAAAGTGTAATGACTTTTCAATCGGCATTGAGCTAGAAGGAACCGACAATATTCCCTATACTGAAGCACAATATCAGCAGCTTAGCCGCGTGAGTCAGGCATTAATTGGTGTTCATGCGGGGTTAGAAAATAACATTGTTGGCCACTGTGATATTGCGCCCGGACGTAAAACAGACCCAGGAGCCGCGTTTGATTGGCCGCGCTTTAGCGCATTAATCACAAAAAAAGCGGTAAGTTTGAAGCTGTCAGCGGGCAGTAAAAACAAGCGTGAGCTGTAAGTATTGATAGCTAAGAGATAGCTGTCGGTTTGAAGCTGTCAGTTGTCAGTAAAAACAAACACCAGCTATAAGTTGGGAGTAACTGATAGCTGACAGCTTAAAACTTAGAGCTAAAAATAGCTTAATGGCTGAAATTTTTTTTAACATTTTGTCAAATATAGGATAATTAAAAATGAGCTTGATTAGTTTGTTAATTGCACTAGCTGCTGAGCGTTACTTGTCGTCGAGTACTTGGCAATTTAATACATTGTACCAACGATATATGGCGGTAATTAAGCAGACTAAGTTGCTCACTAATTATCGACATTCTGCCCTGTTAAGTTATGCAGTAATTCTTATTCCTGTACTAGGCTGTCATTTTTTATTGGCACAAGTGGATAACGTTTTATTGTATTTAATTGCATCAACCTTAATATTGATTGTTTGTTTTGGTTGTATGAAAACCCGCGAAGTTTATAAATGTTATTTACAATCAGCTTTTAAGGGTGAATTAACCAGTTGCGAGTTACAGCACTTACAACTACAACAAGATAAAAATATTGCTAACATGGGCTTTGGCCAAACCATGGTTTGGTTAAATTATCGTTATTTTATCGCCGTTATGCTGTTTTTCGTTTTCTTTGGCGCTGCAGGTGCATTGTTTTATCGTTTATTAACCACGGTAAATGAAAGTGCTAACGCTAACAGGCAAAGTTCTGCTGCGGATGTTGAGCATGAAAATAGCGAAGAGCCAGCTATGCACGATGGCAATAACGGTGATCAAGCAACACAACAATTATTATTTTGGCTTGATTGGCTACCCGTTAGGCTGGTTGCTTTTGGTTATATGTTTGTGGGCCATTTCTCAAAAGCAATGCCGGCTTGGATAGATAACTTATTTGAATTTGAAAAAACGCCAAGCCAAGTCTTAATAAGTGTTGCCCAAATGTCGGAAGACTTTATGGTTGACGCTGATGACTATACTGCAGAGCCTTGTTTATTAGTAAAGTTAGCTAAAAGAACCTTGTTACTATTTTTAGCGGCAATAGCCGTATTAACCTTAAGCGGGGTTATTTCTTAGTTTTAAATTAAACAGAAGAAAGAAAGAAAAGAAAGAGAAGTTTTAAGCTGTCAGTGCTCAGCTGTCAGCTTAAAACCAAAGCTAGATTTAATCGTCTACCAATATAGCGACACTCTTGTTAATGAGAACTGACCGCTTAAAAGCTAAAACTTACCACTATATTTGTTACCAATGCAGCAACATTCTTGTTACTGAGAATTGAGAATTGAGAATTGAGAATTGAAAGCTGACCGCTTAAAAGCTAAAAATTACCGCTATATTTGTTACCAATACAGCGACATTCTTTTTACTGAAAGCTGAGCGCTTAAAACTTAAAACCACCTGTCATATTTATAATTTTCATTGCCACGAAGTGAAATCGAAATTGTTTACTCTAGCTATAAAAAATTAGTTATTTTACCCTCAGCTTAATTATCGTTAAGTTTAAACGCTAACTGAGATACTTATACCAATCCCATTAAGTTATTGCTCACTTGTACTAGTTAAAATAGCTCAAGGCTGTGTTGCTCTCACTCCCAATAGCCAGCTATTGCTCAATCGAGCGCCTTACCTTGAGTTATTTTTCCTGCG
>NZ_VOLS01000078.1 GCF_007954265.1 Colwellia sp. C1TZA3 | reverse complement strand
GCCCTTGGCGCTGCAATGAGAAAGTTAGTACAGATTTGTTTTGGGGTGTTAAAGCACCAAAGCGAATACCGATCTCAAGCAATTTAAATGAGTGTTTGAAGTCGGTATGGAGAGATGGTATCTACATCGAGCCTACGGGTGATAATGTAAATTTAGGCGCTGGTTTTGTAGGTCGGACTTTAGTCCGTCAACCGTACAGCGGGTTATTAACCTGATGAGGCAACAGATATCTACAGCGCCTTATTTTTTGTTCTTTGCCTTTATGCGAAAACGATAAAATTTAATTTAACTTGATGGACTAAAGTCCAACCTACATCGAGCCTACGGGTGATAATGTAAATTTAGGCGCTGGTTTTGTAGGTCGGACTTTAGTCCGTCAACCTTACAGCGAATACATAACGTAAGGTTTAAAAACCAAACAGGCTAGCAAACTGACCGCTACCTTTAAAACTTAATAGACTAAGTCCAGCCTACATTGAACCTAAAGCTGACAGTTTAAAACTCATTTAAAACTCATTTAAAATTTATTAAAACAGGCCCATTATGACTCAAGATGAAATGAAAAAAGCGGCAGCAATAAAAGCTCTAGATTATATCAAAACAGATACCATTGTTGGTGTTGGAACTGGCTCGACGGTAAATCATTTTATCGACGCCCTTGCCACCATTAAAGATAAAATTATTGGCGTAGTTTCAAGCTCTGAAGGCTCAACTGAGCGCTTAAAGTCATACGGCATTGAAGTGTTTGATCTTAATAACGTAGATGGTATTGATGTTTATGTTGATGGCGCTGATGAAATTAACCCTCACATGCACATGATCAAAGGTGGTGGTGCTGCCCTTACCCGCGAAAAAATTGTTGCTGCGGTGGCAAAAACCTTCGTTTGTATCGCCGATGATACTAAGCAAGTGCCGATGTTAGGTCGCTTTCCCCTGCCGGTAGAAGTGATCCCTATGGCGCGCAGTTATGTTGCCAGAGAACTGGTAAAACTTGGTGGTGATCCGGTTTATCGCCAAGGCGTTATTACCGACAACGGCAATGTTATTCTTGATGTGCACAACTTAAAAATAATCGACCCTAAAGCATTAGAAAATAGTATTAATGCTCTTGTTGGTGTTGTGACTAATGGCTTGTTTGCTAATCGTCCAGCAAATGTCTTAATTATCGGCAGTAAAGACGGTACAAAAATAATAAAATAACACTGTAGAGTTTATACCCTATATGGTATTTTAGATATCTAGCCATCTAAAAGCTTATTTGAAAGATATTTAAGTACATCAATGTTTGATCGAGAGAAGATAAACTATCATGAGCAACAATTCACTAGCGAAAGACAAGATTAAGATACTACTTCTAGAAGGTGTTCACCAGAGCGCCCTTGAAGAGCTGAAAAATAAAGGCTATTCAAATATTGAATATATTAAAACCTCACTTTCAGAAGCCGAGCTCATTGAAAAAATAGCTGATGTGCACTTTGTTGGTATACGCTCTCGCACTGATTTAAATAAAAATGTTTTAAGCCACGCTAAAAAACTAGTGGCTATTGGTTGCTTTTGTATTGGTACTAACCAAGTAGACAAAGCAGCAGCACAATCATTTGGTATCCCGGTATTTAACGCGCCATTTTCAAATACCCGTTCGGTCGCTGAGTTAGTGTTGGGCGAAACCTTATTGTTATTACGTGGTATTCCAGAAAAAAGTGCCCAGGCACATCGGGGTGTTTGGAATAAATCAGCCACAGGTTCAGTTGAAGCCAGAGGTAAAACCTTAGGTATTATCGGTTACGGCCATATCGGCATGCAACTTGGCATACTAGCGGAAACTTTAGGGATGAAAGTTCGCTTTTTTGATATTGAGACTAAATTACCTTTAGGCAATGCCAGCCAAGCCCCTACCATGACAGCATTGTTGAAAGAAGCAGATGTTATTAGTCTTCATGTACCTGAAACGCCACAAACCAAAAATATGATGGGTGTGGCAGAATTTGAAGTGATGAAACACGGCGTTATCTTTATTAATGCTTCACGCGGCACTGTCGTTGATATTGATGCCTTAGCTGAAGCATTAAGCAGTAAGAAAGTAGCTGGTGCCGCCATTGATGTTTTCCCGATTGAGCCAAAAAGTAACGATGAAGAGTTTATTAGCCCATTACGTGCCTTTGATAACGTGATTTTAACGCCACATATTGGTGGTAGTACTAAAGAAGCGCAAGAAAATATTGGCCTTGAAGTAGCCAGTAAACTTGCCAAGTATTCAGATAATGGTTCAACATTGTCGGCGGTTAATTTTCCTGAGGTATCACTACCTGAGCATATTGGCACCAGCCGTTTATTACACATTCACCATAATAGACCTGGCGTGCTAACGCAAATTAACCAAATGTTTGCCAAGCTTAATATCAATATTGCCGCTCAGTATTTACAAACTGCTGACCAAATTGGTTACGTGGTTATTGATATTGAAGATGAAAACCGTGCATTAGCGTTAAAAGAATTAAAACAGATTGATGCAACAATCAGAGTAAGACTACTACACTGATAACTAATACCAGTTCCATTAAGTTTGTGATCTTGTTGTGCGCAGGAAAAATAATTCAAGGTAAGGCGCTCGATTGAGCAATAGCTGGCTATTGGGATTGAGAGCAACACAGCCTTGAGCTATTTTAACTAGTACAAGTGAGCAATAACTTAATGGGATTGGTATAAGCTAATAACTACGCTAATAACTACATTGATAACTACACTGGTTTGAAAAACCAAAAAGCCAAAGCAACTATGCTTTGGCTTTTTTATTTCAGCTGCAATATCGACTTTAGCACACTATGTTATGTGCCTAACTTGACAGATGAATGCGACTTATACCAAGTTGATTAATTACCTGCTCATTTTTAATGGTTAAAATGAATAACTACAGCGTTATAAAATTTATAAGTAGAATAACTACTGACTAAATTTTATGCCTTGTATTTATCCCTTTTTCCTCATGAAAAAGTAGATCACTTAATTAATCAAATTGGTATTACAATGACTCACTGTAAAAATTTATTTGTCTCAAAGCAACTTGCTCGTGGCATTGCTTAAAGGGTATAGCTGCTTAGTTTTGTCTATAACAAAAAAACTGACCATACTTCCTATACATCGCCACTCTTTCACCTCGACGTGCAAGGATGCACTAATGCCGTGAAACCATAGATAGCTAGGAACGGCCATGTGTTCTGTACATAAAAAGGCAGTAAAAACTGCCTTTTAACATTAGCCTGATCTTACACTAACGAGCGTAATAACTAACTGAGTAAGTAGGCTCTAAGTTCGGCAAAGTCGGTTGAACTTGTGGTTGATAAAATAGTTTCACTAGCACAATCAGCAAGCTCTTTTGGCAAGCCTATCGGTTGTCCTAAAGTACTTTCCACAATATCTTTAAATTTCGCTGGGTGCGCGGTGCCCAAAAACACACCAAATTCAGTATCAAGGGCGTTATATTGTAATGCTCTATAAGCAACGGCCGCATGAGGTTCACTGATGTAGCCCAGTTTTGCCAATTGAATCATCGCCATTTGTGTTTGCTCTTCATCAATTGATACTGAGCTGACACAGTCTTTGTCGACTAATCCGGCTTTTAACATATGCTCTATGCGTGGCCAGTTATTCGGGTTACTAACATCCATGGCATTAGAAATGGTGGCTACTGTTTCATTGGGTGTCCATTCGCCGGTTTTTAAATAGCGAGGAACGGTGTCATTGGCATTTGTGGCGGCAATAAAGCGCTTAATAGGTAACCCTGAGGCTTTAGCAAAAAGTCCCGCGGTAAGGTTACCAAAATTACCACTGGGTATGGCAAAAACAATATCGCTAAGTGCATCGGTACCTTTTTGGCGATAAAGTTGTGCAACCGCTTCAAAGTAATAACAAATTTGCGCCAACAAGCGACTAATATTAATCGAGTTAGCTGAATTTAAGCCAATGGTGTCTTTAAGCTCTTGATCATCAAAAGACTGCTTAACAAGTGCCTGACAATCGTCAAACGTGCCTTCTACTGCGATAGTACGAATATTACCGCCTAAGGTAGTAAACATTTTCTCCTGTAATAAACTTATTTTTCCTTTCGGATATAAGATCACTACATCAATGTTGTCAATACCGTGAAAAGCATGTGCTACCGCAGCGCCAGTATCACCAGAAGTTGCCGTTAAAATAGTGACTTTTTTACCATCACCAAATGCTTGTAAACATTTAGCCAAAAAGCGGGCACCAAAATCTTTAAACGCCAGTGTGGGTCCATGAAATAACTCTAGTATCGCTCTGCTTTCACTAATAGGCTGCATTTGCGCTGGAAAATTAAAAGCATCAGTTACAATTTCGGTTAACTGCTCTTCAGTTAAATCTTCACTGACAAAAGGGTAAAGGACTTTAACGCTACGCTCGACCATCGGCAGTGCAAGTAAGGCTTCAATATTATCAAAATGGGGTAATTCTTCTGGAAAAAACAAGCCTTGGTTACGTCCTAAGCCTTGTTTTACCGCGCCAGCAAAGCTGACTCGTTCATCGTTCTCTTTTAAATTATAAAATTTCACACTCAATTCCTATATTGGGTTTAATCTCGAGGTTTAAAGCAACCAATATTATTGCTCTTTAAGGTAAACTCACTGCACCTTGAGTATCAGCTTGGCAAATATGAACAAATCCTTCACTTGTGCCAGTAGCTGATGTTTGTAAATAATGCTCGTTTAACCAGTTAGCAAACTCTGTTGCTTTTGCTGCGTCGTCTGTGACACAAAAAAGCGTTGGTCCTGAGCCAGAAATGCCAACAGCCAAACAGCCTTGTTGTGTTAAATAATTTGCTGCTTCGCTGTAGCCCGGTAAAATTGTTTTTCGATAAGGTTCAGCAACCACATCGGTTAATACTGAAAAGGCTTGCGCTTTATCGCCGCGATGGCAAGCATCAACAAATGTTGCTAAATTCTGTCCAAAACTGATCAAATCAGCACGGGAATAAGCGTTTGGTAATATATCTCTGGCCGCTTTGGTTGATATTTCGATGCCTGGATATGCCATAACAAAATAGCAATCTTGAAATAGCGGTAAACTACGGGCAATTATATCGTGATCTGGCACCATTAGCTGCATACCACCTAAAAAACATGGTGCGACATTGTCGTAGTGCAGACTACCACTAATTTGTGCTTCCATCTTTCCCATCATTTTTAACAGCGCTTGCTTTGAAAAACTAAACTGATGGTATTTTTCATAAAAAGCATTTAAGCCAGCGATGGCTGCAACCACTGAACAGGCACTAGAGCCTAAGCCGCTGCCCACTGGCATGCGCTTATCTAAGGTTATTTTTACTTTAACAGTCGCCTGTTTACTGGCAAATAATTCTTTATTAAACAAAAGTAGACAATGCCAAACAATATTTAGTTTCACATCGCTAGGCAACTTATGGGCAAAATCACCGGTAACCTCTAATTGGTCGCCGTTATGACTATCGCTAACCGTGATGACATCACCCAATAATGTGCCATCAACGGGTTTAACCGCTAAACCTACAAGATCAAAACCGACATTAACATTGCCAATTGAAGCGGGAGCAAATACTGAAACACTCATTAGTGTTGTTGCTCCCATGCTAGTGTTCTTAACAAATCACCAAAAACACCGGCAGCAGTGACTGCAGCGCCAGCACCATAGCCCCGTAAAACGAAAGGTAATGGCTGATAATAGCGGCTATGAATCGCTAAAGCGTTTTCGCCATCTTTAACACTATATAAAGGATGTTCTTTACCGACAGCTTCGATAGTCACCTGACATTTCCCTTCAACAATGTTACCAATGTATCTTAGTACTTTGCCGTCAACTTTCGCCGCATTAATACGCTCAGCAAAGGCATTATCTAAACTGGGCAAGTTACTCATAAAGCTGGCTACGTCGCCACTAGCATCAAATGATTGCGCTAATACCGACTCTATTTCAATATCAGCTAGCTCTAACGCCATACCCGCTTCTCTGGCCATAATAAGCAGCTTACGCGCCACGTCCATGCCGCTAAGATCGTCACGCGGATCAGGTTCAGTAAAACCTTGCTCTTTTGCTAAATTAGTGGCTTGAGATAACGTCATACCTTCATCAAGTTTACCGAATATATACGATAAAGAACCTGATAGCACGCCTTCAAAACGCACTAATTCATCACCCGCTTTCAGTAAATTTTGTAAAGTGTCGATCACCGGTAAGCCTGCGCCCACCGTAGTTTCATATAAAAATCGACGGTTGGTTTTTTGTGCTGCTGTTCGTAGTGCTTGATAATACTGCCAAGAGTCGGTGTTTGCTTTCTTATTGGGCGTTACAACGTTAAAGCCCGCCTCTAAATAATCAACATATTGCAAAGCCAGTGCTTCATTAGAAGTACAATCCACTAAGACCGGATTAATCAAATGATTTTGGCGAACAAAATTCTTGATATTTTCAACATTAACCGCGACAGCTTGCTGAGCTAAGTTTTCCTGCCAATTAGCCACGTCGATACCTTCACTATTAAATACCATACCTTTGCTATTAGCCACACCATAAACTTTTAAGGCAATATTGTCTGTTTTTAATTTTGCCTGTTGACGCGCTATTTGAGCCAGTAACTCGCTACCTACTACACCGCAGCCAACTAAAAATACGTCAATAGATTTTTTGTGTGAAAAGAAGTTTTGATGACTCACTTTCATGGCATCAGTGCATTTTCTACTTTCAATAACCACAGAAATACTACGTTCTGACGAGTCTTGTGCAATCGCAACCACATTGACTCGCGCTTGTGCTAATGAAGTGAAAAATTTTGCCGCCACACCTTGTTGATGATTCATACCATCGCCAACTAACGACACAATCGATAATTGATGAGTTAATGTTAATGGCTCTAGTAAACCGTTTAACAATTCTAATTCAAATTCTTCTTGTAAACTTAGCTCTGCTTTCACCGCATCAGACGAGTAAATACAAAAACTAATACAATATTCACTTGAAGATTGGCTAATTAAAATTAAAGAAACATTTTCGCGACTCATCGTAGCAAAAACCCGACTCGCCATACCCACCATGCCTTTCATACCCGGGCCAGAAACATTAACCATAGTTAAGTCATCTAAGTTTGAAATCGCTTTAACCCGCTTTTTCTGATCACTTTCATTCGCAATTAAGGTGCCTGGCGCATCAGGATTACCGGTATTTTTAATTAAACAAGGAATATGATACTGGGCAATAGGACCAATGGTTTTTGGGTGTAAAACACTGGCACCAAAATAAGACAGTTCCATCGCCTCTTGATAGGATAAATAATCTAATAATTGCGCTTCTTTGATTAAGCGAGGATCAGCATTATAAACGCCATCAACATCAGTCCAAATTTCGCAATACTCTGCGTCACTACACACGGCCAATACTGCTGCAGAGTAGTCTGAGCCATTACGGCCTAAGGTGGTTATATTGCCAAGGCTGTCAACGCCAATAAAACCAGGCATTAAGGCAATAGTGTTGAGTTCGCTATAAAGCTGTTGAAATTTTTCTTTACATAACACGAGGTCGGCCACTGCATTCATAGCAACATCATTCGTGCGTAAAAATCTTTCGGGTTCAATAACACTGACTTCAACAGCATCAGCTGACAGTACTGATTGCAACAAGGCGACACTCAAGCGCTCGCCAATACTGATAATACGTGCACGTATATGTTCAGGACAAAATGATAGTAATGTTGCGCCATGTAAATATCGACTTAACTGGTGTTCCCAGGTCGCTAATACTTGCTCACTATGTTGTGAACAAAAACTAGGTAATGTTGCCGATAAGTCGTTAATAATATTTTCAATTGCGTGTTTAAAATGCAATAAGTCACTTTGCAACTTTTCTTCGTTGGAAATATTCTCTGCCATCGCCACAAGATGATTAGTCACCCCCTGAGGTGCAGAGACAACAATAGCAAGACTAGACGACTTACTTTTATTTTTGATGATATTTGCCACTTCAATAAAGCGCTGGCCTGAAGCCAAAGAGGAACCACCAAATTTTAATACACGCATTTTTACTCCCTAAACCCTAAAACAAAAAAAGCCCGTAACCTTATAGGTCACGGGCTTTATAAAATTGATAAATTCTACACGTCAGCCGATGACCACCATTCCGGTGAGGGTGGTAATAATAATAATAGTAATTCGGCGAAGTAGAATATTCATAGGGTATAAAGTGCCTGATATGAATTTTTCTGTCAACTGATTTTTATGAATAAAAAAAACTAATATATGTATAAAAGTGAGATGGATTGAATATTGTTCTAAAATATTCATCTGATGGCGCTGCTTTTGGTTAAGCAAGTCTGATTAAAACCGACGTTTTTGTGCTTAAAAAAACTCATGTCAGTATAGCTAATCAGTGCTAATGGCGCCAATATTACTTATTTTAGCCACAAAAAAACTGACTGCTTAATTAGATAACACGCGATAATTTATGCTCAAAGCACTCTCTTGCCTCTCAAATCGGCACTCAAATTGGCACTCAAATTGGCAGTCAAATGTCGGCTCACACTGGCACTAAAAAAATAGAAAAGCCCCCTTACCGATAATTTTATTTTTTGCTGGCATGGCTAAGGAGCTGCTACACAGTAGAGGATTAACACCGTGGTACTGTCCTGCTTCATTTTAAGAAAAAATTTGCGCAAATCGAGAAAGAATATAGTGTAGTATTTAAACGACTACGACCATTGCAGATAAGGCTGGTGTTTTTGCACCCAGTGCTTAGCACTTTGATACTCTGGACAATGCTGGGCAACTAATTGCCAAAAATTTGTTGAATGATTCATATGCTCCAAATGACATAGTTCATGAATAATGACGTAGTCAATCACCCAAGTAGGCAGCATTTTCAATAAATAATTAAAACTCAATTCGCCGCGACTATTACAACTTCCCCAACGTGCTTTATACTTTCTGACTTTAAATGACGAGGCATGCAACGACATTTGCTGTGAAAAAACCGTAAGATTATCTTCAATGTAAGCTTCAACACAGGCTTTAAACCAGCATTCAATTTGCGCTTTTATTTTTGTTATAACAGCAGCGGAGTTTAGAGCGTAGGATTTATATCTAGGGTTAAGCACAACAGTTAAGCTTTGTGCTAACGGATTGTGAATAACATTTTTCTGACCAAAATCAATAATAACGCGGTGAGGCAAACCATCAATATATAGGCTTGGCTCGTTAGCTAGGCTTGCATCAGAGAATTGCAGAGTAAAATGGGGACTTAATACTATATTTTCTTTTTGCTCAGCCACCTTTTGCTGTAACCACTGTAATTTGGCTTGTATAAGTTGTTCAACATAAGCTGTTTTAACAAAACTTGGCGCTCTAACAATGACTTGTGCGTTACTGACTTGTAACGCAATGGTCTTTCTGCGCGAACTACGTATTAGCTGATAATCCAAAACGCCACCCTAAACAATTAACACATACCGGTTTGGTTATTTAAGTGTGCTACTTTTTCATAAGGAAAATAAATAAATACCAAAGATAAAATTTAGTCAGTCGTTATGCTACTGAGCAATATTATAACGCTGTACTTTTCATTATAGCCATTAAAAATAAACCAATAGTTAATTAACTTGCTATAAACAAAGTGATACTTTATGACTAAGTAACCCTTTGTCTAAAAAGCAACGTTGGTTATAAGTTATTTTCACAGCTACGAGTACTGCAGACCATGCTAAGCGGCGTCAGACTTAGCTTTACTGCTGGCTTTAACACTAGCTGCTTTAGGCTTTTTTACTTTCTCAGTTGTTGCTTTGACACTATCCGCTTCAACAATATCATCAGCTAGCTCTACTGCGTCTTTTGTCTTTTTTGGACTACTGACAGCTGATTTTTTACTCTCCACTTTAGTTTTTTTTGCCTGTAAGGCAACGAGCACTTCCTCACGGTTTTGCGCTAAATAAACACAAAGTTCTTCACGGATACTTTCTGAAAGCTCGACAGGTGCTTGTTCAAACATCTCAGATAGACTATCTGCCATATCGAGCATTTTGTCGTATTCATCTGCGGCTCTTTTATCCATGAATGTTTCTACCTCTACACCTTGTCTTATGACGACATATCGACTTTCAACTGCCATTGCTATCCCTTATTTAACTATTATTTAACTATTATTTAACTATTATTTAACTATTATTTAACTATTTACCAAACTAGAGTCATTACCATGATGCATTAAAAGTATGCATATATCACTTCAATAACAACTGTACGTATTGACAGTATCATACGCTTATTATTTTAAATTACCAAAGGGTATATTAAACCATCACTGTTTTAACGACGCTTATCGTAGGAAGGATACCTAAATAACCATTAGCTTAGCTAAAAATGTAATGAGATATAAAATAAATCCATACCTTGAAATGGAGCAGATATAAAGCAAGGTGTTTTATAAACATGGAGAGGGTCATTATTACAGGTACTCAATTGGCTATTGAGTACCTGGTTATTCACGTTAATACGCTAAGGAACTAGCCTTATTTTAATTCTTTAACCCTAAAAGTACGGCCTTTTAATTTGCCGTGGGTTAATTTATTTAACGCTTTTCTAATCACCATTTTGTCTACGGCGACATACGCCCAATTTGCGCCTAATTGGATTTTACCCACTTGCTCAAAGCTTATGCCATTTTCACCGGTAAGTGCGCCGACTATATCGCCTGGTCGAACTTTTTGTTTCTTGCCGCCGTCAATTTGTATTGTCGCCATTTTGGGTGTAAATATGCTGCGCTCTAATGCTTCACTACTGGGCAATGCTTCGCCTTCAATACTGCGCTCTAAGTAATCTTCCAACAAGCCAATTTTATAACTGTCTTTTTTGTTAAATAAAGAAAAAGCATAGCCTGTGCTGCCTGCTCGACCGGTGCGGCCAATACGGTGAATATGAACTTCACTGTCATGAGCAATATGATAATTAAATACCGCATCAAGTGCTTCAATATCTAAGCCACGAGCAGCAACATCAGTCGCCACAAGTATTGAGGCACTTTTGTTTGCAAAACGTACTAAGGTTTGATCTCGGTCTCTTTGTTCTAAATCGCCATGTAAGGCGACAACACCAAAACCATAGCCAGCCAACTTATTAGCCACATTCTGTGTTTCTATTTTGGTATTACAAAATATTACGCTCGACTCTGGTTGATGAGTTAACAACAATAAGCGAATCGCCATTAGACGGTCCTCATCACTGTCTACCTGATAAAAATGTTGCGAAATAGTACTACTTTCATGGCTCGACTCTACTTTTATCACGGCCGGTGTTTGCAAAAAGCTGTTGGCTATTTTTTGAATCTGTTGCGGGAACGTCGCACTAAACAATAAGGTTTGTCTTTGCTGTGGCATTTTAGCCACAATATTATCTAAAGCGGCTTGAAAACCCATATCAAGCATACGATCGGCTTCATCTAAAACTAAGGTATCAACATGCTCTAATGACAAGGTACCACGGCCTAAGTGATCTTCAATTCGCCCTGGGGTACCAACAATAATATGTGCGCCGTGTTCTAGTGAACCCACTTGCGGACCAAACGGTGTACCACCACATAAAGTCAGCACTTTAATGTTATGCACAGCTCTTGCTAGCTTTCTAATTTCTTTCGCTACTTGGTCGGCTAATTCACGTGTTGGGCAAAGTACTAGGGTTTGAATTCTAAACTTTTTAACTTGTAGTTTATTCAACAGGCCAAGACCAAAGGCCGCTGTTTTGCCCGAGCCGGTTTTACCTTGGGCAATAACATCTTGTCCCGCTAAAATAGCTGGTAGGCTTTTAGCCTGTATTTCTGTCATCTCGTGGTAACCAAGTGATGCAAGGTTGTCTAAAAGTGCGGGTTGCAAGCTAAGTGCTGAAAATTTGCTGTCGCTCAACGTAAAGTCCTAAAGTAAAAAATAATTGTCGCTATTTTACACGCTTTCGCTCATGCAAACACAGCTTTAGGCAATTAAATTATTCAAATTGGTATAATACCAATCCCATTAAGTTATTGCTCACTTGTACTAGTTAAAATAGCTCAAGGCTGTGTTGCTCTCAATCCCAATAGCCAGCTATTGCTCAATCGAGCGCCTTACCTTGAATTATTTTTCC
>NZ_VOLS01000077.1 GCF_007954265.1 Colwellia sp. C1TZA3 | reverse complement strand
ATCTGCGCCTATGCTCAAAACTGACCCCCGTTTCTTTATCCACGCCACATAAAAAAGCCTTTCGTACCGTGCGGCTGCAAATGTGATAATACGGGGTATCTACTAAACTGATTTGTTGTGAGCGAGGCTTAGGCATAACAATTACCAAATTTAATCAAGGTAAATTAAGTCTAGTTTATTGAGGTAAATATGCATAAGTTATTATGGGTGGCTTAATAACATTATCAAGATAAATTAAGTCTAGTTTATTGAAGTAAATATGCATAAGTTATTATGGGTGGCTTAATAACATTACATTGGCAAGCAAAAAAGGTTAGTACGGGGTGGTCTTAATATCGACCAGCATACCTAGGACTGCTGCAATGCAATCCTGCCGGCTTTCACAGCTTGTTTAACCAATTTTACTTCGGGTGCCAGTTTAAACAGGTCGCCATTTAAACCTGTGAGACTTCTAGGAACATGACTTAAACTTGCCATATCAGCGTTAGCTTGCATATGCTCAACTTCTCCATGTGTGGGTATGGCTATTTGTGGGCGCACCCATTCGTACATTTGTTTCAGCTCTTCTTGACAAGGGTGCCCTGAAGCATGGATTGGTAGTTCTGACTCGTCAGCCGTCAGGGTTTTAATTTTACGGGCTTGAAAGGCTTTCAGCAGATTCTCGATAGGCTTTTCATTGCCGGGGATCACAATAGAGCTGAAGATCACTAGGTCACCCTCATCCAGAGAAACATTGCGATAGGTATCTTTGGCCAGTTGATTTAATGCCGCTCTTGGCTCTCCTTGACTACCGGTTGCTACCGCTAACACTTCATTGGGTAATAAATATCCCGCGTTAAAAGCATCAACTACTGGTAAATTATCTGGCCAATGTCCGGTGGCTTTTGCTGCACCCACTGTGTTTTGTAATGACTGACCAAATAATGCAAAGTAGCGCCCTGTCTCTTGTGCTATTTTTGCTAAGGTTATTAAACGCGCAATATTACTGCTAAAACACCCAACTACAACTCGTCCTTTGGCTTTTACCGCGGCTTGTTTTAACCCCTTATAACATTGTTGCTCAGACACAGAATGCCCTTCGCGCATAGCGTTAGTTGAGTCGCAAACCATGGCTAAGATATTTTTTTTACCTAATAACTTAAAGGGGTTGGCGTTAAAAGGCTTGTCTGTCACTGGTGCAGGGTCAATTTTCCAATCTGCAGTATGAAAAACACTGCCTGCAGAAGTTCTAATAACAAAGGCATGGGGCTCGGGTAGTGAATGGGTAATTGATAACCATTCAACGTTAAACTCACCAATATTGACTCGCTCACCGCTACTGATTTCAATAATAGGAATTTTGTCATTAAAACCACCACGAGAAAGTTTTCTCCGTAGTATTTCAGCAGTATATTTGGTGGTGTACACCGGGCATTTAAACCGACGCCACAAGTAGGGTAAAGCACCTAAATGATCTTCATGGGCATGAGTAATCACAATACCCGCTAATTGTTTTTTACGCTGGCTAATAAACCAAGGGTCGGCAGCTACAACGTCATGTTTATGCAACCCAGAGGTTTTAGATTCAGCTTCTGTACAAAGTGGACTATTAAACGTTATGCCACAATCCATCATCAACCATTGTCCGGCATGTCCATAAAGGTTCATGTTCATGCCTATTTCGCCCGTTCCGCCTAGAGGTAGAAACCAAAGGTCTTTCTCGGTTGGTGTGAGTGAATAAATAGTAAATTCCTAAAATATTAATCTGGATGGGAAATAAGCAACGGTTGTTAACACCGCTTTTAAGATAAAAATAAGATTATTGGATGCTATACGTTCATCTATAAAGTTACGATCTAAATAACATTAACTTTATGCATAAACATCAGCAATTAGGTAATAAAAATAAACAATAGACAAATGATTTACATCAAAAAATTATTTTATTATTCAGTAACAAAACTAGCTAAATTTTTCACTAAGCTTAGTATCAGCTTTTCAACTATGTGGCCTAATTCAACTTCAATAATGCGCAAAATTGTTCGCCTTATTATTTTTTTACCTGTTTTTTTCAATCCTTTCTGGTGTAATTGCCCACCATACGAACCAAATAAATAATAATTGAACAGGTAGGCGCAGATATAAAAAAAATGCTGAAATATCGTGATATTTTTCTGGGTGCAAAGCCATGTTTATATTGGCCGGATAAACTGCAACAATTAAGACCATTAACCCATAACCTGCTAAGAGTCGAGTTTTTGGAATCAAAAGGCCAATTGCACCCAAAATTTCAAATATACCACTAATGATGACAAGTTCTTTGTGATAAGCCAAATAATTTGGCATCGCCATTATAAAAAAGTCAGCCATAAAAAAATGAGCGATGCCGCCAATAATAAAGAACAAGGCAATAATTACAAGTGGGGTGCGAGGCATCAGTTATTCTCCTTATTCACTTTTTTTTCCCCAGATAAGAGCTGATTAATAATTTGCTCAAGTGTAAAGCAAAGCCAGATAACTGTTAGGGATTTCACTTTAATTACTTTTTATCCAGTTGTTTTATCAGTACTTTTTTTATCAACAAAATATTTCATTAATGCAAATATATTAGGGCTTATTGATTTTTCGCGATTAGATTTTGAACTAAAAAGGTAATCTCGTATAATTACTTCGCCAATGGTAGAAGGCCTTTGCAGTAAACAAAGGCCTTCTAAAACGCAATAATCTGAGATAATTAAACCAAGATAAGGTCTTAAAATCGAATTAAAGTGGCTTCAATATTTCGCACCATACTCTTTAATTGTGGCGCAACTTCACCGCCCAAAAACTCTTTCGACAATCTAAATGCTGGGCCACCGGCATTAAAGACATAAATTTGTCCTTGGGTGAGTTTTAACGGTACCGCAATCGCATTAGTATCTCGTTCCCAATCGCCCCAAGAGTGGCAATAACCAAATTCTTTATAGCTTTCTAACGCTTGATCAATACCGGCTTTAACCGCATCAAATTTATCACCAAGCTTTTCTTTGAAATGACGGAGAAAGAAATCACGTTCTTCTTCTGATAATGCGACTAAATAAGCTCGCCCTGCTGCCGTAGTGGCCATAGGAATTTTATCACCAATATCTTTTTTAAAGGTAACAATATCTTTTGGCGCGCAATGATCAACATAAATCATGTCTAATCGGTCTCGGTCTGCGAGACCTATCGACGTACCAGTTTCAACTGAAAGCTCTTTCATCTGCGGGTTAGCTACTTGACGAATTGCAAGGTTAGAGACAAAAGCATAACCCAATGCCAACACACCCGCACCAAGTTGGTACTTTTCTAAGCGCGTTGAATAAGTCAGGTAACCCAAACTGGTCAAAGTATAAGTTAAGCGGGATATACTTGATTTTGGTAATCCAGTTCGTTGAGCAATTTCCTGATTACCAAGAAATCCGTCTCCAGGGTTAAATGCCCGTAATATATCTAATCCTCTGGCAAGCGCTTCGACAAACTTACGATCTACTTCCCCATTTATATCTCTTGGCATACCAGTCAATGTATTCATTTTGAGCTACTCAATTGTTAATCACACTAGACGTAGTGACTTATTATAACTGTCGATACGTTTTTAAATAATGGCGTTATAATCTCATTTTTTGCTCTAAAAATAAAGATTATAGATAGCTTTAAGGATAAATTTATAGATTAATAGCAGTAAGTTAGGATGATCGTATTAAAAATATGTTGTTACAGATCGTCTTATTTGATTTGTTAGTTCACGCTAAACACCAAAAGTAGACGCTGAACGAATAGTTAAAAAGTAGAACTAAAACATACCTTACGCAAAATAACGCCTTGATATACTCTCTTTATAGAGTAAAAAACAACCTAAAGTCACTATATTAAGTGCAATATAACATCTATAAAAAAGCAGAATACTTAATAAATTTAATAAATTAATAACATAACTCACTCTTAAACTCATTAGCCGTTGCTAACTTTAATCGTAGGATGAATAATTTATATGGTAATTTATAAATTAAGACCCTATGATTACATTTAGTTACAGTTAAGCCTTGTTTCGTGTTATTACACAATGTACTTAATCTCTGTAAGAAAGAGGCCACATCTGTTGATTTAAATAACCGCTTTAAACTAAAAATTAATCTACATAAGTTATAGGTCAAATTATTGGAATATTGAACAAGGCAAACAAATGTCCCTCACACGATTTTCAACTTACGAGCTACTTGAAAAAGTTGACTGCTGTGTGTATTCACTACAACTTCACGGGGTTTATTACATTAAAAATCGATTACTTAAATATAAATTTAAACTTAAGAGGCTGTAAATTAATTTAAGTTAGTCGTTTACGTATTAGACAAGTGGCACCATTGAATAAAAAGGAAAAAATAAAAAGGAAAAAATAAAAAGCAGTTATAGAGGTTCTAGAATTTGATTAAAAACATTAAATTTTATTCTAGATATGTGTCATAAGATATTTATTTTGTTATCTATATCAACGGTTAATAAAATAAAGTCATGAAGTAGAGTGATATGAAATGAGTAGTATAATTCAAAATGTGGTAAAAGGTGCAACAACCTACTGCACCTTATGTTTATTAGTAATTGGTCTACTAGGTTGTGGAAACGACGAGACCTCAGTTCAAATGCCGGCTCCAACTCCAGCTCCTACCCCAGTGCCAATACCAACTCCTGAAGATGCAGTCGACACATCTGGCTTAAGAGAAGTCAAGATGGATGAGCTAGACAAAGATATTGCGCTAGCAATGAAACACGCTTTTGAAGGTGGTGCTACAGAAGGAAAAGAAGACGTTACTGTAAATAACGTCCGTGGTAAAGAAGATCAAGCTGACAATAAACGTTTTGACGTACCGTCTAATGGTGCTCCTAGCCCATTATTTGGCGCGCTACCTTTTACTCAACAGTTGCTACGATTTGAAGAATTTGGCACTGCATTACTGGCTAACGCAAACGTTGACCCCGAAAAAGCGTTGACTCTGCCAGTACCCGAAGATGCCACAAGTATGCCTGAATCTGCTGCTTTAGATATGTTTCTAACACAAGATATTTACCCCGCTCCAACACGTTGGGCAAATACGGTTGATAGCAACCCTTGGCAAGAATTAATAGAATCATTTATTGGCCGCGATTTAGATACCCCGCCAATCGAAGGGCGCCCACCTGGCGAAGGTTGGGCGCATCAACGTTGGGAAGAATTTGCACCAAAAACTTATTTTAGTACCGCTCAAACAGGTGCTCGTACTAACACCGGCCTGCGTGATAACAAGCAAACTCACACTTATAGTGTCGGTGAATTTGCCCCCGGCGGTTTGTATCACAACACCACAGGTCTAGAGGGTACTGTAGGCACAACCAAAGGTTTACAAGTAAGACTTCATCCTTATTTACCCGTGCAAGAACAAGAATCACTTTGGACCTTTGATGGTACTTTTCCACCCAAATTATTAAAAGTCCGTTATGGTGAGCCGGTCATCATGCGCCACCATAATGCACTTCCCGTTGATGTTTCTGCCAACCGAGGTTTTGGTTTACACACCATTACCACTCACGAACACAATGGTCATAACCCGGCAGAAAGTGATGGTTTTGCCAACGCTTTCTTCTTTCCTGGGCAATTTTATGATTATAGATGGCCAGTTACGCTTGCCGGCCATGACAGCATTAATGTCGATGCCCAAGATCCCCGTGCTGGTTCTCCCGATGGCAATGGCGGCATCACTAAGTTAGCAGGCGATTGGCGTGAAACTATGAGTACTCATTGGTTCCACGATCATATGCTCGATTTTACTGCACAAAATGTTTATAAAGGCAATGTTGCCATGATGAATTACTACAGTGCGGTTGACCGTGGTAATGAGTCGATTGAAGACGGTGTCAACCTTCGTTTGCCATCAGGTTCGGCATTGGATTGGGGTAATCGTGACTATGATGTTAACTTACTCTTAGCAGAAAAATCCTGGGATGAAAGTGGACAACTTTGGTTTAACCCGTTTAATCAAAAGGGTTTCATCGGCGATGTTATGACCGTAAATTGGCTATACAAACCCTATATTGAGGTACGTGCTCGTCGTTATCGTTTTAGAATCCTAAATGGTTCGGTTTCTCGTTACTTTAAACTTGCCTTAGTTAATGAATCGGGTGTGGCTGCTGAATTTCATATGGTTGCCAATGATGGCAATATTATGGAGCACTCGGTATTAATGCAAAATGGTGAAATGCCAACGATTGGTGTTGCCGAGCGTTATGACATCGTGGTCGATTTCAGTCAGTTTAAAGACGGAGATAAGTTACATCTTGTGAATATGCTTCAGCATAAAAATGGTCAGGGTACCGATAGCATCATCCCACTTGCCGATATTGTTAGTGGTGACTACGACCCACAAACTATCCATGACGATGGTGACGGTGTTCCCGATCGCTGGAGTGCCGATCCTGTGGTGGGCCGTTTCTTAGAATTTCGCGTCGTTAAGTATGCAGGTCAAGACAAAAGCTTAGACCCCGCTGATTATGTTGAGGGCAAAAAACAAATGATCCCACTGCGCCGTCCAACTGAAGACGAATTAGGTACGGCATTACATCGTACTTTTGAATTTGAACGCCAAGCCACTGACGAAAACCCTTGGGTTATTGAAACGGATGGCGGTAAAGGATTCAATATGGATCCCCGACGTTTGTCCGCCGCACCTCAAAAAAATTCAGGCGGATTAGAAGTATGGCGTTTACTTAACAGTGGTACTTGGAGTCACCCCATTCACATCCACTTTGAAGAGGGGATTATCCTGCGCCGTGATGGTAAAGAGCCACCTCCTTGGGAAAAATATGCTCGTAAAGACGTTTATCGTTTAGGTCCACAGCCAGACAGTGGTGATATGGTAGAAATCGCTTTACGCTTTCGCGAGTTTGCCGGTACCTTTATGGAACATTGCCACAACACTCAACATGAAGATCATGCCATGTTATTACGCTGGGATATTGAAAACCCAGGACAAACATTGGTGATGCCATCACCCATTCCATCGTGGGACGGTGTTAGCTACGTCGATACACATGCTCTGCCCACTTTTCGTACCGGTGACGCTGTCGGCCAATATGGACCCGATCTAGATGACCAAGCGCTAGAGATATGGCTAAAAGGTATGGAAATCGAAGAAATTGATATGTTAGATATGGAAATAGGCGATGCATTAAATCCAACTGAAGATGAAAGAGCCATTGGTAAAATAGCTCTACGTCGGGGTATTAACATTGATGATGATGGTATCGAACGTGAGGTATTCTTTGTGTTACATGATATTTCTGATCAAGAATTAGCTGAAGAATATGGTGTTGGCTGGGCTGGCGCATTAGTCGGCACCGCAGAAGCCGCAACCTCAGCAGCAAGCTATGATAAAACTACAGATAGCTTCACTTTTTTTGGTGATTTGCCTAATCCAGTTACCCGAGTCAATCCTAACTTTGTTGAGCAAAATGATCCCAATATTCCTGACCAAACGGCGGATAATACTTACTCCCCATTGCGTCGAGTTACGATGGATGGCAAAGAGGTGATTGTAAATACCTTTTTTATTAATTGGGGCGATGAAAGTTGGGAGCAATTAAGGGTTGATGTTAACTGTGATCCCAAAGTGGAAGGGACTTTCCCTGATGATCCGCCTAATACAACTTGTATGTATAACGGCAGAACATGGGGTGGAGATACCGGCCATGCGGTTGAAATAAATGTTGAAGCCTTTGAGCCCTATGTACGGATGAAACTGCATAAATCGTGGACAGAAGATTCAGATTATCTCCCCTATTACATTGTAGTTGACTCCTTCCCTGCGGGCACAGCGAACAACATGGGCATTATTTACGTACCTAAGCATAAGTTTTTAGCACAAGCTGCTGTCCCCTTAATACAGTGGTTACCGCCTGAGCCGCTTAACGCAAGTTATCCGCCATCCACGGTTAATGCTGAAACAGCGGGGGTTGATTTATCTATGCAGCTGCGTGGTGGTGGCCCATTAGGAGGACAAATTGGCTTACCTTCATACTTCATGCCAGAAAAAAATTATAGCCCAATGTGGCATATTGGCTTCGCCCACTGGAACAGTGACGTTGTTAGCCCTGATGAAGTGTTCGTGGTTAAGGGCTTAGAAGAGCTTAAGGCACTTAGGGATGAAGGGAAGGTAATGATCCACGAGTGGCCCGGGGCGTCCCCAGCCAAGATAGGTAGTAATGATTACAATTTTACCAATCTAAACTCGCCTCACGTAGTCAACTGTCCTACCCCCGTGACTATCGATATGGCACTGCACAGAGCGAGGAAATTATCTAAACCTTAACAAGTGATATTAAGAAGCTAATCGCATGGATTACTGAGTAGTCCATGCTTTATCCCTTTAGTCTATTTGTTTTAACTGACAATGTAGCTAGCATAATAAAGGAAGCAACAGATATGTTTAAACCATTCCAGATAGCGAGTGTCACGGTATTACTTTTGGTATCTATTGTTTCCATATCGGCAGAATCGATATGGGGTAAAAATTATTTTCCCAACACTGAACTTACCACCCATGAAGGCAAAGTAGTCAATTTTTTTGAGGATTTAATTAAAGATAAGATTGTTGCCATAAATTTTATCTACACCAGTTGCCCTGATGTTTGTCCACTTGAAACAGCACAATTAACACGGGTGCAAAAAATAATGGGAGATAGAGTCGGCAATGACGTACATTTTTATTCCATTAGTATCGACCCAGAACATGATACCCCTGAAGTATTGGCTGAATACCGGCAACGTTTTGGCGCAAAATGGACTTTTCTGACCGGTGACAAGCAACAAGTTATTGGTTTGCGTCGTAAGCTAGGTCTTTATGTTGAGGGCGCTGATAGCGGCGCAAATAAAAACAATCATAATGTGAGTATGATCATCGGCAATCAAAAAACAGGTAGATGGATGACGCGTTCACCTTTTGAAAATCCACATGTTTTAGCTGACCAACTCGGTAACTGGTTAAATGGATGGGTCTCAAAACAAGTGGGAGATGATTATGACAACGCACCTGAATTGCGCCCACTTACCCTTGGCGAGCCACTTTTTCGTACTCGATGTGCTTCCTGCCATTCAGTCGATGGCATTGAAGATGAAGATGATATCGGTCCAGATTTGTTAGGCGTTACCCAACGTCGCGAAAAACACTGGTTGATAAAATGGTTGCGCAGCCCTGATAAAATGATAGCAAATAAAGACCCTATCGCCCTAGCACTACTTAAAAAGTACAATAATTTGCCCATGCCAAATCTACGCCTCAACGAACAGGAAGTCATTGAGTTAATAACATTTATGGATGAACTACATGATCCCAATGCCGCCCCTATAAGCTCACTAGTCAGTAAACTTAAAGTCTATCGACAATCTGCAGTGGTTAAGTCCTCTGTAAATGTTGACGTGGTTGCTGTCATGAATGCCTGGGGTCGCCAAGCTCACCCTAAAGCGACGACAAACGCTGGCTTTATGACACTTATTAATGTTAGTGACAAAACGGTGCAATTGCGCGCAGCAAGCAGTCCAGATTTTGAACTTGTCGAATTTCATGAAATGAAAATGGTCGATGGTATGATGCAAATGAATGAGTTAACAGCGCTTAAAATAGCCTCAGGAGATCAGCTTAAATTTGCGTCAGGAGGAAAACACCTTATGTTAAAGCATCGCAAGCGATCACTGCAAGATGGCGACCAGACTAACATTACTCTGGAGTTTGCCAGTGGGGCAACGCAAACCATCTCACTTAACATTATAAAAGATCACTAAGACATCAATACAAGATTTTGTTTTAATTGATATTTTTAAATTACCAGCAACTAACCAATAACTTAACTGATATTCAAAGGCAATAACGCTTTAATACTTTAAGGTTTTTACTTGTAGCAATAAAGTGAGATTTATTTAACATGCGCTGATAAATAAGCACTAGTTTTGCCCAGCTAAAAAGAACCAAATACCCTACTTATTGTGTTTGGGGCTTGATACATCTCGTCAACACAAGCTTACTTAATATAACTTACAGATAAAAGATTATATTACCTTGAATTTAAACTGGAATAAATTCATCTGGTCTAAATCGCACAAAAGCCAAGCCCCCCTTGAGCGCTTGGCTTTTTATTTATAGCAGAGCATCGAGATCGACAGCGAGCCCTTAGTACTTACAAAGCACTTTCTAATTCAGGTAAAGCTTCAAATAGATCTGCTACAAGACCATAGTCAGCTACTTGGAAAATAGGCGCTTCTGGGTCTTTGTTGATCGCGACAATAACTTTCGAGTCTTTCATACCCGCAAGATGTTGAATTGCTCCGGAAATACCAACCGCAATGTATAAGTCTGGCGCGACAATTTTACCGGTTTGCCCTACTTGCATGTCATTAGCCACAAAGCCCGCGTCAACAGCGGCGCGCGATGCGCCAATGCCGGCACCTAATTTATCAGCAATGCCATCTAATAAGCTAAAGTTTTCGCCATTTTGCATGCCACGACCACCCGAAATAATCACTCTTGCTGCGCCTAAATCAGGACGTGCTGAAACTGTTAACTCGTCATTAACATGGCTTGAAATACCGGCGTCTGTCACATTACCTAATGAGATGATTTCTGCAGTTCCATCAGTGGCAACGGCATCAAATCCGGTTGAACGCACGGTGATCACTTTTTTAGCATCTAAGCTTTGTACGGTTGCAATAGCATTACCGGCATAAATAGGACGCACAAAGGTATCAGCACTTTCAACCGCAACAATATCTGAAATTTGCGCCACATCTAATAAGGCAGCAACGCGAGGCATAAAGTTTTTACCTGTGGTTAATGCCGTCGCCATAACGACATTATAATCAGCTGCTAATTCAGTCACTAATAAACTGATATTTTCCGCCAGTTGATGCTCAAACGCCACATGATCAGCGACAAGTACCTTGGTAACACCATTAACTTTTGCCGCTTGTTCTGCAACGCTCTGACAGTGATGGCCGGCCACTAAAATAGTGATGTCGCCACCTATTTGTTGTGCCGCCGCTACTGTTTTTAAGCTATCAGCTTTTAACACGCTGTTGTCGTGTTCTGCGTAAACTAAAATACTCATGAGATCACCTTGGCTTCATTTCTTAACTTTTCAACTAATTCATCAATTGATTCAACTATAATACCGGCTTGTCGCTCTTTAGGAGGAGAAACCTTTAATAACTGGGTACGCGGGGTTAAATCAATACCAAAGTCGGCAGCCAACTTCACCACTAATGGCTTACGTTTAGCTTTCATAATGTTAGGTAAAGAAGCGTAACGTGGCTCATTTAAGCGTAAGTCGGTAGTGACAATGGCCGGTAAGGTTAGCGCAACAGTTTGCAAGCCACTGTCAACTTCGCGTGTTACGTTAATTTTTTCGCCTACAACCTTAATTTCAGAGGCGAAAGTACCTTGAGAAAAACCGGTTAGTGCACCAAGCATTTGGCCCGTTTGGTTGTTATCGCTGTCGATAGATTGTTTACCTAAGATAACGAGCTGAGGCTGCTCTTCTTCAACAATTTTTTGTAATAACTTGGCAATATTTAACGCGTCAAACGTTAGCTCGGTATCGATATGAATGGCACGATCAGCGCCTAAAGCCAGCGCGGTACGCAGCTGTTCTTGACAACTTTTATTACCAATAGAGACCACAATAACTTCAGTGGCTGTGCCTGCTTCTTTCAGGCGAACGGCTTCTTCTACCGCAATTTCACAAAACGGGTTGAGGGCCATTTTAACGTTGGCTAAATCAACGTTTGAGTTATCTGCTTTAACACGCACTTTGACGTTATAGTCGATGACACGTTTGATGGGGACTAATACTTTCATGAAATTTACTGCTCCTCGATGAGTTATCTGAAATGATTTTTGTTGTTATTGTTTTTAAATTTGGCTCTGTGGTAATTAATTGTTATCGTCTTAGATGAAATTAACTTGGCTATTTATATTTGCTCCATCACATTAATTGCTCGCTTAACAGTTGACGGACTGAAGTCCGACCTACAAAAAAATGGGCTAACATGCTACTTTTCTTTCTAAGCCTTTTAAATAGTAGACCTCCTGACCTAGCAACAGTTTTGTCGAACTTGGCCTTAAATTGATTCACGACCACAGGCTAATTCTTTCTCTAACAAGGTCAATGCTGTGCTAGGAAGGTTGATCTTACTTTGCAGCTCATGGCTAAAAGAAACAATAATGCTTTCACTTTTAGCGGCAACCTTTTGATGGTTTTCACTATAAATAATCTGACTTAAGGTAAATCTATCCGTGCTTATTTGCTCAACTTTAGTCGCAATAATCAGATTATCAGGGTAAGTCACCGGAAACTTAAACTTACAATCGATATAAGCGACAACAAAGCCGAGTTTCTCTTCGCCAAGTGCGGCTCTAATATCACTATCAGTAAAAAAATTAACCCGACCTTCTTCACAGTAACGAAAATAATTGGTGTTATTAACATGGCCTAACATGTCAATATCTCCCCATCTAACCGGATGTTTTAGCTGATGAGGATAATGTTGTAATTGTTCGTTCAAAAAATTCTCCACTTTTTTACTTATCTACTGGGGGCTCTGACTAATACCAATCCCATTAAGTTATTACTCACTTGTACTAGTTAAAATAGCTCAAGGCTGTGTTGCTCTCAATCCCAATAGCCAGCTATTGCTCAATCGAGCGCCTTACCTTGAGTTATTTTTCCTGC
>NZ_VOLS01000076.1 GCF_007954265.1 Colwellia sp. C1TZA3 | reverse complement strand
ATACCAATCCCATTAAGTTATTGCTCACTTGTACTAGTTAAAATAGCTCAAGGCTGTGTTGCTCTCACTCCCAATAGCCAGCTATTGCTCAATCGAGCGCCTTACCTTGAATTATTTTTCCTGCGCAAAACAAGATCACAAACTTAATGGAACTGGTATTACTTATATCTAACGTTAAGCTTTACAGTTTAATAATAGTACCATTAACTGGATTAACCATAAACTCTACAAGTTCAATGCCACTGTCTGCAGGTGAACCCGCTTCACTTGTATCATTACTTTCATCAGCGGCATCAGTTACCATTTGGTCAAGCACAATAGTAAATTGTGTTGGACCATTAGCATAACCTTTGACACGTAAAATGTAAGTATCACCACCAACAACCGTACTACCGACTTGCTCAGAGGCGCCTAAATTACCAGACGTTGATAATACCTTGCCATCGCTATCAAGCATTGAGAAATCAAGGTCTGGGTAAGCACCACCGACATCAACATCTGCACTTAAGTCTGCTATGGCACTTGTCGCACTGTTTAATGCAGTGAACTCAACATCAACATAATCTACGTCCTCAGCTATTAATATATCAGTTGTGCCTACGGCAACTAGACCTTTGCGCTCAGAAATAGCATGGAAAACTACTGATCGATTAGCGGCTTCTGATGTGTCATTTGAAGCTTGGCTACCATTAGCAGCACGTGCTTGCCCTTCTATTTTAGCGAATACTTTAGCTTTAAAACTAAAGATCTCAGCTAATGGATTTGCAAAACTCAAATTACGAGCACTTGAGTCCATGCCTGGTGCTAGCGCTTCATTGTAGACAAAACGTGCTCTATCACCGCGTTGACCACTGCCAGCATTATCAGCGTTAGTAGCGGTTACGTTCGGGCTACTAATCGAAACAATATCAAAGTTGATAGGGCCGAATATCGCTTCTGAGCCATTGTTAGTTAAGGTATTGTCAAAAGCAAACTCGCTCAGTGAAAAAGTAACATTACTGATGCTTGCTTGTACATCGTCAGTAACATTTTTCGCTTTAAGTTTAGTTTTTGCCGTGCCTGATAAATCAGAAAAGCCTACTTGCCCAGTTGCATTGGTTTTAATAGCACGTACAACATATTGAAAATCAAATGCTTCAATACCTTGACCTGCGCCGCGACCAAAACCTTGACCTTTATCAAGATAGCTAGGTTCTGTAACAAATTCTACATGGGTATAGCCATTTGAACTTAAGTCACCATCGATATATTCACGGCCCACTACACCAGCAAATAAACGTGCTGGGCTATTACCTTTGCGTTTTAATACTTGATAACCAATAACATCATCAACACTGTCCCAGCTAACATTAATGCTGTCTTGACTGACAATATCAGCAGAAATATTTTGTGGTGTGTCTGGGGCTTCTTGACCGGCAGTAAAGTCACTTACCGCAGTAGAAATCAATTGTACGCCGCCTAGTGGTGCTTGTGCATTTTTACCTAATTCACGAGCAGCAAATATGCGTTCAATGAGTGCATGATGCTTACCTAAAGACTTGCTATCCGTTGAGTCTATTGGATATAACATAGCGTCAGCAATCAGCGTTGCATCACGGGCTTTAACAAAAGTATCGGGTGCACTTACCCCTAAAACATACATTGAACCTAGGAAAATACGCTCCCAAGTTTCTTTACCTAAGCTAGCCACTTGTGTTGCTTCACCAGTTACAGGGTCAGGACGCACAAAGTCGTTAGCTGGAAACATCTCTAGCATTAACTCACGGAAATCCCACATCGCACCCGCATATATCTCACCGTCTCTGTGTACTTCAAAGGTGTTACCACGTGTACCTAATTGTGAATAGCGCAATTGACTTTGACCACTTCGGATATACTCAAAAGAGTCTGGATCAACATTAGCTTCACGCAATACATCTCTTAATTTACAAGCATTAACTGGATAAGTCCCTAAATCAGGGGTTTCCCCTATGGTATAAGCCCATAAATCAGCTTGACCTTCATTTAAAGCCCCCCCTTCTGGGCTACCTTCAAAGCCAGCAATCGGAGTGATCGTGGCATGCGTACCTTCATGTACAGGCACACTAAAATCTAATGCTAAGTTATTAAAAAGATTACCGTGACCGTAAAATGTTGGGTTAACCACAACTTCTTCACCAGCAATATCTTGTGAAAGTGGTATGGCAAAGGCATTATCTAAATTTAGTAAGTCGGCTAAAAACTCAGGGTCGCTGGGGTCTTGTGGAGCATCTAAAACATTAGGAATATGAACAATGCCCACTAGCGGTGTAGACTCATTCGGGTATTGATCAGGAAAGCTACCGCTACTGCTACCAAAACCACGCTGATGAACCGCATCACCCTCTTTGTGTAAGTAATCCAAATATTCTAATAAATTAGTAATATAAATAAACTGGCTAATACCATCAAAATGTACTTTTTCACCTGTGGTATGATCTTTTTCATCTACGCGACCAGATATTGGTGCGTCATCACGGTCAAAATAATATGTGCCTAAGGCTGCTTGGGCAAATGGCGTACTCGTTGGTAAAGCGCTGCCGATAAGAGCATGCTTACCTGACAACACACCTTGAACACCACTAACTCGGTTTGTCTCATCAAACTTTCTTAATTTAATGCGGAGTAAACCTTCAGGTGTTCCTGTTAAACCACCATTTTCATCAACAATTTCACAGTTGTCTTGTAGCTCAGATGTAATCGGTGGGAATGTTGGGAAATAGTCCGCAAATTGATCGGTAGGTTCGTCCCCTTCTGCGGTACGCACTTGATCTTCACGATAAAGTATTTCGCCAGATTGCGCATCAACCATATATTTAAAAACACCAAAAGGATTAGTTGAGTAGTAATAAAACTGCCACACTAAACTATGTCCTTCACCTGTTTGTACAAAGCGTAACTCAGGCATAGGGGTTTTAAATACACCTAATTTAGTCGCAATAGTTTCAAATGCTGGCGTTAAAACATCCAACGCCGCCGCTGGAATGTCTTTTTGAAATGGTAATAAATTTTGGCTTGCCGCTAATACCGCTGCTTCAGGAGTAAGATCTGGTTGACTAGCAAGGTTAAAGGCTTTTTGATAAGGCCCCATAACACCACGTACATTATTGCTTGCATCGATAACAATTCCAACACCATTACCTTCAACTTTAATGCCATTAACCACTTGGTCGAAACGAACAACTTGGCCACCTAAAGCTGGTTTTGAACGATTAACATTAAATTGCAGTTGATCGTTAGTCAAACCTTCAAAAATTGCTTGATGGTCAGCAATAAAATTGCGCGCCATATTTTCAACCGAATTACCTGAGGTCTTAATTGCCATACCTGTCATGGCATTGACTGTTCCAGTCATTTCGTTAACCGAAACCTGCACATTGGGGTTCGCCGCTTTAAATTGACTAATCGCTTGGGCTTGTACTGCGCTTAATGCCATTAAATTGGTAAACGCCACATCTTGTAGTTGATTAAGTGTTGGCACACCAGCAACATCAAAATTTAATATTTTATTCGCTTGAACACTGTCAGTTATCGTTGAAGCATAAGCGTCACCGGGTAAAACTGAGAAGGGTATTGCGAGTGCAAATGCAATAGCGCTAGATAGTAATGTAGTTTTCATCTTAACAACCTTTATATTTATTGCCTCCATAAACGAGCAAGCTAGACGGTAAATCAGCGGTAGCACGTTGATGAACGCTTTATGGGTGAAAAAGTAATTGACTTAACCACAGTGCCCATTTTTTCAACAAAGGTTAATTAGGTGTTTCCCCTATGCAAACTGGGTAAAAACCCCTAGTGATTATTATTCATATAAATTACATCATGTTATCTTTATATTAACATGATAATTTAAGGTTTAAGGTTTAAGGTTTAAGAAAGAATAGTAATACCAGTTCCATTAAGTTTGTGATCTTGTTGTGCGCAGGAAAAATAATTCAAGGTAAGGCGCTCGATTGAGCAATAGCTGGCTATTGGGAGTGAGAGCAACACAGCCTTGAGCTATTTTAACTAGTACAAGTGAGCAATAACTTAATGGGATTGGTATAAATATCTTTAGCTAAAGTTCAGCTAGATAATATGGGGGGCATAATTATTAGTAATTTGATTAAATAGTCGTGTTGTAGAGGCTAAATAAGTTTTCATTAACCATGGTGATAAAGAATAAAATCGCTGCAAATAACCAAGATATAATCGCTACTGTGCCTGACAAGCGAAATATATATAACATTTTTGTTTCATTCTTAAATCCTTCAATGGTTATTTATCAGCTAAATAAGACGGTGCTTTATCGGTGGATAGGCTCTGGCAATATTGTTACACCTAAAATGTCTAACAAATTGATTTCAATAGCACGAGAGATCTCAGTTAACAGCAGTCATTTAAAGGTCGCTTAATTGCTGCATTATATTTTAATGTTACTCCTCACTATGACAGGGTTCTAGATATGATACCAAGTTGATTAATAAGAGCAATGGCCGCCGAATAGGACAACGGCCATAAAAGTGTGCTTTATTAAAATACTATCTAGTAAAAAACGAGACAGGAAAGTGCTATTTAGCTAAGTGCTGAGCATGAAAGCGCAGGTGCTGTTCAATAAATGATGAGATAAAATAATAGCTGTGGTCATAGCCGTTGTGAATATTCAGCTCTAATGGATAACCACTAACTTTTGCTGCAGCTTCTAATACTTCAGGTGTTAACTGCTCATTAATAAAATCATCAGCGCCGCCTTGATCAACTTTAGCCGGAATAAACGCCGTCGCTTTACGCATTAATTCACTAGCATCATGGTTGCGCCAAGTGGCTTGGTCTTTACCCAAATAAGCGGTAAAAGCTTTTTTACCCCAAGGCGCTTGCACTGGATTACAAATAGGGCTAAACGCCGACATTGAGCTATAACGTTCAGGGTTTAACATGCCAATGGTTAATGCACCGTGTCCGCCCATTGAATGGCCACTAATCGCCCGTTTATCTGATACTTCAAATGCAGCTTCAATGATAGCGGGTAATTCATTGACCACATAATCGTACATTTGATAATGGCGATTCCAAGGTGCTTGGCTGGCGTTAACATAAAAACCTGCGCCTTGACCTAGGTCATAACTTTCATCATCAGCCACACCGTCGCCGCGTGGGCTAGTGTCAGGGGCAACAATAGCAATACCCAATTCGGCAGCCATACGCTGTGCACCGGCTTTTTGCATAAAGTTTTCATCACTGCACGTTAAACCTGAAAGCCAATACAACACCGGTACTTTTTCGCCGTTTGATACTTGTGGCGGTAAGTAAATAGCAAAGCGCATAGTACAATTTAAGGTTTTAGATTGATGGCTGTATTGTTTCTGCCAACCACCAAAGCTTTTGTTTGCACTTGTATTTTCTATTAAATGCTCAATTGTCATGGTACACCTCACAATATTAGCCCCTTTTTGTGCTGATACTTATGCTGCAAAAAGGGGTAATAAAAATTATATTAAGATAGATAGCAATTTATTTTTAAACTAAGTCACCGCGATTAAAATCAATCTTACTTATCAAAGTGAATAACACTGCGAATACTTTCGCCTTTGTGCATCAACTCAAACGCATCATTAATATCTTCAAGTGCCATAGTATGAGTAATAAAATCACTTAATTTGAATTCACCCGCTAAATAACGTTCTACGTAATCCGGTAATTCAGTACGACCTTTTACACCGCCAAATGCTGATCCTCTCCATACCCGACCTGTCACAAGTTGAAATGGACGGGTTTTTATCTCTTGCCCCGCACCGGCAACACCAATAACGACTGACTCACCCCAACCTTTATGACAACACTCTAAAGCAGAGCGCATTAAGTCGACGTTACCGACACATTCAAACGAGTAATCAACACCGCCATCAGTTAATTCAACAATCACATCTTGAATTGGCTTGTCGTAATCTTTTGGATTAATGCAGTCAGTAGCACCGAGTTTTCTGGCTAACTCAAACTTACTTTCGTTAATATCAATCGCAATAATACGACTGGCTTTCGCCATAGTTGCGCCAATAACTGCCGATAAACCGATACCACCAAGACCAAAGATAGCAACGGTTGCGCCCTCTTCAACTTTCGCTGTATTCATCACCGCGCCCATACCGGTAGTAACACCACAACCTAATAGGCAAACTTCTTCTAACGGTGCAGTTTTATTCACTTTCGCTAAAGAAATCTCAGGTAATACCGTGTATTCAGAGAAGGTAGAGCAGCCCATATAATGAAAAATGGGTTGGCCATCTTTATAAAAACGCGTGGTGCCGTCAGGCATTAAGCCTTTACCTTGGGTTTCGCGAATTTTTTGACAAAGGTTGGTTTTCCCTGATAAACAAAACTTACATTCGCCACATTCTGGTGTGTATAGAGGAATAACATGGTCGCCGACTTGTACACTAGTAACACCTGCACCAATTTGTTCAACAATACCACCACCTTCGTGGCCTAAAATAACCGGAAAAATACCCTCTGGATCTTCTCCCGAAAGGGTAAATGCATCGGTATGACATACGCCTGAGGCGATAACCTTCACTAGCACTTCGCCTTTGCGTGGTAACATCACATCGACTTCTTCGATGGATAATGGTTGCTTAGGTCCCCAAGCAATAGCCGCTTTTGATTTAATAAACTTATCTGACATATTTGTTCTCACTTTCAATTGATAGATATTTTTAAGATTTAGCATCTAGTGCAACTCTTAATATAGCCCTAGTCTAATACATTCCTTTAGGTGTGATAATACCACTAAAATACAATTCACTTTTACCAAGCAGTAACAATAGTAAGCGGGCGTTACTAACAGTCGCTATAATTATTTCTTTAAAAATGATAATGTAATAGTTTGTAAAATCACTTGTACATATAGGTAATAATCATGCAATGGGAAGGTATTAGCGAATTTGTATATGTGGCCGAAAATGAGAGCTTCACCTTGGCCTCAAAAAAAATGACGATATCAACAGCGCAAGTAAGCCGCCAAATAAGTGCTTTAGAAAAGCGCCTGAATATCAAGTTATTTTATCGTACCACTCGCAAAGTCTCTTTAACGGAAGAAGGGCGGGTTTTTTATCAGCACTGTCGCAGCGTACTTGATGGCTTAGACGCGGCAGAGCGTGCAATTACCAACCTGCAATCAAAACCTCAAGGTAAAATTAAATTAACCGCACCAGTAACCTATGGTGAAAAACAGATATTGCCACTAGTAAATAATTTTGTAAAACGCTATAGCGATGTTGAAGTGTCAGCTTACTTAAGTAACCGACAAATTGACTTAGCCGAAGATGGTTATGATTTAGCCATTCGTCTTGGCAAGTTAAGTGATTCGTCAATGATGGCAAAAAAATTAGGTAAACGAACTAACTATGTTTGTGCCTCGCCACGTTATCTCGACACACATGGTATACCGCACTCTATATTAGAGCTAAGCAAACACAACTGTTTATTGGGCACAGCTGATTATTGGCACTTTAGCGAATTAGGCAAAGAAAAAAGTATCCGTGTTAAAGGTCGGTTGCGCTATAACAATGGCCATAGTTTAACCGATGCCGCACTCAAAGGCTTAGGCATAGTGCAATTGCCAGATTATTATGTTCAACAACATCTACAGAATGGTGAGCTGATTTCTTTATTAGACAATTACCGTGCGCCTGATGAAGGTATATGGGCGGTTTACCCGCAAAACCGCCATTTGTCACCGAGAATAAGATTATTGGTAGACTACTTGGCTGAGCAGTTACTTTAATCTTAATTTCGTGCTTACACACTTGGGTCAGTAAGACAATTTCAAAGCACAATATCACCTATCGCTTGTGCAATCGGCAAAGGCATATTAATTTTTTAAAGCGGTTGAGCTCTATGCTATGACTATAAATAGCTCAATAAAATCACCCGCTGCTCAAACCACTGACATCACAATTGGCGACTGAAGTACTACTGATCAAACTAATGTTTTTTGATGGTTTGCTTTGAAAACTTGCTAGGTTATTAAAACACTTATTGGGATAATCGCAACTTAACCCAGCCACCTCTGTATGCATTAGCCACAACTGATCCTGGTCTATCTGCGAATAACTCAGGTTTTTATTACTTAACTATTTAACTATTTAATAGGACTATTACGAAACAGTAAAAGTCCTTTTACATTTACATGGATTATCATTCATCTGCAAAGGTATATTATACCTCTATCGAAACGAACGATAGCCAATACACTCAGTGTATTGGCTATGCTCGATAAGCAAACAATCAATTTTTACTTATAAAATTTGACGTATAACTTTTTACTCATAATAAACGGAGAACATAAATGAGCGTATTTACTCATGTAACTGTCGGCACTAAAGATTTGAACAAGGCTCGCGCCTTCTATGATAACGTTTTAGGCACCATTGGCCTCAAGCGCATTGCCGATCTAGATGAAAACGGTTCAATCTGGGGTGTAGACGCACCATCTTTCTTTGTATTAAAACCTGCGAACGGCCAACCTGCTAGTGTTGGCAATGGTATTACTGTTAGTTTCGAAGCACCTAACCGCGGGGCTATTGACGCTTTTCATGCAGCGGCCTTAGCTGCTGGCTGTCCTGATGAAGGCGCACCGGGTACTCGCGATTGGGCTCCTAATGCTTATGCGGCTTACACACGCGATTTAGACGGTAACAAACTTGCTGTTTACTGCTTTAAAGCCGTTTAAAGCCGTTTAAAGCCGTTTAAAGCTTATGTAAGCCACTTAGCTTCACTAAAAACAGCTAAAAAAACACCGATTAATCGGTGTTTTTTCATTTATGCACAAAGGTTTATTACCCTAGCTGATAGTAGTCGCTAAATAATCACCAAATTTGGTGTCTTCAAAGTACTTGCAGGTATCGCTATATCTATACTTTTGCCACTTCAAGATGCAGTCTGCTAATGGTGAGTAAACTTATACCAATCCCATTAAGTTATTGCTCACTTGTACTAGTTAAAATAGCTCAAGGCTGTGTTGCTCTCACTCCCAATAGCCAGCTATTGCTCAATCGAGCGCCTTACCTTGAGTTATTTTTCCTGCGCACAACAAGATCACAAACTTAATGGAACTGGTATTACCCCCACTTCTCTTCATTTACTTTAAATTGGCCAAAGCCGCTTCGCTTGTAATGTAGAAGTATTAGTTTATTTTGCTAATTTACAGTAAAAACAGCTTAAAATTTTATCAGCAGGTTTTACTTCTAAACGGTATTCTTTCTAAAAATGTATCCTTTCTAAAAATGTATTCTTTCTAAAAGTGTATGTTGGGAAATAAACCTATCACTTGTTTAATAACTTCAGTTTTTTGACTTTTCGCTAAATATACGGCAAATATTTCACGATGATAAACTGGCGCACTTTCAACAACAAACAACTTATTCGCTTCAACATGTTCAAAAGTCATTTGTCTAGGCAAGTGTGCACTTCCCCCTGCTTGTAAAATATAATTTAAAGCAATGCGGGGCTGGCTCATAAAGTGTTTTGCGGGTGGAGCATGCTGAAATTCCCGCATATGCCGGGTATTCACTGCCTCGCCATAATCCACCATAATATAATTATCGACATGCATACCTTCAATGTGATCGGGATCGGTGGTGACTAAATGCAATGGCACTGTCGCTACTTTTTCGGTGACTAAATCTTCAATAAATGGCGGTTCAAATAAAAATGCAAGATCTACCACACGACCAATAACATTTTTTCTTAACTCCATTGGCGAATAGGTACTGGTAAATAAACTAACACTGTCTAAATTACGGTGAATTTTTTGCAACCAGGCTTGCAAGACAATATCCCAGATAGAATTTAATGATCCGATGGCGAGTTGCTGTGCATCGTGTTCCGCTACACCGACATCGTGCTTGGTTTTTTGCCACATAAAAAGAATTTCATTGGCATGCTTTATTAGCCTAAGACCTTCAGTCGTCAACTTTAAATGCTTATGGCTGCGATCAAACAGCAAAACACCCAAATCATCTTCTAATAACTTTATCCGTGCACTGACCGCTGACTGAGTAATAAAAAGATTTTCAGAGGCGATTCTAAAATGTAATGTTCGGCTTACTTCCAAAAATGTTGTTAATAATTCAAATTTCATAAACCCCTCTCTAATCAAATATTTTGATTGAACTGGCCAAAATATTGCGTTTTATTATTTTAAGAACTGACTATACACTCTAGTTTCATACTTACATCACTTTAAATAATAAAAGTAAAAAATTAGGTAACTATTATGAAAGTAGCAATATTATCAAGAAATAAGAATCTTTATTCTACAAGACGCTTAAAAGAGGCAGGCGAAGCAATGGGACACGAGGTTGATGTTATTGATACTTTACATTGCTATATGGATATCACCAGTACGCATTCAGCTGTGCGTTATCACGGTAAAGAACTACCTAAATACGACGCTATTATTCCTCGTATTGGTGCTTCTGTGACCTTTTATGGCACAGCGGTTGCTAGACAATTTGAGATGATGGGCACATTTAATATTAATGAATCAGTCGCGATTAGTCGTTCTCGCGATAAATTACGCTCATTACAATTATTATCACGTAAAGGTATTGGCTTACCGCGTACCGGCTTTGCTAGTAAACCTGATAATGCCAAAGATTTAATCAAGAACGTGGGTGGCGCGCCCGTGGTAATTAAATTATTAGAAGGCACCCAAGGTATTGGTGTGGTTTTAGCTGATACTGCGAAAGCAGCTGAATCGATTATTGAAGCCTTTATGGGCTTAAAAGCGAATATATTGGTACAAGAATTCGTTAAAGAAGCCGGTGGTGCTGATATTCGTTGTTTAGTGATTGGCGGTAAAGTGGTTGCGGCGATGAAACGACAAGGCGCAGAAGGTGAATTTCGTTCTAACTTGCATCGTGGTGGCTCTGCCACTGTGGTTAAATTATCGAAAGAAGAACGTGAAACAGCGATTAAAGCAGCAAAAGCCATGGGCTTAAATATGTGTGGGGTAGATTTACTGCGCTCACAAAATGGCCCTATGGTGATGGAAGTAAACTCATCGCCAGGTTTAGAAGGCATAGAAACCGCAACAGGTAAAAATATTGCTGGTATGATTTTTGATTTTTTAGAAAAAAATGCCAAACCGAACAGTAATAAAACTCGTGGCAAAGGATAAGGCTAATGATGAATGCATTAAAAATAGGTGAATTTGTCATATTGCCCGGCGAACAGCGCAAGATAGACTTGCCTGTAGCCAAGTTATATACCGACGCAGACGTTTCTTTACCTGTACATATTATTCGTGCCAAAAAACCTGGGCCGATTATTTTTGTTAGTGCTGCGGTGCATGGTGATGAGTTAAATGGCATAGAAATCATTCGTCGATTGATCAGCGAAAATAAGTTTAAAATCACCAAAGGAACTGTGATAGCTGTTCCTATGGTGAACGTTTATGGTGTGGTCAATCAAAGTCGCTATATGCCTGACCGAAGAGACCTTAACCGTTGCTTTCCTGGCTCAGCGAAAGGTTCGCTAGCTGGGCGCGTAGCGCATATTTTTCTTAATGAAATTGTTAAGCATTGTGATTACGGCATTGACCTGCACACAGGAGCAATTCACCGCTCAAATTTACCGCAAATTAGGGCGGATTTATCCTGTGAAGAAACCAAAGAGCTGGCGCAAGTATTTGGCGTACCTGTGGTGTTAAATTCAAACATTATTGATGGTTCCCTAAGAGAAGCCGCGGTACAACATAATACTAAAGTACTGCTTTATGAAGCTGGAGAAGCATTACGTTTTGATGAGTTTTCAATTCGTGCCGGCATGAGAGGCATTACTAACGTATTAAAGCATTTAGGTATGCGTAAATCATCACCAAGCCGCAAAAAAGTTATTGCGCCCTTTGTTGCTAACAGCAGTCAATGGTTACGCGCTAATGCCAGTGGCATTGTTAATCATCGCGTGCGTTTGGGTGAGCAAATTAAAAAAGGCGATGTTTTGGCCGAAATTGGTAGCCCTTACGGCGAAATCATCGATGTTGTAAAAGCAAGTAGAGCCGGTATATTAATTGGCCAACAAAATATCCCTTTAGTACAAGAAGGTGAAGCTATGTTTCATATTGCCTACTTTGAAGAAGATGATAAACATATTTTTCAGCAAATAGAGAATGCTCAAGACAACCTTTTACCGCAAAACAACATATAAAATAAGGTATCGTAGTATGAAAAAAAAACAAAAAGCAATTATAGGCCGTTTGGAAACTATTGCGCTACCTGATTTAGCCATAACAGATTTACAGGTGCGCGTTGACACGGGAGCTAAAACCTCTTCATTACATGTTGACAACATTACTAAGTTTAAAAAAAATGGCAAGGTAATGGTGCGGTTTGACCTACACCCTGATGTTTATAACGTTGAGGATATGGTTTCTTGTGAAGCCCCTATTCATGACATTAGACGGGTTAAATCTTCAAATGGTACTTCAGAGCAACGTTATGTTATATCAACACCAGTAAAATTAGGTGATGCTCTTTGGCCGATTGAAATAACCTTAACTGACCGCTCAGATATGAGTTACTTAATGTTATTTGGCCGTGAGGCTATTGGTGAAAGGTTTCTTGTAGACCCATCAAAAGTATTTATAAATTCATAATATATAATTTATTAAGGCTTTAGTATGACTATTGAACAGACCATGGAACAAGCAAAAGCGATACTTTCTCATGTCGTTATTACGATATCAGAACAACCCGTCACGATAGGCGACATACTTTTTATACCCATAGTCATTTTTATGGGTATATTGTTAACCAAGTGGCTAATTAAATTGATCAGTAGCCGCTTAACGACAAAAAAAACCGACCCTAATATTATTCATTTAGTAGAAAGAGTTTTATATGTTATTGCAATAACAATTATTATTATCAGCATATTAGACTTTATGAATGTGCCGATTGCTGCTTTTGCTTTTTTATCTGGCGCAATTGCTATCGGTTTTGGCTTTGGTGCACAAAATATTATTAATAACTTTATTAGTGGTTGGATCTTAATGTGGGAGCGCCCTATTCGTATTGGCGATTTTTTAGAAATTGAGGATTCAAAAGGCTTAGTTGAAGAAATTAACACCCGCTCAACCCGTATAAAACGGGTAGACGGTGTGCATTTATTAATACCTAACAGCAAATTACTTGAAAACACTGTCGTCAACTGGACCTTAGTAGACCAGTTTGTCAGGTGTTCAGTTAAAGTTGGTGTCGCTTATGGCTCACCAGCCAAAAAAGTTGCTGGGTTAATTATGCAAGCAAGTACAGAACAAGCAGAAGTGCTACCAGAGCCCAAACCCTTAGTGACCTTTGATGACTTTGGCGACAATGCCTTAATGTTTGAAGTTACTTTTTGGGTAAACTCAAGAGCAGAAAGTGGTTTAAGAATTGCAAAAAGCAACGTAAGGTTTCGCTTGGAAGAATTATTTGAACAAGAAAATATTATTGTCGCGTATCCGCAACGAGATATACACCTTGATGGCTCATTAAAGATAATCAACAGCTAAACAAGCACACTAAATAACGCTTCAATTAGCTGAAAAGATACTAACACCTGCGTAAATTTATTTGATCAGTCAATATTTATTGATGACAGATCAAATAAGTTTACCTGCCTATGCACTCCACACAGGCAGTGTGATTTTTTAGACAAAAATTACACTAAAATGACATCAAATCACAAATAAATAACGATAAATGAATGCAATGTCATTCTGCTATCCACTTTTATTGTTTGACCTAATACCAGTTCCATTAAGTTTGTGATCTTGTTGTGCGCAGGAAAAATAATTCAAGGTAAGGCGCTCGATTGAGCAATAGCTGGCTATTGGGATTGAGAGCAACACAGCCTTGAGCTATTTTAACTA
>NZ_VOLS01000075.1 GCF_007954265.1 Colwellia sp. C1TZA3 | reverse complement strand
CCTGCTTACTTTTACATGTTCGGCAGCTTGAGTTCTGTCAGCTCCATCCTTAATGTGCAATAAAGCTAATAGGCGAATTCTCATTCTGCCATTGGTTTCTTGAGCAATAAGTGCCTTTAAATTAATAGGCTCCAATTTCTCAGATAATTGTTTTTTAGTAATATATTTCATAACTACCATTAGATCACAAATTTAATGTAATTGGTATAACACGTTAATTAACCTCGATTAATTAACCTCGATTAATTAAGTAAAGATACCACCAAGCCAACAAATAACAACGCGGATACTGATTGCCAAAACAATAAAGGGTTACGCTGTAACAAAGGTTGTTTTTTGTATTCTTCAACGGCAGATAAACTGGGTTTAATTAAATCAGCAAAGAATTCTGAAAAGGCTTGATAGCGCAGTTTTGGATCGGCCGCGGTTGCTTTTTGTAAGCTTAGATCTAACCACAACGGCAGCTCAGGTCGAAACTGTTTAATGCTGCGATATTGCATGTCGTTATAAGTCTTGATGGTGACTTGAGCACGTTGCATGGGTTTGTAAGGTAGTTCGCCTGACAGCATTTCATAACAAATAACCCCCAATGAAAATAGGTCACTTTGATAGTCAGCTTGCATATGCAATAAGGTTTCAGGCGCAATATAATTTAACGAGCCTTGCGGTACTTGTTCTTTGATTGTTTCTTGGTTTTCATCAAGTGAAGCGACAAATACGGTGCCGTAATCAATCAATTTAATCTGGCCATATTCATCGATCATTATGTTGTCTGGTTTTAAGTCGCGGTGCACTAAATCTAAGCGTTGAAACGCTCGTAATGCGCTGATCACTTGTTTCATTACATCGCGGACTTGTGCAATGCTCGGTTTAGGATTGTCATGTAACCATTCACCTAAGGTTTGCCCTTTAATATATTCACAGACATGGTATAAAAAAGGACTGTCTTGCTTACCTTGTAGCACACGCATGACGTTAGCGTGCGTAATGCGTTCGCCAACCCAAGCTTCACGCATAAAACCTTGCAAATAAAGGGCATCGTCTGAGAAATTAACTGAAGGTGCTTTTAAAACATAAGGTTTATTGGTTTTAATATCGATCACTAAATACAAGTGTGAGCGAATGCTGGCGTGGATTACTTTTTTAACCAAGTAGCCATCAAGTTTCTGGCCAATTTTTAATGCCGGTGGAATCGTTTTTGCACTAAGGTCACGTTCAATTTCGGCTAGTTTACGATTGGGCACGGCGTTAATATAGACTAATAAACAGGTAACATTGTCATTACTACCGCGCTCAAGTGCCGTTTCTACAATTTTTTTAGCAAGCGCTTCTAAGTCAGACTTATCTGGTGATAACGGTAATGAGTCAAACAGTGCTTTAAAAACAGGCTTAGTAATATAATCATGAATACCATCGCAACTTAGCATGTATAAATCACGCGACTGTAAATCAATTTGGTGCACATCAACTTCTAAACGATTATCTGCACCTAATGCTCTTGTTAATAAATTATGTTGGCCAATTTGCTTGCGATTATGATCACGGGTAACGACTTCCAATTGTTGAAGACGATATTTTGTTATACGGGTATCGCCAACATGAAAAATATAACCCGTGGTTGATTTAGCAATAAGTGCTGAAAAAGTTGTTAGCCACTGTGGCACGTTTTGATAGGCTAAATCATCAATAAAGCCGCTTTGTGAATATAACCAGTTATTTAAGCTGGTTAATACCTTAGCCGCAGACTTTTGCGTTGACCATGTTTGAGGTGTTGCAAGATATTCTTCAATAAATTGAGTCACCGCAAGCTGTGAGGCATCAGCGGCTTTACTCGCGCTTGATACTCCATCAGCAATGGCAACAACCGCGCCTTTAGCGCGTAATTCAAGTTTTTTAGGTACTATGGCGGCAAAAGCGTCTTGGTTTTCCGCTTTCAAACCTTTAGAAGAAAAACCACCGAAGCACAATTGCAAATCAGCAACCGTACTTTGGCGAGTTTGTTTTTCACTGCTCATGTTTTTTAGTGACCAACTTTAATTAATGCTACCGTGCCATCTTCACGCACTTCGGTAATCGTACCCTTAGGCTCTTGCATAAAGAGTAATGTAATAAAGCCTAGCACAGCGGTGGCTGCTATCACCATAAAGAAGGTTGAATAATCAACCATGGTTAATACCGTTAAGTAAACCACCGCACCCACGTTACCGTAAGCACCGGTCATACCAGCAATTTGCCCGGTTAAACGACGTTTAATTAATGGTACGGCAGCAAATACAGCACCTTCACCTGCTTGCACGAAAAACGAACAAGCCATCGCTGTTGCTACGGCTAAGGCTAAAGGCCATTCACCGGTAATTTCAGACATGGCTAAATAACCAAGCGCCAAGCCAGCGGTTAAAATTAATAAGGTTTTTTTGCGACCAAACCGGTCTGATAACCAACCGCCACCAGGGCGAGACATTAAGTTCATAAAGGCATAAGTCGACGCTAACATTGCGGCGTAAACCATGCTTAACTCGAAGGTCTCAGCGAAAAATAACGGTAACATCGAGACAACCGCTAATTCGGAACCAAAAGTAGCAAAGTATAGAATGTTTAACACCGCCACTTGTTTAAACTTATAACGGTGAATTTCTTCTACTGGTTTTGAAAATAAATGGCCGTTGACTTTAATGGTTTGCTTTACTTCAATAGCAAATAAAACCACTAGACTAATGTAGGAAATCAGTGCACTTTGTGCTGATAATAAACTCACGCCAGCAGGTGATAATTTCCATGTTAGTAAGGCTAAAGCGCCGTACATAGGAATTTTCATAATTAATAACAGGAAGAAGTCACCGGTTGAGGTAACTTCCATTGCACCGGTTTGTTTCGGTTTAAAGTAGGTTGAACCTTTAGGCGTGTCTGTGACGTTTTGATACCAGATAACACTGAAAATTAAACTTAATGCACCGGTAAAGGCAACCGCGTATCTCCAACCGTCTTCACCACCAAAGGCCAACGCAAGTGTAGGGAGTGACATGGCTGCAGCCGCTGAACCAAAGTTACCCCAGCCACCGTAAATACCTTCAGCTGTGCCAAGCTCATTAGCCGGGAACCATTCAGATACCATACGAATACCGATAACAAAACCAGCGCCAATAAAACCTAATAAAAAGCGAGATAAAGCCGCTTGCTCAAATGTGCTTGCAAAAGCAAACATAAAACAAGGAAGGCTACATACCGCAAGTAATACGGCGAATGTTAAGCGGGGACCGTATTTATCCGTAAGCATACCAATAACAACGCGAGCCGGAATGGTTAACGCTACGTTTAATAGCATTAAGGTTTTAATTTCATCTTTTGTTAATCCTAATGAATCAGCAATTACCGACACTAAGGGAGCAAAGTTAAACCAAACAGCAAAAGTAATGAAAAACGCTATCCAACTCATATGTAAGGCTTTCATCTTACCTTTGAATGAAAAAATATTGAGACTTTCTTGTCCACTCATACGACAACTCCTAAAAATTAAAATTTGTTTTTTTTATTAATGAAAGACGCTGTTGCCTTGTTAATAATAAAAAATGGCTTTGCTATTAACTAAGGTGGCTGGCTTACACAATACGAAGAACATTATTCAACGGTTAAAGCAAAGGTGATGCCATTAGTATGAAGTTTTTTATCTGTCTGTTTTAATTGACTTTATTTTAGGAGAGGTGATTTTCACCTAGGTTTGTGTGCACAAAAAATAACTATGCGCACAGATTGAGTGCAAAAAAATGAATAAATGCTTACTGCATCATTAAAATACTCTTAATTTTAGTGAATACTTAGCCGTAACGGATAAAAGTAATAATCGCGTGCTCATGTTGAATGGTTTTGCTTTGCTCACTTAATTAGTCAAATTGGTATCATGATAATAGTTTGTAAATTATTACAATGAAGCTTTCACTACAATATTGGGTATCATACTTTTGAGTAGTAAACGTATTGAGTACAGATAAAAATGACTTATACCTATCCTCTTTTAGTATGCAATATACTCGTTTACGAATGAAGTTACTCGTCACAACCCAATTTGCGAATTCCTTGGCATATCGTGATCTACTTTTAGTTGTACACCCTAGTAGCATTAAAGCTACATTTTACTAACATAGTGTTTGTGTTTTTTCTGTATTTTGTTGTATATTCTGAAAAAAACACTGTATTTTCAGCTGTTTCGTAGCGATCATAAAGAAAGTTGTATTTAATAAAATAAATATAAATTATGATAAGAGCCACTTTTAGATGAATGATAAAAGGCAGAATAATGATAAAAGTAAATTCGGTTACACTTGATAGTTTAGGCTTTCAATCTTATCCGAAAGAAGAGCTTAATAATTTATTTTTAGCGTTCAGAAACACTGAACCTGATGTTTTTGTCATCACAGATATCTCTAAACTTACTGCAGACCCTGGCGTGAGATTTAGGATACAGCTACCAGAAAAAAACAAAGTTCTTTTCAAAAAAAATATATTCTCTAAAACACAATCATTTTCAGCTATTAAAGCATATTTTGACGGCTGCTATCACAATGGTGACGGTGAAATGGTAGCGTATTTTAAACTAGACAAAATACTTTCTATCTCAGAAAATGAGAACAATTCACTACTAAAAAATCCTAAATTTAGCTATCAAAGAATAGTAGTCCCTGTCTATATTAGATTTGAAGATGGAAGGGTCTATTTATTAATTGACAGCGGTTATGACTTTGAGGCATTAGATGCCGATAAAGATTATGGTTGTTTTTCAAGAGTAAAGAAAACAAATTGGAATAACTTTTAAGTATTATTACACTCAAAATTTTTGTAAAAGGAAGTTTTATGTTTTTATGAGTCAATGAACATAAAACAATATAAAGATGAATAAATCAAATCTTAGATTCAAATAATAAACGCCATTCAATAAAAAACTTGGTTAGCTTATCCTGACTCGATCTATTTTGTGAAACCTGTCTGCAGAGTTGACTTAACTCACAACTAAATCGTTTTAGAGACTCCCTAGTTACTGGTATTGCGTTAAATTTATTAGCCTGACATATCACCGAAAGCTAATTGGCATTACCGTACTCTTGAACTGATAAAGTTTAATCTTAATTGCGCTATCGTATTGCTTAAGTAGTAAAGGTGCTAACGTTATTACGAGCAATAGGGCTTCTAACCATTAACCCAGACATGCTCAGTGAGTAGAGAAAATTAAGCGTTCTACTCGTATTAACGACGCCTTTAAAGCAAAACACTTTGATGACTACACCATAAAAAATCTAATCAGTTTAATTGATATGCCTTATTATCATTGTATTTCTGCTTGTGTTCGCTGTGCTTTGCTTTCGGGTATGCTCGCCACTTTATTAAAAGTTAAAGAAAAATATTATTGATTAGTGCCGATGAAGTAGATTTTTAAAAGCGATGGTAAGTTTAGCGCTAAAACTTGGGATGCTATTTATTTTTTAAATCTATGGTGCCCAGTGCCAAAGTAGAATTGTAGGGTTAATATGAGTTACTGATTTAATGGTGATTTCAACCGTGTTCTTCGAGTTATCAGTAATCGCTATACTAGCTATTCCTATTCTAGGCTTCATTAAAGAATGAATAACAAATTGATCTTAATCCCTTAGCCATACGTAACTTTAATTTAACAAACGCGTAGTCAAACCAGTAATCACTAAATAGGAAATATCATGTTAAATAAATTTATTGCAGTATTATCACTTATGGTTGCCAGCTTAGCTTTTATGCCTGCCTCTTACGCAGGTCATCATAATGAAGGTGAGCACGGTATGAAAAAAGACGTTGTTGATGTAGCAGCTGAAAATGGTTCTTTCAATACCCTTGTCGCAGCAATTAAAGCGGCTGGGTTAGTCGATACGCTTAAAGGTAAAGGGCCTTTTACAGTATTTGCGCCAACAGATGAGGCTTTTGCCAAGTTACCTGAAGGTACCGTTGAAATGCTACTAAAACCAGAAAATAAAGCTAAACTTGCTTCAATTTTGACATATCACGTAGTTTCTGGAAAAGTGATGTCAACAGATGTCGTGAAAATAGACAGTGCCGCTACTATTCAAGGCCAAATGTTAATGGTTAAAGTGGTTGATGGAAACGTGATGATAAACCAAGCAACAGTCATCATGGCAGATGTCAAAGCGAGTAATGGCGTGATACACGTTATTGATACAGTATTAATGCCTAAGTAAGCATACCCCTGCAGAGTATCAGTCAATTTTTATATCTCGATACTCTGCAACCTTGTAATAAATTTTAGCTACGATCACTTTAACTTTTTAAGGTGATCATTACACAACCATTCTAGAATAATCGTTTACGTAACTTAAAAATAAAAATAAAAATAAAAATTACACCAACAGCGACTTATCAGATAAAACTCCTGATTTCCAGTACGCTTTTTAATCTTCTTTTTTTATCAACACAAAGTGTTGTTGAGCAATAATCACGCACCTTATCATCACAAGATTAAAGCGAGTTACAGCGTTTTTTAATTTTATTATTAATACTCTATAGGCACTGTATTGGTACGTTGGTATAGTTATACCAATCTCATTAATTATCTGATCATTTTTACCGGTTAAAACAACCAATTACTGCGTCATTTAATAATTAGAACAACAAGTTATTAAAATAAATGCCTTATATTTGGTCGTTTTTTTTGCGTGTAAAGTAGGCCACCTAATTAATGAAATTAGTATTATGACTGAGTTGCTATGCTTCATTATGCTGCAAAGTTCTAATGTAATACCAGTTCCATTAAGTTTGTGATCTTGTTGTGCGCAGGAAAAATAACTCAAGGTAAGGTGCTCGATTGAGCAATAGCTGGCTATTGGGATTGAGAGCAGCACAGCCTTGAGCTATTTTAACTAGTACAAGTGAGCAATAACTTAATGGGATTGGTATAAGATAATATTTAAGTGCACAAGCTATTGATAAGTAAGGTTAGCCCTTTAGTGGTAGATACTTTGCTTCGTTCTAATAAATGACAGTATTCGAGACAAAATAATGAAAAGTAGTGAAGTGAATTTTGATGGCTTAGTTGGGCCTACACACAATTATGCTGGCTTATCTGAGGGCAATGTAGCTTCTTTATCGAATGCTAGTGAGAGTTCAAACCCTAAAAGTGCAGCATTGCAGGGTTTGAAAAAGATGAAAGCCTTGCATGATATGGGATTACATCAAGGCGTATTTGCTCCGCAAGAACGTCCTGATATTTACACCTTAAAAAGATTAGGCTTTCATGGCACAGATGCCCAAGTATTGGCAGCAGCATACAAAGCATCACCCACGCTACTAGCCTCTTGTTGCTCAGCATCAACCATGTGGACAGCGAATGCGGCAACCGTATCTCCTTCCGCTGATACCTTGGATCAAAAAGTACATTTTACCGCAGCTAATTTAGCCAATAAATTTCATCGCTCATTAGAGCCCCAAACAACCAGTAATATTCTTAAAGCCATGTTTGGTGATGATAAGCATTTTCAACATCACCAACACCTAAATGATAATGAACACTTTGGTGATGAAGGTGCGGCTAATCATACGCGTTTATGTCAGGGCTATGGTGAAAAAGGAGTCGAGATATTTACCTATGGCCGTTCAGCCTTTAATCGTGATAAACCTGCACCTACAAAGTTTCCTGCACGGCAAACGTTAGAAGCTAGTCAAGCAATAGCGAGATTACATGGCTTGTCTGCTGAGAATACAGTTTTTGTGCAGCAAAACCCTGAGGTGATCGATCAGGGCGTATTTCATAATGATGTGATTGCAGTAGGTAATCAAAATGTTTTTCTTTACCATGAGCAAGCCTATCTCAATACCGCGCGATTTAAAGAAGAGGTCATGGGTAAATTTACCGGTGACAAGCTGCATTTCTTGGAAGTTTCTACAGAACAGGTTTCGATTGAGGATGCGGTAAACACTTACCTTTTTAACACGCAAATAGTAACGTTAAAAGATAATACTATGGCCATTATTGCGCCAAAGCATTGTCGTGATAATGCTAAAGTTTATGATTATTTACAGTCCCTAACCACGGCTAATAATCCAATCAATCATGTTGAATATTTTGATGTTAATGAAAGTATGAAAAACGGTGGTGGTCCTGCATGTTTACGTTTGAGAGTTGCAATGACCGAGCAGGAACTACTTGCGGTTAATCCTGCTTGTTTGTTAACAGATACCTTGTATATGCAGCTAGTCGCTTGGGTTAATCGTCATTATCGCGATAAATTGGCGATAGACGATTTGAGAGATCCACAATTGCTCATTGAGTCAAGAACGGCGTTAGACGAGCTCTCTCAGCTACTATCTTTAGGATCGGTTTATCGTTTTCAACAATAAACAATGGCCAATAAATTAAAATTGAGAAAACCACCCACTTTTTTTTAGCTATATTTATGGGTTGATTAGTCGATTATCGAATAAACTTGATGTTTTATTTTTGTCGCTAGTGATGATGTTAAATTTGTCACTAGCCAAGGCTAAAACTTATGATTTTTCAAAGAAATACCCATAATGTCTTTAGGTTTAATACCAACTTGATTAATTAAGTGATCTACTTTTTCATGAGGAAAAATGAATAAATACAAGGCATAAAATTTAATAAGTAGTTATTCACCTTATAAATTTTATAACGCTGTAGTTATTCATTTTAACCATTAAAAATGAGCAGGTAATTAATCAACTTGGTATAACATCATATTTTAAGCTAATGTATCACTTGTGTGAATAGCTAACTCTTGGCATAAGGTAGTTTTTAATGCTACTTGTATTTATGTAATATCTGCTTAGGAATATGACAATAATCATTGGGGAAGTGAGTTAATCTTTCTTGGTGTTCTGCATCGCTTTTCACGTAGTTGAGCAGTGGCAAAACTTCAACGACCATTTTATCGGCATCATCATGGCGGGTAATATACTCAATGGCTGTTTTGAGGTGATGACTTTGTTCGCTGTATATGCCGGTGCGGTATTTTTTGCCAACATCTTCGCCTTGCTTATTGACGCTGTAAGGGTCAATTATTTCAAAAAAATAAGCTATTAGCTCATCAAGACTAACAGCGCTTGGACAGAAGGTGACTTTTACACACTCTGCATAGCCATCATAACTACTCTTGGTGGTGTTGGTTAAGCCATTAACTCGACCTGCTTCTGTAGCGTAAACGCCAGGTAGGTGCTTCATAAATTCTTGCACACCCCAAAGGCAACCACCGGCAAAATAAATGATTTCTTGCATGCTGTTATCCTGCTTGTTAGCTTGTTGTTTCTTCATCAAGTTTGGACCTTTACAAAAAATAGATTAAATTTTATGCGTTATGCGTTATGCATTGATTATAATAGCGAGTAAACCGTTATAACTCTGTTTGTTAACGTCCTGTTTATTATGCACCCAGTTGTAAACGATTATTAATCGAGAATGGTTATCATGTGTAATATGTTATCCGCTAAGATATAATATTACTTAGCGTAACGATTACTACCTTTCAAATAAATCCCCTAGCTTTATCTTACGATACCTTCGTTTGATTGTTCCAATATGTTAAGCCCCATTGTTAGCAAAAGTATGAGAAATGGCTCTTTCTGCTACTGGGTGGACTGAGTTGGGGAGTGAAAAAATAATCGTTTTTACCCATAGTTTAAACAGTGTAAGTAGAGAAGACTAACATGATTCGAGTTGTACCGATTGCTTTGCCCGCTTTATTATTAAGCCTGTCGACTTTTTCAGCTGCAGCTGACGATAGTTTTAATGTTAGTTCTAATGCAAGTAAAGATATTGAGATAATTACCGTTGAGGCTTCAACCACAGCTAATACCAAACCGGTGGGCACCTTTGGCTCGCCAGTTTCAAACCTAGAATATGATCCGCGCGTTGATCTACAATCGCGCAATATGGCAGAAGCTCAAGCTGATGTGACGATTCGTGGTGGTATTTTTGAAAATACTGGCTTTAGGGTGGGCAGCGCAACGTTACTTGATCCGCAAACTGGACATTACTTTGCCGAAATTCCTATTGCTCAGGAAATGTTAACTAACGCAAATATACTGACGGGTGCAGACAATGCTCTACTCGGTGTTAACAGCTCAGTAGGCACGGTTTCTCGGGATTGGACAGCGATAAAAACCGCAGGTAGTGCTTCCATTGGCGCAGGCAATAACAACTTTAATCTCCAGCGTGTACATAGCGGCGTTAGCATGGCACTGGCTGATTATACCGATTGGACTATCGGTGTTGAAGCTGAATACTCTCGCTCTGAAAGTGACGGTACAATAGAAAATGGCGACCACGACTTTCAACGTGCTTCTGGTCGTATTCAGTTAGTTGGACCATCATCACAAACCGAGCTGTTTTTTGGCTCTCAAGAGAAGTTCTTTGGCTGGCCAAATATGTACACGCCATTTAATGTTAATGAAACCGAAGACATCAAAACGCGATTATTAATCCTTAATCATCAACAGGATTACGCACAAGACAGTACCTTTGAAATTTCCACCTACTATCGCCGTAACAACGACCATTATGTTTTTTCTCGTGAAAATCCTGATGTATTCCAAGCCTTTCATGAAACTGAAGTTAAATCGATAGCACTTTCTGGTCGCCATGCTCAAACAGAGTCATTTGCACTGAATTACTCAAGCCAGTTTATAGCAGACAACATTGAATCAACCACGCTTGAAAATAACTTTACCTCTCGCCATTATTACAAATTCAGTGTTTTGCCTGAATATCGCATGGATCTACAAGATGATGAACAGTTAACTTTTCGTCTCGGCGCTGCTTTTGACGATACTAACCGAGACGATTCACAAGTGTCATTGATTGGTGACGTCAGATGGAATAGCATCAATGCTGATGACAGCTCTCAAACATTCTACATCTCTTATGCAGAAGCTAGTCAAGTAGCAGGTTATACCGCTATTGGGGGAAGTAATACCGGTGGGCTATTTAGAAGTAATTATGATCTTGAGCGTGAAACTACTAAAAATATTGAATTAGGTTTGGCATTAGATCGAGAAACTTGGCGCCTTGATGCCGCTATTTTTTATCGACAAGATGATGACTTAACCGATTGGACCTATAGCTTAAGTTCAACCTCTGCTCGTTCTGCCAATCCGGTCGATATCGATACGCTAGGTTTAGAGCTACTGGCGGTAAAGCGTTTCGAGCATGCAGAAATCATCACCAGTTATACCTTCTTTGATAAATCGGAAGATTATGGCGCTGCGGACATCGATGCTAGTTTTTATGCCTTGAACTACCCAGATCACCGCGTAACATTAGGGCTTATTTGGCACCCAACCGACATCGTTGAAGTCCGTGTTGATAACGAGTGGCGTAAACAAGAAGAAAATATGCTTAGAAACGGCGACGACGATGCTTTATTTACTCACCTTACGGTAAAGATCTCTCCTGCGCAGTTTAAAGGTTTAGATATTGTGCTTGCAGCAGATAATCTTTGGGATGAATCTTTTGAAGAGGTACCTGGTACACCTGGACGTGGAGAACAGTTCACTGTCAGTGCTACTTATCATTGGTAACATTGTATAATACCAAGTTGATTAATTAGCTGCTCATTTTTAATGGTTAAAATGAATAACTACAGCGTTATAAAATTTATAAGGTGAATAACTACTGACTAAATTTTATGCCTTGTATTTATCCATTTTTCCTCATGAAAAAGGTGATCACTTAATTAATCAAATTGGTATAATACCAGTTCCATTAAGTTTTTGATCTTGTTGTGCGCAGGAAAAATAACTCAAGGTAAGGCGCTCGATTGAGCAATAGCTGGCTATTGGGATTGAGAGCAACACAGCCTTGAGCTATTTTAACTAGTACAAGTGAGCAATAACTTAATGGGATTGGTATAAGTACTTTGCATCGGCCCCAGCTTATTGGTTGGGGTCAAATCGTTACTCAGTAGTATTTGAACAATAGTTAACTATTACAAATAGCCATTGAATAAATTGACATTAATTATTAGAGACCTGTAATGATTTATCTAGTGATCCCTACGCTGATTTGGGCTTTTTCTTTTGGTCTTATTGGCAACACGCTCAAAGGTCTTGACCCACTTCAAATAGCAGATACCCGACTATTACTTGCGCTCATTGCTTTTCTGCCCTTTATAAAACTAGCTAACACCAACGGGCAGGAAAAATGGCAACTGATACTGCTTGGCGCACTTCAATACGGTGTCATGTATACCTGTTATCTTTCCGCTTTTCGTTATATACCATCACATTTAGTTGCGCTATTTAGCGTGTTTACGCCACTTTATATTGTTATTATCAACGATCTTCGACAGCGTTGTTTTACCCCTTGGTATTTATTGGCCACACTACTATCCGTTTTTGGCGCCGCCGTTATAAAAATGGATAGTATAGAGTCAAGCGAAATTTGGCTAGGGTTTTGCCTAATGCAAATAGCCAATATAGCTTTTGCTTTTGGGCAAGTTTATTATCGTGATTGGAAACAAAGTCGACCACATATTAGCGACAGCTCTGTATTTGGCTTTTTATACTTAGGTGCCGCTGTTTTTACCACCGTTGCTACGCTGTTAATTTCTTCGCAGCCCCCCATTCCTTTAAGCGCAACACCAACGCAGTGGTTGGTTTTAGTTTATATGGGGTTAATTGCCTCAGGGCTTGGTTTCTTCTTTTGGAATAAAGGCGCAACCCAAACAAGTGTCGGGGTATTAGCCGCGTTTAACAATGCGGTTGTGCCACTGGCTATGTTTGCCTCCTTATTTGTTTTTGGTGAAGCCAAGGGCGGGACGCCAGAAGAACTTGTCAGGCTTGCCATCGGATCACTGTTGATTGTGGCTGCACTCTTGATTGCAAAACGAAAATAAATACTGGTTTTTTTTGGAATATTTATAATTAAGCTACTGGAAGGTAGCTCTTTCAGCGCGCTGGCATATCGTCAAATAGTCATATGGTTTATGACAACTGATCAGTTATTGAAATATTTATGTTGTTAGATCTCATTTAAAGTGAGGGTCATAGTAAATTTTAACGCAAAAAGGAGTAGAGCAAAATGCAGTGGGAAAGCTTTCAATAGTCTAGAGTAGGCAGGTTTATTGTTTAGTCGGATATAGGCTATAGTGATAATGTGTAACTTGTTAGGCTAACCCTCTATATGCCGAAGGTTTGCTTACTTTTGTGAGGTAGTGATGTGCTAGTGTTTGTTTTCTTGATAGCGAAAGTAGGGCAATGAAGCTACCCTACTTTATTGATGACAGCTAAATCTTAATCTCGATATTTCATTTCTTGCAGCAATGAAGTACTCATTATTGTTCGAAAATCAGCACGGTTTCCACTTTCAGATTGCATCTTTTCCATACTTTTCTTTGCCCACGCCATATACGTGGCACGACGCTTTTCATTTTCAGCAACTGATGCCATGTTTTCGAATACACGAATCAAGTACAGATCAGGCTCATCCATTCTGGGGTGAACATTACTAATAACTTTAGCATCTATTAGCCAACCTTGTGACTTTGCAAAATCGCTGTTTTTACGCCATTCGCCCGCAAGCCACGTCGAATATTTAAGGCTAGCACCATCAGATATTTTTATACCAGTAACTTCCCAGTATTCACCACCAATAAAAGGGGGTTCTTCTGCATATACATTTTGAATAGCTAATAAACTTAAAACACAAAACAACAGTCCTTGGATGAAATATTTTTTCATTTTTTATTTCCTAATTGTTTGTGAACATGGATGGCCACAGTGGTATAAAAAATAGTTCGGTATTTTTACTTTGTCAAATATTGACTTACTGAACATAGTCTAAGGGAAAATTAAACGACACTACCTAGTGATTTATGATTTATTAGGCCACCCATAAGATTTATTAGGCCACCCATAATAACTTGTGTATGATTTATTAGGCCACCCATAATAACTTGTGTATATTTACCTCAATAAACTAGACTTAATTTACCTTAATTAAATTTGGTAATTGTTATGCCTAAACCTCGCTCACAACAAATCAGTTTAGTAGATACCCCGTATTATCACATTTGCAGCCGCACGGTACGAAAGGCTTTTTTATGTGGCGTGGATAAAGAAACGGGGGTCAGTTTTG
>NZ_VOLS01000074.1 GCF_007954265.1 Colwellia sp. C1TZA3 | reverse complement strand
AGTTAAAATAGCTCAAGGCTGTGTTGCTCTCAATCCCAATAGCCAGCTATTGCTCAATCGAGCGCCTTACCTTGAGTTATTTTTCCTGCGCACAACAAGATCACAAACTTAATGGAACTGGTATTATATCTGTGATCGGGTCTGTGTTTATGCTCAGCTCTGTGCTTATATAAACACCAAAGACGAGATTATCTCGTCTTTGGTGTTATGTAATGTAATTTCGATGTTAACTTATCAAAATTACATGCAAAGTCCGCCATCAATTTCAACAACTCGTCCGGTGAAAAATTCATTTTCAAAGATATATTTAACGGTATGAGCTATTTCATCGGCTTCACCTAAACGCCCTACTGGTTTCATTTTTTCTAAGCGTTCACGCATTTCAGGTTTCATTGCATCGGTCATTGCGGTGTGAATAACACCGGGAGCAATAGCACCAACCCGAATACCATGGCGACCAAGCTCGCGAGCCCAAGTAACTGTCATAGCAACTACGCCTGCTTTTGAAGCCGCATAATTGGTTTGCCCCATGTTACCAGCACGTGCAATTGATGACATATTGATAATAACGCCTTTACGCTTACCTTCTATCATATGCACTGTAGCTTCTCTGCCACATAAAAATACGCCAGTTAGATTGACATCAACTACCGATTGAAATTGATCCAGTGACATTTTTTTACTCACCACGCCGTCTTTAGCTTTAACAAACATACCATCGCGTAATATGCCCGCATTGTTAATCAAGCCATCAATACCATCAAAGTCGCTATTAATTTGACTAAAGGTTTTTTCAACATCGGCTTCATCTGTGACATTGGCGATATAATATTTTGCACTTGAACCCGCTTCTGCAACTAATTTAACCGTTTCTTGTAAAAGCGCTTCATTTAAATCAATTAACGCCAGCTTAGCGCCCTGTGTCGCTAAATTAATGGCCATCGAACGGCCTAGGCCTTGCCCACCACCAGTGATCACAATAACTTTATCATTCAAATTCATTATTTTTCCTTTATCTCTATTATATATTATTTAGCTGATTGGACTAAAAAACCAATCAACTAATTTACTATCAACATCGCTAATATTTGAAAAAGACCAATTTGGATTTTTGTCTTTATCGACTAATAACGCTCTAACGCCTTCGCAAGTTTCAGAATACTGACAACAACGTAGGATTAAATTTAACTCTGAGGCAAAACATTCGCTTAAGCTCAGTGCTTTAGCCGTTTGTAGTTGCCTATATATAATACAAGCACTAAGAGGGCTACCCGCTAGCAATTTATTTTTTGCCTGAGTCAGCCACTTATTCTCTGTTTTTACATTTAGGATAGCCGTGTGAATATCGACAATATTATCAAAGGCCAATAATTTGGCTATGCCGGCTTCATTTGCTTTTAACTCAGAATGCAATTGATGCTCAAAATCATTAGAAAACCCCTGCAACGTTTGATCTAGCAATTGATAATTTTTATCATTGTCTTGCCAATCCACTGTTAATAGATGATGAAAAACATCCTTTTTAGATAAACTAGCAATAATATAATCTGACATGCCAATATATTTAGCGTCTGCTGCATTAAAAACAGCACCTGTGATCCCTAAAAATAGTCCCAGTTCGCTAGGGGTTTTATTTAAAAACCAACTAGAGCCGACATCAGGGTATAGCCCTATTGATACTTCAGGCATGGCCATTAGAGTACGCTCGGTTGTGATACGATGACTGGCGCCCGCAAACAAACCCACTCCCCCGCCCATGACATAACCATCGCCCCAAATCATAATGGGTTTGCTAAAGTTGTGGATTAATTGATCAAGGACATATTCTTGGCCGAAAAAATCATGGGCGAAGCCTGATTTAATGACATTATCATCAATGGGTGCCTCTAATTCGTTAAGATAGTGATAAAGGCTAACAACATCGCCCCCAGCACAAAACGCTTTTTCACCCGCGCCTTGTAAAATAACCACCGCTATACTGTCATCTTCTTGCCAAGTCGTCAGTTGTTCAGTTAGCAATTTAATCATCGAAAGATTTAATGCATTGAGAGATTTAGGAGCATTAAGTTCTGCTACGGCTATTTTTTTATTATTTGTACTACTTAACTCTGTAAATATCACATCACTCATTCAGTTTTTTTCCTATTCTTCACTGGTTAATTTGTTATCTAATTATTTAGTTTAACTGCGCTATTTAACTGCGCTGTCTAATAAAATATTACAATGCTGTATTATACCAATTACATTAAGTTATTGCTCACTTGTACTGGTTAAAATAGCTCAAGGCTGTGTTGCTCTCAATCCCAATAGCCAGCTATTGCTCAATCGAGCGCCTTACCTTGAGTTATTTTTCCTGCGCACAACAAGATCACAAACTTAATGGAACTGGTATTAATAGCCACAACGGTTCGGCCCGTCACGGTGCCATCGACATAAGCGTCAAATGTGTTAGATAAATCTTTAAATTCAATGGTTGCGGGAGAAATTAAAGCAAGTTTTGTTGGTTTCAAGTCAATGGCTAATCGCTGTCAAGCTTGGGTTCGAACTGATATTGGCATTTCCACTGAATTGATAACCAGTAAGCTCACACCTCTTAAAATAGAGGGCATAACGGTCGAGTCCAGTTTAATAATGCCTCCAGCCAAACCAATTGATGCAATATTACCCCACACGCAAGTAGTACGAGTGAGCCAAGATAAAGTATCACCACCCACGTTGTCGATGGCGCCGCCCCATTAGACATTTTCTAAAGGTTTGCTGCCCATTTTTAATTTCATTGTGATTAATTAATTGGCTTGCACCCAGTGTTTCTTAAATAAGGTGCTTGTAAATAAAATGCTTGCGCAATTTTACCGGTAAACGCAATCACTTCATAGCCAATATTCGGGTAGTTTTAACTAAAAATAATAACAGTAGACTGTAGTTCCACTTTACTGATCGCTTAGAACATATACTAGTGATTATAGTTAAAGAGCTTTTCTGGCATAGCCATCATGCTTTTACTGCCTGCTTCAATCGCATGAATATGACCATCAATTCTTGGCAGTAATCGTTCAATAAAAAAGCTGCCAACATAGAGTTTTGCTTGATAGAAGTCTTGCTCAGATTGATGTAAGGCTTTTTCTGCCATTAAGGCCCACATATAGGCATAACTGACTAAACCGAATGCAGCCAAATAATCAGTAGCTGAGGCACCAACCATATTTTTATCATCTACTTGTTCTGCAATGATCACACCGGTAACCGCTTTTAACTTTTCTAAAGCGCCGGCCAACGGTTTAACAAATCCCGCTAGCGCTTTTTTATTAGCGTTTTTTTCGATGAAGGTGCTAATTTCAGTAAAATACACCTCAAAAAATTGGCCTTTGTTGGCAACAACTTTACGGCCGAGTAAATCAAGCGCCTGAATGCCATTGGTACCTTCATAGATTTGGGCAATACGCACATCACGAATCAATTGTTCTTGGCCCCATTCTCGGACATAACCGTGGCCACCAAAAACCATTTGCCCTAAACTACAACTTTCAAAGGCCATATCAGTCATAAACGCTTTTGCTACCGGCGTTAACAGCGCAACTAACTGCTCTGCTTGTTTTATTTTAGCTTGATCAGCAGAAAATTTAACGATGTCGAGTTGTTTAGCAACATAAGTGGAAAAACAGCGACCCCCTTCGTTAAGCGCACGCATAGTTAATAGCATTTTTCTGACGTCGGGATGAACAATAAGTGAGTCAGCTTTTTTATCAGCAGATTTTACACCAGTAGCACTGCGACCTTGAATGCGTTCAAGGGCATATTCTGCCGCTTGTTGATATGAGGTTTCAGCCGCGCCAACCCCCTGAATGCCCATACCTAAACGTTCATAGTTCATCATAGTGAACATGTAGTTTAAGCCTTTATTTTGCTCACCGACTAAAAAGCCTTTTGCGCTGTCAAAATTCATCACACAAGTTGCTGAGCCTTTAATGCCCATTTTGTGTTCAATTGAACCACAACTAACGGTATTTCTAGCGCCTAAGCTGCCATCATCATGCAATAAAAACTTAGGTACAACAAACATAGAAATGCCACGAGGGCCTTTCGGTGCGCCGGGTATTTTCGCCAAGACTAAATGAATAATATTCTCGGTTAGGTCTTGTTCACCACCTGTGATGAATATTTTAGTGCCCGATAAGGCAAAACTGCCATCGGCTAACGCTTCCGCTTTTGCGGTCATTATGCCTAAATCGCTACCGGCATGTGGCTCGGTTAAGCACATAGTGCCGGCCCACTTACCTGAATACATATTTTCCAAATAAGTTTGCTTCATGTCTTCACTCGCGTGTGCACTAAGTGCCAAACTCGCGCCAGCAGTTAACATCGGATAAAGCGCGAATGAGATGGAAGCAGACTGAGTCATTTCTTCGACAAAGGATTGCAACATTTTTGGCATACCCATGCCGCCATGCTGGGGATCGCCACTTAACGAGCCCCAGCCACCTTCACAATACATTTGATAGGCTTTAGCAAAACCATCTGGCGTTGTTACCACGCCGTTTTTCCAGCTAGCACCTTGTTCATCACTATTACGATTCAAAGGTGCGATAACTTCAGCGGTTAATTTTGCCCCTTCTGATAAAATCGCATCGGCGGTGTCTTTATCAATAAGCTCAGCCACTGCTGGCATGGTTGACCATAATTTTTCAGCATTAAAAACTTCATGCAATAAAAACTGCATATCACGCATTGGTGCTTGGTAATTACTCATCATTCATACTCATTAGGTTGCTTATATAAATTAAACACAGCTTACATGTTGCGACGATACTGGCCGCCAGCTTCAAATAATGAACTAACAATTTGCCCTAATGAACACACCTTACAGGCATCCATCATCAGTTCAAAAATATTATCCTGTTTAATGGCCGCAGTTTGTAAACGCTTAAGTAACACTTGTACTTCTGCGTCATTGGCTTTATTTAAACTAGCTAGCATCTCAATTTGATAATTTTTTTCTTCTTCTGTAGCGCGAATAACTTCTTCAGGTACCACGGTGGGTGACCCGGTTGAACTGAGAAAAGTATTAACACCAATAATGGGGTATTCACCTGAATGCTTTAAGTGCTCATAATACATACTTTCTTCTTGAATTTTGCCACGTTGGTACATGGTTTCCATCGCGCCAAGTACACCACCACGTTCATTAATTCGATCAAATTCAGTTAATACCGCTTCTTCAACTAAGTCAGTTAACTCTTCAATAATAAACGCTCCTTGAATGGGGTTTTCATTTTTCGATAAACCTAATTCACGGTTGATAATTAATTGAATCGCCATCGCGCGACGAACACTGTCTTCGGTTGGCGTAGTAATAGCCTCGTCATAAGCATTAGTATGTAAAGAGTTACAGTTATCGTTTATCGCGTAAAGTGCTTGTAATGTGGTACGAATATCGTTGAAATCAATTTCTTGCGCGTGCAATGAACGACCTGAAGTTTGAATATGGTATTTCAACATTTGTGCACGAGCATTGGCGCCATATTTGTTCTTCATCGCTTTTGACCAAATGCGACGAGCTACGCGACCAATAACGGCATATTCAGGGTCAATACCATTTGAGAAGAAAAACGATAAGTTAGGACCAAATTCGTTAATGTCCATGCCACGACTTAAGTAATATTCTACAAAAGTAAAACCGTTCGCTAAGGTTAACGCTAACTGGGTGATCGGGTTCGCGCCGGCTTCGGCGATATGGTAGCCAGAAATAGACACTGAATAGAAGTTACGTACGCCTTTTTCGATAAAATATTCTTGTACGTCACCCATTAAACGCAAAGCAAATTCTGTTGAGAAAATACAAGTGTTTTGCGCTTGATCTTCTTTTAATATATCTGCTTGAACCGTACCGCGCACTTGCGTTAAGGTTTTTGCTTTTATCGCTTGGTAAACTTCAGGTGGTAGTACTTGATCGCCAGTGACACCTAATAGCATTAAGCCTAAGCCGTCATTGCCGTCCGGCAACGCACCTTGATAGCTTGGACGTTCACAGCCTTTGTCTTTATAAATTTTGGCAATGGTGGCAGCAACTTCTTTTTCTAAACCATTTTCAGTGATAAAACGCTCACATTGTTGATCAATGGCGGTATTCAAGAAAAAACCTAACAACATAGGCGCAGGACCATTAATGGTCATTGAAACTGAAGTCATGGTATGGGCTAAATTAAAACCAGAATAAAGTTTCTTCGCATCGTCTAAACAACAAATAGAGACACCCGCATTACCAATTTTTCCGTAAATATCGGGACGAATAGCCGGGTCGTTACCGTATAAGGTTACTGAGTCAAACGCCGTTGATAAACGTTTAGCTGGCATACCTTTTGAAACATAATGAAAACGACGGTTAGTTCGCTCTGGACCACCTTCACCAGCAAACATCCGTGTAGGGTCTTCACCTTCACGTTTGAAAGGAAATAAACCAGCCGTATATGGAAATTCACCTGGCACATTCTCTTGTAAGTTCCACTTTAAAATATCGCCCCAACCTTGATATTTAGGCATACTGATTTTTGGGATATCACTGCCCGATAACGATTTTGAATGAGTGGCTATCGATAATTCTTTATCACGGACTTTAAATTTAAATTCTGGATCTTTATAACGTTGAACTTTAGCGGCCCATTGCTCAAGTAGCACCTTGTTTTTAGGATCTAAATCTAGCTCTACATGAGTATACAAGGCTTCAAGTTGTGTTACTAAGTCAGCAGCAACCTCTGTGTCTGCTTCTTTTGCCGTTTCAATGGCTTGATGAATGCCATAAAGCTTTTGTGCAACTGTTGTTTGCTTTTCAACCCAAGCGTCATAACCGCGGTTACTTTCTGATATTTCAGATAAGTAACGAATACGATTGCCTGGAATAACACTACTTTTATTCGCTAACGTGCCTTCGGTAGACAGAATATCACCAACGATTAAGCCAACTTTAGTGTTTAATGCCGTGATAACGGCATTATATAACTCGGTCATACCACGGTCGTTAAATTGTGACGCGATAGTACCGTAAACCGGTACTTCATCATCGCCGGCTTCGAACATGTTACGATTACGTTTATATTGTTTTTTCACGTCACGCAAAGCGTCAAGTGCACCACGCTTATCAAATTTATTCAACGCGATAATGTCAGCAAAGTCGAGCATGTCGATTTTTTCAAGCTGCGTTGCCGCACCGTATTCTGGCGTCATAACGTATAAAGATACATCAGAATGCTCTTCAATTTCGGTATCTGACTGGCCAATACCTGAAGTTTCTAAAATGATTAAATCAAAATCGGTCGCTTTTAAGATATCTAGTGTGTCATGAACATACACAGACAAGGCTAAATTTGACTGACGTGTTGCTAACGAGCGCATATAGACACGGTCGTTATTCACCGCGTTCATCCGAATACGGTCACCTAATAACGCGCCACCCGTTTTACGTTTTGACGGGTCAACTGAGACAATAGCAATTTTACTATCTTCAGTTGCCATTAAAAAGCGTCGAATTAATTCATCAACTAATGACGACTTACCGGCACCACCGGTACCGGTGATACCCAATACGGGGGTTTTACTGACGGCGGCAATTTTACGAATTTTATCAAGATTGCTTTTATTTTCTACTGGTGCATTTTCTGCGGCTGAAATCAAACGAGCAATAGCTTGTTTTTTATCTTGCAGTGGCACGTCTTTCTTTAAATTAGCTACATCGTCTTTTTTAACATTAACGCCAGTTTTAAAATCACAGCGTTCTAACATGTCGTCAATCATACCTAACAAGCCTAATGCACGACCGTCATCTGGCGAGTAAATGCGGGTAACACCATAATCTTGTAGCATTTTAATTTCGTCAGGCAGTATTACGCCACCGCCGCCGCCAACAATACGAATATGCTCACAACCGCGTTCTTTTAATAGGTCATACATATATTTGAAATATTCGTTATGACCGCCTTGATAAGAGGTCATGGCAATGGCGTTTGCGTCTTCTTGAATCGCGGTATTAACCACTTCTTCAACACTGCGGTCATGACCAAGATGAATAACTTCTGCGCCACTTGATTGCAAAATGCGGCGCATAATATTAATAGCTGCGTCGTGACCATCAAACAAAGAAGCCGCGGTAACAATACGAATTTTATTTTTTAACTGATATCTTTCAGTATTCATCTCATACTCTCTTATGTATCAAACTTATGAATCAAAATTTTTTTCACGATTGGTCTTTCACCATTAATTGCTAACCATGGGATTTTCAATCCCTTGTAACGAAAAACCTTATCATCATGAAGTAATAATTATTTCAGTCATCACAACCTACAAAGTGCTAATGCGCTAGTTTTAGTTGTAAAACTTGATAATGGAAACTTAATGACAAAATTAGACCACACTAAAAATGTAATGAACATTGATTTTATTGTCAATTTAATGGACTATATTGTGATTAGACCAGCCAACACAAACCTTTAACTCTTTAGGATAATATGGCAAATATCAAGCTCAATAAATCAACCGACATTCGCTTATTTATCCCGGTTTTTTTATTACAAAAGTTATCAAAACATCGCTTAACTGACGGTTTATATCCGGTTTCATTAGGCATCACACAAGCAAATAACCACTATAAATTACAACAAGAAAATAACCATTGCCATACCTTAATTTACTGCTTGTCAGGTATGGGAAAACTAGATTACCAAGGTAAAGAAAGAGTTATAGAACGTGGCGATCTTGTTATTATCAATCCTAATACGGCGTTCACCTTTACCCTTAATAAAACTGACGATACAATAAAGAATCACAGCAAAAATGAAAAACAACAAGCCAGTCGTGACAGCAAAACCACCGATAATATTGTTTATTGGATTAATTTTACCGGCACATTAGCAAAAGATTTTGCCGAACGACTGTTAATGAAGATGGATAGTGGCAAAGCACATGTGGGGGTATTGAAAAACATTGTGAGCGACTTTGATCATTTACTGGCATTGGGTGCTAGAGGTTACACCGCGACAAACGTTATTCACGCCGTACATATTTTGCAACAAGCGTTGAGTTTTCTTGCGCTACAATTGCGTTTAACGATGTTTAATAATAGTTCGAGTTTTGATCTGGAAGCGGTGGAGGCGTTAATGCGCAACAGTTTGCACCAAGAGCTAAGCCTAGATACGTTAGCGCATTATAGCCAGCTATCAAAATTTCACTTTGCAAAAAAATTCAAAGAATTAACCGATAGCTCACCTATTCAACATTTTATTAATATGAAAATTCAACATGCCTGTTTACAGCTAGACAATAGCGATATTACCATTAAAGACATTGCGAGTGACTTAGGCTATAGCGACCCTTATTATTTTTCGCGATTATTTAAAAAATTAGTGGGTATTTCACCAAAGCAATATCGTGATTCTCGTCATAGTTCATCAGTGTCTTAGCGCAGGTATAATAGCAATTAACTATCCTGCTTATTAGCCGCGACTCATGCAGTAGCTGGCTTTTTATTTATATTGGGTAAAATATCATTAAGCTGGCGAATACCTGTAATAGCTGAGTAAAATCATAATAGGTTTACTGCTTGTAATCTGCTTAGATTAACCCAACATTATTATATAATGAGTGTGTTATCGATAATGATTACTACACGTAAAATAATAGGAGTGGTTATGATCGCCAAGGTAAAAAATAAAGCAATTTTTAATAGCCGAGTTTTTTCTATTAATTATGTAACTTATCCGACTAACCATAGTGTAATGACACACAGTGATCCCGTACAATCAGGACGTTATTACAAGCTTAACTTCGTTCTGGTAGCTCCTAAGGCTGGTGGCGTATTTACGTGTTCACACTGTATTATAAATTTATTGAATCGGGTTTATTTATTTCGTCCTGATAAATACGAGCATAGTGTATCTAAAATTGAGTCGGGTAAACGGGTACTATTGAGTTTTGCGCTAAATATCTAGTTATACCAGTTCCATTAAGTTTGTGATCTTGTTGTGCGCAGGAAAAATAATTCAAGGTAAGGCGCTCGATTGAGCAATAGCTGGCTATTGGGAGTGAGAGCAACACAGCATTGAGCTATTTTAACTAGTACAAGTGAGCAATAACTTAATGGGATTGGTATTAATACAAGTTTTAACCAAGACGAACATCAACCGCCCTGCTTTATATCCATATAATATGAGACATTATTTTTACTTTTTATAGTAAAGTCTTTATTAATAATTTAATGCTAACTAAGTTTAAAAATATATGATCATTGATTAAACGACCATTAAAATAATAGCGATAATACAACGAAAACATATGGCGAAACTCGTTGAGAAATCTACATACAATCATTGTAATATAAAAATGTACTGACACTTCAGCATAAATGCTAGCTTTAACCACCAATTGCCAACATCCACTTGCCTTATATTCATTTCTGTCGGCATTAATGCTATCTTCACCGAATGCACTACCCTCAGAGCCAGCTATATTGACGAATAAATGCTCAATATCATTAATTTAAAGTGCCTTAAATTTCTGAGGCGTTTATGGTTAAATTTTTAGTCTAGGCGGTTTATAACCGCTGTACTTAAAAATATGCTGACGTAATATGATCTAGTTTTATCAAGGGACTTAATTTGGATATCAACACAGCAAAATCAGTTTTACAAAATACTTTTGGTTACGCTGATTTTCGCCATCAACAAGCAAACATCATTAGTGAATTAATCAGCGGCACCAATGTTTTTACCCTGATGCCAACGGGGGGCGGTAAATCATTATGTTATCAAATACCAGCGATAGTTTTAGACGGTGTTGGTATCGTTGTATCACCACTGATCGCCTTAATGAAAGATCAAGTCGATGCCTTAAAGCTGCAGGGGGTAAAAGCTGAGTTTTTAAATTCATCACAAGATTATGAAGAACAACGACGTGTAGAACAGCTAATAATGTCAGGTAATATCGACTTATTATATGTCGCACCTGAAAGATTATTGGGTGATTATTTTCTTAGCCTTATTGATAAAGTCACTATTGCATTATTTGCCTTTGATGAGGCTCATTGTGTTTCGCAATGGGGCCATGACTTTAGACCTGAATATCAAAAACTTTCCATCATAGGTCATAGGTACCCCAACACACCTAAAATTGCCTTAACCGCTACCGCTGATATGAAAACCCGAGATGAAATCATTCAGGTTTTAAATTTAACAGCCGCTAAAACTTTTGTGCACAGTTTCGACCGACCCAATATTCAATATAGGATCAGTGAACAGAAAAATAGCAAAGAAAAGCTGCTGCAGTTTATTAATGCCGAACATACCAATGATGCAGGTATTGTTTATTGTCTTTCGAGAAAGTCGGTAGAAGCAACCGCTCAGTGGTTATGTGAACAAGGTAAAGTTGCCCTGCCTTATCATGCCGGTTTAGCTAGTTATATTAAAGATAATAACCAACAGCGGTTCCTCAAAGAAGACGGCATTATTATTGTAGCCACCATTGCCTTTGGTATGGGCATTGACAAGCCCGACGTACGATTTGTGGCGCATTTAAATTTACCTAAAAGTATTGAGGCCTATTATCAAGAAACTGGACGCGCTGGCCGAGATGGCATGCCAGCTAATACCTGGCTAGCTTATGGTATGCAAGATGTGATTAAACTTAAACAAATGGCCAGTCAAAGTGATGGCAATGAACAGTTTAAATATCTCACGCAGCGTAAAATAGATGCCTTACTGGGTTATTGTGAAGTTAGCTCGTGCCGTAGACAAGTGCTGTTAAATTATTTTGGTGAAACATTAGCAGAACCTTGTGGTAATTGTGACAATTGTTTGAACCCTCCTCTGACTTGGGACGGTACGAGTGCCGCCAGAAAAGCGCTATCAACCGTTTACAGAACTGGCCAAAGATTTGGCGTTGGCCATCAAATTGATGTGCTTACCGGTAAAAAAACACCAAAAATAACCAGTCTTAATCACCATGAACTATCAACCTATAATATTGGCAGCGAACTTACGGCAACTGAATGGCAAACGGTATTTAGGCAGCTTATTTCAATGGGCTATTTAGCGGTTGAAATGGATTATGGCGTGCTAAAATTAACCGAAAAAGCACGACCTTTATTAAAAGGTGAATGTACGATACAACTTAAAGTACAAAAGTATAAAAAATCAAAGCAAACTCAAGCACCAAGACCTGCTATTGAAAGTGATTTATCAGCAGAAGAACAAGCTAATTTTGAAAAGCTTAGACAACAAAGAGCTTTATGGGCTAAAGAAAGAGGTGTGCCATCATTTGTTATTTTTCACGACGCTACCTTAATGGATATAGCACAAAGAAATCCCAAAAATTCAAATCAACTGTTAGACGTGAACGGCGTAGGGAAAACAAAACTTGAGCTTTATGGCGAACAAATTATTGCGCTATTAAACTAGGTAATATAATAATCACTAAAGAAGCATTGCTAATGTGGCAGAGTCAGCGTTTGAACTGACAAATGTAAGAGTAAATATTTACCTAACCTGACAACATTAAGGCCTAACTGAATGAGTGAAAAGTCAGCTACTTTAACCATAGAGCTGTTTGAAACATAAAAATCAGGCCTTTTATTTTACAATAACTTAGCTGATTTGAGCGTCAATTTTAACCGCACTCCAAGAGTGGGTTTGAATAAGACTGTTGAAGTATTATTTAAGCTGATTAATAGTCAGATCGTCAGGTGATTTATCAAAAAAGGCGGCTATACGGCGCACAGCGCGTGAATAACTGTCGATGGTTGAAGGACGTTTACCTTGTAAGGATAGATTGATAATATGTGGTTTATAAAAATAATTGTAGCGTTGTGCTTGTGATGTGTTCATGGGGTTACTCCGATAAGGCATCGTCGATGTGACCATGCTGTTATTGAGTATGAAAGGTCGTTTAAAAGTTACTCTGCCGCAAAGCGGCTTCGTTCAACATTTTAGACAGCTATATTTTTCCGCTTAAGCGGGCGTTGAGGCTCATTCATATCCCACATTGTTTCTTATACGTTAATTGCGTACACTCTATTTATGAGATGTATATTTGTAGAATCAAAAATATTTGAGAAATACCGAGATGATCACCTCAGTGATGAGGAGTTTAGACTGTTTCAAGCTGAACTAATGTCAAACCCTAAACAGGGTGATATAATTCAAGGTACAGGTGGTTTGCGGAAGGTTCGAGTTGCAAGCAAGGGTAAAGGAAAGCGTGGTGGTTCACGTGTCATTTATTACTTCCTTGATGAAAAACGACGTTTCTATTTACTAACTATTTATGGGAAAAGTGAAATGTCGGACTTAACCGCAGATCAAAAGAAACAGTTGAAATTTTTTATGGAGGTATGGCGCAATGAGCAATCGTGATTTATTTACAGAATTAAGCTCGGCTCTTGTTGAAGCAAAAGAGCATTCAGAGGGGAAAATTACCCTTAAAACACATCAGGTTAATGATGTAAGTGAACTTGATATTTCACCTAATGAAATTGTACATATTCGAGAGAAATTTAATATGTCGCGCGGTGTGTTTGCTAGTTTGCTTCATACATCCTCTCGTACTTTAGAGAACTGGGAACAAGGACGAAGTGCTCCAAATGGACAAGCAATTACCCTTTTAAAATTAGTACAACGTTATCCAGAAACTCTCACGCACATAGCAGAATTATAAGCCATTCAAGTAGGACTTTTAACAGATGGCTAGGTTCCGTGGAAAATAACTACTATCAATACCACTCAATTGCATCTAGCCTAGCTAGCCAATTGCATTTTGGTTTGCCACTTTATGATATTTAAGCATTTGCAAAAGAATACATGAGAATTAATTTATCTTAAGGCACCTGTGAGCCTAAAGCAGACATAAAGCATCCACTAAAAATCACGTCTAAAAAGGCATCTTTGATACGAAACCTGACGTTAACATCAATAGATTTTTGAGCTGTTTTTAGTCTTCATGAGACGTTGATCTCCCTTCATCTTGATAGTCAACTAAGCCACCCACAGCGGTCATTCGTCATCAAATAGTTAATGCTAACCGAGGACATCAGCAGAATAAAAAAAGAGATACTTTTTCTAATGGTTAAGTTATCTATCAATGGGGCTAAGAGTCCCTGATGAATACTGGCCAATCACATGAGTATAGATTTGAGTAGTCTTCAAATCATTATGGCCAAGTGATTCTTGTACCGTTCTAATATCAGCTCCATTTAACAGCGACTGAGTCGCAAAACTGTGTCTGAAAGTATGTGCTGTGACATGTCTTCCAAGCAGTTTCAAAATATATTACATCACGTTACCCACTTAAACTACTCCCAACTAAAAAAACTTTGTCATGAGGTTGAATCAAATATTTCCAATAACCAAGTGGGTCAAGCCATTGCCGACCATGAAGAAACAATATCTCATTGTCCTTATTGCAATTCACATGAATTAAACCGTTGGGGTATGACAAAGCAAGTAATACCAATCCCATTAAGTTATTGCTCACTTGTACTAGTTAAAATAGCTCAAGGCTGTGTTGCTCTCAATCCCAATAGCCAGCTATTGCTCAATCGAGCGCCTTACCTTGAATTATTTTTCCTGCGCACAACAAGATCACAAACTTAATGGAACTGGTATAATTCAACGCTTTAAGTGTAAATCCTGCTTCAAAACTTTTAATGCGCTTGCTGATTCACCGTTTTACCGCATGAAAAAGGCTGAGAAGTGGATTGAATACACGAAGTTAATGTGGGAAGGCGTGTCTCTTAGAAAATCAGCTAAAGCCTTAAACATAACGCTTAGAACTTCTTTTCGATGGCGACATAT
>NZ_VOLS01000073.1 GCF_007954265.1 Colwellia sp. C1TZA3 | reverse complement strand
GCAGGAAAAATAACTCAAGGTAAGGCGCTCGATTGAGCAATAGCTGGCTATTGGGATTGAGAGCAACACAGCCTTGAGCTATTTTAACTAGTACAAGTGAGTAATAACTTAATGGGATTGGTATTAGATATTTAAATGATAATGATCAATCTATTAGCATCTTGTTTTTTCAGTCAGCAGATAGCCAGTAAAACTTCAACAATAAAGGCATTAAAGACCAGTTAAATTGCCATAGCGATTAACTTGAAACAATAAGCGAAGTAACATGGTTTTAGGGGCTATATATATACCCGTTCCACTTCAAGATGCAGTTTCAGAGTTAAGCTAGGAAATCAGATCAAGGCGCGATACGAAGATAATGGTTATTCTCGGTAACGCAGGACTGATTTTCTAGCTTAGCTCCCTATGGGCAAGCCGATAAAGGGTCATCTCCAGCATTATGGATTTCAACAATATTCCCACATGGATGTGGGTTATTAGAGCAACGCAGGAGCAGTTGCCAAGAATAATACCAAGTTGATTAATTACCTGTTCATTTTTAAGGGTTAAAATGAATAACTACAGCGTTATAAAATTTATAAGGTGAATAACTACTGACTAAATTTTATGCCTTGTATTTATCCATTTTTCCTCATGAAAAAGGTGATCACTTAATTAATCAAATTGGTCTAACTATTCTCTTCAATCCATGCCTGGTACCTAACCTTTTCTCGACTTGCACAAACCTGCACCTTAAAGTTGAGCGGGTATAGTAGCTATCTATATAGGATCGATAGAGATAAACCCTGAAGTAAATTCAGCATAACCGCATGCGCTATTACTCAAGCCTATTAGCTTAAACTATCAGTTTAAGGGCAGCCGCGGTTGTAGGGTAATGGCTTGGCTAAGTGATAAGCCGTTATCGCGATTAGCGTTTAATAGACGGCGCATTAGTTAAATCTTGGCTGTATTTAGCCGCTTTTTCTAATGCTTCTAAATCTTTAACAATCAGTTGATTACGTTTTTTATCAATGGTGCCGGCTTTTTTCCAGTGCTGTAATTGTTTATTGATTACTTGCCTGACTGAGCCGGTCATCCGCGCCAAGGTTTCATCGTTTAAACCATTAACTAAATGATGCTGGTGCTCTTCTGCTTTAGTGCCGGTGTAAAACTTAATTTTATTAATGTGCTCTAAAATTATACGGCTTAAACGTGTGGTAACATCATGTAGAACTAGGCTACTTGCCTGTTGCTCTTTTTCACGCATTTTTCTCGCTAAATAAGGCATAAATTGTTGGTTAAATTCTGGGTAAGTCCACAGCCAATGTCGCATTGTTGCGAGCTTTACTGACAGTAATTTAATCGTGGTTAAGGGTGAAACAATAACGTCATGCGGTTGATTATCTAATAACACCATTAAATCAAAGCAATCGCCGGCATAAAGCATATCTAACGTGGCTTCTCGGCCCGTTTCAGGATTACTTTGTTTAATTTCTACACTGCCATCAATCACGACAAAAAAGCGTTGGGTTAACAACGTTGAATTAAAATAATCACCTTTTTGCCATTCATCCAGCTGAAATTCTTGTTGAAAGTCTTCAATTAACTTTATCGGTAAGTCAGCAAAAATATTAGCTTGCCTTACGAGTAACGGACTGGCTTTTTGAGGTAAATGAGTGACATTTTTATGCATAAATAAATAAATAGCTTTAGTTGTTGCAATAGCAAGTGTTTTTATTCTACCGAGTTGTGACTATATAGCAAAAACTAATATTGCTTTGCAAAAGTTTTATCTGCGCGGTTTACCTCGTTAATTTACTTATTTTTATCTTTAAAATAAGTAAGTAAAGCAAAAATAAACAAAAGTTTATCGCTACTGTCATATTTGTGACAGAAGCATTTTATTAGCTTGCGTAATATAGCGCCACTAACCAAGCACCTTGCGTTAACCCTTTAATGTTAGTTGGTGTGTAAAGGTTGTTTATACGGTCAAATTGCTTACTGGTAATAGCCATAAAGCATCAGACCTTTTTTATTAAGTGCTTTTGAAAAGAATAGGTGATTATTATGTCTAAGACTATTGGTATTGATTTAGGTACAACAAACTCATGTGTCGCAGTGATGGAAGGCGGCGTTGCAAAAATCATTGAAAATGCAGAGGGTAACCGGACCACACCATCAATTGTTGCTTATGCCAACAATGAAACTTTAGCGGGTCAACCAGCAAAAAGACAAGCGGTGACAAACTCGACAAATACATTATTTGCGATTAAACGCTTAATCGGTCGTAAATTTGATGATAAAGAGGTGCAAAAGGATATTAAATTAGCGCCTTATAAAATTGTAAAAGCAAGTAACGGTGACGCTTGGGTTGAAGTCAATGGTAAAGCCTTGTCGCCACAAGAAGTGTCAGCACAAGTGTTACGTAAATTGAAAAAAGATGCTGAAGCTTATTTAGGTGAAACAGTAACCGACGCGGTTATTACTGTACCAGCCTACTTTAATGACTCACAACGCCAAGCAACTAAAGACGCAGGTAAAATTGCCGGGCTTAATGTTAAGCGTATTATTAACGAACCTACCGCCGCCGCATTAGCTTACGGTGTTGATAAAAACAGTAAAGCTGATCAAAAAGTCGCGGTTTATGATTTAGGTGGCGGTACTTTTGATGTCTCTATTATTGAAATAGCCAATGTCGACGGTGAAAAACAATTTGAAGTATTAGCCACCAATGGCGATACCTTTTTAGGTGGTGAGGACTTTGACTTACGCTTAATTAATTACCTTGCTGATGAATTTAAAAAAGACAGCGGTATTGATATTAAACAAGACCCTTTAGCCCTCCAGCGTATTAAAGAAGCGGCGGAAAAGGCGAAAATCGAGTTGTCGTCAGCATTACAAACCGACGTGAATTTACCTTACGTTACCGCTGATGCTAGCGGTCCTAAACACTTAAAGATACAAGTGACTCGAGCGAAACTAGAGTCATTAGTTGATGACTTAGTAAAAAGCACCATAGCACCGTGTGAACAAGCATTAAAAGATGCCGGTTTAAGCAAAGCGGATATTAGCGAAGTTATTTTGGTGGGTGGTCAATCACGCATGCCCAAAGTGCAAGCAGCCGTTAAAGATTTTTTTGGTAAAGAGCCACGTAAAGATGTCAACCCAGATGAAGCGGTTGCCATGGGCGCTGCCATACAAGCGGGTGTATTGTCAGGCACAGTAGGTGATGTGTTACTACTCGATGTTACGCCATTATCACTGGGTATTGAAACCTTAGGCGGGGTAATGACCAAGCTTATTGAGAAAAACACTACCATACCAACACGGGCTTCTGAAACATTTGCAACAGCTGAAGACAATCAAGCCGCAGTAACCGTGCATGTGTTGCAGGGCCAACGTGAAATGGCAACAGACAACAAATCGTTAGGTCAATTTAACTTAACAGATATTAACCCTGGTCCACGCGGTTCGGTACAAGTTGAAGTTACCTTTGATATTGATGCTGACGGTATTTTAAATGTCTCAGCTAAAGACAAAGCAACTGGCAAGGAGCAAAGTATTAAAATTACCGCCTCAAGTGGTTTAACAGAAGATGAAGTTAATCGCATGGTGGACGATGCAAAAATACACGCTAGTGAAGATAAGCAAAAACGTGAGTTAGTTGAACAACGTAACCAAGCGGATCAATTAATTCATAGCGTGCAAACAGCAATGGTAAATTTAAGTGATGATCAGCAAACTGAGCTTAAAACTTTAATTGAGCAACTAAAAATGGCAGTTAATGGTGATGACAAAGCCGCGATTGAAATGCGACAAAAGGCCTTGCAAGAAGCGTACAGTAAAGTTGTACAAGCTGAAAAGACCCGAGAGGCAAAGCATCAAGATGAAGCGGCCAACGATGAAGCTAAAAGCGAAGATATTATTGATGCTGACTTTGAAGATGTTAGCAACGGTTAATCGCTCGATCATTGATAATAGGCCTGCCCCGGTTAAGTTAAAGTAAGTGACTATTTAACCAACACCGGCCTTATCAATAGCACTGCATAGCTAGAATGCAAAAACCCTAACATTTATAGTTAGGGTTTTTTTATTCCTATTTTTACTCATAAAAAAGCCATTTAGTTATCTAATACCAATCAAACTAACTAAGTGATCTTTTTAAATGGTCTAAATATCCAATAACATCGTTGCTTTCAATCCCAATAGCCAGCTATTGCTCAATCAAGCGCCTTGTTCTTGAAAATTTACCCTCATTAAAATTTGCACCATTAATTAATTTGATTGGTATAATACCAAATTGGTATAATTTACAGGTGAAGCGTTTACGCCATAAAGAATGCCTTTTATTAGCTTAAATTATGAGGCATTATTCCCTATGTGCAGTTCAACCATACTTAAATAAAATGTTAAGCAACACTTAGTTTAAGTGCTAATTTAAGCGCTAGTAAAAGTTTAATAAAAACTTAATTCAATGGTCAAAAATTGTTTCTATATTAACGTCGGTCATGTTTTTAAATATCCCTAATACACCAATTAAAAATAAGGTACATCTTTTGAAACATAATAGAAAAATATTACTGACTTTACTTACCTTACTCAGCAACCTTAGCTTTGTTACTAATGCAGAGGTACTAAATGGTAACTTCGAAGCTTGGTCAAATGCTAGTGCTGACCATTGGACTACTGTAGATTCTGGACTTAGCGTTAGCCAAAATACTACTAGGGTTAAAACTGGGTCTAACTCAGCGGTAATAACCGTCAATACTGGGACGCAAAGCTCAACCGATTTTTTACAAAACATTGCCGTTACAGCAGGCCAAAGCTATGACTTTTCAGTTTGGCTTTATCACACAGAAGGTGGCTTAAAAGGCCGACTTTATGCCGACGGTTATCAAGGTTATTCAAAGCCAAATTTAGTGAATCAATGGCAACAAATTACCTACACTTATACGGCAAGTACCACTAAAGAAATCGCCGTTGGCTTACGCTTTTACGATACCAGCGGATTTGATGGTGCTGAAACCGTCTATATCGATGACTTTCAACCCACCGTAAGTGCAGGAACGGGCGGAGATTCGGTCTGTTCAAACCATGATGTTACTTTTAGTTTAACCACAGACCAATATGGCGCTGAAACTAGCTGGACAATAACCAACAGCAACAATACTGAACAAGCCAGTGGCAATAATTACAGTAACGCGACTAGTTATAGTGAAAATATTTGTCTGCTAGACGGTGATTATACGTTCACCATTAATGACAGCTATGGCGATGGAATATGCTGTAACCAAGGTAGTGGTTCATATGATATTTCGCTTGCAGGCACTTCACTAGCTTCAGGTGCTAATTTTACTTATACAGAAAGTAAAAGCTTTCCCCTTAGTAGTGGTCAAGACACAGGTAGTAATGTTGGCACAGGTGGAGATCCGGGTAATTATTACCAAAATATTTCTACACAAACGGGCTATACTCTTAAAACCGATCTACACGACTTGATAAAAAACCACTCGGCTCAAGGTTATGGTGCAATTTGGACCTTTTATGCCAACCACTCGCTAGATACCTACTTTGAAAACGATAGTTCAATTTTAGATATTTACTCTGAAAAACCTTTTGGTAGTGATAGCTATTCTTATACCAAAGTGACTGATCAATGTGGTAATTACAGTGGTGAAGGCGGATGTTATAATCGAGAGCATTCATTTCCTAAAAGCTGGTTTGGCGGTAAAATTGAACCGATGAATTCAGATATTCATCATATATTTGCTACCGATGGTTATGTCAATTCAAAACGTGGCAGTTACCCATACGGCGAAGTAGCCAGTACAACGTTCACCTCAAGCAACAATGCTAAATTAGGCACAGCTACCACGGCACTAGGCTACAGCGGCACTGTCTTTGAACCTATTGATGAATTTAAAGGCGATTTAGCCAGAGCTCATCTTTATATGGCTACTCGCTATGAAGATGTAATTAGTAATTGGCAAAAAAATAGTACTTATAGTAATGCGATATTAGACGGCAGTAATAATAAAGTATTCGAAACCTGGCAATTAGATATGTTGTTACGCTGGCACGCTAATGACCCTGTCAGCCAAAAAGAAATTGATAGAAATGAAGCCGCCTATTCTCATCAAGGTAATCGCAATCCTTTTATTGACCATCCTGAATATGTCGATAAAATTTGGTCAGCTAACTAAAAGTTAATCTGAGCTTTAATTATACCAATCCCATTAAGTTATTGCTCACTTGTACTAGTTAAAATAGCTCAAGGCTGTGTTGCTCTCAATCGAGCGCCTTACCTTGAGTTATTTTTCCTGCGCACAACAAGATCACAAACTTAATGGAACTGGTATAATACCAAGTTGATTAATTACCTGAGAGTCTGTCTAAACATTCAACTAAACACACCTGCAAAAGCGCGCTAAAAACAACCTAAAAGTAGCCTGAAAAGCTGTCTAAAAATATAGTTTAAGCAAAATCCACTAAGCTAACTTTTATAAATCAGGTCATATTTCAGCTAAAAATAACCACACAGACTCAATAAATTATCATTAGACCCCTAAGTTTTAACCGTACCTGTGCTATCGATTTTACCTACGCTACTACTCGTCTATAGCGTAGTTAACACATCAAAAACCCTACATTTCAGTACCTGCCGCTATTTTTATTATTGCAAGCAAGTTTGATAGTTCCATCAAAAACCGTTAGTATAGATATTAATTGAACGTTCAATCAATAAAAAATAAAGAAGTATATGCCTAAAGTTGGAATAAAATACTTACGTAAGCAACAGCTGATTAATGCCACGTTAGAATCAATTGGCGAGTATGGTTTACAAAATACAACCATCATTACGATTAGTCGAATCGCAGGCTTATCTTCGGGTATTATCAGTCATTATTTTGGTGGCAAACAAGGGCTAATAGAAGCGACTATAATGCATCTATTAGAGCAATTAAGGCTAGCCTTACTTGAGCGTATTCCTCCGCAACAACTTCATGCAGCCGAGCGACTTAAAATGGTGATAGAGGCTAATTTTACTTTATTTCAACGCTCTACTTCCACTATAAAAACGTGGCTTAGCTTTTGGGCTGAGTCAATGCATGATCCAAAACTGAAAAGATTACAAAATATCAATAGTAAACGCTTATATAGCAATCTGCTGTTCTCGTATCGTCAATTACTAGCAGAAGATGTAGCAAAAATAGCGGCGATGAAAACCGCTGCGATGATCGATGGTTTGTGGCTGCGCTGTGCATTAAGTCCAATGCCTGCAGCAGAGTTCATCCAAGCTGAACAATTATGTAAAAACTTTATAGACGAACAAATCAACCAATATGGAGATGTTACTTGTCATTAATACGTTATAAAAATTATGTCGATGGTACTTATATAGAAAATGCTAATGGTGAAACATTTGATGTCATTAACCCAGCAACGGGCAAAGTTATTTATCAAGTTGAAATTGCCGACGAACAAGTTAAAGAAAAAGCGATAGCCAGTGCAAAACTTGGTTTTGCTACCTGGTCTGCCATGAGCGCTATGCAGCGCAGCCGAATTTTACTTAAAGCCGTGGCGTTATTACACGAGCGTAATGACGAATTAGCCAAAGTTGAAGTGCTTGATACCGGTAAGCCATGGCAAGAAGCATCAGAAGTTGATGTTTTGTCAGGCGCTGATTCTATTGAGTTTTTTGCTGGGCTAGCGCCTGGCGTAGAAGGAACTCAACAAGCGGTTGATGGTGACTTTTACTATACACGCCGTGAACCATTAGGTATTTGTGCAGGCATTGGTGCTTGGAACTACCCATTGCAAATTGCTTGCTGGAAAGCAGCGCCAGCATTAGCTTGTGGTAATGTGATGATTTTTAAACCTTCTGAAGAAACCCCACTTGGCGCATTAAAGCTGGCAGAGATATTTACCGAAGCTGGTTTACCCAACGGTGTATTTAATGTAGTTCAAGGCGCAGGGGAAGTAGGTGCTTGGTTAACACATCATCCCGACATTGCTAAAGTTTCTTTTACTGGCGAAGTCGGTACAGGTAAAAAAGTAATGACCGCTGCAGCGGCTTCACTCAAAGATGTCACTATGGAATTAGGCGGTAAATCACCGCTAATTATTTTTGATGATGCTGATATCGACAATGCCGTTTCTGCTGCCATGTTAGGTAATTTTTATACTCAAGGTGAAGTTTGCACCAACGGTACCCGCGTATTCGTGCAAAAATCACTCTACCCAGCCTTTATAGAGAAGCTACTCGAACGTACTAAAAAGAATATTGTTATTGGCGACCCAATGGACCCTGATACTAACTTTGGTGCCCTAATTTCAGCTAAACATATGAAATTAGTACAAGAGTATATCGATATTGGCATTAAAGAAGGGGCAACACTTTTGCATGGCGGCACATCGCTTCAGCCAGATAATGCACCTGATGGTTATTTTGTTGCACCGACTATTTTTGGTGACTGTACTGACGAGATGACCATTTGCCGTGAAGAAATTTTCGGCCCTGTCATGAGCGTACTAACCTTTACTGATGAAGACGAAGTGATCCGCCGAGCCAATGACACAGAATTTGGCTTAGCCGCTGGTGTATTTACCCAAGATATTACCCGTGCGCATCGAGTTATTCATCAAATAGAAGCGGGAATTTGTTGGATAAACAGCTATGGCGCATCGCCAGCTCAAATGCCAGTGGGTGGTTACAAAAATTCAGGTGTTGGCCGAGAAAATGGCCTTTCTACCCTTAATTATTTCACTCAAATTAAAGCGGTGTATATCGGATTACAGCCACTCGATAGTCCTTTTTAACGAACAGAACAACGCGAATATTGTTCGATAGTTAAATCGTAAAAAGGTCTTCATGCACTAAATTATTAAAAAGGTTTAAAATGAAAAGCGAAAAATTTGATTACATTATTGTAGGTGCAGGTTCTGCTGGCTGCGTCTTAGCAAATCGTCTCAGTGAAGACAGTAATAACAATGTCTTACTTATTGAGACCGGCGGCAGCGATAAAAGTATTTTTATTCAAATGCCAACGGCATTGTCTATTCCGATGAATTCAAAAAAATACGCATGGCAATTTGAAAGCCAACCAGAGCCGTTTCTTGATAATCGACGTATGCATTGCCCTAGAGGTAAAGTTTTAGGCGGTTCGTCTTCAATCAACGGCATGGTTTACGTACGTGGACACGCAAAAGATTTTGATGAATGGCAACAACATGGCGCCCAAGAATGGGATTACGCTCATTGTTTACCCTACTTTAAAAAATCAGAAGACTGGGCATTTAGTGCCAATGAATATCGTGCAAAAGATGGCCCGCTCGGCGTAAACAACGGCAATCAAATGAAAAACCCGCTCTACAAAGCATTTATCAATGCGGGAGTGGAAGCCGGTTACTTTGAAACTCAAGATTATAATGCTGCCCAACAAGAAGGGTTTGGCCCAATGCACATGACGGTTAAAAACGGTGTGCGTGCTTCAACGGCAAACGCTTATTTACGACCAGCAATGCCGCGTAACAACTTAACCGTTATTACCCATGCGCTGGTACATAAAGTGCTACTTGAGGGTAAAAAAGCCGTTGGTGTTAAGTACGAGCACAAAGGTAAAGTCGTTGATATTTCGGCACATAAAGAAGTCATTTTATCGGCTGGTTCAATTGGCTCACCACACATTTTACAACTGTCAGGTATCGGCCCTAAAGCCACGCTTGAAGCCGCTAATATTGCAGTAAAACACGATTTACCGGGTGTTGGCGAAAACTTGCAAGATCACCTAGAGTTTTATTTTCAATTTAAGTGCAAGCAACCCATTACCCTTAATGGCAAGTTAGATTGGTGGAGTAAACTGCTGATCGGCACGCGCTGGATATTAAATAAAAAAGGCTTAGGCGCAAGCAACCATTTTGAATCTTGTGGTTTTATTCGCTCTAAAGCTAGTGTTGAATGGCCCGACTTACAATATCACTTTTTACCTGCAGCCATGCGTTATGACGGTAAAGAAGCTTTTGCAGACCACGGATTTCAAGTGCATGTTGGCCATAACAAACCTAAAAGTCGTGGACAAATCAAAGCCATATCAAACGATCCTAAGGCGCACCCAGAAATTCGTTTTAATTACCTTGAACACGAAGCAGACCGCGAAGGATTTCGTGCCTGTGTTCGCCTAACCCGTGAAATTATTAACCAGCAAGCACTTGATGAATATCGTGGCGAAGAAATTCAGCCCGGCCTCAAGGTGCAAACAGATGAAGAAATTGACAGTTTTGTACGTCAGTCTGTTGAAAGCGCCTACCACCCTTCTTGCTCATGCAAAATGGGTACAGATGCAATGGCCGTGGTTGACCCACAAACACGAGTACATGGTATTGAGGGGCTAAGAGTGGTTGATTCGTCAATATTCCCGACAATTCCCAATGGTAACCTTAATTCACCAACCATTATGGTTGCTGAGCGCGCCGCCGATATTATTCGCGGGCGAGACCTATTAGCGCCATCTAACGCTGAAGTCACTATGGCAACAAACTGGCAAGAGCAACAACGTGCAAATGTAGCAAAACGCTCAACAAACTAATGTTTTATCGTCAGTGTTCTTTCAAACAGTAATTATCATCGCCATGGCTTATACCCGGGTATATGCCCAGGTATATGCCATGGCAACGACAATTAATGTTTTAAGCTTAATAAGCTAGTATTGAACACTATAATTATAAGAAAAAAGAGGAGTTAATTATCTTTAAATTGATTAAAAACTTTACAAGGAAACTATCATGACCGCATGGCTATCCGCAGGAATGTTATTTACTTTTTCCGCTATCGCATTCATTTTATATCGATGGGGAAATATTCGCTGTGTTGGTGTAACACCGGTTAAAACCTTCACCTTTATTGCTATTTTATTTACGTCAGGACTCGATGTGGGACTTATTATGTTCCCATTAACTGAGTTTGCGGGGTACGCAGATTTAGCTACCAGCCCTGAGTACGGATTTACTAATCCGCTAGCTATTGAGTTTGGTTTTTGGGCTTTTCTTATCTGGAGCTTTTACTTTTTAACCTGTTTTTACTTTTGTGTTATTGAACCACGCGTACGTTTTTTTGAAATTCCGCTGGTTAAATTCATTAATAACATTGTGATTATCGGCACCTGTGCATTTACGGCTTATTTATTACTGTCTAACTTACCTTGGTATATGCCCGAACTTGGTGATGGTGAATCTATTGTTGGTAGTTTCTACTTAATTGTCTTATTAGTGATTGCCTTTGCCGTGTATTCAAGTACCGACATTCGTTATGTGCGCATTTTAAGCCTAGCCACCACTTGGCTTTTTATCGCGTTAATTGCGGTCATGTGGGGCGGTGCGTTTTTTGGTGAAAACTCAAGCATTGGCGAATTTGCCAATACCTTTTCCATGTTGGGTGGCTACTTTGGCAACATCAACGAGTTTGTTCTACCAATGAATGCTTATCATGAATTCTACCTTTACTGGTGGTTTGCATGGAGTATTATGATTGGCCAATTTACCGCCCGTTTTGTTAGTGGTTTACGTACTTATCAAGTACTACTGGCGATGTTGTTATTTCCGTCTATTCCGATCGCGATATGGTTTAGCGTCTTGTATTACTACAGCATGAACGGAATAGAAACGACTGGCTTCTATAATCTTGCCATGGCATTTGTTGGTATTACTTTTGTGATTAACTCTCTCGATTCGTTGATCCGCTTATACACAGACAATTTGAATATAGGCGTAGCGCGTATAGGCAGAGTTAAATACTTCTTAGGTAATATTATTGCCTTGAGTTTACTCACCTTATTATTCAAATTAGATTTCTTAGCAATCCAATGGGTTGGCGCAGTTGTTATCGGGCTATTCTTCACTTGCTTTGGTTATATTCTGTTAAGAAAATTTAAAGAAGTAGCCGCAATAAAAGGCTCACCAGAAGAAAATAAAATCGACTTTACTAAAATAGAAAAAGTAACCTAATTAAATGAGTATACAAATAATGAATAAAAGTATTATTGCCCTAGCAACCAGTTTTTTACTAGCTACCTCTTCAGCAGCATTCGCTGATGTATCGGCAACGGTTAATCTAACGTCTGACTATACCTTTAATGGTGTAAGCCAAACCGGAAATGATCCCGCGTTACAAGCAAGTTTAGATTACGCAGGCGCTGACGGTTTTTATACTGGCGCTTGGGCATCAACTGTCGATTTTGGCAGCGCTGAAGACACCAATGCTGAATTCGATGTCTACGTAGGAAATTACTTTCAACTTGACGAAAAAATAGGCCTAGATGCCGGTATTGCTTACTATACTTACCACGGCGATTCTGCTTCAGATACTTACAATTATCCAGAGGCTTATGCCAAGTTTAACTACAATTCATCGTTAGGTAATACCGAAGTAAACTTCTGGTACAGCTGGGACTATTTTGGTCTTGATGCTGGACATTATATCACCATGGTTGCGCATACCTTTGAAGTAGCGCCAGGTCATAATATTAGAGCCAGCTTCGATCGTTCAACGTCAAGCGATGTTAATGAATGGGCGTGGAATGGTAATGACTCGTACAATCATGCTCGTCTTGAATATATGACCAGCTATGAAGGATTTGATTTTAACCTAGCGGTTGAAGACACCAGCATGAATATTGATAGTGCAGATTCACGTATTGTTTTATCCGTGTCTCGTACCTTTGGTTTATAGTACTTTTATAGTGCTCAGGTTTATAATCTGAGCAGCAGGTATTAATTTTTTAATACCTCAACACTAATTCAAGAGCCCTTACATCTAATATGTCAGGGCTCTTTTTTGCTCAGGCTTTACAGTTCAAAATCCCCCTTGCGTTATTAACGCGTTAACCGGAAGTGAAAAATATAACCAGCAACTTTATCTGAAAACACTATCTGAGAACTTTGCCTGAAAACAAGTAACTTTCGCCATTATGTCTCGAAAAATGATAACTAGCGCTTCCTGACCTCCTACTATCCCTGTATTATCCCCAGCATTAAATTTATCGTCAAAATATAGAAAATAAATCAGTTAGATTGGAACATCTTATGACCAAAAAAAACAAACCCAACAGTGCCAATATGCTCAAAAGAGCACACACCAATATGCCGTTAGGCGTTGCCGATAGCTACCGTTATTGGGGTGAAGAAAACACCGTATTTTTGAGTAGCATGCAAGGCTGCACTATTACCGATTGCGACGAGCAAACATTTGTTGATTTTCGTTTAGCTTATGGCCCCATTATTTTAGGCTATCGTGATGAACGTGTTGATAACGCCGTTATTAATGCAATTACTAACGTTGGCACTATTTCTGGCTTTTCAACCGGGCTTGACTCTGAAGTGGTTGAGTTAGTGAAATCACTTTGTCCTAATATCGATAAAATGCGTTTTGCCAATTCAGGTACCGAAGCGGTCATTGGTGCTGTGCGCACTGCTAGGGGTTATACCAAACGCAATAAAATTGTCGTGGTTGAAGGGGGTTTTCATGGTTTACACGATGAAGTTATGTGGAAATCTGACGTTGATAACTGGCATGCAGACGATAAAAACTCACCAGAAATTATTCCTTTTGGCGCGGGTATTCCACAAAGCACCCGCGAACATCAAGTCAGTGTGCCACTAAACGATGTTAATGCCCTTGACGCGGTTTTTGCAGAGCATGGCGATGACATAGCAGCCATTTTAATTGAGCCTATTATGGGCAATTGTGGCTCTATTGCATCAACACAAGCATACATGCAAAAACTACGCGACATCTGTGACGCCAACGGCGCTTTACTGATTATGGATGAAGTAAAAACCGGTTTTCGTGTCGCTAAAGGTGGTGTGCAGGCTTTATATAATATACACGCCGACATCACCACTTACGCTAAAGCCATGGGTAATGGTTATCCAGTTGCTGCTTTTGGTGGCAAAGCTGAGGTGATGGACGCTATTTCTTTTGACAAAAATGGTGTAACTCACGGCGGCACTTATACCGCCAACATGGTGGCGTTAAGTGCGGCAAAAGCAACCTTAACGATACTAAAAGAAACCGATGTACTTGCAACAATTGACCGTGTAGGGCAAGAAATTCAAACCTTGCTTGCTCGGGTGTTTAGTAAGTTTGGTATTGAACATTGTTTTGCCGGCCCAAATGCGATGTTTGGTGTGCATTTTGGCAAAAACGTACCGCAAAACTATCGTGACTGGAAAAAAACTAACAGCGATTTATATACTCAATTCGCGCTTAATTTAATCGACAATGGCGTGATGTTAGAGCCTGATTCACGCGAACCTTGGTTTATTTGTGAAGCTCACCAAACAATAGACTTTGCTTGGTTAGAACAAGTGGCTGAACAATCTATGCAAGCTGCTATTGACGCGCAGTAAATGCCTTTTGAATACCGGCTAAATATGAGTTAAGCACATATAGAAGCCAAGCAGCAATCACTAAAAGCAAGTTGTTGGTTAACGGTATTAAGCTAATTTATTTACCTTAAATACCGTTAATTTAACGTCTTAATACTTTATGTTAACAAGCGCTGCGCTTATTCTTCTAGTGCTATAGCGGCCATTTTCATCGCACTTTCAAACGATTGTGCGCCTGCAATAAATAAACCATTATGGCAAAACATAGCGTCATCAATACCGGTGACTTCTTGCAGCGCTTGATCAGCTAAACCGGCCCACGCTTTAGGCAACGACTTTCGATCTTCAAATGAACCTAGTTCAACCGGCACAGTTTGAATTCTAAAAGGTCCAGAGCCCGACGGATAAATTACATACAAAGCTTCTTTAGATAAAGTATGAACCGTTGTTTTCCAAGGGGTATATTTTTCTAATACAATAACTCTTGGGTCTGCTGCATTATCAATCGCTTTAGCCACAATTGATTTCGCATTAATGCCACCGCTTGCAGAAGCAATAAAACGGGTTAAAACCCGCGAGGCAAACTCAACCGCTTCATCAAAACAATGATCAAAATCACTTTCTTCTTGCCACGTTGGGTTAAACATTGAAATAGTTTGGCTCAGGCTAATACCTTTTGAAACCCCTTCAACATGACCACAATCAATAGCGTCAATGGTCGATACCAAACCCGTATCAATCGACTTAGCAACATCTGGATCACCTTGGCATATTTCTACACCATATTTTTGCCAAATTAAACCAAATGAAGAATAAGGAATACCATTTTCACGCTCACCTGCCCCGCCACGTTGGTGATGATCAAAACGGCCTGCATCAGGGTTATATTCACCGCCCACATCAATCACAATATCAGCCTGAGCTATAACAGCTAAATCTCGTGTGCGAATTAATTTAAAAGCCGGAAAAATACTTTTAAGTGCAGCGATACTGAAAACATCATCTGCATGAAAATTACCGTTATGAGTTACTATTGTTTTATCATTCATTGTTTGTTTCATGCCGTTTTAGAAGAAATAGGAAGCTGCTGAGAGTTAAAGCTTACTTTTTTGAAAGTCGCTAAAAAGTAAGTGCCGAATTCTATCTGAATACCACTAATAACAACAGCTAACTTTAAAGCCATTAATAGTAAACAACGCATAGTGAGTCAAAAATCACGCGTCAAAAACTGACACTGGCTAACATTGAACTAGTATTGCATTGCTAAGCTGATTTTTCGTAAAAATCAGCCAGTCGACTTTAAGTTAAGGGTATTGATAAATAACCTTGGATCGTCAATTTTATCCAGCATTAAGCTATCTGGCAAACAATCGTCATCAACATAATCTGCAAAATCTCCGGCCGAATCAAACACTAAAATATCTAACGCTAATCGCTCTAATCCATATAAACCCCGGTGGATCATATCAGCCGAAAAAACTAGCAAATCACCCGCCGCTAAGTTTATTTTTTTACCAGTAGCAAGGTCATCACTACTGACGCTGCCCTTTTCTTCTTGTCGGACATTAAACTCTTCTTCATTATCCCAGCGCTTATGCGTGCCTGGCACTAACTCCATGCCGAGTTCGTCAAATAAAGGCACACGAAGGTGCAATACTTGTGTCTGCTCAATGGCGAGTTGTTGCCCTTCAACATCATGATCGTATTGACAATCTCGATGCCAGAAATCTTTTTGCTTGGGGTTCACTGGGTTAAAAAATAATTGCGTATTCATAAAAGCAGGCTTATTCATGATAATCGCCTCAACAACATTCATAATTTTTTTTGAGCTGATGAAATTAAACAACTGCACCCTATCATCAAACGCTAAATACTCACTGCCCGTGATTAACGAAGAGTTGAAAGCCTCCTGCTGATAAAATGTTGCATTGTCTTGTTGCCATAACTGATGAAACTTTAATACTACGGCTCTTAACTCTACAATTTCAGCCGCTGTGAAATAATTTCTAATCACAAAATAACCTTGCTGGTCATAATTGCGCTGTAATTGACACTTATTCTCTACCATTAACTAACATTGCCTTTAGATTATTATTAACACTAAATTTTGATACGGGTTATATACCGAGTTGATACTGGATTAAGTAACCAAAAAAATATCAAGATGATGATGTATTCGCAGTATTATACCTATTTGATTAAGTGATTACTTCGTTAGCCTGCATTAAAAACACCCTATTTGTTAGCTTACCTTATCAATTTGGCCTTTGTTTTATTGTTTGCTGTCGAAGCGCCCATTACCCGCAAGAAACTTATATTACAGTAAGAGAAAAACTGTTCTCTACATCATGCTTCGTGCGCTATTCAGCTGGCAATGAGAGTTAAATTTTGCCATTATCAATACCAGATAAATACTTACTCCTACCCGACATTGTCTATACATCAACCTATAAGTACTTATACCAGTTCCATTAAGTTTGTGATCTTGTTGTGCGCAGGAAAAATAACTCAAGGTAAGGCGCTCGATTGAGCAATAGCTGGCTATTGGGAGTGAGAGCAACACAGCCTTGAGCTATTTTAACTAGTACAAGTGAGCAATAACTTAAT
>NZ_VOLS01000072.1 GCF_007954265.1 Colwellia sp. C1TZA3 | reverse complement strand
TAAAATGAATAACTACAGCGTTATAAAATTTATAAGGTGAATAACTACTGACTAAATTTTATGCCTTGTATTTATCCATTTTTCCTCATGAAAAAGGTGATCACTTAATTAATCAAATTGGTATAAGTGCACTCATAGGTGATTTTAAAAAGCAAAACAGACCCGTGCAATACCAGCTGTTTATCTTAAAACTGACCGCTAATAGCTTTCTCTTAAGTCTGACCGCTGATTTTTTTAAAAACAGGACTAATAGCGAAATTCATCTGGGATCGGTAAGTTTTTGGCCACCGGTTTAGGCCGTCGCGCCTGGCCTTTTTTATGGGCACTGAGCTGAAAAATAAAGGCCAGTATTTGCGCCACTGCCGCAAATAATTGTTCGGGGATCTCTTCATTGGGCTCTGCGGTATAATATAAAGATCGAGCCAAAGCCGGAGATGCGACAATCTCAATATTATGCTCTTTAGCAATAGTGCGAATATGTAAGGCCATTTCATCTACACCTTTAGCCACCAATACCGGTGCACCGCCGGCTTCAGTGTCATATTTAAGCGCTACTGAATAATGGCTTGGGTTGGTGATCACTACATCAGATTGCGGTACATCTTGCATCATGCGCCGTTGTGACATTTCATATTGCGCTCTTTTGATTCGACCTTTTGTTTCAGGGCTACCTTCAGAGTTTTTCATTTCATCTTTAATTTCTTGCATACTCATTTTCAATTGCCGATTATGATTCCACACTTGATAGGGCGCATCAATAACCACGATAATGCCAATTGAGAACGCTAAGGCTAAAAACATCCACATCAGTAATGACACCGCATGAGCAAAATTATGCGGAATATTCTCCGTGCTTAAACTCAATATTTGGCCAAACAAGCTACTCAATAACAAATATGCTGAAATAAAAACCACAAAAAATTTAAGAATCGACTTAATAAGTTCAACATAGGACTGCACACCAAACATGCGTTTAAAACCGGCTATTGGCGAAAGTTTACTGGCTTTGGGGGCCATCGCTTCCCAAGAGAAACTGATACCGCCCAGCAGCATATTACCAATGAAAGCCGCAATAACAATAATAATATGTATCCAAAGAAAAGGTACCGTTATTGCACTGATACTCTCACTAACTATTTGATACAAGGCATGCACATCCATGGTTTCTTTACGGCTTAAACTTAGTAGACGTGTCATCATCTTAGCTAAGCCCTCAACCAAAGCATCACCCATTAACATGATTGCTGCCGCACTACCGACTAAAACAAACATAGTGCCTAAATCTTTTGAGCGCGCTATTTGACCTTTTTTTCTCGCGTCAGCCAGTTTTTTCGCTGTCGGTTCTTCAGTTTTTTCACCACTATCAGATTCAGCCATTAGGGCGCAGCTCCACAATCAATCAGGTAACAGCTAAAATCTAGCGCCCGTTGCCACTGCATAACAAAATGACTATAGAAATTCCCCATGGTTAACCACATAATTAATAGCCCTGCACACATGGTGACAGGAAAGCCGATAGCAAAAATATTTAATTGCGGCGCTGCTCGCGTCATAATACCAAATGAAAAGTTAATTAATAACATAGCCGTTAAAGGTGCAATAGCCAGTGACAAAGCAGTGGCAAACATCCATTCGCCCCATTGAGCAATTTCTTTAAACTTAATACTGGAAAATTCAGGGGCCGGAATAGGAATAGTGTCAAAACTGGCAACAACAAACTGTAAATAAGCTAAGTGGCCATCCATTGCCCAAAATAACAATGACGATAAAATTAAAAAGAACTGACCTACCGCTGGCACACTTGTGCCACTGGCGGGATCAACCAGCGAGGCAAAACCTAAACCAGTTTGCATCGCAATAATCTGGCCTGCTAAGGTAAAAGTGTTGACCACCATCACAGTAACAAAGCCGAGCATGATGCCAATAATCATTTGCTCACCAATAAGCAAAGTGGTCGCTAATGAAAACATATTATCAACACGAGTGGCCGGCAATGCCGGCATAACCGCAACAGTAATCGCTAAGCACAAAAACAGTTTTACTCGCCCCGGAATGGCTTTTGCCCCTAAGCCTATCATTGACATCACCATGGCTGAAATACGCGTAAACGGCAGCAAAAAATCAGCCATGCTTTGATTAATTATTGATTCCGTGAACTCCATGGTTAACTCACTACACTAGGGATGCTGCCAATCAGTCGAATGGTATAGTCCATTAATTTTTGTACCAACCAATGTCCGCCTATAATTAAAGACAGCAAAGTCACAATTAAACGTGGTAAAAAACTCAAGGTTTGTTCATTTATCGAGGTAGCCGCTTGGAATACCGCGACAACCAAGCCAATGATCAGGCTTGGCACAATAACCGCACTCACTAGAACAATCACTAGAAACAGCGCATCTCGTAAAATATCAACAAATACCTCAGGACCCATTACGTAGCTCCCATACCGTAACTTGTTGCTAGTGTGCCTATCACTAAATTCCAGCCATCAATAAGCACAAATAACATTAACTTAAATGGCAACGATACGATCATCGGCGATAGCATCATCATTCCCATCGCCATTAAAATACTGGCCACCACCAAATCTATGATTAAAAATGGAATAAATAACATAAAGCCGATTTGAAATGCTGTTTTTAATTCACTAATAACAAAGGCTGGAATAATTACTGTCATCGGTAAATCGGTGGGTTTATCAACTTGTGTTATACCCGCCATTTGCGCCAAGGTATCAAGATCTTTAATCCGCGTTTGTTCTAACATAAAGGCGCGCAATGGTACTTTCGCTTTATTAATCGCCTGAACAGAGGTTAATTGATCTTGTAAATAAGGCTGAATCGCACGGGCATTAATTTCGTTATAAACCGGCGTCATAATAAATAAGGTCATAAACAAAGTAATACCAATAATCACCTGATTAGACGGCGTTTGCTGTAAACCAAAGGCCTGCCGTAAAATAGCCATTACCACCACAATGCGGGTAAACGACGTCATCATGATCACCGCTGCCGGTATAAAACTCAGCGCGGTCATAAAAATTAATATTTGTAAGGTCACTGAGTACTCTTGCGAGCCATCAGGATTAGTGGTCAAGGTTAACGCAGATAATGAGAGGTCATCGGCCGCAAAACTAGTATTACTAATGAGTAAAAACGACAAAATCGTAAACAATAAAGTTACGACTTTGTTTAACGATAATAATGATTTTTTATTTTTGTTTATCATAGCTTTTTATCGCTTTTTGTTTGAATAGTTTTACTAACGACTGAGCAAAATCAACATTGTTTTCTTTGGCATTCACCAAAGGCTTATCGAGGGTTTCTAACAGGGTAATTTGCTGCGTAGTAACGCCCAACAATAGTTGTTTATCTCCCGCTTGCACCACCACTAACTTCTCTTTGGATCCAAGGTGTAAACTGGTGACTATTTTTAATCCTTGGTGAGTCTGACTAACGCCTTGAAAGCGTTTTAAGATCATGGCACTAATAATGATAACAGCGAGCACCATCAGTAGTGACAAGATCATGCTCATAGCATCCATATTGGCGGCAACATGCTTACCCACTTCAACAGGAGCATCGACTAAAGTAACATCGCTTACATCGCTCACAACTGCTTGCGCGTGGCCAAAGGTTGCAAAAGCCAAGCAACTAAAAAATACTGACAAAGTTTTTTTCATTAGTGGCTATTTTAACTTTTTAATACGTTCAACTTGGCTAATAACGTCAGTCAAGCGGATACCAAATTTATCGTTAACCACAACCACTTCACCATGAGCAATTAAAGTACCATTAACCATGACATCTAATGATTCACCTGCAACGCGGTCAAGTTCAACCACCGAGCCTTGGTTCAGTTGTAACAGATTTCGAATACTAATATTACTGCGCCCTACTTCCATAGAAATAGTGACAGGTATATCTAAAATCGCATCGAGCTTACGCTTGTCTTCACCAGATATAGTGTCACTGTCTTCTTTTAAGTCTTCCAGTTCCACCGCTTTAGCCGCCTCTGCGCTAGCTTGCTCATCCATCGCTTCATCCCACATGCCTAATTCATCTTTGTTTTCTGTGCTCATGCTGTTTTACCTCAATTTTCATCGAGTAACGTCAAAAGATTTACGTTACTCATTTGTTGCTTTTTATTATGCGGTTTTTACACCACATTTAATCAGTACTGTTTTATAAATACTGTTCTATAAATGCTGTTTTATAATTAATCGTCTAATAAATGCAGTTCTGCGTCACTGTCTAAACGCTTACCACCTTTAGTCAAAATAGTAAGTTCTGATTTAACGGATTCTGGACGCTTAATTTTTGATTCTATCTTCAGCGCTAAGTTATTGCGACTTCGACCAAGTTTAGCCCTAAATGACGGTAATTTTTCTACTAATACAGTAATATGCTCAGGCATTTCAATTGGAATAATGTCACCTTTTTTCAGGTCCATAATTTTTTGTAATGGCAGGGTAACTTCGATAAATTTAGTTGATATCTCGACCGAAACATCCATAACTTCATCACGCAAAGCCTTTGACCAACGCATATCGGTATCTTCTTTGTCAGTTTGTAAACCGGCATCAAGTAATTCACGAATAGGCTCCAACATGGCATAGGGTAAAACAACATGAAAATCGCCACCACCCCCATCAAGTTCGATATGAAAAGAACTAATGACCACCACTTCAGTCGGGCTAACAATGTTTGCCATTGACGGATTAACTTCTGAGTCAAGAAATTCAAATGAAACATCCATCACCGGTGACCAGGCAACTTTATAATCTTCAAAGATAATTTTTAACAACATCTGCACGATGCGACGTTCAGTAGGGGTAAATTCGCGGCCCTCAATTTTTGCATGATATCGACCATCACCACCAAAAAAATTATCCACTAATATAAACACCAGCCGAGCTTCCATGGTGATTAATGCGGTACCTTTTAAGGGCCGAAAGCGCACCATATTCAAACTCGTTGGCACAAATAAAGTATGTACGTATTCTCCAAACTTAATCATTTGGATACCGTTAATAGACACCTCTGCGGTACGACGCATCATATTGAACAAACTAATACGCATATGACGTGCAAAACGTTCGTTGATCATCTCTAGCGTTGGCATGCGGCCACGAACAAGACGATCTTGCGAAGAAAAATCATAATCAGATGTCTCTCCTGACTTAGCAGAGTCCGCTACAGTTTCTTCTTCTTCAACATCATCAACACCGTGTAAAAGTGCATCAATTTCATCTTGAGATAATAAATCACTCACTCAATAGTCTCTTTATCTTGTTAGTTTAGTTACACTATTCACAAACCATAGCCGTTAACTTAATCAGCAGTTTAAGCAAAAGTTCAATTAACCGATCAATCAACTAACGCCTGCTTTTATTTAAAGCTATTACTGCATAACAAAGCTGGTAAAAAGTACTTTTTCAACAATTGCACTCCCCTCCACTTCGGTCATTACTTCCTGAGCTGCCACTAAAGACGCTTGCTTTAAAGATATTTTTCCTGCACTCGTGGCTAGAACATCCGCATTCGATTGCGAGAAAACGCCCAACAACGCACTTTCAATTAACGGTATATGTTTTTTGGCCGCTTCTTCATTTTCAGCGCCCCGTACCAACAATTGCACACGAATTTCGACAAGGCGGTCGCGAGTAACTCCTGGTACATTAAAACGAAAATGTCTTGGCATAGGAACATACAAGGCTGAGCCAATTTCAACACCTACGGTTGCTGTCATTTCACTTGCCGAACCTAAAGCGCCATCAATCTCAGCTTGTGAAAGCTCATCATCGCCACCCAATAGAAAAAATGCAGCCACACCGCCAGCAATAGCCAAAATTACAACAATAGCGATAATGATAATCAGCTTTTTTTTCTTAGCTGGATTATCCAACTCAAGTTCTTTTTCGTCGGCCATGATTCTTACCTGTGAAGAGTTTTTATATCTATTGTTAAACTATATCGTTGAATAGCTGCTAATCCAAAGGGTTTATCAAGTATTGTCAGTGTATTAGTGAATTTAAGCATAGTAATCGATACCCGTTGACGAAGCTTTGAACACATTCACCATTGCCTGATCATTTTCACTGAAATTGTCTTCAGCTGACTCAGTGCTTTGACCATTGCTAGCCTGATTATCAAAACCATTGCCACTTTGCTCTTTCGCTTCGCGCTGTTCGATATTTGCCTCTCCAACATCAACACCGCTTTCAGCCAGCATATCGCGTAACTTACCCATATTTTGCTCTAAAGCCTCTCGTGCTTGTTGGTTTTGCACAACAAATTGCACAGCAGCTTGCTCATTTTGTAAATTCACTCGTACATGAATATTGCCCATCTCTGGTGGGTCAAGTTGAATTTCCACTTGTTGAATTTTTTGATTAATCATCACCATCACTTTATCTTTAACAGCGTCGGCAAAATCTTTGCGGTAAATGGCCATAGTTTCGACCTGCATAGCAGAAATTGATTTTGATGGTGAGGGAGTATTTGTGGTTAATTGATTGACCGTACTTTCAAAACTTTGCTCTTGCTGGGCAGCCACCAACTCGGCAGCACTTGCGATGGGCTGGGCTTGATTGTCTAGTGTTTGGTTAAAAGCTGAAGCAACTTTATCAGCTTGTGGTGTTAACTTGTCATTCTCAATCTTAGAAAACTTTTGTGGCTCAAGCATGGTGCTGGCTACTTTATCAATGTCTTCATTTACCACCGCTTTATGATTAACATCAAGTTTTATCTCTGTAGCCGATGTCGTCACCACACTAGCTGTGCTTTGATTAACGAGGTGAGTTTGTCTTGCTGCGCTATCACTACCACGTTTAAATTCACTAGCTTTATCGCTGGCATTATCTTGCAATGCTGCATGGTTAGTGGCTTGGTCAACACCTTGATTTTTCTCTAAGGCGGCCTTGCCTTCTTCAGTCAAGGCTTCTATACCTGCTTGCTTGGCTAATAGCTCGGCATCATCAGTGACCCCTTGCTCATTAGCTAATGACCTTGTACCGGTTGCTGCTGTTATTTGCCTATCACCTGATGTAGCCTTGCCCGGCATTACGCCTGCTGCGCTATTATTTGCTGCAGGTTTTTTCAATAATTGCTCTGCACCACTTAACATTTTTAATAAATCAACCGCGTCATCATTTTCGACATCAGTAGCTAAGCTACTTTGGACTTTATTTACGGCAGATTCAGCTTGAAAACCAAGGTAAGTTGTTGGCTTATTGCTAGGCACTTGTAGCTCATTTTTCACACCCAGTTCACTATGAGGAGAAATTGGCACCGGTAAAGTATGGCCATCCTCGGCTTCATTGGCTTTTGATAAACGCTCGCTTTTTAAAGCCTGTTGGTGTTGTTCTGCCGCTTTAGACGCAAAATTGCCATAGGGCTCAGCATTTTTCTCTGATGCTTCCGCTTTTTTTCTGGAGTAGTGTTGCGCCATCGCATCATTAAATGCATTACTTTTAGCTTCACTTTTTATTGATACTCCAACCTTAGCGCCATGGTTATCAGGGCTTTGGCCAGCATCAGCAGACAATAAATTCATTTGAGACATAACAGACCTTTCTTAAACGTAGACTTAAGCGCAAGTTAATAAATTTTTTCTTTCGTTACTCTATCGTAGTCTTTCGTTATTTAAGCAATATTCATTCCAAAAATATCTTTAAAAGTTTTTTAAAAATACAGTCCAAATAAGTCCAGACTAAAAATAAAGCCATATTAATTACCAACAGATTAATTAATTGCTCCACTTAAAATGCTTTACCTAATAACGTTATTTTTTGTACGCCTTGGCATACGTCAGCTATTACTCAACAATATGTTCAGACATTTTTCTACCGGCTTATCCCTATAAATCGCCCCCACCTCAATCTACAATTTTAGCGCTAAAATTAAAATAAACTGAGTGTATGTCAGCAGTAATGACTGGTCTTGAATTTGAGTGTTACTACTCATGGGCTTTGCTCAAGTCGTCAATCTAGTAGGTTTTAATATTAAACGGCTGGAGTTTAACGGCGTCGGCGAACAAATTGTTGTGTCGCCATTTCATCAAACATTTTTTGTTCTTTTTTATTAGCGACTAATTGCAAGGCGGCAAGTTTTTTATCACGCAGTAATTCCACCGCTTGTATTTTTCGTCTTTGCTCTAGCCATTGTTTTCTTCGAGTTTCAACCAGTGCTTTAGCTTGATGAACCGCCACTTTAACCTGTTGAGAGGCGTTATCTAGTTTCGCGATAAAAGCATGAAAATGGCTATAGCTTGCACTATCAATACCCGCTATTGAGCGCTCATTAAGCCGGCGCATATATTCCAAACGATAATCACTAACACTTTTTAAGCGCGCTTTATTTTGTTCATAATCAACCTCCGCCGTTTGTAATGCTTGTGAGGCTTTTTGTTCTTTATCAAGTTCATACTTGTATAAGGTGTTCAGCTGTTTCATCGGTTTAGCAACCTATTAGTTATTGTTCGACTGATTTCTATTCGCATGAGCTTGCGCTGCCGCCAAGACTTCCTGTAGCTGGGTTAAACTTTGATCATAAGGGATGATTTCAAGCGTTTTTTGCTGTAAGAAAAACTGAATAACTGGTTGTAAGTCAATTGATTGATCAATTCTTGGATCCGTACCTCGGCTGTAGGCACCAATGGCGATCAAATCTTTATTTTCTTGATATAAGGCATAAATTTGTCGTAATTGTCTGGCAAGTTGTTGATGTTCTTCGCTAGTTACCATCGGCATCACTCGGCTAATCGAACCTTCAATATCAACCGCTGGATAATGCCCAGCATCGGCTAATTTTCGCGACAAGACAATATGACCGTCTAAAATGGCACGGGCAGCATCAGCAATCGGGTCTTGTAAATCATCGCCTTCAGTTAAGACTGTAAAAAATGCACTGATTGAGCCTTGGCCATCACCGCCATTACCCGCTCGTTCAACGAGCTGGGGTAATTTAGAGAAAACCGATGGCGGATAACCTTTAGTGGCCGGTGGTTCGCCTACCGCTAACGCTATTTCGCGTTGCGCTTGTGCATAACGCGTTAATGAGTCCACTAGTAATAAAACATTTAAACCCTGGTCACGAAAATATTCACTGATCTGCACGGCAGTTTCACAGCCTTTAAGCCGCATTAACGCTGAATTATCAGCCGGTGCTGCCACCACAACAGAACGTGCACGCCCCTCTTCACCTAAAATTTCTTCAATAAACTCTTTAACTTCTCGGCCACGCTCACCAATTAACCCCACCACAATAACATCAGCGTTTGTACCACGTGTCATCATACCTAATAGCACACTTTTACCGACACCTGAGCCAGCAAACAAACCCATTCGTTGCCCAACACCAACGGTTAAAAAGCTGTTAATCGAACGCACACCAACATCTAGCGGCTCTGTAATTGCACGTCGTGATAAGGGATTAATCGGTTTACTGTCATATTGATAACTATCAGATGCCTTAATCGGCCCTTTATCGTCAAGTGGTTTACCAACACCGTCAATAACCCGGCCTAACAAGTCCATTGATAAGGGCAGACGTGCTTTAGTCGATAAAGGCACGACACGCGCCCCAGGTAATACCCCTTGCAAGCTTTGCTCTGGCATCAAAAAAGTTATATCTTGGGCAAAGCCAACAATTTCAGCAATAAGATCACCTTGTGATGTTTCCACCAAACATTGGCTACCCACTGCGGCTTTAACGCCAACCGCTTCTAAAGTTAAGCCCACCACACGCACTAAACGCCCAGCCACAGAGACACTGTGCGGGTGAATAAATTTTTCACTATTTTTTAAACGTTCAGTTATGCGATTGATATCAACCATAGAAATTTTTACACTTATTAATAAAGTTTAGTGGGACAATATTTATCGTTACCCGGTTTATTTGTGTCGTGTTCATTTGTGCAAGATTCATTTGAGTAGGGTTTATTTGAGTAAGGTTGATGACTTATTTTTTATTGATCTCCAGTTTATTGATATAAAGCTTCTTGTAAAAATGAGTCCAAAACCTCGTTCAAGCGCGATTTAACACTCAGATCAATATTAGAGGTACTGTTTTCGATTTGGCAACTCCCAGGGCTTAATTGCGGAGCGGCCAGTAAGCGCCAACCTTGTTCTTGAATATGCGTGGCACCAAATTGTTGCTCTACTAATTTAATGTCTGTGGGATGCAATAAAATTTGGGTTTGAGACTCTTGTGCCGGTAAGGCCTTAATACCTTCAGCGATAGCCGATAGTAAAATATCTGGGTTGGTTTTCGCTTCATGCTTAGTCACCGCTTGGGTTAATTGCACGACTAACTGTAATAATTGCGCCTCAACATTTTTCTCAACGTTAAGCAAAGGTTGATGTAATTGGTCTAATAGAGTTTGCATCGCTGCGATTTGCTGTGCACTGGTTTCTTTACCTTCGGCTAAACCTTGTCTCACACCTTCTTCATTACCTGAAGTTAAACCGGCTTCATGACCACTGGTTTTACCTTCATCAAAGCCGGTAGCAAAACCGTCTGCTTTGCCCTCACTAAAGCCTTCTTCAAATGCCGCTTGACGAATGTCCTCTATATCTTGTGCCGTTAGTGGCACAGGCTCATTCACTTCTGTCTCTTCTGGCGGCTCATAGCGCCAGTTCATAGCCTTACCTAATGCATTAGTTTTACTAACGTTCTCATCTTCATCTGGTTGTAAACCCGGTGCTGACCAGGTATCAACTTTTTCAGTTTTTTTTGTGGCTATTGCCCCAGTGCTTGGCTCAGAATTTGGTGCCATTATTTTACACTCTCACACTTTTGATTATAAGAATTCATCGCCGCCACCGCCGCCACCTAGCATAATTTCACCTGCGTCAGATAAGCGATGAGCAACCGCCAAAATTTCTTTTTGCGCCGCTTCAACTTCACTAATACGCACCGGTCCCATCACTTCCAGATCGTCAGCTAGCATTTCGGCAGCACGTTTCGACATATTAGCCATAATTTTTTCTTTTAAGGCTTCGTCAGCACCTTTTATTGCTTTCATTAGCGCATCTTGCTGCACTTCTCTTAAAATGGCTTGAATACCTCGGTCATCAACATCGGCAAGGTTTTCAAAAACAAACATTAAATCTTGTATTTGCTGACTCATTTCTTCGTCATGTTCGCGAATTGAAGCCATCAAGGTGCCTTCAACATTGTTGTCTAAATAATTCATGATATCTGCAGCTGCTTTCAAGCCGCCCATTTTCGCGGCTTGTGCCCCCGCTTGACCGGCGAATTGTTTCTCCATGATCTCATTTAATTCTTGTAAGGCCGCGGGTTGAACCTCTTCTAAATTGGCAATACGCATCATCAGGTCCAAGCGCACTTTGTCAGCGAACTGGGTCAGTATTTCGGCTGATTGATCCGGTTCAAGGTAAGATAAAACGATAGTTTGAATTTGAGGATGTTCATTGCGAATAATATTCGCCACTTGCTTCGAGTCCATCCATTTCAGAGAATCAAGACCCTTAGCACCGCCACCCTTAATAATTTGATCAATAAGGTTACCGGCTTTATCTTCGCCTAATGCGGCAGTTAATGCTTTGCGGACAAACTCTTCACTTTTAAAACCAATGGTGGAGAAATTTTGAATTTCGTTAATAAACAACTTATGCACTGCCGTGATTTTTTGTTGAGTAAAATCTTCCATACCGGCCATGATCATACCCACTTTTTGCACTTGCTTCGGCTCTAAGTGTTTTAGTATTTGTGCAGCGTCTTCTTCTGAAAGGCTCAACAATAAAATTGCGGCTTTTTCGGCACCATCAAGTTTATTGACGTCATACCCAGAGGATTGTTGCTCTGCTAATTCTTGATTTTCATCACTCATTTTCGGTTAACCAACTTTTAACTACCTGCGATGATAACTCTGGCTCGTTTGCCACTAATGCCCGTACTGCCTTTAATACATCGCCATCGCGGTGTAAATCAGGCAATTGTAAACTACCGTCGGGAGCAAAGCCAATCGCATCAGCATCGAAATCAGATGTTAACATGTCCATGGTCTCATCACCCAAATCGATATGGCTATCGAGTGACTTATCACCATAGTCACTCGGGGTTTTTTCGGGGTGAATTAGGCGTTTTAACATCGGACGAACGACCGCAACAAACAGCGTAGCAATTAAGATAACTGCCCCAAGTAATTTTGCATATTTATAAATAGTGGGATCTTTCCACAAAGGTAGTGGCTCTACAGCGATAATTTCTGGACGAGAAAACGGTAAAGTCACTACTTCTAATGAGTCACCACGTTGTAAATTAAAGCCAATACTGCCTTGCAATAAACGACGAATATTAGCCATTTCTTGGACAGAGCGTGGCGTTGGCACAGGCTCGCCTTGAGCATTTAGCTCAGATAAGTAATCTAAAGCAACAGAGACACTAATACGATGAATAACGCCAGTTTGCTGCTTGGTGTAGCTAATAGCCTCATCGAGTTCATAGTTACGTGTCGACTCAGTATGTTTACGGCCTGGCATACTACGTTGTTGGGCATTACCCGTAGCATCTTCGGGAATATTGCTGTCGAGCGGTGGCTGATTAGTTAACGCGCCTGGAATACCGCCAAGTAAGCCACCAATAGTATTATCTTCCACCTTCATTTCGCTGCGCAAAGCGGGTAAATCTGAGTTATAACGCCGTTGAGTTTCTTCGGTGTTGGTAAAGTCCATAGCCACGTCAACTTGCGCGGTAAAGTTGCCCAAACCTACCACTGGAATTAAGATTGAATCAATCTTATCCATATATTCTGCTTCACGTTTTTGTTCAATTTCAAATTCTTTACGCGAGCGTGACGAGACAGAGTCTTGTGAGCCAGAATTGAGTAATCGACCGTTTTGATCGGTCACCGTCACTCGATTAGGCGAAAGGCTTTGTACTGCTGATGCCACGATATCTACTACCGCGTCAACTTCTTCTTCAGACATCAGGCGACCACGACGCAAAGTCAGTACCACAGTAGCCGATGGGTTTTTTTCACGTTTAGCAAAAACATTTTCACGTGGAATAGCAAGTAACACCCGCGCCCGTGAGATAGACTTTAACTCTTCGATTGTCCGAGCAAGTTGTTGCTCTCGAGAGTGTTTTAAACGCTCAGTTTCAAGACGTTGACTAACACCAAATCCCATGTCTTGCATAAGAATTTCGCTACCTTCAGAAGGCGCATCACTTAATCCACCACGGGCTAGCATGAGCTTAGCACTTTGGTATTCGTCACTTTCTACCGATATTGTGTTGTTTTCTTGACGGTATTCAACTTGATTACTGTCTAAAAAATCCATGGTTTTAATCAGTTGTTCGGTGGGCAGTTTAGTTAAAAAGCGGTATTCTGGTTGATTAGCGAGCATAATAACAAAAACAGCAATCGCGAAACAAATCGCTAACGCAATCACTATGGTAATTTGACGCAGGAAGTCAACATTACCCATGGCAGCGGCTAAGCCTGATTTTTGTTCACCAACGTCATCGGCACCATCTCTGGCGACTAAGTCATTGTTACCATCTGCCAGCATTAAATTTGTGTTGTTTGTTGAATCTGCCACTTACTTCTCTCCGCATCACTATCATTTTATGCTTAACAACTGAGCCGCTATACCGGCATACTCATAATTTCTTTATAAGCTTCAACAAATTTATTACGCACCTGAATTGTCGCATCGAAAGCAATACCAGCCTTTGACGCCGTAATCATGGTATCAGCCAAAGTAACATTGCGATCGCCAAGCTCAAAAGCGGTACGCTTTGCACCAGCATCTTGTTGTAGTTCATTGACATTATTTACAGCATCTTTTAACAAGCTACCAAAGTCACCACCAGCTTTGCTCACCGGTGGTGTGCCCATGCCATTTGCTTCACCTATCGGTAGTCTATTACCCATAGCTTCCATCGACATGCTTTGCATTTGGGCGTATAAAGAATTAGTTTTAATATCCATGGCTATCTCGCTTACGTCAATTTCTTGTTACTTAGTGTTACCTAAGGTTAAAGCAAGCATAGTGCCAAGCTAAATAATATCGTAAAATATTGAAAAAATCACCTGATATAAAAGCTAAAATATCTTTAAAAAGGCTTTAAAATCAAATATAAGATAACAATAAATAAATAGAGATAAATATTGAATCAAACGAAAAAAACGACGTTAAAGGCGTCGTTTTTTTGTTACAAGCAGGGCTAAGGCCATTTTTTAAAGTGGTATATTAATACCACTATCACGCATGCGGGCAATTTTATAACGTAAGGTCCGTGCACTAATACCTAAACGCTCCGCCACATCTTTACGACTGCCACGACAAGCGTGCAAGGTATCTAATATTATTTGATGTTCTTGTAATTTAAGTTCACTGCCTAATTTGTCATTTTTTGCAGCGTCTACTGCCTCACTTTCCACTTTGGGTGTTTCAAAATCATCAATCAATAAATCATTGGCATCAATACAACGATCGCTTTGTAAAATTAACGCCCGTTGAATAACGTTGTCTAACTCTCGTACATTACCCGGCCAGTCATAAGCCAATAATTTACTGCGCGCGGCGGCGGTAAATTCAGGAATAACGTTACCGTCTTTTTGACAAATACGGCTAATAAGATGAGTCGCCAATGGCAGAATATCATCTCGGCGCTCATTCAGTGGTAACCAGGTTAATGGAAATACATTCAGTCGATAATATAAATCTTCTCTAAAAATACCGTTTTGCACAGCGGCTTTTAAATCGCGGTTACTGGTGGCTATTACTCTAACGTCTAAGCTGATGGTTTTGCGTCCACCTATGCGCTCTACTTCTCGCTCTTGCAACACGCGTAAAATTTTTGCTTGCAAACCTAAGTCCATTTCCGTTATTTCATCAAGTAAAATGGTACCACCTTGCGCTTGTTCAAACTTACCTGGGCAAGCTTGAATAGCGCCGGTAAAAGCACCTTTTTCATAACCAAATAAAGTAGCTTCAAGCATGTTCTCAGGAATAGCAGCACAATTAATCGCCACAAAAGGCGCTTGGCTACGTGGCGATTGATTGTGAATATATTGTGCCAGCACTTCTTTACCTGAGCCACTAGGCCCCAAAACCATAACAGAGGCTTCGGTATTAGCCACTTTTTTGGCGAGTTTTAATAACTCAAGACTTTGGGCATCAGACACCACGGGATCGCAACCATCATTAACTTGTAACGGCACATACTGGCTAACCATATTCAGTAAGACTTCGGGCGCAAAAGGTTTTGCCATATAATTACGCGCACCGTCTCGCATCGCTTGTACGGCATCATCAATGGTGCCATACGCGGTCATGATCAATACGGGTAATTTTGGATAATTATGGCGAATACTTTTTAGTAACGAAAGTCCTGACATGCCACCCATTTGCACATCACTGACCACTAAATCGACGTTGTGCGACTTAAGTTTTATCAGTGCGTCTTCACCTGAATCTACGGCTAAACATTGATAGCCCGCCAACAGCAAAGTATCAACAAGTGCCTCTCTAAGTCCGGCATCATCTTCAACTACCATGATTTTACTTGTGCTCATGACTAAGCTCCTTAGACAAAAATGTATCGTTTTCACAACCTGTCAATGCGGCGGTAGGGTCTTCACTCACCAGTAGCGGTATTTTCATACAAAAATGCGCCCCTTCACCCGGTTGACTTAACAAGCTAACTTCACCTTGGTGGGCGTTAGTTACTGATTTCACCACCGCTAGGCCTAAGCCTGTGCCTTGACTTCTTGAGGTATAAAAAGGTTCGAATATTTTATCAGCAAGCTCGCCGCTGATACCAGGACCGTTATCACGAACACTAATATAGCCATATTCGCCCTGACAGTAAGCACTAATGTCGATAACCGCATCAGCTTTAATTACCGATAAACTATTGTGTATTAAGTTTTGAATTGCCCCTGACAAGGCACTAGTATTGCCTAAGATCTCACCACCTTGTTGACAAAAATTTAGTTTAACTTTTGCACCAGCTTGACTCACTTGTGGCTCAATTGCTTGTTTGGCTTGCTCAATAAGTTGATTAATATTGACGGGTTCAACAACGGCTTTACTGCCACTTTTAGCAAACAGCAACATGTCGTTAACTTGCTGTTCTAAATCATGTAAACGTAGCATTAATTTATCTTGAAAATTAATCCGTGCATCATCAGTAAGTTTTTTATTTCGTAAATTAGCACCGTACAACATCGCAGCCGATAGTGGCGTACGAATTTGATGCGCCAATTTTGACACCATACGCCCTAAAGACGACAGTCGCTGTAGTTGGCCAAGCTTATCTTGTAAGAGTCTTGTTTCAGTTAAGTCGGTGATCATAATTAACTGCCCAGGTTGGCCACCTAAAGTGGTAATTTCCAACTTAACCCGGCGACCATCATTTAAAGAAACCTCATGCCAATCATCAGCTCGGGGTTTAAAAGAGCGTTTAATCACACCAAACCAAGGCTGCCCCAAAATGGGCTCATCAAGCAAACGTTTAGCGGTATCGTTAATTTTCACTACAATACCGTTGCCATCGAGCATAATCATCCCAGTTGGCATAACATCAATAACGTGTTGTAGCTGTTTATTTTGTTGACGTAAGTACGCCAATTCACCCGCGTAGCTTTCACTTTCTAATCGATTGGATTGCTCGCGTTTAAAACTAACCTCATCAAATGAAGTTACTACACGATTCAGCGCAGGGTTGGCTGAAGAAGAGTTGGTCGATGTCGAATAGGCAAGTGCCATAATATTTTACCCGAGTAAAGAAGTACACTCGAACAAAGCATGAACTATGCCAACCAATTAAACTCATATTATTCAGTAACTAAAGCTAGTTATTTTGATTGATATTTGCTGTCAATAAAATGGCTGAAGCCAAGAAACAGTAAGAAAAAGCCTGCACATCCACACTTAAATCAGCGCTATTGCCATTTGACGAAAGGAAATCGCCTGTACACTTAAAATAATTTCAATGCTAATTAATGCTTACCAATGCAGATCAGATATTGACACCAACAACCGTTAAATTTCATTTAACTTGATGGACTGAAGTCCAACCTGCGTTAAGCCTACATAAAACCTACGGGTGATAATGTAGCGTTGGGCGATTGCTTTGTAGGTCGGACTTTAGTCCGTCAACGGTTAAGCGGGCGATTAATGTGATGGGTTAACAAACATTTACTGTGAGTATTGTTTTGTTTATCGGGATTTGTGCCCAAAACGGTTAAATTTCATTTAACTTGATGGACTAAAGTCCAACCTACATCGGGCCTACGGGTGGCAAC
>NZ_VOLS01000071.1 GCF_007954265.1 Colwellia sp. C1TZA3 | reverse complement strand
GGTTATTTAGCGTTAAGGGTACTGCAACATAAACGATATTATCTATCGGATAGAATGATACTAAGTGCCATGAAGACACTTATTCAAGATAGTTTATATTGAGTAACTTGTGGGGATTCCTCAGACTTTAGTCCGTCAACTGTTAATTTGACGGCTTAAAGTTTTATCTACACTGGTAAGGTGTGCGAACAGCAGAGGTCTAAAAAATCATGTCTAATGTGTTATACCAATTTGATTAATCAACTTGGTATTAGATAAACAACAATAAGGTGTTCACCTGTTATGTCGGCGTAGTTTGTTGGCAAATCGGTTATTTTTATTAAGTGTTGAGCCGGCAAGGTGATAATTTCTTGGCTGTTGCTTAAGGTCAGTGTTGTGTCTTTGAATAAGCTGTAGATAAAGCACAGGGCGCTGCTTTCAAGTAAATAATTTTTCGCACTTTTTTGGCAACTTAGCTTGGTATTAAAGGCCGAAGTACGGGCGATAATATTAAAGTCTGTTATTTCATTACTATGTAAGTTACCTACGGTTTTATTGCCACCATCAAAAGTGGCAATATCTAATAGCTGGGTTAAGCGGTCAATTTTATTATCATTGTGCTGTAAGTTGATGCCGTCTCCGTCAATTAAAACTAGGTTGCGGGTATAGCCAGTAAAATTAGAGAAAACGCCATCTTCAATCACACTTGCCATACTTATGCGCCAGTCGAAATTATCTAAGCTGCCGCCAGGACTTATCGCCATTTCAATGGTTTCTCCCTTACCATTTTTCCATGGTACGGTTTTAAACTTTGTTGATTGAATAATTTCTATCATTTTTGTATCCCAAATAAACCTGCATATTCTGCTAATTGTTTAGATCATAGCCTGAAATTGACCCCGATGTCTGTGGCAAGTTATGTTTATTTATCTATTGCGTCTAACACATGATTTATTATTTATTACGCTGATTTAACAGAGATAAAATAATTGCTTACCAAGAGACAGATTGCTAGCATGCGCGCTTTCCTATCTGTATCGACATTAATTAAATTAATAAAAGGATATTGTTGTGTTTAAAAAATCTCTAATTGTACTTTCTTTATTGGTACTACCTTTAACGGCTTCGGCCAACGGGTCAGCTGGCGCAGGCTATGTAAACCTATCTCTTGAAAATCTTTCTTTAGGCGCTATTTATGGCGCTGTTGCTTATGAATTTGTGGCAGAGGATAGTCAATTCTCACTAGTACCTGAATTGCGCCTTGGTACTGGCATCTCTGATGATAAAACGGGCAGTATTAAGGTAGAAGTCGAACGTTTCATGGCATTTTCTGTGCGTGGTCAATACAATTATAACAATGGTTTTTATGTTTATGTGATGCCGTCATATGCCAACTTAGATCTTAAAGCCAGTTTCCGTGGCACGTCTGCAAGCGATGATGAATGGGAGTTTGGTTTTGGTGCGGGTGTGGGTAAAAAACTGAACGAAAAAATTAGCGTTGAAGCGTCTTTTGAAAATCATGATGGAACTGATGTGATAACGGTTGGTTTTAAATACGCTTTTTAAGCGCTTAAATAAACTTTATTACTTCAAAGGTGAGCACTATAAAATATATGCTTACCCTTTTATATTCAGCAATAGTACTCTGTCGCGGTGACATGGTTGTTTTTGCCAGCGATGACATCCAAGGCAAGATGACACCAATAGACATCACTAATTGCCTTTACCTTTACTCTAAGAGCGTTCATATACCTAATTACTGGAGTACACGGTATGAGTCAAATTGATTAATTATCTGCTCATTTTTAATGGTTAAAATAAAAAACTACGGCGTTATAAAATTTATAAGGTGACTAACTACTGACTAAATTTTATGCCTTGTATTTCTTCATTTTTCCTCATGAAAAAGCGACGATGTTTATTCTAAATATAAAAAGCAGCGTTAATCGCTGCTTTTTCAATATTAACTTTTAAAAAACTAATTAAATAGTTTAAGCGGCTATTTTAATGACGATGCGTACTGCGACAGTGCAGTAATGTCTTCATCAGTTAAATTGGCAGCAACACCTCGCATCATGCCATTAAGGTCATTATAACGTGAGCCATTACGAAACGCGTGTAACTGAATTTTTAAGTATTCAGCATTTTGGCCAGCAAGAGCAGGAAAACCAGCATTTGACATGCCTTTACCACTAGGACCATGACAGCCTGCACAAGCAGTAATTTTTCTTTCGGCATGGCCACCTAAGTAAAGTTTTTCGCCTTTCGTATTAGCGATACTGTTGCCATCAGTGACTTTTTGCTTAGCATAAAATGCTGAGATATCAGCCATGTCTTGCTCACTAAGTGCCATTGCCATGCCACCCATAATGGCGTTTACACGACCTGATGTTCCACCAGAGGTCATGCCTAATTTAAATTCAGTAAGTTGCTTAACTAAGTAGGGAGCACTTTGTCCCGCTAACTTAGGGTACATAGGTACAATACTATTACCGTCAGCGCCGTGACAAGCAGCACACATGGCTGCTTTGCCTTTACCTGCTTCGGCATCGCCTTGCGCTGCGTTGGCAGTAGTGACTGCACTTAATCCTAGTAAAACAGTAATGATAAATTTTTTCATTGATTTAGTCTCTGCTTGTCGTAAACACCATAAAGGGTTTACTGATAAAATTTGCTAAAATGTTGTTTGGCATTCTACACGAATTTAATGACTGTGAAATAAGGTCATTAAAAAAATTAACCAATACTAGTACGGTAAATTTTTTTGCCTCAAAGGCAGTGTAAAATCACGGCAATAAAAAGCAGCGATAAACGCTGCTTTTTATTTAAATACAATAGCTCACATTAGTAATTTTATGACCAAGGTTATTTCATTGACGCGATGTATTTCGATAACTCATCCATGTCGCTAACTGAAAGCCTAGTAGCAACACTGCGCATCATAGTGTTGTAATCGTTATGACGCTCACCATTTTTGAATTTCATTAACTGTGCTTTTAAGTATGGTGCGTTTTGGCCAGCGATAACGGGGAAACCAGCTTTACCAGCACCTTTACCGTTAACACCATGACAGCCTGCACAAGAGGTAATTCCACGTTCTGCATCGCCACCTAAATAAAGTTTTTTACCAATCTTAGAGCTTTCCAAGTCAGCAACAATCATTTTTTGTGCGGCAAAATAGCTGGCAATCTCTACCATGTCTTGCTCACTTAATGCTGATGCCATAGGCCACATAACAGCGTTTTCACGTGCACCTGATTTAAACTCTTGTAACTGTTTTACAAGGTAATCCGCATGTTGTCCTGCGAGTTTTGGATAGATAGGCACCATACTGTTTCCTCCGACGCCGTGACATGCAGTACAAGTAGCAGCTTTGGCTTTACCTGCAATAACCTCAGAGGTTATTGGAACTGATGGTGCTACTCTACGTGAAACTACGTTAGCAACGGCAGCGGTATCAGAAAAGTAAGCGGCCATGTCGGCAATATCATTGTTAGTCATGTTACCGGCAAATTGGTTCATGGCGTAGTTAATGCGATCTTTGTTTTTAAAATTCATTAGCTGTGTCGCAATATATTCAGGATGCTGATTAGCCAAGTTCGGATAAATTAATACCTTGCTGTTACCCTCACTACCATGACAACCAATACATGAGGCAATATTGCGAGACGGATCACCTAATTCAAATAAGCTCTTACCGGCTGCAGGGTCAGGTACGTAAGCAGTAGGTGCTTTAACCTTAGATACACTTGCAGTTACGCCTGTAGGCGCCGCTGTAGAGGCGACACTTGAGCTTCCGCCATCGCGTGGCAATGCTGAAAAATAAGCGGCAAGATCAGCCATGTCTTGCTCAGATAAACCTGCTGCCATTGAATACATTAATGAGTTTTCACGCTCACCTGATTTGAATGCTTTCAGCTGTACTACAATATAATCAGCATGCTGGCCTGCTAAGTTAGGAAAGGTATCACTAATGCCAATACCATTTGCACCATGACAGCCAGCACAAGTAGCCGATTTAGCTTTACCTGCATCTGCGTCACCAGTTGCGGCTACAGCAATGTTAATACTTAAGAAGGTTATAATTAATAAAGTTAAAATATGTCTCATAGGAAAATTCTCAACATGCTTTTGTGTTTTTTATTGAATACATTCAATAAGCCAGAAAAATCGCAGATATTATACACCATTAAGACTATTGAGCGGCTTGTTTAATGAAAAAAATTGCCGAAATTCTAATACAATTGCATCTTTAGTATAAAAAAACGATATAATGCGGTTTTTATTTATATCGTTGGAGCTAATCTTGTCATCTACAGCCATTCATCTAAGCAAAGCGACTTTTACCCTTAGCGCACCTGATATCCGTCGTTTACCAGCCGATAGTGGTATTGAAGTGGCATTTGCAGGTCGCTCTAACGCAGGTAAATCAAGCGCGTTAAATACGCTAACAAATCAAAGAGGCCTTGCACGTACCAGTAAAACACCGGGCAGAACTCAGTTGATTAACATCTTTGAAATTGCTGAAAACAAACGTTTAGTTGATTTACCGGGCTATGGTTTCGCTAAAGTGCCCATGGAAATGAAGAAAAAGTGGCAAAAAGCTTTAGGTGAATACCTAGAAAAACGCGAATGTTTGAAAGGTTTAGTGATACTGATGGACATTAGACATCCGTTAAAAGATCTTGATATGGACCTAATTCAATGGGCTGTAGACGGAGAATTACCGGTTTTAGCCTTATTAACCAAAAGCGACAAACTTTCTCAAGGTAAAGTTAGCGGGCAAGTACTTGCGGTTAGAAAAGAGCTAGCTTTATTAAATGCTGATATTAAAGTGCAGGCGTTCTCGTCATTAAAACGTACTGGCTCGGAGCAAGCAGACAAAGTAATTTGCGATTGGTTTCAAGATGAAAATATTCAACCGTTAGGTGAATCAAGCGAAACGCCTCTAATAGAAGAATAAAATACCCGTTGAGCAATACCGTGCTCAACGGATTATATTGACATCACAACTGAATAAGTTAGCGCCTCGACTTTCCCGGCGTTTATGTACAGGAAGTACGGTATGTCACGATCACATGGATGTGAAAGAGTGACGATGTACAGGAAGTACGATCAATTTTTTTGTTCCAGACAAAAACTAAGTACCGACCTCCTTATCGGCAATGTCACGATCACATGGATATATAAGAGTGACGATGTACAGGCCGCTCTTAGCCATTCATGACTCCAACCCGACGATATTTGTGCTTTCATATCAGTTGCAATAAATCACTCTTATGCAAAGCTGTTTAGGCCGCTTGCTCAGTCTTATTTTTCAGGTAGCACCCAATCAGGTCTTGGGAAATGGCAAGTGTAGCCATTGGGCATCCGTTGTAAATAATCTTGATGTTCTACTTCGGCTTGCCAAAAATCACCAACGGGTTCAACTTCAGTAACCACTTTACCTGGCCATAAGCCAGAGGCCTCGACATCAGCGATGGTTTTTTCCGCCATGGCTTTTTGCGCTGCACAAGTGTAATAAATTGCCGAGCGATACCCAGTACCTAGATCATTACCCTGCCTATTTACTGTAGTAGGATCATGTATTTGAAAAAATAATTCTAAAATTTTTCGATACCCGATCACAGTATTATCAAAGTAAACCTCAAGGCCTTCTGCGTGAGTACCGTGGTTTCGGTAAGTCGCATTCTTAATATCGCCACCGGTATAACCGGCAGAGGTTTTTGTTATGCCGGGTAATTGGCGAATTAAATCTTGCATACCCCAAAAGCAACCGCCGGCTAATACGGCTCGTTCAATAGTCATATTCTATCCTTCTACTTGGGTTAAATAGGCTTCATAACCTTCAGTGGTCATATCATCGCGGTGAATAAACTTCAGTGAAGCTGAGTTAATGCAATATCGTAAGCCACCTTGTGCTGTTGGACCGTCAGTAAATACATGGCCTAAATGACTATCACCGTGTGCTGAGCGAACTTCTGTGCGCACCATGCCATGATTTTCATCGCTAAGTTCACTAACATTTTTGCTTTCAATGGGTTTACTAAAACTAGGCCAGCCACAACCTGCGTCAAACTTATCAGCTGAGGCAAACAGAGGCTCACCTGAAACCACATCAACATAAATACCCGGTGAGGTATTCTCCAATAACTCGCCAGTCCAAGGGCGTTCAGTACCGCTTTCTTGTGTAACACGATATTGCTCAGCGGATAACGCAGCAATAGCATCGCTTGATTTTGTATATTGTGACATAAGATCTCCCTAGTGGTTTGATGGCGATTAATGATTTATTGCAGCAATAAATTAATGAAATATTACTCTGCTCATTACTGCCTAACAATAGACCGGAAATGTAATGATTAATTCACCATGGTATTCAAACTATATTGAGCAAAAATTTCATATAACAAGGCTTACCTGAGGTAAACCAGCCGACTAATGTAAACCTGCTATATTTAATGGGCGATAATCGCAAAATCGAGTTTACTGAGAACAGCGTTGTTTAGTAGGCCTTGTCGACAGATTAACAAGGAAGATAAAATGAACTTCAAATTAACCATAGCATTAATAGTCACAGTTACCGCTTTTAGCAGCTATGCTGAAAGTTGGAACGAACAGCAAACAGAAGTATGGAATATAGTTTTAGCCTCATATGAGGATATCGACAAACGCAATAATAATTGGACAGATAAATGGGTAACCGAAGACGCGATGGTTTGGGGAAATAGTACCCCAATGCCTCGCAGCCGTAGTGCGGTAAAACGATGGGAAAAATTCAATTTTGAAGATGGCTCAACTAACAATGTTGCTGAATATAGTCCAACAGCTATTGTTGTTCATGGTGATACTGCCGTTGCACATTACTATTATTCTCATGGCATTACAGATAAAAAAGGAGAACAAAAGGTCACCCACGGCCGCTGTAGTGATGTTTTAGTCAAAGATGAAGATGAGTGGAAATTTGTTGCTTGGCATTGTGCTGATGAAACAAAAAAATATTAATTAATCCTGTTTAAGCTTAACTCCTAGCTGATGTCGAGCTAGGTTTTTTTTGTTAATTTTCTCATGGTGGAATAAAAGCTAAATTTTAGACATAAAAAAACCGATGACTAAAGTGGTCATCGGTATGGAAGCTTGGGGAAGCTAGAATTCAAAATTAATACAACAGGTTCAAACGAGAACAACATTATTATAGAGCAACAACTCTACAAAAGTAAAGCCTTTACTCTAAAATAATGCATTTAGATCAAAAAAAAGACGGTTTAGCTGTGTAGATCGCAGTAATACCAATCCCATTAAGTTATTGCTCACTTGTACTAGTTAAAATAGCTCAAGGCTGTGTTGCTCTCACTCCCAATAGCCAGCTACTGCTCAATCGAGCGCCTTACCTTGAGTTATTTTTCCTGCGCACAACAAGATCACAAACTTAATGGAACTGGTATAAATAATGAGATCGGCGACAGAAAATGAGCTTTCTAGACATTGTGAATATGTAAATATGTAAAGGTGTGATAAAAAATGCGAATCGCGTCACCAAATGATAATTTTACATGCCTATGCATCTAGCTCAGGTAAGAGACTAGATAAATGGGCAACGGCATCAAATCATATTCATTTATCGCTATTTACGGGTATTAAACATCATTTTATTACTATTTCTTGGTAAGAATCAGCTAAAAAAAACACTTCCTGAGTGAAGTGCATAGGTATGTAATTTTATGACTGCTTCAAGCTCTTTGCTGTTGTTGGTATATAAAATATAAACGCTAAATTTTGCTACAGAGTCGACCTTATTTTTTTGCCAAAACCCAGCTAAAAAGAGACAAGTTTAATACGAAATTTAACCTTCATAAAAATTATATTTAAATGCTTAATTTGTTGTTGGTGGTATAAAAATCAGATGCATGGGCTCCGCTTTATGATCACACAGGGGACATTTCACTTCATCCTTCTATGGCGGTATGAGGCAAAAATTGAGATAGACTTTATAGTATTTTTTCCCGCTAAGATCGCTTAAGCGAGTTATGACTATTTTGAATTATTTAGAGTGACTCTAAATAATTCAAAATGGTAACGGGTATACTAAAATGCTTTTTTCTTGCTGATGGTTATGCGTAGTAAACTATCGCAGACGACTAACAGTACAGCGATACCAAAGCAGCCATAGCTCCACAATTGTTCCGGATTTATAGATTCATTTAATAAAAATATCGCGACTAGCATGATCAATATGGGTTCGCCATAATTTAACATGCCAAAGACCGTAAATTTTAAGCGTGTCGATGCAGAGACAAAACATAGCATAGCAATGGTGCCCAAAAACCCCGAACCTAATACCAATAGTATTCCCCAATCTAGTGAAGGTATTAAGGGGAGTTGTTGTTGATTCGCAATATATAGAAGCAACAAAGCGAAGGGAGTTAGCAAAATGTTCTCTGCAACAAAGTTACTTGTTGTCGATATTCGGCTTTTGCGGCGCAAGATAAAATACGGCGGATAACCTAAACAAATAAGCAGCGTAACCCAAGAAAAAGTATGGTTTGTCCATAGCTCAACACACACCCCAATCAATGCCGCAGACACCGCTAACCACAATAAAGGACTCATGCTTTCCTTAAAATAAAAACGACCGGTTAAACTCATGGTGATAGGCAATAAAAAGTACCCCATAGCGATATTAATGGTTTGGCCATTAACTGGCCCCCAAAAAAAGACCCACCACTGCAATGCGATCAAGGGTGATGTTAAACACATCAACAACAAGGCTTTTGGCTGCGTAAAAATAGCCTTAAGCTCAGAGAACTGTTTAATTAAAGCCAAAACTAGAATACCGAAACCTAACTGTGATAACACACGAAAAGCAAACAGAGTATTTCCATCCACAGGTGCTAAAAATTGTAAGTAATAAGGCAGCAATGAGAAAATAATAATTGAACCAAACATCAGGATATAGCCCTGTAGCTCTTGCTTGGGGGTGGAGGAACTAGGCATTTGTTCTCGCTAAAAGTTTACGATCGATTGGTAGATTGAGCACAATGCTGGAGGACGAGGTTGGAGTCAATAATCAATTAGGGTCAGCTGAACTTAAAATTAGGTTAACGATGATCATCAGTCGAGCATTTACAATGTCTTGATTTCCAGCTTGATCGTTATATTAATTTAATAACGGTGCGCTATTTATTGCGATAAGTCGACAAGGTCAAAGCAGGCTAAATTATTTCTTTTGGCACGCGGTTGCTTCAGGACTTGATATAATTAACGTTCAGTGGATAAAATATCGTCGTTAGCACGATTAATCCACCTGAAAATGTTGTACTGACCCAATCCATGGTGGGTCATGAGATTATCAATCACACCAATTTTTATAATTTTTGTGAGCATTTCTACTGGTTGAAATACCGCACTACTTCGTTATTTATTTACGCATTAGAATAACGAGTATTTAAAATAAATACCTTATATTTGGCCACTTTCCCTGCAACTAGATTAGATGACCTGATGGGTGAAACGGGTATTGATACCAATCCCATTAAGTTATTGCTCACTTGTACTAGTTAAAATAGCTCAAGGCTGTGTTGCTCTCACTCCCAATAGCCAGCTATTGCTCAATCGAGCGCCTGACCTTGAATTATTTTTCCTGCGCACAACAAGATCACAAACTTAATGGAACTGGTATAACTGAGGAAAACGAGGAAGAAGGTTTGAAGTTATTGCTTAGGGTGCGTTAAGATCCCATTGAACCAGTCCCATTGTCGGACGCCGCCAAAATCGATCAGAAATTGGAAGGCGCAACCCAACAGGAACAATAGTTTATGTCCATAGCCAAAAAAAACTCAATAATCGCTCAAAAGCAAGCTAAGAATATTCCTTGTGATCCTGAACACTGCATTCAGGTGCGCGGTGCGCGGGTCCACAATCTCAAGAATATTGACGTCATGCTGCCTCGCAACGCACTCGTGGTTTTTACTGGCATCTCTGGCTCAGGAAAGTCGTCGCTTGCCTTTGGCACCTTGTTTGCGGAATCACAGCGTCGCTACCTTGATTCAGTATCGCCTTATGCGCGCCGATTGATCGACCAAGTTGATGAACCTGACGTTGATGCAATAAACGGCCTGCCGCCAGCGGTCGCCCTTCAACAACAACGGGGCACGCCATCGGTTCGGTCTTCTGTCGGCAGCGTCACAACGATTTCTAATGCCCTGCGTATGCTGTATTCCCGTGCAGGGAAATATCCCCGCGGCCAGAAAATACTGTATGCGGACGCGTTCTCTCCAAACACACCAGAAGGCGCCTGTCCTCGATGCCATGGCATTGGGCGAGTATTTGAAGTGACTGAAAAGTTGCTCGTTCCCGACCAGACAAAAACGATCCGAGAGCGCGCCATCGCGGCTTGGCCACCCGCGTGGCAAGGTCAAAATCTTAGCCGCATACTTGTGTCACTCGGGCATGACATTGATAAACCATGGAACGAGCTGCCAAAAAAAACACGTGATTGGATCCTGTTTACTGATGAGACACCTGTGGTACCGGTTTATCCGGAATACAATCTTACCCAAATTCGCGAGGCAATCGAAAAAGGTGAAGAACCACATTATATGGGCAAGTTTTCGAGCGCCAGACGCTTCATCTTGCAGTCCTTCACCACGACACAAAGTCAGCGGACCAAAAAACGCGTTTCCCAGTTTATGCAAATTTCCCAGTGCCCAGACTGCAATGGTAAAAAACTGAAACGAGAGTCGCTGTCGGTGAAGTTTGCAGGGCTCGATATTGGTGAGTTGTCGCAGTTAACATTAACCGAACTCGCTGTATTGTTGGGCGATGCGGCCAATGCCAACCCAACAGCCAGTGATCTACATCCAGAAAAAGCCATCGTCGCTCAGCGCATTGCTCGCGACATTTTAGCCCGTGTCGAAGCGCTGACTAAGCTTGGCTTGGGGTACCTTTCGCTCGAACGCAGTACGCCAACTTTGTCGCCAGGTGAACTGCAACGTCTGCGATTGGCAACGCAGATCCGCTCGCAACTGTTCGGCGTCGTTTATGTGCTCGACGAACCGTCGGCAGGTCTGCACCCAGCCGACACTCAAGCATTATTGGGCGCGCTGGATGAACTCATACTAGCAGGCAACTCTTTATTCGTCGTTGAGCATGATGTCAGCGTTATTCAACATGCCGACTGGATCGTTGATGTTGGGCCAGACGCAGGTACCCATGGCGGCGAAGTGATTTACAGTGGCCCTCTAGAGGGGTTGCGCGAAGTCACCAAGTCGCACACTCGTCGCTCCCTTTTCACAAGCGATGCCGCCGCGAAACACCCGCCACGGCAGCCGACAGCTTGGCTGAAGTTGGCGGGGATTGAACGAAACAATCTGCAAGGGCTCAACGTTGAGTTCCCACTCGGCGTCATGACGACTGTTACCGGAGTGTCAGGTTCAGGCAAATCGAGTCTGGTGAGTCAAGCACTTGTTGAACTGGTTTACGATGCGCTAGGACAACAAAAGACCGTTGAGGTCCCCAATGGGGAAGTCGAGTTACTGGAACGGGAGCTGGAGACGTCGACGGGTGGAAGGATTATTGACGGGATGGAGCACGTGAAACGACTGGTGACCGTTGACCAGAAGGCGATCGGTCGTACTCCGCGATCAAATCTTGCCACTTACACCAGCTTGTTTGACCACGTACGCAAGTTGTTCGCAGCGACGCGAAAATCGAAGGCACGGCATTACGATGTAGGTCGCTTTTCGTTCAACGTTGTAAAGGGCCGCTGCTCGAATTGCGAAGGGGTCGGTTTTGTCAGCGTAGAGTTGCTGTTTCTTCCCAGCGTCTATTCACCCTGTCCGGTGTGTCGGGGTCAGCGATATAACGACAAGACGCTTGAGATCACTTACCGGGACAAAAATATTGCCGAAGTGCTTGACCTGACCGTGGAAACCGCGCATGAATTCTTTGCCAATGAACCGCCAGTATTGCGCGCATTAGACGCATTACTGCAAGTTGGACTCGGCTATCTACGGCTGGGTCAGCCTGCCACCGAATTGTCGGGCGGCGAAGCTCAACGGATCAAACTGGCAACCGAACTACAGCGTACCCAACGTGGTGACACCCTCTACGTTCTCGATGAACCAACGACTGGCCTACACCCAGCAGACGTGTCGATGTTGATGGCGCAATTGAATGGACTTGTTAACGCAGGTAACACTGTCATCATGGTTGAACATGATATGCAGGTGGCCAGCAGCAGCGACTGGGTTATCGACATTGGTCCCGGCGCTGGCGGTGAAGGCGGACTTGTTGTTGCTCAAGGTCCTCCTGCGAAAGTAGCAAACTCGAAGACCAGTCGAACGGCTCCCTTCTTGCTCCCTAAGCGCAAGTCGCCGCCAGTTTAATCCAATGCTGAGAAAATAGACATTTTCAGGGGTTTAAGCGCTGTAAAGCGACATCGTTTTTCGCGATGCTAAGCATTGCTTGCCCCTGAGAATGATGATGGTAACGGGACATCAGGAGGGTAATATCAACTAATGCTACTATTTCTCAAGAGCATAAATCGTCGATGCTAATATCTGGTTTATCGCATTAAACGGCAAAAAATTAATAGCTCATAATACTGTCGGCTGGCAGGTTCAACTTGTCACATGCACTATTCAATATGCTAGTCCTTTAAGCTTCGCTATAAAATCAACTTTCGTTATTGGCACACACCGTTTTTCTTAACTGGCGCTAATGAAACTGAAGCATCCCAAATTCTATCCCAAACACGGCCAAGCATACTTAAATCAGGTCTATCACTCACCTGCTCAACACCGCTCTTAACAATACCAGTGCTAGTTTGCTCACCGACAATAAAATTGAACACATAGCCGCACTCCGCACCCATACGTAAATCGGATAAAACAATATGCTGCTCTTTTGCTTTGACTGAATAAAAGCCTTTAGTGAACCATTGAAGCCTCTGCACATCCCATTCATCTTTGATATTAGTAAGCAGAACATCTGACGAATGATAAGCCACTAAACTGACATCTGATGCTGAGTCAAACACAGAGACATAACCCTCGTAATATTGATCATCTGACATGACCAATATCCGCCAAAGTAACGTGGAAAAAGGCGCAGGTGTACTCAAATAATGATGAGCTTGTATTTGCCTATCGTGCAGCGCTATTGTTACTTTTTTGTCGATATAAAATTTTGCGGTTAAAGACCAACAAATATAAAGGCAGCTGATGGCTAATGCAAAATGATTGATTTTTGAGACCCTTGCTTGCTTAATTCTAGGCAGAAAAATAACAATAAACGCAAACAATAGCGGCAAGGTATAGATGGGATCAATAATAAACAAATTAGAGACTGCAAACGGATACTCAGTAATAGGCCATAACAATTGTGTACCATACACGGTGAGGCTATCTAAAATGGCGTGGGTAGATAAACAAAGGAACACCAGCCAAAACCAGTGTTTTTTATAAATGGCTGTAGCTTGATGGCATTTGATTAGTAGCCAGGTAATAAAAGGACTGATTAACAAGTGTACTAATAGAGAGTGGCTAAATCCTCGATGATAAGTAAAAGCCTCTACTTCACCATTGTATGGCAGGAACACATCTAAGTCAGGCAAGGTCCCTAAAATAGCACCATAAATAGCGGCTTTTTTGCCAACTTTGTTGCCTAATACTGCATAACCAACCGCGCCGCCCAAGACAACTTGTGTTAATGAATCCATAATGACCTTGCTAATTTAACCATGATTAACCTTGTACTACGCTTTAACCCTTAATGCTAGATCAGTTAAGACAGTCACTTTTGTGTGATGAGAAATAAGCTATCTCTATAGGTTCACTCAAACTTTGAGTTAGCGACTTGTTTTTTGACAACATCAAAAAGATAGGTTTTTGTCCTTGTTCAACCAATATGATTTGATCAACCATGTTGTATAATACAAGGTTCGTTAGCATTTAAGCGGACGAACCTTATTAACTTTAAAAGGTTACTCCATGGCTTCTAAAGGAACGCCTCGGGTTTCTTTGATATATTTTATGACAAAGAAAATACTGATAAACGCAGATATGGTGTATAAACCGTAAGCGCCTGCTAAACCGATTGAGCCTAATATAATAGGGAAGGTCATGGTAATGGCAAAGTTTGCGAGCCATTGCGCACTGGCTGCCATGGCTAAAGCGGCACCACGAATACGATTATTAAACATCTCTCCTAATAATACCCAAACCACTGGGCCCCAACTTAAGCCAAAAAATACGACAAATAAGTTAGCGGTAACTAAAGCAAAAGTTCCCATTGCATCAGATAATGCTACTTTACCTAACTCATCAAAGCCGGCACTACCAAAAATAAAGCTTAAGATGCCTAAGCTGATAAACATGCCGATACTGCCGACCAACAGCAACGGCTTACGGCCAATTTTGTCTATTAAAGCAATGGCAATAAAAGTTGAAACTATATTGGTTGTTCCTGTCATTACATTGATTAAGAGCGATTGCGATTCGTCAAAACCTGCCGCTTGCCATAGCTCAGCGCCATAATAAAAAACAACATTAATCCCGACAAATTGCTGAAAAACAGAAAGTGCTATACCGACCCAAATAATGGGATGAATATTTTTTTTACCTTCAATAAATAAATCGGCAAGATGAGTTTTTTTGTTGCCGTGCAATGATGTTTTCACTTCATCAACAAGTTCATTTTCAGTGCCGGCTGATATTTTTTTAAAGACATTACTTGCTTGTTGTATTTTACCTTTCGCCACTAAATAACGTGGTGATTCTGGGATAAATAACACACCAATTAAAAACAATGTCGCTGGTATTAATTCTACCCAGAACATCCATCGCCAAGCTGACAGGTCGAGTAGAAATGAATTTTCTGCGCCTCCTGCTGATGAGGCGATAATATAATTACTTAAAAATGCTGTAAATAAACCTAATACTATGGCGAGTTGTTGAAGAGTCGCTAGGCGACCACGCAATGCAACAGGCGCAACTTCTGCAATATAAGCCGGTGCTAAAACAGATGCAGCACCAATGCCTAAGCCACCGATTAGTCGATAAAAAATAAACTCAATAGAAGAGTCTGATATCCCTGAGCCAAAGGCACTAACAGCAAATATCATGGCGGTAACAATCATAATGGGTTTACGACCAAAACGGTCAGAAATCGGTCCAGCCATTAATGCGCCGACGGCACAACCTAATAAAACAGAGGCAACATTAAATCCAGTTGCCACATCATTGGATTGAAAAGCATTACCTAACGCTGTCACTGTGCCATTGATAACGCCGGAGTCAAAACCAAAAAGAAAACCACCTAAAGCAGCGACAGAAGAAATAAAGAGTACATATAAAACAGAGGAACTAACCTCTTCGGGTGTTTGTTGCCTGCCATTTAAACCCGCTAAATGTGTTTGTTCAGTCATGCTTTTTCCTTTATTGTTATTGTGTTAGTTTTGTAATTAAGCGCTTGAAATAAAAAAACCATTATTTTGCATAATGGTCAATCGAAATGGTGGTTTAAGGGCTTTTTTAAAGGCTTAATATGAGAAGTTAAGCCTTTGGTTTTAACATGATACAAGTGTTATCCAGCGTAGTTTAAGACAATTTTATGAGGGCCAACTTTTTGATAGCTAATATTGAAATTCCTCGTTAGCACATCAAGTAAGCCAGAGACATCACCGGTTTTAAACACCCCCGCGACTTGTACTTTTTGAAGTTCTTTATCATCAGCTAATTCAAATTTTATATCGGTATAGCGGCTAATCTCGGCCATTGTTTCTGCAAGCGACTCACCACGAAATATTAAATTTCCCTGACGCCAACTTAAATTAGCCGCCATTTCTATGGGGTCTACTTTTCTGACTTTCTCTTGTTTTTTACCTGACATGTCTAAGTCAACTTTTTCGCCTTTTGATATCGCCATCGAATTTTGTGGTAGTCTTTTTGTTATCTGCTCAATTCCATCGTCACGGGTATTATCTTTTTGTGCAACTAACACTTTACCGTCAGTGACTATAAGCTCGACTAAGTCATTGCGCACTTCGACGTTAAAAGCAGTCCCTACCGCTTGGATAACCTTACCAGCCACAATAACACTTAAAGGCCGTGCGGTATCGTGTGCTACATCGATATGAATTTCACCACGCAGTAGCTCAATTATTCGAGAATTTTGGCTATATTTAACTTGTACAAAACTATTGGTGTTAAGCACTATCTTACTATTGTCAGGTAAATTAATGGTATTACTTTCACCAATATTTGTTTGATAACTTGCCTGCATTGCAACAATAGATGACGTGCTCTGGACAAAAGGCAATAGCTTGTTGGCACTTTGATAAAACATAAACGTTACTGCAAGAATACATGAAGCGGCAATAGCGGCAATACTATTTCTTGTGCGTTTTTTCTTAACGTTAGCTTGTGGAAAAATATCAGATAAACGACTTAGGTGGTCCATTTTATCCCACATTTGAGCCACTTCAAATAAAACTTCAATATTCAAAATATCAGTCGATAACCATTTAGCAAGGCGTTTTTTCTCTAGTTTAGTTAAACCACGATCTAATTTAGCGATCCAATCGCTGGCATCATCTAAACGCTTTTCTTCTAGCTGTTCAGCTGATTGCTGTTCAGTCGATTTTTGATTAATTTGATGGATGTTACTCATGAGTGCCTCCAACAATACTTTGAGAAGTGCTAGCAGAGGGTTTATTCTCTAATTTATCAATATTTCGCATAAAGAGCGTACAACGCTTCATGCCTGTTGCGATATGTTTTTCCACGGTACTTTCACTAAGGCCTAATTGAACAGCGATTTCGCGCTGTGAATATCCATACACTTTTTTCAAAACAAAAATTTTTCGGCATTGTGTAGGTAATTGTCTGACGGCTTCGCAAAAATGCGAAAACTCATTATTAATTAAAGTATTTTCATACATTTCATCAGCATCGTTGGACAATAAATACTCCAAAGCTTGCGGATCGTCAACGCGGTCAACAAGTTTAACCCCGGCTCTTTTTTGATAATCTAGTGCTAAGTTCCTTGCCGTTCTATACATAAATGATTTTGGTGAGCTAATATTTTCTTTATTTTCTATTTGGCAAATACGGACATAGGTTTCTTGAACAATATCTTCAATTTCATCTGGAGGAACAATGCGAGATACCACACGAGAAATACTCTTTCTCGATGCTAAATATATTTTATAAAATAAAGTGTCACTCGACATTAGATTACTTCTACTTATTATTGTAATTTTTGGCAATGTTTTATAGTTAAAGTTTGTTGTTCAAACCATTAAATTACCCTAGTAACAATTAAGACGATTCATGTTAAGAAATCCGCTATATAAAGTTTATAGATTATAATTCATAGAGAAATATCCTATCTTGAACATAAGTGACTAATACCAATCCCATTAAGTTATTGCTCACTTGTACTAGTTAAAATAGCTCAAGGCTGTGTTGCTCTCACTCCCAATAGCCAGCTATTGCTCAATCGAGCGCCTTACCTTGAATTATTTTTCCTGCG